>NZ_JAESJS010000003.1:0-563474 GCF_017891705.1 Staphylococcus sp. GDY8P196P | reverse complement strand
TCAGTTTTCAATGTTCATTTTCGATAAATAATTGCTTTTCTATCTTATCATCTTCGTTAACGTTTCGTCAACAAAAAATCAATTTATTTAACAATCACTTAACATCACTTTAATAATATTAAAATATTATTTCCTTTTTTTCAAGTATATTTTTTACACTTTTAAAAATTTATTTAAATAATGTTTTGCCGTTTTTGACGACTTTTATATATTATCAATTTGACTATAAAAAGTCAATGGTTTATATAAATTTTTGTAGCAAACTTTTACAACTATATAACAACACATTTGTTGGTCACAAGAAATCATTTTAACACCAATTCAAAAAATTGCAAGAGAAAAAAATGAGTAGAAAACTTTAATTTTCTACTCACGCTTCTAAAAACCTTATTTTTTTGTTTTGTCGATGATTTGTTTTGCCATTGATTGATATATTTTACCTAGTCGATCTTCTGCTTGGTAAATGGATGGTGCGAAATCTTTTGGATTCCATGATGGTTGCTCTAAAGGTAATTGACCTAAAAGCTCAGTTTGCAACTCATCTGCTAATTTTTCTCCGCCACCTTTACCAAATACATACTCTTTATTTCCGGTTTCTTTACTTTCGAAATATGACATGTTTTCTATGACACCTAATATAGAATGTTCTGTATGTTTAGCCATAGCTCCCGCTCTTGCTGCAACAAAAGCTGCAGTTGGATGAGGTGTAGAAACAATGATTTCTTTACTGGATGGTAACATCGTATGTACATCTAAAGCAACATCACCAGTACCTGGTGGTAAATCTAAAAGCAGGTAATCTAAATCTCCCCATCGTACTTCAACAAAAAAGTTAGTTAACATTTTACCTAACATAGGTCCTCTCCATATAACTGGTGCGTTTTCTTCAACAAAAAATGCCATTGAGATTACTTTAACACCATGTCTTTCAACCGGTATAATTTCTTTGCCGTCTACTTCCGGTTTTTTATCTATTCCCATCATATCTGGAACACTAAATCCATATATGTCAGCATCTACGAGTCCAACTTTTTTGCCTTCTCTTGCTAGTGAAACAGCTAAGTTTACAGCAACAGTGGATTTACCAACGCCCCCTTTTCCAGAAGCAATCGCTATAAATTCAACAGGATTATCTTTTGATAATAGCCCTTCTATTGTTTGTGGTTGGTCATCACTGTTACCTCTATATTGTTCAACAACATCAGACGGCAGCTCCTCAAACCTTATCCCAACAGTATTCGCACCATTTTCTTTTAGCACTTCCACAATAGCCATTTGTAAATCTAACTGAGGCTGTCCTCCTAACTGAGCCATTGCCACTTTCACACTTACATGTTCTATCTCATCTTTTGTTGTTACCTCTATGATTCCATCTGTTTCCTTTAAAGGAACATTAATAATTGGATCTTTAAGTTCTCCAACAAGTTCTTTAACTTGCTCTATCGTTAACACAAAGCGTCCCCCTCTATTTTATAAATATATCCATTAATATTCTAACAAACATCACTTAATTTTGCTTTAAGTAGTTTACATTTAGTATAAATATAATCTTAGTAATACAAAAGAAGTTAGCTCAGTTTGTTTTAATTCTTAACAACTGGAGCTAACCTCTATACTTTCTTTATACCTTTCGCATGTTAAATTCGTTGACATCCCTGTTTTCCTTAATAAACAAAGCTATGATAAACCCAATAACAACGAATACACTAATAACTATAAATGAGAACTCCACACCATTAGCAATCGCTTGTCGTTGTAATAGTTCTTTATTTTCTATACCTCTAGCATTCTGAGTATATATCTTTGTTCCTATTGTCATAACTGTAACCATCAAGGCAGTGCCTAAGGAGCCCGCAGTAACACGGCCAAAATTACTTATTGCAGCTCCATGAGAAATCTCTCTTTTATGAAGTGCATTAATGCAAGCTGTATTTAAAAGTGTCTGATTTAATATAGCAATAAAAGCACTGATAATCATAACCGCAACAATCATGTTTCTATTTGTTTTAGACAAATATTCTACGGAAACTTAATCACCTCTCACCACTTATATCATCGACTATTTATTCTGATTAAGATTTTCGCTATCAGGATAAAAGACTTCTTTACACACAAATAACATACCCATAATTACAACAATTACCCAAAAATCAATATCTATATATGCATAATGAATGTGAACTATAAAATAGAATAGTAATGTGGTAACAGTAAATGTTATTAAATGATACGTTATCCCTTGAAAATAAGGGTTATCTGGTAGTTTTTTCCTAAAATAATCCATCAAATTTTCAATGATAAACAATGTAAAATAACCCAATACGATATAACTACCATAATAGATCAAGTTATCATAAAAGCTTTTATTATAACCAAAGTATGCTAGATGAAAAAATATAAGGATACGACTTAATCCATATAAACCAAATCCTAAGAATGCAAGAAATATAGCACCTGAAATGATAAATACCGAAAGTACAATAAGCGTCGTAAATAAATATTTTATATATTTCATTGCTTACTGTCCTCCCCTTCATCTAATTTATTTTCTGTTTATTTTACATTAATTCTTAATTAAAAAAACTGTTTCTTATTTTACCATTATAACAACATACACCAAAATACAAATAAGCAAGTATTAAAATTCACTAAACTTCAATACTTGCTTAATAATTAAAATACATATGACTTTTCATTTTTATTCTAAGAATTGCATTTGTGATTATCTTGTTTATATTGTTTCTGCCAAAGTACAAACAATATGATTAAGATGATAAGACTAAGTATAATCACATTGTGTATCGGTAAATGGATAAATGAAACCGTTAAACCATAAACTGTTCCCATAATTGTAGAGCCGATAGAATTACCTAGACTTTTCGTTAATGTATATAGTGACATCATGCGTTTCATATTCTGAGGTGACGTTTCTTCTTGAGTTATTACACTGTCTTTCGTATATACTGTTCCAAAACTAACACCAGCCAGCAATAAACTAAACGCTATAAATATCGGTGTTTTTGTACCTGCGAATATAAAAATGCCACATATTGTTAAAAGAGTAAAAGCAAATATATACAAACCTTTTCTAGACATTTTTGCTTCTAACCTATTTAAATTAAAATTCAACACTAACCAAGCAAAGGAAATTGGAAAAATAACAAATCCACTCTGCAAGGGAGACAGACCCAGTTCTTCTTGTAGATATATTGGCATATATAAATTATATCCCATCAGTATCATTGCATATAAAAAATCTGTAGTAAAAACGAGTATGATAGTTTTATTAAATTCTTTAACAGGGAAGAAAGGAGCTGCTACACCCTTTTCATTTTTAATTAATATCATACCCATAATAATTGCTATAATAAATGAAAGACAATTTAAATACCACAGATTGTTATTCATTACTGTAAACATTAAAAAGAAAACAAACAGATAAAATAACATAAGTCCTTTCATATCTAATTTATGTGAAGTTGTAGTCTGTTCATGTTTAAAATGAAATGTAAATATGACCAATAACATGGCGATGATAGCGATAGGTATATTAACGAAAAATAACCAATGCCAAGTAGCTAATTCTAAAATTCCGCCACCTAAGACCGGACCTATAATACTGGATATCCCCCACACACTACCTACAATTCCCATAATTTTATATCTTAAAGGAATTGCAAAAGCAAGCTTTGGTACAATTTGGCTCAAAGCCATCATTATTCCTGCACCCAATCCCTGAATAAAACGCGAGATAATTAAAATACCAAATGTACTACTTATACCTGAAAAAAAGCTTCCAATTGTAAAAAATACTAATCCCAAAAGTGTTATGTATATAATTTTAGTGCGATCCAATAATTCACCTACAATTGGATTAGCAATCACAATTGCTATAAAGTAAACTGAAAATATCAGTGATATTGAACCAGTCACATTTAAATCTTCTTTTATAGTTGGCAATGCTAATGAAACGATTGAAGTTTCAATTGCAGACATAAACATAATTAGTATTAATGCAACAACAACACCAAATGTTTTTATATTCATATTTAATCTCCTAACACGAAACATTCATTATCAATCATTACTAAATCACTATTTGTGCCTAAGTTCAATAGGTTTCCAGTAAATTACTTCTTTTGCCCTATAAAAATGACTAAAAAGAAAGCGAGAATTAAAATCAAATGAACCATTTTGATTTATCTCCCGCTTCCCTGATTAGCTGTATTTCTTTAATCTCATTAATCTTATAAATTAATAATGTTTTACATTAAAACGTTCCATCTATTCGATCATTACATAAAATATAAAATAGCTATAAAGTGAAACACAGAAGCTATTAAAATAAATAAATGCCAAATCATGTGAAAATACGGTCGCTCTTTTTGTGCATAGAACCAAGCACCTATCGTATAGGCTATGCCACCCAACAATATGAATAACATAAACTTCAAGCTCGTATCGAAAAGAATTGTAGGTAAAAATATTATCCCAATCCAACCCATCACTAAGTACATCGTTAAGCTAAGCTTATGATTTACATGTTTAGCCAATGATTTATAGAGTATGCCCCAAATGGTTATGCCCCATAAAACTATCATTGCTGTCCAACCTATCCAACCACCTACTAACACTAGACATACAGGTGTATAGGTACCGGCAATGGCAATATAAATCATGCTATGATCAATGATTCTAAGAATAAATTTGTGCGACGAATGATTAGGCATTGTATGATATACCGTTGAAGATAAAAACATTAAAAAAATACTTATTACATAGATAGAAACACTAAAAGAACCTAAAATACCATGCGCAAAATAACTTTGTAACGCTGCATATGGTAAAGCGCATAATGTTACAAAGGCAGCGACGCCATGTGATACTGCATTACCAATTTCTTCTCCAAATGTTAATGGTATGATATTTTTAAATGTTTTAGTGACTTTATTACTTTTAACCTCTAATGGTTTAGTCATTAATGTAATCACCTTTTCTTAGATCCTATTTAAACGTTTTAAATCAGCTGTAGCAGTTTCTACACTATCTTTTCCTTCTTTATTCTTTAACGGAGAAAACTCTTCTTCTCTTGGCACTTGTAATGTAAGAAAACTATTTGCATATTGGAAAATATCAAAATAAAATAATTCAAATTTTAAAGCGGGTTTTTCAATAATTCCAAAATCGTCATCCAATTGTTTAAGCTGTTTTACTGCTAAATGATAAGGCAATTTATTATCTACAGCAGCGTTAATAAATTGTAACTTAAACATATGTATACCAATGTTTGCATTATTTAATTGGTTTGCAGTTTCCGCTTCTAGTTCAGAGTATTCAAGCACGGTATCTTTATCAGCATTTTTAACTAACCTTCCAACACTCTCACCGTGTTTAGGTTGAATCGATTTCGTCGTAATATCCATACTATTTTGGAAAGTGTATCCTGCAAAAAACAAATCTAACACCTTCACTAAAACATTATCAATGTTATTTAAAAAGATATATTCAACACCGTTTTCAGTCATATCTTCAAGATAGCCTGCTTTTTTCAGTGATTTAAATACACCACCGTTACCATTTGGCGTTTCTAAAATAGAACTATCTACATCTAAAATAAGTTTTCCTTCTTCAGATAATGCAACGATATTATCTTGAATAAAGAAATGAACGTGGTTCTTGTCATATCCAAAATAATTTTTTTCTTCAAAAAACAACTGAGTTTGACTATCATTTATTTTACTTGTCATAATGTACCAATCTACATAAACACCCGATTGTTCTTTCAATTCTAGTAATTGACGTGCTTGTAATTCAAATAGGCTCACATCTTCAATCTCAAATGCACCCTTAGGTCCTTTGTATCCTAATCGTGTGCCTTGTCCGCCTGCCATTAAAACTACTGCAAATCTTCCTTTTTTAATAGCTTCTAGGCCAACATGTTCAAATTGTTTAATTTCTTCTTCAGAGAAATTTTCTTTGATATCGTATTTCACTTCATTTACTGAAGATATGTCATCTATTATTTGTTTATTTAAATACAAATCACGATATAAATTTTGAATGTAAGTTAAATCTAATTGATCCACTTGACTAGCTAATTGTTCTTTTTCATTATTACTCATTAATTTTTCAAATTCTATTAGATGTTCTTGGTTAAACTTTTCTAACTCTTTCTTATCTAACATGTCCTCTCTCCTTTATATTCAAAATAGATAAAAAATATATCTTATATCTAATAGGAATATATAATTTCACTATATGCACTTTATATTATTACAAATATAATCACAACCATAATCATCATAAATTTAAAAAGAAATGATTGAAGAATGGTTTGAATAATACGTATAGTGCACCTATTGAAAGCGCGCCTGCTAACGATAAGTCTACTAAGCCACCTGTTTTAAAAACTAAGGGGAATTTAATCGTTAACGGTATTGGATATAATAACTTTACACCTCTAGGCGTTAACATATCTAGTATAACATGTGAAAGCAAACCAAGGATAATTGAAACTAAATAATACTCTGGTGTTTGAATAATATATAAAAGGATACCAATTATAGAAATAAATAATAACGAGTGTGTGAATGTCCTGTGCCCAAACAGTATACGAACAAAAAAACTTAATACTTTGAAGCGCCTGCCAATTCTACTCTGCGTGTGACAAATATCAGGTAATAAGCTTGATATAACTGCAAGTGTCATTATTGTTATCGATGTAAATAAATCTGTCTGATAGTATTCTATAGTTAATGCACCTACTAACAAACCGCATGATGTGTGAGTTTTGCCTGTCATGTTCATTGCCCCTTTTCTCGGCTAAATTTTACCATAAAATCCACAATAATGCGAACATACTTTCGCGAAAGATAAATAGTATGACATAATAATCAAAAGTATCACACAATCACTTGAAAACGATTACTTTTTGTTGTATGCTATAGCTATAAATAATTTAAAGGATGTGTTCACGATATGGCAATGACAGTAAAAAAAGATAACAATGAAGTAAGAATTCAATGGAGAGTCGCTGATATTAAGATTCCAACAAGCGAGATTAAAAATGTTTCACAAGATCAAAATATCCATGCAGTTCCAAAATTAGATAGAGATAAAGTTTCACGTATTGGTTCTACATTTGGAAAAACTAATCGTGTTATCATCGATACTGATAACCATGAATACATTATTTACACACAAAATGATCAAAAAGTTTATAATGAAATTACAAAATAGTAGTCACTAAAAGTTAAACTTAGTGAATTTAATTGATTATAAAAAGAAGTGAAATTCTGAAAAATAGGATTTCACTTCTTTTTATATGCAAACACATGAAATAATAAATAATGGTTTTCAATCAGATAACAGTTTAGTTAAATGCTATACTAAAAATATCAATATGAAAGTAGGTGGAAAATATGTATGTAGTTACTAATCGAATAGATGTTAAGAAAGGGTTTGCTGAAAAGCTAGCTCCGAAATTTACACAAGGTGGAAAAATTCAAGATTTAGATGGCTTTCATCATATTGAAGTATGGTTAATAGACGACGAGACAGATTACGACCAAATGTATGTTAATACGTGGTGGGAAAATGAAGAAGCTTTTAATGGTTGGCTAAAAAGTGATGCTTTTAAAGAGGCGCACAGCCAAAGAAACACTTCTTCACAAGATGAACCATCACCTATTTTAGGAAATAAAATCGTTAAAGCAACTGTTTTAACAAAACTTCACTAATTAAATAAAACACACACATTTACACATATAAGAAACGTTTTAAAGGTCAATCACTTTTAAAATAATTTCAAATATGAGTTTATGTGTGTTTTATTTTGTTTAATTTAATTAAAATAAAGATGGGCCATTAATGCAATAATCGGTAAAGCAATGATTGTTCTAATCAAGAAAATAACAAATAATTTAAAAATACTAACTGGGATTTTAGATCCTAAAATCACGCCACCCACTTCAGATAAATAAATCAACTGCGTAATACTTAAAGCACCAATGACAAACAATGTTATGTCATTTCCAACGCCTTCAATTAAAATAGATGGCAAGAACATGTCAGCAAAACCGATCAAGACAGTTTCTGAAGCTTGTGCAGCTTCTGGAATTTGCAATAACTCTAAATAAGGAACAAAAGGTTTACCTATAATTCCAAATATTGGAGTATAAGTCGCAATGAGCGTAGCTAAAGTTCCAACACTCATCACAACTGGTAATATAACGAACCACATATCTATAACTGTTTTAAAACCAGATTTAAAGAACGATTTGAATCCTGGTGCTTTGATTCCAGTTTCAGTAGCCATGTCAAAACCATGTCTCAAAGCAGTTTTATTTGCAGGTAACTTTTCAGTACGCATTTCCTCAGATACTTCTTTTGAATATTCATCTTTAATCGTACTCAACGGCCATATTCTAGGTAAAATCAAAGCACATACAATACATGATACAATTACTGATAAATAAAAATAAAAGAAATGATTTTGCATATGTACTGTTTCTGCAACTACAATTGCAAAGGTTAATGATACTACACTGAAGGTAGTGGCTATAACTGTCGCTTCACGTCTAGAATAAAAACCACCTTCATACTGTCTACTTGTTATTAAAACACCAACTGTCCCATCACCAATAAATGATGCTAAATTATCCACTGTCGAACGTCCTGGTAATGTGAATAATGGCCTCATGATTGGTCTGAAAATAGGTCCTAATAATTCCAATAAGCCATACTCCATTAATAAAGGTAAAAAAAGCGCAGCAAAGAAAAATACAGATACAAGCGTTGGTAATAAACTTTCAAACACTAAACCACCAGTATCAGCAGAATAAACTGCTTTTGATCCCATTTTTAAATATGTCATCCAGACAAAAATAACGGCTAAAATTCTTAAAATAAGCCAAACAAATTTGACATTAAATGCATTATTCATTAATCCTTCAGGTTGCAATTTATTTTTTAATACCGTCGAACAGATGATAGATAAAACACCTGAAATAGTTATTATTATTACAATGATTAATGGCATCGCATCACCTAATAAATCTTTTAATAAGCCTGCTAAAAATGCCACTGGTAAAGTCGTTTGCTTTTCGCCATCTTCAGTCACAGTTACAGGAATCAAAAATAGTATAATCCCCAAAACTGACATCAAAATGAATTTTAATCTTCCTTTAATAATTTGTGCTTTACTGTAATCGTCCATTTTGTTCACCCCTTAGGTGTGTATATATTTTTATAAACACTTTAAAAGCAACAGCAATAATTATAACCTATTTTGTATAAATATGTAAATTAAATTTTTATGTCTTTTTAATGTCATAATTTTTTATAGATAATAAAAGGGAGCGGAACAGAAATCTAATTTTATAAAATAGATTTCGTCGTCCCACCCCGGCAAGCATGACTAGAATTGAAAAAATTATAAATTAATTGCTTGAGCCGTCGCTCATGCATAAGTCCCTTTAACTCGATAAAAAGTGAAGTGGACTTTTATTTTCAGCTCAGTCATTTACTGTCAATGTGCAATGAGGCTAGTACGAATCTATTGTTTCTCAGCCTCTACTTTAAATGAAAGCGTTTTCTTTTTCAATCTTTTATATATTAAATTTATAATTTTCTTAATAAAAACAGAAAATAAGGCACACCAACAATAGCGACGATAACACCAACTGGAATATCAATTGGCGGGTGAATACCTCTTGCTAGGCTGTCACTTATCATTAAAATTAAAGCGCCTAACAAACCAGACATAAATGTAATATGTTTGTGCTTGTGACCAACTAACTGTCTAGCCATATGAGGTGCAATAAGTCCTAAAAAGCTTAGACCCCCAACAACAGATATTGAAGCGCCTGCTAGAATAACAGCTAAAAATAAAAGTATTGCCTTTACTTTTTTCACTTTTGCTCCGAGTGCAATCGCTATATCATCACCTAATGTTAAAATATCTAGTTGATGACAATAATAAAATATCACTGGTAATGCAACAATAAACCAAGGTAATATCACCCACACATTTGACATACTATGACCATATAAGCTACCTGTCAGCCAAACTAATGCCGTATTAGCATCAAGGGGGTTACGTATGAGCATATATTGCACGATTGCTGTACATATCGCACCTATCGCTAAACCAATTAGCGCTAACTTAGAACCTTTTACATTAAATTTTGATATTAATATAGTTAAAATCATACTGATAATTAATGCACCTGCAAAAGAGCCAAACGGCAATATGAATAAAGGCGCTGATGGAAATAACATGATAATTGTAACAGCAGATAAACTTGCACCTTTGGTAATACCAATCACATCAGGGGAAGCTAGCGCATTTCTTACAACGCCCTGTATTAATGCGCCAGAAATGGCAAGGCTACTACCTACAATTAATGCTAAAAACATTCTTGGTGCTCTATATTCGTTAATAATAAAATTATTTTGTGTAAAAAGGCTACTTACTGCTTCGAACGGATTGATGAATACAGCACCTATGGAAAGAGACGCAATCGACGCAATCAATAACAATACTGTGACAAGCGAATATCGAAATATGAATGGTCTCATCATAGCCTTCTCACCCCTTTTATTGTAAATGCTAAGAAATAAAAAGCACCTATAAATGACGTTACTATGCCTACAGGTGATTCAAAAGGAAAGGCAATCAATCTGCTTAAAACGTCAGATAATAATAATAAATTTGCGCCGATAATTATTGTTAAAGGAACCATTAATCTATAATCAGTTTTAATATAATGTTTAACGATATGCGGTACAATCAAACCTACAAAACCGATTGGACCTGCTATTGAAACAGAAGTACCTGCCAGTACAATAACTAAGATACCAATAATCATTCTTATTAATTTAACATTTTGGCCTAATGAAGTTGCTAAATCTTCACCTAATTCCATGATTGTCAATTGTTTAGAAATGATAATTGTACAAATAAATGCAAGTATCAACCACGGCAAGATACCTAAAACTTGCGTCCATGTAATCGACGATAAAGACCCTACTAACCAAAACATTACCGTTGATGTAGCATCTTCATTTAATAAGATAATGCCTTGTGTCATGCTTGAAAAAAATAAATGGATAGCCATTCCAGCAAGCGCTAACTTAATGGGTGTCATCCCTTTTGTTGAGCCAGATAATGCATAAACCGTAAGCCCTCCTATAAATGCACCTATAAAAGCGAATATCGTGGCATAAGTCGACAATGAAGGCATGATCATAGTAATCAATACAATCACGAAAGATGCGCCAGAATTTACGCCAAATATTTGAGGAGAAGCCAATGGATTTCTAGTCATTGCTTGCATTAACAATCCTGCTAACCCTAGCGCTGCACCTATGAATAATCCTGCTAACATTCTTGGGATTCGTACATTATGTATTAAAAATGTTTGTTTAGTATGTGAATGCGTTAAAAAATAATCATTAAAATCATTTAATGTAATATGAGATGCTCCTACACTTAAGTTAAAATAAATAATCACAAAAAGCGCACACACACTCACAATAAATGTGAGTGCTGTGCGTTTATTATGTTTCTTATCTTCAGTTTTGGTTTGGTTAATGCTATTAGACTTAGTCATTTACCGTTCACCTTACTTTTGTTGTTTATCATTTTTTTCATCTTTTGAAATCTCTACTAATTGTTTAGCTATCTCTTCAGAAGAAATGATGCCTCGTGCACGAGCCCAAGTATTTCTATCTACAACTGCAATTCTATCATTTTTAACAGCATCTAAACTTTGCCAAACTGGTTCTTCTTCTTGTTTTTTCAAGTTTGGATCATTTTTTCCCTTGTCCACCATGATAAACATGCGTCCTGGATTAATATCTGAAAGCACTTCTGAATTTAGTTGTAAATATGGTCCTTTCAAATATTTAGATAGGTTATCTGTTTCAGTTTTATTAAGCGCGTTGTTAAAGCCTAATTCTTTCAATAATTCACCAACATATGTGTTTTCTGGATGTGCGAGCAAACCAGATTTGGCAATGACTGTCGCTAATACTGGTTGTGATTTATCCATTGTTATTTCTTTCTTGTATTTATCCATTAACTCATTATGTTTTTTTAGTCTCTCTTTTCCTTTATCTTCTTCACCTGTAGCTTTAGCAATTGTTTTAAAAGCATCTAGGTTATCTTTATAATCACTATCAAAGCTTGGTAACATAATCGTTGGGGCAATTTTTTCTAAATCTTTTTGTATACCCTTATGTCTGTTGCTATCTGCAATAATTAAATCTGGTTTCTGATTACTAATTTCTTCCAAATTTGGTTGTTTACGTGCACCCACTGATTGATAATCACTTATTTTTTCACGAATCGGTGCTAAAATCCTCTCTTTTTTTCCATCATCTGCCACACCAACCGGTTTAATATCTAATGCAGCCAATGCATCAACAAATGAAAACTCAAGTGCAACTACACGTTTAGGTTTTTTATCAATGTTCGTTGTTCCCCCATCATGCTTTATCGTTGTGCCGTTTTTACTTTTGTCGTCATTTTTAGATTGGTCAGAACCATTGTCACTAACCTTACCGCAAGCCGCTAGCAAGATAAGCGTTACTGTAATTAATAACAGACCCATCCATTTAGATCTTTGCTTCATCGTTTTCACTCCTTAGATATGTATCATTACACATCTAATTTTATTGATAACGATTCTCAATGTCAATAATTTTTTTATTAAAACTTGATAAAAATCAAATTTTATTCAATATTCCCTTAATTTGGGGATAACACATTTTTTCAATGATATCATCACGCTTATAGTCTTTTGGTAAATTAGGCACAAACATACTTTGCGCTAAAGCTTTGTAACCTAGGCTAAACTGAATTTTATCTCCAATATGATAATGTTCATTATTTAACAAATCCATCATAAGGTGATCGCTCGTTGCACCCAAAACTTTCACTTGATGATGTAATGGTTGAATATCGTTGACGTCTGTGTCTAAATTTCCTATATCTACAATTGCTTGTAAATAATGTTGACCATCATTTACGTTAATACGTGGCTTAATTTCCACAATTTCTGTCTCTAAAATGATGGCATTTTGATATAAAGTATCAAATGAACGATTCGTCGTCGTTTCAATGCCTCTAAATAAAGTTTCTCCGATCCTTAATTCGTTAATTTTCCCTAAGTCATTATAAAGCATTTGTAATAGCATACTAGAGTTGCCACCTGAGATAACATCGAATTGCATATGCATGACTTCCTCGATTGAAGTTATAAATTGATTAATCAGCTTAACATCTTCTTCAGTCGGAGCAATTGCATTAAAACACATAAAATTAAAAGCCAATCCTTTAAGATAGATATGATGCATGTTAATAATTTCTTTAATATAATCAATCACATCGTAAGTCAACACACCTTCTCTAGCATCTTTCCAATCAACCATTAACAATATATTATGTTTCACATCATAATTACTTGCGATTTCATTGATTTGTCGTATTGTTGCCAATTCAGTTTGAATACTCGTGTCAACGTAATGAACTAAATTTTCTAATTCATTACGGTTACTATTTCTAATTAATGTATAAGACATTGCTTTATCTGTACTTTTTTGAATATTACTGATTCTTGCGTCTGCAACATGTGTAATGCCAATATTTTTAAACATTTCAACGATTTTTTCATCGCCAGCCACACATTTAATCACAGGTGTAAAATCAATATGGTGCTGATTTAAAAGCGCACTTAAAGTCATGGCATTGTACTTAATTTTAGAAAGATTTACTTTGATCTTTGCCATAATTACACCTCTTTACTTAAAGGGTTATCTAAATCTACAGTTAAATAATTTTTAACCTTACCTTCCATTCTCATGCGTAACAATGCTTTTACATTAATCTTGGATCCAAATAAGGTTTGTCGTAATATTTGCGCATGTGCTTTTTGAGGGTCAATAGATTGTTCAACAGCTTCACGCACAAGTTCAAATAATTCATCTGCTTCAATATCTTCATATTGTGTAAAATGATGGATTAGTTCTGACATTTGATTTTGAATGACTGCATGTTGGAATTTTGCGATTACCGCTTCAATATTTTCAGCTATTAAACTTTTATTAGTAATATTAATGTTAGGTAATCGGCCCCTCAACGTATTTAAATCAATCCTTGAGCCTCCTAAATCTCTAATCAAAAATTCCATTTTAAATTCTTGATCCAAATGAACAATGGTATTTTGCATATGTGCTTCTAAAGCAATACCATAATCTTGGATATACGCTATTAATGGTTTTATAAGCGTTAATGCATAATTACTAATAAATGTTTTAATTGAAGCTTTGCTTACTTTTAAACCAAGCCATTCTATATAACTATCAACAATAATTTGATTATCTACAGGGTTTCTGTTGACTAAACTTCCTGTTACTATCGTGAGACCAGTGTTTGAAATTTGTGGCTGATAGCGCACGATACAAGCTAATTGTCGTGCGCTATCTTCATCTGTATCAGCATGTAAACCATAGGGCTCCATAGCGACTTTCAATTGAGGATATACATCCATCATATCTTGTAACTCATAACTTAATTTCGGGCCATCAACGGTGGTGACTGATGAAACAGTTCTCACTGCACTTGTCGCCTGTACATTGATTGGTAACTTGACATGAAAAGATTTATCGAGCAAATCCATTGTTCTAAAAGACAATGTTGCTTTGGATTCTATGTCAAAAGGCGTCGCTAAAAGACGTTGTGTTTCTATCCAATGACCAAATTGTTGTGGAATAACATTTTCATATTGCCATGGATGTACAAGTATAATGCGATAATCTGCTAATTCTAAATCATGTGAAGCTAGAAATACTTTTATTTTATCTTTATATTCAGGAATGACTTGATTGATGATATATTGTTCATCACCTTCCATCGCAGTTGCTATACAAAATTGTTTATGAATAAGCATAATTTTCAATGGAATAATTTTTTCAAATTCCGGCGCATATAATTTAACTTCTTCTTTCGTTAATGGCAGCTTTGTTTTAGTTAAAGGATGCGTAGGATGGCCTTCCTCTACAAGACTTTCAGAATAAATTAAATCATTTACACCATTATTTTCTTTCATATGTTGAAGCCATGTAAAAAAGTTGATGGTCCTAGGCATTCTTGAAAATTTCAAACTATCACGAATGTTAGATTGTCTATGCTTAAAATTTTCATAACTCATCGCTAAACCTTCTCGGCTTGATTGTAACTCTGCAGTTAGTCTAGCGCTAATAGGAATATCAAATTGATTTGTTAATATTTCAAGTAATTGTTCCAAAGTTTTAATAGTGACACTTGCATCACCTTTAATATAACGTAGCTCACCCTCAAAAACATAACGCATTAACGGACTCTTTCTGATATAGTTAACAGCTAATGCTTGTCCTTTATATTGTAGTTCTACGCAGTTATCAAAAGATTTAAAAAACATTTTCTCTGGAAAAATATGTTCTTTAAGAATCGCATTAAACATGCGATATTGAATATTTAAATCTGCTGATTTCCATAAATGATGCATCATACAACATTGCCTCCGTTTCTTCTTTGTCTGTTAATCATGCCAAATATTAATGCAATCGTTAAGGTGCTTAATCCCATAATTATAAATGTTTCAATAACACCTATATATTCTGTTAAAAAACTCATGATCATAGCACCTAAAGGAATCATTCCCCTATCCATCATTACAACACTTAATACCTTCCCTCGATGCTCTGATTTAACACGATGTTGAAAATAAATCCTATTGGTTGTACGCGCCCATTGACTGAACAGACCGATTAAGAATATTGAAATAAAAAATAATATCGTATTCTGGCTAATACTGCCTAACAAAGAGACGCCAAATAATATCGAACTATAATAATACATCTTCACCATAGGAATATTTTCTAATAAATTAGGTAAAATCATCGTCGCAATAATTCCACCTATTGCGCAACATGTCATCGCTGTCCCAAACATCGTGACTTGTTCAGGGAACGTCTTATCTGTTAAAACTGGTAATAGTGAAGTATATGTAAAACCACTAGCCATGATAAACAAAGATGTTACAAATATCCTTGTACCCACGCTATTATCCTTAAAATATTCAAAAACAAATTTAATACTCATTTGTTTTTCCACTTCATTATAATGCGGTTGTTCAAACTTTAGAGGCAAACATAGTATCAGAGATATTAAGTAACATATCGCTTGTATACTGAAACTTATTTGTGCGTTATAGTTTGCCATTACTAAACCAGCTATAGCAGGACCTATTGATCGACAAATATTAATAATAAATGAATGGTACGAAACCACCTGAGTTGTTGTTAAGCGTTTCGACAAATCTGGTAGCACAGATTGACGTACTGGTGTTTCTATTGCACTCATCATACCTCTACCCAAAGAATATAATAAAAATACTACAATCGGTATATCCCAATCTTGAAAGATTAAGACACACAGTAAAGTGGTAAGTAGAAAAGAGGAAGAGATAGTTATTTTCAGTAGTTTCCCCCTATTATATCGATCTGCTATTGCACCAGCCCATACACTTATGAGCAAAATAGGTACAAGGCGGAAAAAATTAATCAGTCCAAGATAAATTGCGTTATGATATAACGAATACACATACCAATTTAAAGTGATATGTCCAATCCAATTTCCTAAAAACAATAGGAAAGAACTTGAAAAAAAGTACTTTGCCATATTTTCACCCGACTTTTTAATTGATAATAATTATCATTATCGATATTATGGATTATACAAATATCCTATACTTTTGTAAAATAATATTTAGAGGTGCTTTATGAATTCAAAAAGTATTAACAACAATTTATCAAATAAAATGAACAATGATGAACAACATGCATTTGATTATTTATTATCAATCAATGAACAATGGGCACAATTGTTTTTAAATATGCTTTTAGAAAGTCGAGATAAAATATCTCAAAGATTAATTTCTTCATTACATAGAGAAAATTTAATAGACAGTCGGAGTTACAGTAAGATTATTTCTAACCAAGATTTGAACATTGTGCACTTACCAGCAAACAGCAAATTGTTATCCATTGCGTTCCCGAAAGTTAATAAGACGCTATATGCAACGATTACAGGAAATCATGCATTTGATCGTCTAGACGTTCAAGGACCATTTTATATTGAAGACAACGGAAATTACAATAGAGTCCAACATCCAAATGAAATATTAAATATTATTTTAACGATATCACCAGAGCTAGATAATGAAGCTAGTACACAATTTTATGAAGATTTGAACAACAGTGTCACAAATATGGCCATTGCATTAAGTTATCAAGCATATACATTAGAGAACAATAAAAAAAGCTTATATGAATTAATCATGAATGCAGAGGACAGTTATTTGAGTTCTGAACAGTTTGTTATTGAAGGTCACCCAATTCATCCGGGTGCTAAATTACGTAAAGGAATGACACCAGAAACTGTAATTAATTATTCAGCCGAATTTGGTAATGCCATATCCTTACAATTTATTTTAATACATAAATCAATAGCAAAAGCTCAGACTTATATTGAAGAAGAAAATGATTTACTTTTTAGATTGTTTGAAGGGTTAGAAGCAGCTGTTATGAATCATGTTGGTCATGATCAAGTTAATCAATATTACGTTATGGTCGTCCATCCATGGCAATACGACCATATCTTATTACAAGAATATAAAGAAGAATTAAAAACAAAGCGATTGATACCAATTGATTATCAACAATCTTATTACGCAGGATTATCATTTAGAACTTTAATGCCCAAATATCCTAAAAAGTCACCTCATATCAAGTTATCAACCAATGTTCATATTACTGGTGAGATTAGAACATTATCTGAGCAAACTACAATAAATGGTCCACAAGTAACACATATCCTTAATGATATAAAACAAAAAGATTCATTATTTAAGCATATAAACGCTGATACTATAGATGAACTTGCTGGTATTCATTTTTATAATTCATTGGACAAAGTCACTACCAGAACTAAAAGAAGTGAACAACTAGGTACATTATTTAGAACCAATATTTATCATTTAATTAAAAATGAAACTACACCTATCATCCCTTCAGCGTTAGTTAGTTCAACTATATATAATAATGAACCATTAATTGTTTCGTTAATTAACAAATATAAAGAAAAAAATAAGTTTCCGACCTTTGAAATCGCTGCTTTATCTTGGATAAATCAATACGGTCAAGCCTTAATAGATATCACGATTCCTCTGTATGTGAAATACGGTATCGCCCTTGAAGCACATTTACAAAATTCAATCGCTACATTTAGTGAAGATGGACGATTAGATTGGCTTTATATACGTGATTTTGAGGGGTTACGTATCGATCGCATACGCTTGAATAAGATGGGTTATAGTACTGCAAGTTTTCATGAAAAATCTTTAATTTTATCTGATCAACCTCAAACAGTATTTAATAAAGTCTTTTATTCAAGTATTCAAAATCATCTCGGTGAATTAATTGTCAGTATTACAAAATCAAGTGAAGATTCTAATTTTGAAAAGCAACTTTGGCAATTGATTCGAGATATTTTAATTGCTAAATTAAATGATATTGCAAACGATATAGATGACCAACAACGCGTGAAAAATATAAAATCAATCCTATTGGCACCCAAAATAGATTATAAATGTGTTACAACCATGCGTCTGACTGATG
Organism: Staphylococcus sp. GDY8P196P; assembly: GCF_017891705.1. NCBI lineage: Bacteria > Bacillati > Bacillota > Bacilli > Caryophanales > Staphylococcaceae > Staphylococcus > Staphylococcus sp. GDY8P196P. The sequence goes on along the minus strand of NZ_JAESJS010000003.1, from coordinate 544,751 downwards.
AAGCGGATTACTATACCTATATTAAAGTTGACAATCCTTTACATCAGAAATAAATATACACAATATATATACAAAAAATACCGGTAAAGGATTACCTTTACCGGTATTTTTTAAATTATGTGTTATTGTAAGCCTTTATTTTCGTTGCTTGAATTTTGGCTTTTTTCATTTTTTTGTGACCATTCTTTTCTAGTCATCACGTCTTCAACACGCATATTCACTTCTACAACTTCAAGACCAGTAATATATTTTACTTGTTCTTTAACTAAATCTGTTACTTTGCGGAAAATTTTAGGTGCAGATTCACCATATTCTAAAATAACTTTTAAATCAACTGCAGCTTGTTTTTCGCCTACTTCAACGCTAACACCTTGTGTTACATTGTTGCTGCTTCCGAATGAACTAGAAATGTTATCAACGAAGCCGCCTTTCATTTCTAAAATACCATTTACTTCGCGTGCGGCAATACCAGCAATTTTTTCAATAACTTCGTCTGAGAACGTTAACTTATTTGTGAATTCTGGTTCTTGTTGCTGTTGTTGCTGCTGTTGTTGTTTTTCTTGCTCTTTTTCGTTTACTCCAGTTTGGTTATCATATGCTTGTTTTGCTTTATTGTTATCTACTGCCATAATTAATTCTCCTTTGTTATATAAGATTTTAAAATTAATAATATACTATTTAAATTAATTAACTCCATCGATTTAAGAAATTTAAAAAATCTTGCTTACGGTCTTTAGTATACCCAATACCAATACCAATTAAACATAAAACGATAATTAATATTGTACTCCAGAAACCTAACGTTAAAAATAATATAGCGATAATTAGAAATGCTAAAAATCCAATTATTCTCCATTTAAATGTTTTGAAAAAATCAACAACTTCTTGTGTAGAATCTTGTCTTTGTTGGTTATTATTGTTAGCCATGATAACCCTCCCTTACAACACACGTTTGCCTGAGGCTTTTTGATCTCTAACGTTAACCTCTAATTTTGAAACTGGTAATTCAGTGAAATGCTCAACATTTTGTTTAATGTCATTTCTTATTTCTTCTGTTAATGAACCAACTTGAACATCACCCGGAACAAAGAAATCAGCTTTTAAAGCAATATGTGATTTCTTTTTCTTGTTATATAATTTCGCTATAACATTTGGTTGACGAATTTGGTCATATTTTACAAGTGTATCGTATGCAGATTTTTCAACTGCTTTTCTCGATACATAAATATGTCCATCTTCATAGTCTTTATAAAGTCCAGGTTTTCTATACGTAGGTTTAAACAAGCTAAATACAAGTATTAGACCTATTAAAATCAATAGAGCTGCTAAGCCAATTAACGTTGGTTCAAACCAATTAAATTGCTTGAAGTAGTCCTGGTACTCACTAATTCTAGAATCTTTGATATACATAAATAGTAAAAAACCAACGATGACTACGATTAATAGACCTAGTATAAAATTTTTAATTCGCTTCACCTCGTATGACACCTCCTATAGTCAAATTATATGTACATGTCATACATCTTTATACCCCGTTAAATAAACGTAAAAACATTTTAAATTGAAATTATAATGTATTTGGTAAAATAATTTTAATCACTGCCATGATGCATTTGTAATTAGGTATTTTTTTCATGATCTTGATTTGATTTTCGATATTGTAAATACTTTTCATCAGAAACAAGTAATTTATTGCTAGGACGCGGTTTTTCAATTGATAATGATTTGAATAGTGACCAAATCATAAAGATAATGACGATTGAAAAAGGCAAAGCTGCAATGATTAATAAATTTTGTATTGATTGTGTACCACCTGTATAAATCATAATCATCGCAAATAAAGCTAAAATAATCCCCCAGCTTACTTTTACTATACCGGATGGGTTTATACTACCTTTAGAACTCAACATACCAAGCACGTAAGTTGCTGAGTCTGCTGAAGTAACAAAGAAAATCATAATTACAATGAGCGTGATAATACTGAGTAAAAATCCTAATGGGAAATGCTCAAGCGTTGCAAATGTTGCAGTTTCAGTTGCCTCTTTAGCAATGTTGGCAATACCATTTTGCTGTAAATAAATTGCAGATGCCCCGAATACTGCAAAGAATAAAAAACAAACAAGTGCTGGTACAAAAAGTACACCTAAAATAAATTCTTTAATTGTTCTACCTCGAGAAACCCGAGCAATGAATATACCAACAAATGGCGCCCAAGAAACCCACCATGCCCAGTAGAAGATTGTCCACTGTTGTAACCATTGGAATTTCTCTCCACCTGCTTGTGGGATACGTAAACTCATATTAAAGAAATTAGCAATATAATCACCCAATGAATTCGTAAACATATTTAAAATGTTTAACGTAGGACCGACACAAAATAATGCGATCAAAACTACAAAAGCTAAAAACATATTAATATTACTTAAGTTTTTAATGCCTTTATCAATACCGGACCAAGCAGACCAGGTAAATAACACTGTAGCTATAACGATAATCACAACTTGTGTACCAAAATTAGAAGGTATTTTAAATAAGAAATTCAACCCTTCATTAATTTGTAATGCACCAAAACCTAATGTCGCAGCAACACCAGTTACTGTGGCAATAATTGCAAGCACATCGATTGCGCCACCTATTGGGCCTCGCATCATTTTTTCACCCAAAATGGGTCTTAATGTAGCACTAACTAATCCAGGATATCCTTTATGAAAATTAAAGTACGCAAACACGAGTCCAACAATTCCGTACACTGCCCACGCATGTATACCCCAGTGAAAAAATGAAAACTGCATCGCTTCATTTATAGCAGTTTGTGTTCCTGCTTTATGTATCGGTGTTAAAGTAAATGCGTGACTGATGGGTTCAGCTGTTGTCCAAAATACTAAGCCTATCCCCATACCTGCACTAAATAACATTGCAAACCATGATTTAAGTGAAAATTCTGGGTCTTCTCCCTCTTGACCTAAAGTTATTGTTGAATATCTAGAAAATAATAAATAGATAGATACAACTAAAATGGCTAATACTAATAGTAAATAATACCATCCAAAATTTACTGCAATAAAATTGGTAATTGCTTGTGTAACCGATTCCAATTGTTTAGGCGCAATTGCTCCATATATAACAAATAGCGTACAAATCGTTAACGCTACCCAAAAAACCACTGTTAATTTTCTAAATCGCATATTAACATGACACTCTCCCTTTACTTTATGTGTCACATATACCCTTACATCGTGCTAATATGCGTAATTTATGAATTTAATTGCATTTAACATTTTAATTTATATATAACTTTTATTTTAAGACGCACATATATTCAAAAGTGAAAATGATGATACCGAACATGTGATAGACGGTTATGTTGAAAAAATAAAGGAGCAAAATAACAATCAAATATAATAATTTGACTGCATTTGCTCCTTGAAAGCTCTTAATTTAATCAAATCGCTTTGGCATATCACATATGATTTAACAATAATTTATATATAACTAACAGTGTTTTCGTTAAGAATACTTTTCACTTTTGTTAAATTGAAATAACCAATTTACCGACCATTCTATGATTTTCCATTTTTCTATGCGCCTCAAAAATATTATCTGCTGTTAATCCTTTTAACACTTCATTTGCTGTTGGTTGATAATCACCAGATTCTACTTTATCAGTGATGTCTTTTAGATACGTACCGTGAATAGCCATATCTTCTGTTTGATTCAAAGGTCTTGAATACATATATTCATGAGTAAAGGTTATGCTTTTAGGCTTTAGTAAATTCAAATCTTGCTCATGATTGAAAGCAACAATTGTCGCAATTTTACCACGTGGTTTTACAAGTTCAATCATTTTTTCATAATATAAGTCCGTATCAAAAGTACAAAAAATATAATCTACTTCACTAATTTCATATTTTTTAAATTCATCTGTCAAATTATTTTTATGATTCAACACGATGTCCGCACCTAATGATTTTGACCAATTATACGTTTCATCACGTGATGCAGTGGTGATGACATGTAATCCGTAATATTTTGCTATCTGTGTCGCGATACTACCTACGCCACCTGCCCCATTAATTATTAATAAGGATTTACCTTTATTTTCTTCAGGATTTTTAGAAATATTAAAAACATCAAAAAGTGTCTCTGATGCTGTTAAGCCAGTTAATGGTAAACTTGCCGCTTCTGTATCACTAATATTACTTGGCTTTAATGCTACTAAGCGTTCATCAACAAGTTGATAGGTCTGATTTGAGCCTTGATATGATGGTGAGCCTGAGTAATAAACTTCATCTCCAATTTTAAATTGTTTAACATCTTCACCCAAATCTTCTACAATGCCTACAGCATCATAACCTAGAATTCTTGGCGACTCATTTATAGACGATTGTCTAATTTTCGTATCTACTGGATTAACGCTAATAGCTGTTAAACGTACTAATAACTCACGCTGCTGAGGTTTTGGCGTCTCTATATCCATTTCATAAAATTGATTACCCTCATCTAATGTAAACGGTTTGTCTGCACCAATTGCTTTCATATGTGCATCTCCTTTAGTTATAAATTATCTGATACTTGAACCACTTGTTTACCAAAATTGTCTCCAGTAAATAAATTTCTAAATGCATTAGGCACGTTTTCAAATCCTTCTACGATTGAAGTTTTTGTTTTTATTTTGTCTTCATTTACCCACTGTGCAAGATGCTGACTAGCTTGTTTAAAGTCGTCTGCATAATTAGCCACAACAAACCCTTTCATAAGTGCTTGTGATTTTATTAAAATTGGTTGAATCCGTGGACCATGCTCAATACCCTTATCATTATAACCAGAAATCGCTCCACATACTGGAATTCTAGCAAATTGATTTAAGTGTTTCATAACTTCATCTGCAATGTGTCCACCAACATTTTCAAAATAAACATCTACACCATCAGGCACCGCTTGAGCTAATTGCTCTGAGAAGTTATCAGCTTTATAATCTACGCTAGCATCAAATCCTAATTGATCAGTTAAATATTCCGTTTTACTTGTTCCACCTGCAATACCAACTACACGAGCACCTTTGAGTTTAGCAATTTGACCAACTACTGAACCCACAGCTCCCGAAGCTGCAGATACAACAACTGTTTCCCCTTCTTTTGGTTGTCCAATTTTTAGCAATCCGTGATATGCTGTTTGGCCAGTCATACCTAGTACGCTAAGATATAAGTATAGTGGAATGTCTCGCTGGGTAATTTTCGTAACGCTTTGTGCTGATACATTTGTGTGTTTTTGCCAAGGTAGCATACCTACAACATAATCGCCTTGTTCAAAACCATCAGCATTGGATTGTATTACTTTTCCAACAATATGACCTGCCAATGGTTCATCCAATTGAAATGGTTGAATATAAGATTTACTATCATCCATTCTGCCACGCATATATGGATCTACCGAAATATATATCGCTTCAATTTGAATCTCATCTTTACTAGGCTCATCTATTTCAACAGTTTCGTATCTAAATACATCATCTGAAGGTATACCTTCTGGACGTTTTGCTAATACAATGCTTTCTGTTTTCATTATTTTGCCTCCATTTCATCTTTTCTTCTATTTTATAGTGATGAGGTGATGCAATCAATCAAATCGCTTATTTGATATTTTGTCCACATGTTATGATAAACAGAATAGAGCACTTAAATGATTGTAATGAAGGAGAATGTAAACATGCGATTAAGTATATTAGACTATGTCCCAATATTTGAAGGTAGTAACACCACTCAAGCGATAAATCATTCTGTTGAATTAGCTCAACTTGCTGAATCATTAGGTTTTTATCGATTTTGGGTTGCTGAACATCACAAAGTATTGTCAGTTGCTTCTAGTGCTCCAGAAATGATTATGATGGCTTTGTTAGAAAATACGACTTCGATACGCATTGGCAGTGGTGGCGTTATGCTCCCCCACTATAGTGCTTATAAAATAGCAGAAGTCTTTAAAATATTAGAAGGACGTCACCCTCGTAGAGTAGATTTAGGCATTGGCCGCTCTTTCAGTTTTAAAAATGTAAATCAAGCGTTAAATGAAAACAAAACAGCTAACATTGATTTTGAAACACAAATTGTGGATCTAACAAACTATTTTAATGATGACATTCAAAAGCAAAGATTTCCTGGATTATACGCCACGCCTTTAATCCCAACGCAACCTAATATGCATTTATTAGGCACAAGTCAAAATAGCGCTGAACTCGCTGCACAACACGGCTTACCTTTTGTCACCGCTTTAATGGGGAAAAATAAAAATAAAGTTAAACAATCTATCGCTGTTTATCGTAAGCTATTTTCAGAACTTCATCCAAACCGAACACCTTATGTTATTATTTCAACTTTTGTCATCACAGCAAATGACATTCAAAAAATCAAAGAGTTAGAACAAGCTTTTCATCAATGGCTATTACGCATTAATTATTTAAAACAACCTAGTCATTATCCATCAATTACATTTGCGCAACAAAGACAGCCATCCACTAGAGAAATAGAAAAAATGCATCAAAATAAAGCACGTGTTATCAGTGGTTTGCCAAATGAAGTTTTCACTCAACTTAAAGCTATCGCAAATCAATATAATGCAGATGAAATGATGATACAGCCACATGTATATGGTGAAGCAAATCGCAAAAACTTACTACAATTATTAGCAGCTGAAAATAATACATTTTAAGCCTTTTAGAATGAGTAAATAACATGGATTCAAAACTGTACAAAAGATAATTCTAAAATCATAGAGTTATCTTTTTCATTTATAAGCCCCAAAGAAATGCATTCATTTGATCTGTAACTTTTTTATTATCATGGAGCTCACTATGTTCTGCTTTTGGTCCATATACTTTGTATGTTTTATAAGTTTTAACGTGATTTGACAAGAGATACCTTAACGATTCTGAAGATACATTTGTAACTCTACCATCAGAATGGGTTCCGTCTTTTAAATCTCCATAAATATTAAGCACTTCAGCATTTTTAGGATAGTGCGCTTGCATAGATAATAAATTTCGATATGCTTTTAACATCCTGCTAGGTTTGCCATTTTTATCTAAATATATATTTAAGTCCAAACCATTGATATCCACTTCCCCGTTAAAGTTTCCAGCTAAACTCACTTGCTTATTTAACTTAGGTAAGGCACTATCATCACCATACTTTAACATATAGTAACTAAATGATTGATTTCCCATAGAATGAGCTACAAAATTGAATTTTTTAAAATGATATTTTGCATTAAAAGCAATCATAACATTTTTAATCCATTGCGCATCTTTTTCTAAATCTTTTTCTTCATTATCTTCAAAAATGATTTTTATAATCGGACGTTTCATATTGTTAACTATATTTTTATTAAATGTCACCTTTCCATTTGATGAAACTTTGGCCTCAACAACGTCATTTGTAATATTATTTTGCACTGCTGAATTAACCATGTATTTTTCTGAATTAGCTGTACCGGCAAAACCATGCAAATAAAATGTAGGAATCGATGTCTCGTTAGACATGTTTTTAATGTGGGTTTTGTTAAACAGTTGATTCAAAGTCAAAACGATAATACTAGCTAAAAAAATAAATATTAACACGAAAACCAATTGCTTCAAGAGATGTTTTAATTTATTGAATGCCATATGTATAACCTCTAATACCATTTTTACTTTATTATACTTCATACTAACTGAACTTACTAAAGTAAACCAAATGCTTTGAATTTTAAAAGTAGCAAAGTTTGTTTTTTTAATATTTTATAAATCAAAAAAAACTTCCCATACAAATATGGGAAGTTAGAAATATTGTTGCTATATAAACACCAATTACTTAAGCAATTAATGTACAAATCTGTAGGTGAATCGTATTCGCCACAGTATTTGATATATTAACGTTTTGAGAATTGTGGTGAACGACGAGCTTTTTTAAGACCTGGTTTTTTACGTTCTTTCATACGTGGGTCACGTGTAAGTAATCCAGCGCGTTTTAATGAACCTCTATATTCAGGATCTGCTTCTAATAAAGCACGTGCGATACCGTGACGGATAGCTTGTGCTTGTCCAGTGAAACCACCACCGTGAACGTTAACTAATACATCATAGTTACCTTTAGTTTCTGTAACATCAAATGGTTGGTTTAAGTCTAAGATTAATGATTCGAATGGTAAGTAGCTACGTACATCAGTGTGGTTAACAGTAATGTTACCTTCGCCAGGTACTAAACGTACACGTGCTACTGAGTTTTTACGACGGCCTGTGCCTTTATATTCAACTTGTGCCAATGTAATTTCCTCCTTTTAATTAACCACGTAACTCGTAGTTTTCTGGTTGTTGTGCAGCGTGTGGATGTTCAGCGCCACCATATACAAATAATTTTTTACCTTGTTTTTCACCTAGACGTGTGCTTGGTAACATACCTTTAATTGAGTTTTCAAGTAAACGTTCTGGGTTTTTAGCTTTTAACTCACCAGCAGAGATTGATTTGATTCCGCCTGGGTGGTTACTGTGACGGTAATACATTTTGTCTTGTTCTTTATTACCAGTGAATTGAATTTTAGCAGCGTTGATGATAATTACATAATCACCTGAATCAACGTGTGGTGTATAAGTTACTTTATTTTTACCGCGTAGAATAGCAGCTACTTCTGATGATAAACGACCAAGTGTTTGACCTTCAGCATCAATAACATACCATTTGCGCTCAATGTTTGCTTCATTAGCCATAAATGTTTGACGCATATAATTGTCCTCCTAGAATAAATAAATGTTTCTTGTCTAATTGAAATGATATTTAAACTTAAATGCATTTATTTTGTTAATTTATAATTTCTACGTGCTTCTATATCTTGTTACACAATAAGATTCCGGGGCTTATCGTGGGGTGATATAAAACAATACCGTTAGTTATCGTATAATTTTTATGGTGTTTTGTCAATGTAATTTACCTATTTTGTGTGGATTTTTTTTGATATATTTTTATGTCTTCACCAAAATCACTTATGAGTGCTTCGGGAGACAAGTATATATGTTCCAAATATAATCCTTCTGCTGGTGCAGTAAACGGAACTTTATTGCGATCTTTCGCTTTTAATAATTGTGGAACTGACTCAGGCTGAAATTTCTCTTTACCCACACCAATTAAAAATGCAACTAACACACGTACCATATTATATAAAAACCCTGAACCAGTAACTACATAATCAAAACCATATTCTGTTTTTTCGATTCTACTTTCATATAGAGTACGTACTTTACTTTCAACTTCTGTTTTTTGAGAACAAAAACCAGTAAAGTCATGTGTACCCATAAATAAACTGGCAGCCTGAGACATCTTTTCAAAGTCTAAACTTTCAGGTACGTGTGCTTTCAAACCACATTCAAATGGATTTTTATTAGGTGATTGATAAACTTTATAGCGGTAAGTTTTACCCACACAATCATATCTACAGTGGAATGACGCATCTACAAATGAAACATGTTTCACAAAAATATCATCAGGTAATGCCCGATTCATTGCATACTGCCATTGATCTGGTAAAATGTTAAGCTCTGAATCAAAATGAAAATATTGCTCTATTGCATGCACACCACGATCAGTTCGGCTACTAGGATGAATTCTAACATGTCGCTTGTGCATGCGCTTAAGTATTTTTTCAAATTGCTGTTGTACCGTTCTACCATTATTTTGAATTTGAAAACCTAAGAATTGACTACCTTGATACGAAATATTTACTAAAACACGAACCATCCTTTACACTCCCATATACTTTAACACAAATAATATTATTGCTATTGGTATTATTGATATCAATAACAAGCTATCAGACTTTTGCCAGTTTAATTGACGAAAACTCGTTCGCTGTTTGTTTGTATCATAACCACGTACTTCCATTGCAATTGCTAAATCTTCAGCTCTTTGGAAAGCTGAGATAAATAAAGGAATTAACAAAGGTATAAACGCGCTCACTCTATTGATTAATCCCCCTGAACTGATTTCAGAACCTCTTGATTTCTGTGCTAAGATAATTTTATCCAGTTCATTCATTAAAGTTGGAATAAAACGTAAAGCAATTGACATCATCATACTCAGTAAATGTACAGGTATTTTTATCAACTTTAATGGGTATAATAACCTTTCAAATGCATCAGTAAGATCTAAAGGACTTGTCGTTAAAGTCATAATTGTAGACACCATAATGATAAACATTAACCTCAAGACAATATAAATACCTTCTAAAATACCATGTGTATCAATTGAAATAAAACCGAATTCAAATATCCGTATACCACCTTTAGTTAAAAATAAATGCATTAAAAAGGTAAAAATCAGAAAAATCCATATTGGGGTTAACCCCTTAATTAAAAACCAAGCTTTTATGTGAGCAGTTTTCATCATGGTTACAATGATTATAAATAACCATAAATAAGTAAAAAATGAATGTGCAAAAAATATTAATATAATAAATAAAAAGACAAAAATTAATTTTGCACGTGGATCACGACGATGTACAAAAGTGTCTAATGGAAGATAACGTCCTATAATAAACTTATCTCTCATTTTTTTGCCACTCCTTATACATCTCAGTGAATTCTGATTCGGTTAATGCAATACGGTCAAATTTAATTTGATGTTTTGCTTCAATGTCTCTCTGTAATTTAACGATGTCTGGAACATCCAAGTGCATGTCTTTAACATAGTCATTTGCATTAAACAATTTTCTTGGAGAACAGCTTTCAACTAATTTGCCCTGCTTAATAATTTTTACTTCATCAACATATTTTGCAACGTCATTCATTTCATGCGTGACTAATATGATTGTTTTATGTTGTTCAACTTGAAGTTTCTTTAACATTTCCATGATTTGATTTCTACTTTTAGGATCAAGACCTGCAGTGGGTTCATCTAATATGACAATATCTGGATCCATAGCTAAGATAGAAGTAATTGCTATTTTTCTCATTTGGCCTCCCGACATTTGGAAAGGCGATTGTTCAAGTATATCTCTATTAAAACCGAATTCGATTAATAATTGAAATGCCCGTACTTTTACTTCTTCAAGTGGCATATTAAAATTTTTAGGTCCAAATAATATTTCTCGTTCTACTGAGTCTTCAAAAAGTTGTGATTCTGGAAACTGGAATACTACCCCCACACGTTTTCGTACTTGTTTTAAATACTTATCTTTAGTTTTATGTGTAATTTGGACATCATTGACCTCTAAAGAGCCATGTGAAGGTTTGAGTAGTCCATTAATATGCTGAATTAATGTAGACTTGCCTGAGCCTGTTTGACCAATTACTGCATAATACTTCCCTTGTTCAAAAGTGGTTACAATGTCTTTCAATGCAAGATGCTCATAAGGTGTTCCTTTTTGATAAACATAAGATACTTGATCAAATTTAACAGTCATAATTTGCTTACCAACCTTTCGTAAGAAATATAGTCAGTAACACCTAAGAGTTGTTGGCTCATTCTCATTGCAAACGGTAAATCTAAACCAATTTGTGTCAGTGCCGCTCCTTTATTAAAAATAACTTGAGGCAAACCTGCTTGATATAAGGAACCTTGGTTTAAAACAACTAAATGGTCCGCATCTATAGCTTCTGATAAATCATGAGTGATGGAAATGATTGTCACATCTTTTTCTTCTTTTAAACGGTGAATTAATGAAATTAATTCTGTTCTGCCTTCTGGATCTAACATAGACGTCGCTTCATCTAATATAATGATATCCGTATTTAATGCTAAGACACCTGCGATTGCGACACGCTGTTTTTGACCACCTGAAAGTGATTGCGGCTCATATGTGGCTCTATCCAACATATCTACATCCGCTAATGCTTTGGGTACAATTTCGTGCATCTTTTCGTAAGTTATCGCATTATTTTCTAAACCAAAAGCTACATCAAATTCTACAGTAGACCCTACAAATTGATTTTCTGGATTTTGAAATACAATTCCTATATGTTGTCTTAACTCATTTAAGTTATCATCATTGATACTTATACCGTTCAAATAAATTTGGCCTTCAAAAGGTTTTTGAATGCCTATCATCAGTTTTGCTATCGTTGATTTACCTGAACCATTGTGGCCTACTATAGAAGTCCATTTACCTCTTGGTATGCTAAATGATACATCATTTAACGCAAGTGGTTCATCGCTATTATATTTAAAAGATACGTGATCAAATTTAATTATTTCTTCTGCTTGCGTTACCATTTCAGTTATCTCCTAAATCAAAAATATTAATCATATACTTAATCATTTTACATGAAAAATAATAAATAAGCACTTCTTCTTCACTAATTTTTCTTTTAAATCTCATTTATTGAGTCTTCAAAAAGATACCATTAAACATCTAAAGATTATATTTCACGATTAACAATTACTGATACCTAACAATAAACTTATATGAATTTATAAACAAATAGCTGATTAGCTAGAACTGCTCATGTCTCCACTCCGTGAAGGCATTCCTTATCTTCTTCGAATTAAGGCTCAGTGGTTCGCTATTGCTTTGCAATTGCATAAGTCCCCCTAAATTCTTCGAATTAAGGCTCAGTGGTTCGCTATTGCTTTGCAATTGCATAAGTCCCCCTAAATTCTTCGAATTAAGGGGGACTAACAAAAAAAAGCGCGCACCCCATCATATTTGAGTTCACGCTTTAAAATTTATTAAGTTTGATGGGGTACTCTGAGCTAGACAATATTTGTATGTGGCAAACATTATCGTTGCACTCATTTGCTTTATACATAGTAGTATGTGTATTTAAATTAAACTAATTCTATAATTACTGATTCAGCACCGTCACCACGACGAGGGCCTACTTTAAGGATACGAGTGTAACCGCCTTGACGTTCTGTATAACGTTCAGCAATTTCACCAAATAATTTTTGAAGTGCAGTTTGTGTTGTTTCATCTTCATTTAAGATTTCAACATTACGTAAAGTTTTAGCAGCTTGACGACGAGATGCTAAATCTCCTTTTTTACCTAAAGTGATTAATTTTTCAACAACACTACGTAATTCTTTTGCACGTGCTTCTGTAGTTTCAACACGCTCACTTACAATAAGTGAAGTAGCTAAGTCACGTAACATCGCTTTACGTTGATCAGATGTACGTCCTAATTTTCTGTAACCCATGAGTTAACCTCCTTTATATTAATCTTCTTTTCTAAGACCTAAACCTAGATCTTCAAGTTTATATTTAACTTCTTCTAATGATTTACGTCCTAAATTGCGCACTTTCATCATATCTGCTTCAGATTTATCAGCTAATTCTTGAACAGAATTAATACCTGCGCGTTTCAAACAGTTATATGAACGTACAGATAGGTCTAATTCTTCAATAGACATTTCAAGTACTTTTTCTTTTTGATCTTCTTCTTTTTCAATCATGATTTCAGCATTTTGAGCTTCATCAGTTAATCCAACGAAGATGTTCAAATGTTCAGTTAAGATTTTTGCCGCTAGAGAAACAGACTCTTGTGGCGTAATAGAACCATTAGTCCAAACATCTAAAGTTAATTTATCAAAATCACTACTTTGACCTACACGTGTGTTTTCTACAGTATAGTTAACACGTTCTACTGGTGAATATAGTGAATCCACTGGAATTACACCAATTGGTAAATCACTAGTGTTATTTTGTTCTGCTAATGCGTAACCTCTACCCTTATTAGCAACAAGACGGATTTTTAAATGTCCACCTTTAGATACTGTTGCGATCTTAATCTCAGGATTTAAAATCTCTACATCACTATCATGTGTGATGTCACTTGCAGTAACTTCGCCTTCATCTTTTACATCAATCTCTAATGTTTTATCTTCTTCAGAATAAATTTTCAATGCTAGTTTTTTGATGTTCATGATAATTGTTGAAACATCTTCTACAACATTATCTATTGCTGAGAATTCATGTAATACACCTTCGATTTCGATGTATTTAACGGCTGCACCTGGTAATGAAGATAGTAGGATACGACGTAAGGAGTTTCCTAGTGTAGTACCGTAGCCACGTTCTAGTGGTTCAACAACGAACTTACCGAATTTAGCATCTTCACTAATTTCAATTGTTTCAATTCTAGGTTTTTCGATTTCAATCATTTACAAATATCCTCCTTGATTACGTCGACTTGAATTGTACTGTGTTTCTCAGTGACTTGCGACAATAACGATAATATTATACGCGACGACGTTTTGGTGGACGACAACCATTATGTGGTACTGGAGTAACGTCACGGATTGCAGTTACATCTAATCCAGCTGATTGTAATGCACGGATCGCTGATTCACGACCTGGGCCAGGACCTTTAACTGTAACTTCAACAGTTTTCAAACCATGTTCCATAGCTGCTTTAGCTGCAGTTTCTGATGCCATTTGTGCTGCGAATGGTGTTGATTTTTTTGATCCTTTAAATCCAAGTGCACCTGCTGATGACCATGATAAAGCATTACCAAATTCATCAGTAATAGTTACGATTGTATTATTGAATGTTGAGCGGATATGTGCTACACCATTCTCAATATTCTTTTTCACTCTACGTTTACGAGATACTTGTTTACGTGCCATTTAAAATTTGCCTCCTTTACCTATTATTTTTTCTTGTTAGCTACAGTTTTAACTGGGCCTTTACGAGTACGAGCATTGTTTTTTGTTTTTTGTCCGCGTACTGGTAATCCACGACGGTGACGGATACCACGGTATGATGAGATTTCCATTAAACGTTTAATGTTTAAGTTTTGCTCACGACGTAAGTCACCTTCTACTTTATAATTGTCGATTACTTCACGGATACGACCTAATTCGTCATCAGTTAAGTCTTTAACGCGTGTATCTGCAGATACATTTGCTTCTTCAACAATTTTTTGAGCTGTAGTAGTACCGATACCATATACATAAGTTAACGAAATAACAATACGTTTTTCACGTGGAATATCTACTCCTGCTATACGTGCCATAATTATTTACACCTCTCTTTATTAACCTTGTCTTTGTTTGTGTTTTGGATTGCTACAAATTACCATTACTTTACCTTTACGTTTAATGACTTTACATTTTTCGCAAATTGGTTTTACTGATGGTCTTACTTTCATTTTAATACCTCCCTATATTATGGAGTGACGATTATTTATAACGATACGTAATTCTTCCGCGTGTTAAATCATACGGAGACATTTCTACAGTTACTTTGTCGCCAGGTAGAATTCGAATATAATTCATTCTGATTTTACCACTAACGTGAGCTAAAATCTCATGACCATTTTCTAATTCTACTTTAAACATTGCATTTGGTAAAGTATCTAATACTGTACCTTCTAATTCAATAACATCTTGCTTAGCCATTTATTAACTTCCCCCTTTTTACAATAGTTGGTTATCGTCTAAGATCAACTCTAACCCTACGAGTCTATAAGTGTTGTTAATAAGTTCAACAAAATTAAAATGAATTACTATATCGCATTGTCACTCTTTTTCGTTTATACTCTTGGCATTACATAGACCGTACAAAGTTGATACTATTTTAGATTCTCAAGAATATCGATTACGTTTGAAGTAACCTCGTTAATATCTTTTGAACCATCAATGTTTTTCAATACATTTTCATTATCATAGTATTCTAGGATTGGCTTAGATTGTTTCACATTGACATTTAAACGATTTGCAACTGTCTCTGGGTTGTCATCTTCACGTTGGTATAATTTACCACCGTCAATATCACAAATGCCATCAACTTTTGGAGGATTGAATACAAGATGATAAGTGTGCCCGCATTTTTCGCAAATTCTACGACCAGTAAGGCGGTTCATTAATTCTTCTTCAGGTACCTCTATATTGATAACAGCATCAATTTTTCTATCTAATTCTTGCATGATTTCACTTAATGCTTTTGCTTGTTCAATAGTACGAGGAAAGCCGTCAAGTAAGAATCCTTTTTTTGCATCGTCTTCAGAAATTCTTTCTTTTACGATGCCCACAGTAACTTCATCAGGGACTAATTCTCCACGATCCATGTATGATTTAGCTTCTTTGCCTAAATCCGTTTCATCTTTAATCGCTTTTCTGAACATGTCTCCAGTAGATATGTGTGGAATTGGGAATTTCTTAACAATTTCACTCGCTTGAGTTCCTTTACCTGCGCCAGGTAAACCCATTAAAATGATATTCATAAGTGCCCTCCTACAATTTATCTACCACCAAAGCCTCTATAATCTTTTTGACTCACTTGAGCTTCAAGACTCTTCATTGTTTCAATCGCAACACCAATTACGATAAGTAGACTTGTACCACCGACTTGAATCGATTGTGGTAAGTCCATCACCTTAGTAGCAATGATTGGTAGTATAGCAACGACAGCTAAGAATATTGATCCTACAAAGGTCAATCTGTAGAGAACTTTAGTAATATATTTTTTTGTTTGTTCGCCAGGTCTAATACCCGGAACATAACTTCCTTGTTTTTTAAGGTTATCAGACATCTTTTCAGGATTGACTTGTACAAATGCATAGAAATATGCAAATGCAATAATAAGGATTACATAAACAATCATCCCTATATTATTCGATGGATTTGCAACGTCAGATACTTTTTGCGCCCAACTTGCATCAGGGAAGAACAAAGTTAATGTTCTTGGTAATAAGAAGAACGCCATTGCAAAGATGACTGGGATAACCCCTGCAGAGTTAACTTTCAAAGGTAAATATGTTGCTTGTGAACCTAATCGTTGTGCAGACTGTTTTTTCGCATATTGAATTGGTATTTTTCTAATAGCTTGTAGTACGAATATTGCACCAACTGTTAGCAATATCATTCCAACAATTAACCCAATAACTTTTAACCATGCTAAAGTTGTGTCATCTTGTCCTACAAAGGACTGTTGGTAAAACTGGATTAATGATGAAGGTAATGAAGATAAAATACCTCCAAAGATAATGATGGAAATACCATTACCAACACCGAATTGAGTGATTTGTTCACCTATCCAAATTAAAAACGCTGTTCCAGCTGTTAATACAACAGCTATTGTCAGGTAGCTTATTACGGACTGATCCATAATAAGTTGACCTTGTAAATAATTATTAAATTGGAACGCCATTCCTATTGATTGGATAAAAGCAAGTACAATCGCAAAATAACGGGTTACGTTATTAAGTTTCTTTCTACCTGCATCACCTTGTTTTGCCCACTCTGAAAACTTTGGAACAATATCCATTTGTAATAACTGCATCACAATTGATGCAGTAATATATGGCATTATACCCATGGCAAAGATAGAAAAGTTCTGCAAGGCTCCGCCACCAAACGTATTCAGTAAGTCAGTGACACCTTGAGAACCTTGTTGACTGTCAAAAGCAGCTGGATTTACGCCAGGTGCTGGAATATAAGTACCTATTTTAAAAATAACTAACATTGCGAGCGTAAAAAAGATCTTGTTACGAACTTCTTTTGTAGTAAAGAAGCTCACAAGCGTTTGAAACATTAGATCACCTCGTGTGCTCCGCCTTTAGCATCAATAGCTTCTGCTGCAGAAGCAGAGAATTTGTTAGCTTTCACTGTTAACTTCTTGTCAAGTGAACCATTGCCTAGTACTTTAATACCAGATTTTTCACTTTTAACTACACCAGATTCTACTAATAAAGCAGGAGTTACTTCAGTACCATCCTCAAATTTATTAAGTTGGTCTAAGTTAACAATAGCATATTCTTTGCGGTTAATGTTAGTAAAACCTCGTTTTGGTAAACGGCGGAATAAAGGTAATTGTCCACCTTCAAATCCTGGTCTGATACTACCACCTGAACGCGCTTTTTGTCCTTTTTGTCCACGGCCACTAGTTTTACCGTTACCAGTAGCTGCACCACGACCTACGCGGTTACGAACTTTACGAGAACCTTCTGCTGGTTTTAACTCATGTAATTTCATTTCGGCACCTCCTTAATTATTTTTCTTCTACTGTCACTAAGTGACTTACTTTGTTGATTTGCCCACGAATAGCAGGGTTATCTTCAACAACTACTGAAGAGTTTGTTTTTTTCAAACCTAAAGCTTCAACAGTTTTACGTTGTGTTTCTGGACGACCTATAACACTACGAGTGAGGGTAATTTGTAATTTAGCCATAACTTATTTTCCCTCCTTAATTATATAATTCTTCTACTGACTTGCCACGTAATTTCGCAACTTGTTCAGCATTTTTAAGGTTTTGTAATCCATTAATTGTTGCACGCACCATGTTGATTGGTGTGTTTGAACCTAAAGATTTACTTAAGATATCAGTGATACCTGCTAGTTCTAATACCGCACGAACAGGACCACCCGCAATAACACCAGTACCAGGTGCAGCTGGTTTCATTAGTACACTACCTGAACTGAATTGTCCAGTAATCATGTGAGGAGTTGTACCTTCGACACGTGGAACTTCAACTAAGTTTTTCTTAGCTGCTTCAACTGCTTTTTTGATTGCTTCAGGTACCTCTTGTGCTTTACCAGTACCGAATCCAACGCGACCGTTTTTATCTCCAACTACTACTAAAGCGCTGAAACGGAAACTACGACCACCTTTTACAACTTTTGCAACACGATTAATTGTAACAACGCGTTCTTCAAATTCTTTCGCTTCTTCTCTACGAGCCATGTAAATGTCCCTCCTTTAAATTAAAATTCTAAACCATTTTCACGAGCTGCTTCTGCTAATGCTTTAACACGTCCGTGATATAAATATCCTCCGCGGTCAAATACAATTGTTTTTACGCCTTTTTCATTTGCTCTTTTAGCAATTGTTTCGCCGACTTTAGCTGATAAATCAACTTTAGATCCAGTTTCATTAGCTAGATCTTTTTCTTGTGTTGAAGCTTGTGCTAATGTTTTGCCATTAACATCATCGATAACTTGTGCATAAATGTGTTTGTTTGAACGATAAACATTTAGACGTGGTTTTTCAGCAGTGCCAGACAATTTGTTACGGACACGTGCATGTCTTTTCAAACGCACTTTGTTTTTATCAATTTTGCTGATCATTTTATTACTCCTTTCTTCTGAAAGTTATTTATTATTTACCAGTTTTACCTTCTTTACGGCGAACGTATTCACCTTGGTAACGGATTCCTTTACCTTTGTAAGGTTCTGGAGGTCTTACTGAACGGATGTTTGAAGCAATCGCTCCAACTTGTTCTTTTGAAATACCTTCTACAGTTACTGTAGTGTTTTTATCAACACCGAAAGTGATTCCATCTTCAGCTTTAAATTCAACTGGATGTGAGTATCCAACGTTTAATACTAGGTCATTACCTTGCATTTGAGCACGGTAACCAACACCTACAAGCTCAAGTGTTTTTTTATAGCCATCTTTAACACCTAGAATCATATTATTAATCAAAGCACGAGTTGTACCATGAACTGTTCTATCATTTTGAGAATCAGTTGGTCTAACAACTTCTAATGTGTTTTCATCTTGCTTATATGTCATTCTTTCATTCATTGTTTGTGATAATTCGCCTTTTGGACCTTTAACAGAAACTGTATTTCCTTCGATAGTTACTGTAACGTCGCTAGGGATGTCAATAATTTTTTTACCAACACGACTCATGTTATCGCACCTCCTTGTTATTAATTATTACCAAACGTAACCTAAGATTTCTCCACCAATATTACGTTTTCTTGCTTCTTTATCAGTGATTACACCTTCAGAAGTAGAAACTAATGCAATACCTAAACCATTTAATACTTTAGGTACTTCGTTTGCTTTAGCATAAACACGTAAACCTGGTTTTGAGATACGTTTTAATCCAGTGATAACACGTTCATTGTTTTGACCATATTTAAGGAATAAACGGATAACCCCTTGTTTATCGTCTTCAACGTATTCTACGTTTTTAATGAAACCTTCACTTTTTAATATTTCAGCAATTTCTTTTTTAATATTTGATGCAGGTAATTCTAACTTATCGTGACGCACCATGTTTGCGTTTCTTACACGAGTTAGCATATCTGCAATTGGATCGTTGATTGTCATTGAATGTTGCCTCCTTTCAGACTTTTTTCTATTACCAGCTAGCTTTACGAACGCCAGGGATTTGGCCTTTATAAGCTAATTCACGGAAACAAATACGGCATAATTTAAATTTACGATATACAGAATGTGGACGACCACAACGTTCACAACGCGTATATTCACGTACTTGGAACTTTTGTTTTTTTTGTTGCTTAGCAACCATTGAACTTTTAGCCACTTAATTAGCCTCCTTTAGAGATTATTTTTGAAATGGCATACCGAATTGTGTTAACAATTCACGAGCTTCCTCGTCAGTGTTAGCAGTTGTTACGATAACGATATCCATTCCTCGTATTTTACTTACTCGGTCATAGTCGATTTCAGGGAAAATTAATTGTTCTTTAACACCTAAAGTGTAGTTACCTCTACCGTCAAATGCAGATTTTGATACACCACGGAAGTCACGAACACGTGGAAGTGATACCGCAATTAATTTATCTAAAAAGTCATACATTCTTTCACCGCGTAAAGTTACTTTAGCACCGATTGGCATACCTTCACGCAAACGGAATGTAGCGACAGATTTTTTCGCTTTAGTTACTAATGGTTTTTGACCAGTGATAGCTTGTAATTCTTCTACAGCATCATCTAATACTTTAGAGTTTTGTACAGCATCACCAACACCCATGTTTACTACAATTTTTTCTATTTTTGGTACTTCCATTACAGAACTATAGTTGAATTTTTTTACTAAGTCCGTTGTAACTTCAGTATTAAATTTTTCTTTTAAACGATTCACAGTGGATCCTCCTTTCAATTAATTATTCATTATTAGATTTAATTTCTTCGCCAGATTTTTTTGCAATTCTAACTTTTTTACCGTCTTCGAATTTGTAACCTACACGAGTAGGTTCATTCGTTTTAGGGTCTAATAATTGTACATTAGAAACATGGATTGCTGCCTCTGTTTCTAAGATTCCACCTTCAGGATTAAATTGAGTTGGTTTTTGGTGTTTTTTAATAGTGTTAACACCTTCCACAACGACACGGTCTTTTTTAGGTTCAGTAGCTACTACTTTACCTTCTTTACCTTTGTCTTTACCTGCGATAACTTTTACGTTGTCACCTTTTTTGATATGCATGTGTGGCACCTCCTTAGATTTATATATTTATAAATAGTTTATTAAAGTACTTCTGGAGCTAATGATACAATTTTCATGAAATTACCTTCACGTAATTCACGCGCAACTGGTCCAAAAATACGAGTACCACGTGGGCCTTTGTCGTCACGAATGATGACACATGCATTTTCATCAAATTTGATATATGAACCGTCATTACGACGTACACCTGATTTAGTACGTACAACAACAGCTTTAACTACTTCACCTTTTTTGACAACGCCGCCTGGTGTAGCATGTTTAACAGTAACGACGATTACGTCACCAATGTTCGCTGTTTTACGACCAGATCCACCTAATACTTTGACTGTAAGTACTTCACGTGCACCAGAGTTATCTGCTACTTTTAATCGTGTTTCTTGTTGGATCATGAGTTAAACCTCCTTTATCTTCACTGTTTATTAAATAATTACTGATTCTTCAACAATATCTACTAAACGGAAACGCTTAGTTGCTGATAAAGGACGTGTTTCTTGAATCTTAACGATGTCCCCTAATTTAGCTGAGTTGTTTTCATCATGTGTTTTGTATTTTTTAGAGTATTTTACTCGTTTGCCATATAGTTTGTGTGTTTTGTATGTTTCAACAAGTACAGTTACTGTTTTATCCATTTTATCGGAAACGACTCTACCTACATAAACTTTACGATCATTTCTTTCGCTCACTTTAGTAACCTCCTCTTTCAATTTGATTATTGATTAGCCTTACCTTGTTCAATTTCTCTTTCACGAGCAACAGTTTTTAGACGTGCAATCGTTTTTCTTACTGTACGAATACGTGCAGTTTCCTCTAATTGTCCTGTAGCTAACTGAAAGCGTAGGTTAAAAAGCTCCTCTTTTGAAGATTTGATTTGTTCTTCGATTTCAGAAGTGGTTAAGTCTCTAATTTCCTTAGCTTTCATTTGTTTCACCACCCAATTCTTCACGTTTTACAAACTTAGTTTTAACTGGAAGTTTGTGACTAGCTAAACGTAATGCTTCACGCGCAACTTCTTCGTTTACGCCTGCAACTTCAAATAAAATTCTACCTGGTTTTGCAACAGCAATCCAGCCTTCAACGGCACCTTTACCAGCACCCATACGAACTTCTAAAGGTTTTTTAGTGTAAGGTGTGTGTGGGAAGATTTTGATCCAAACTTTCCCGCCACGTTTCATATAACGAGTCATTGCAATACGAGCTGATTCGATTTGACGAGATGTGATCCAAGACGTTGTAGTTGCTTGTAAACCATACTCACCAAATGTTACATAGTTACCGCCTTTAGAACGACCAGTTGTTTTAGGACGATGTTGACGACGATATTTAACACGTTTTGGTAGTAACATTATTATTTTCCTCCTTCACTAGTGTTCTTAGTAGGAAGAACTTCTCCACGATAAATCCACACTTTGACACCTAACTTACCATAAGTTGTGTCTGCTTCTGCGTGTGCATAGCCTATGTCAGCACGTAGTGTATGAAGTGGAACAGTTCCTTCTGAATATTGTTCTGCACGAGCGATATCAGCACCAGCTAAACGACCAGATACTTGTGTTTTGATACCTTTAGCGCCTTGTTTCATCGCTCTTGTAATAGCTTGTTTTTGTACACGACGGAAAGATGCACGATTTTCTAATTGACGCGCAATGTTTTCCGCTACCAATTTAGCATCTAAATCTACTTTTTTGATTTCAATTACGTTGATGTGTACTTTTTTATTTGTTAATGAATTTAATTTGTTACGAAGTTTTTCTATTTCTGAACCGCCTTTACCGATTACCATACCAGGTTTACCAGTGTGAATAGCGATGTTGATACGATTAGCAGCACGTTCAATTTCTACATGAGAAACTGAAGCTTCACTTAATGCGTTATCAATAAACTTACGGATTTTTAAATCTTCGTGTAATAATGATGCGAAGTCTTTTTCTGCATACCATTTAGCTTCCCAATCACGGATTACACCGACACGAAGTCCAATTGGATTAATTTTTTGACCCACAGTGTTCCCTCCTTAAGATTTTATTAAGCTTCTTTAGCTTCTTCTTTACCGTCACTTACGACGATTGTAATGTGGCTTGTACGTTTGTTGATCGCACTTGCACTACCTTGTGCACGTGGACGGAAACGTTTTAAAGTTGGTCCTTCATTAGCATAAGCTTCTTTAACTATTAACTCATCTGTGTTCATGTCATAGTTATGTTCTGCATTAGCTAAAGCGGACATTAATAATTTCTCAATTACTGGTGATGAAGCCTTGTTTGTTAATTTCAAAATCGCTATCGCTTCACCAGCGCTTTTGCCTCTAATTAGATCTAATACTAATCTAACTTTACGAGGTGCGATTCTTATTGTTTTAGCAACCGCTTTTGCTTCCATTCCAATTTCCTCCTCTACCTGTTAGATATTATCTTCTTGTTTTTTTATCGTCTGCAACGTGACCTTTAAATGTACGTGTTGGTGCAAACTCTCCAAGTTTATGACCAACCATATCTTCTGTTACAAATACAGGCACATGTTTACGTCCATCATATACAGCGAATGTATGTCCGATGAAATCAGGGAAAATAGTTGAACGACGTGACCAAGTTTTGATTACTTGTTTTTTCTCGCTTCCGCTTTGAGCTTCAACCTTTTTCATTAGGTGATCGTCAACGAAAGGTCCTTTTTTAATACTACGAGCCATAGTGGCGCCTCCCTTCTTATTATGTGCGTGCAGCGGTTAAGCCGCACACCCAAATAAGTTATTTTTATTTTTTCTTACGTCCACGAACGATAAGTTTATCTGATGATTTTTTACCGCGACGTGTTTTCTTACCAAGTGTTGGTTTGCCCCAAGGTGACATTGGAGAAGGCATACCGATTGGTGCGCGTCCTTCACCACCACCGTGTGGGTGATCGTTAGGGTTCATTACAGAACCACGAACTGTTGGACGGATACCTTTCCATCTTGAACGTCCAGCTTTACCAACGTTAACAAGTTCGTGTTGGATATTACCAACTTGTCCAATAGTAGCACGGCAAGTTGAAAGAATCATACGTACTTCGCCAGATCTTAATCTGATTAATACATATTTACCTTCTTTACCTAATACTTGTGCACTTGCACCAGCAGAACGAGCGATTTGTCCACCTCTACCAGGTTTCAACTCGATATTATGGATAACAGTACCTACTGGAATATTTTGTAGTGGTAGTGCATTACCTACTTTAATATCTGCTTCTGCACCACTTTCAAGTGTTTGACCTACTTTTAAGTTTTTAGGTGCAATAATATAACGTTTTTCTCCATCAGCGTAAAATAACAATGCGATATTTGCTGAACGGTTTGGATCATATTGAATTGAATCAACTTTTGCTTGGATACCATCTTTGTTACGTTTGAAATCAATTACACGATATTGACGTTTGTGTCCACCGCCATGATGGCGTACAGTCAATTTACCTTGATGATTTCGTCCCGCTCTTTTCGGTAGCGGTTGTAATAGTGACTTTTCAGGAGTAGTTTTCGTAATTTCAGCGAAATCTAAACTAGTCATATTACGACGACCGTTAGTAATTGGCTTATATTTTTTTAGAGCCATTGTCGTTTACCTCCTTATTGGTAATTTTTTAGTTAAATAGATCGATTGATCCTTCTTTTAATTTAACGATTGCTACGCGTCGTTTGTTTGTATAGCCTTGGTAACGGCCCATACGTTTTTTCTTTGGTTTGTAGTTAATAATATTCACATTATCAACTTTTACATCAAAGATTTCTTCTACAGCGATTTTTACTTGTGTTTTATTCGCACGAGTATCAACATCGAATGTATATTTGTCTTCAGCCATTGCAACTGAAGATTTTTCTGTGATTACGGGGCGCTTAAGAACGTCTCTTGCTTCCATTATCCGAGCACCTCCTCAACTTTTTTAGCAGCTGCTTCTGTGATTACGACACTGTCAGCGCTTGTTAAATCTAGAACGTTTAAACCTTGTGCAGTTGTTACTTGAACACCTGGGATGTTACGTGCTGAAAGTGCAACATTTACATCTTCAGATTCAGTGATTACTAACACTTTTGTAGGTTGTTCTAAGTTAGAAAGTACAGTTTTGAATTCTTTTGTTTTCGGAGTTTCAAAACTTAATGTATCTACAATTGTTAAGCTATTTTCTTGTGCTTTGAAAGATAATGCTGAGCGTAAAGCTAAACGACGCATTTTCTTAGGCATTTTGTAAGCATAGCTTCTTGGTGTTGGTCCGAATACGATACCACCACCACGCCATTGTGGCGCACGAATAGTACCTTGACGCGCACGTCCTGTACCTTTTTGTCTCCATGGTTTACGTCCACCACCACGTACTGCTGAACGGTTCTTAACAGCATGTGTACCTTGGCGTAATGAAGCACGTTGTAAATTAATTGCTTCAAAAAGAACGTTGTTGTTTGGTTCGATTGCAAATACTGCATCGCTTAATTCAACTGAACCTGATTTAGTTCCATCTACTTTTAATACATCATAATTTGCCATTATGCATTTCCTCCTTTCGCTCTATAATTATTTATTACCTTTAATTGATGAAGAAATTTCTAAGAATCCTTTTTTCGGACCTGGTACGTTACCTTTTACTAAGATAACTTTGTTTTCAGCGTCAACTTGAACTACTTCTAAGTTTTGGACTGTTACTGTGTTTCCACCCATACGTCCTGGCATTTTTTGTCCTTTGAAAACTTTTGAAGCATCAGATGCCATACCTACTGAACCAGGTGATCTATGGAAATGAGAACCATGTGACATTGGTCCACGTGCTTGGTTATGGCGCTTGATAGCACCTTGGAATCCTTTACCTTTAGATACGCCAGTTACATCGATGATGTCACCAGCTTCAAATGTTCCAACTGAGACTTCTTGACCTACTTCGTATTCATCAACATTGACGTTTCTGAATTCACGAATGAAGCGCTTAGGTGCTGAGCTCGCTTTTTTAGCGTGACCTTCAGCTGGCTTATTAGCATATTTGCTTGATTTGCTTCCTTTTTTGTAAGCTGCTTTATCAGCATAACCTACTTGGATTGCATTATAGCCATCTACTTCTTCAGTTTTCTTTTGTAATACTACGTTTTCACTAGCTTCTACTACTGTTACAGGGATTAAATCACCGTTTTCTCCGAAAACTTGTGTCATCCCGATTTTTCTTCCTAAGATTCCTTTGGTCATCGAAAGTCCACCTCCTAAATTTTTCTATTATAATTTGATTTCGATGTCTACACCAGATGGTAAGTTTAAGCCCATAAGAGCATCTACTGTTTTAGGTGTAGGGTTAACAATATCGATTAAGCGTTTATGTGTACGTTGTTCGAATTGTTCACGTGAATCTTTATACTTATGCACGGCACGAATTACAGTGTAAACTGATCTTTCAGTCGGTAACGGAATTGGTCCAGAAACATCTGCACCAGAACGTTTTGCTGTTTCAACAATTTTTTCTGCAGATTGATCGATAACTCTGTGATCATAAGCTTTTAATCTGATTCTGATTTTTTGTTTTGCCATAATTTTCCCTCCTTATTCGTCTACATTTAAGTGATAGACTTCTCCACGAAAACTATCTCACACAGCGCCATGGCAAAGCGGCCGGGTGTGTCAGTAACCTTTCGCTTCATCGCGTGTTCTTAAAGTCCAACATTAGATATGTTACATGAAAAGCAGTGATTTATCAAGCTTTTCTGCAAAACTTTTTACTATTTGCCTAACACATACCTTGTTATTATACTTGAACTACTTATTCAGTTCAACCTCTTTTCGGAAATTTTTGATGTTTGTAATTTTAATTGATTATTTGTTCTTTTTTATTTCTATTTCATTTATTTCGTTTATACTATTATTTAGTTAGGAGTGAATATTAATGAAAAGTGGTATTCGTACAACGCTTATAATTTTGAGTTTAATGTTAATTGCTGGTGAGTTTATATATGGTATTCCGTTTTTAGGTGGGAGTATTATTTTTAGTTTTGGTTGGCAACCTTTATTAATCAATGCTTTGCTCTACTTTGTAATCGTGATTATATTAGTCGTCGATAAACAAAATTCTATTAAACCAATGTTAGTGATTCCTTTATTAGGTGTTTTCGGTTCCTTTTTAGCATTTGTACCTTTTGTTGGTATGATTGTGCATTGGATTTTATTCTTTTTAATGTTGTTCTTTGTGTTAATTATTTTTTCGACACCACTTTATGTTCCAAATAAACATGCAAAAGTTGTTTATACACAACACAAACAAGAGAATAAGAAGTTTTAAAAATATATAGTTATGATAGCTATATTATAATGAAGAAACACATCCTTTTTTATAAAATTTTTATTAGTAATAAGTGCTTACAAAAAAACCTTTTGCTGCGATACGAAACGCTGCAAAAGGATTTTTTATTTAGCCGTGAACAAATACAAAATATAATATAAACAATATCATTAAAGCATACATGATTGGGTGGACTTCTTTATGTCTTTTAGAAATCAACATAGTGATTGGATAAAAGATGAAACCACAAGCAATACCAGTTGCGATTGAATAGGATAATGGCATCATAATAATCGTGATAAATGCCGGTACGGCAACTTCGAATTTTTTCCAATCTATTTCCGCAAAGTTGGCAGCCATCAACACGCCCACGACTACAAGCGCTGGTGTAGTCACTGCACTTGTTACTACTTCCATTAAAGGACTAAAAAATATAGCTAATAAGAAACAAAAACCTGTAACAACACTAGCAAATCCAGTACGCGCCCCTACAGCGACACCTGACGTAGATTCAATATAGGAAGTTGTTGTTGTCGTACCAAAAATTGAACCAACTATCGTTGCTAATGAATCAGAAAATAGTGCGCGTCCAGCTCTCGGTAATTTATTATTCTTCATCATACCTGCTTGTGTTGCTACTGCAACAAGTGTACCTGCAGTATCGAAGAAATCTATAAATAAAAACGTTAAAATTACAATTAAAAATTGCACAGTGAACAACTGACCGGGATCTTTGAATGCTTCAAAAGCGGCTCCAAAAGTAGGTTCAATACTTGGTACTTTGCCTACAATGCCACTTGGTGTATGTATTAATCCTGTAAGCATACCTAAAATAGATGTTAGTACCATACCAATAAATATAGCACCAGGTACTCTAACAGCATACAGAATCACTGTTATTATAATTCCAAATATTGTTAACAATACTGGACCATCAGTTATATGACCCAAAGTCACTAACGTAGAATCATTATTAGTAATAATTCCTGAGCTTTGTAATCCTACAAAGGTAATAAACAAACCTATACCCGCTGAAACCGCCATTTTCATTTGATAGGGTATTGCATTAATAATGGTCTCTCTTAAACCTGTCATAGTCAGTATTGCAAAAACTACACCAGAGAATAACACACCAGTCAAACCTACTTGCCATGGAATTCCCATTGTTAACACCACTGTAAATGCGAAAAACGCATTTAAGCCCATGCCGGGTGCTAAGGCAATTGGATACCTAGCTATCAAGCCCATGAATAACGAACCAACAAACGCTGCTAGTGCTGTAGCAACAAAAATAGCACCTTGATCCATTTTCATATTTTCTGAAACACCTTTTACGCCTGCTAAACTTAGTACTTGAGGGTTGACAGCTAAGATATATGCCATTGACAAGAAAGTTGTAAGCCCACCAAGTATCTCTTTCTTATAGTTTGTTTTATGTTTTTCAAACTTGAAATACTTTTTCACGGTTTAGTTCTCCTTTTTTTAAAATACCTACACATTCTAATACCAATTTCACTATTTTACAATAGCAAACACGAACTTCTTGTCAAAATTAATGCTATTCGTTCGATTAATTTAAAATTTCAAACCTTTTAACGCATCTTGAAATGGATTGTTCTCTAAGCCATCATTGTTATTCATATATTTTTTTAAATCTTTTTTGTTTACTTTATCTGATTTTTTATTTTTATGACGTTTATCCATTTGTGCTTGTGTTTCAGTATGTCCGCACACACAACGATATACTGCTTCTTTTCCTTTTCCAAACAACATCATTTTTTTATGGCAATTTGGACAACGCGCATTGGTTTTTCTTTGAATATTCTTTTTAGTTTTACATTTCGGATCCTGACAAACCAGCATTTGTCCATTTTTAGTTTTAACTTTAATCATAAATTTGCCACATGTAGGACATTCCGTTGTGGTTAAATTATCGTGTTTATAATTCTGTTCGCTTTCTTTAATTTCACTGACAACTTCATGTGTGAAATTTTTCATCTCAGATATAAATTGATTGGCATTATATTTACCTTGTTCTATTAAAGATAGTTTTTCTTCCCACTCAGCAGTTAATAGCGGAGATGTTAATTTTTGTGGTGCAAGCTCTAGTATTTGTTTTCCTTTAGAGGTAACTTTGATTTTACCGTCACGTGATTCGATTGCATTCATATTAAATAATTTTTCAATGATATCTGCTCTAGTCGCAACAGTTCCAATTCCACCTGTTTCTTTTAATGTTTCATTATATTTTTTATTGTTTAATTTAAAGAATTTTTGTGGGCTTTCCATCGCTTTTAATAATGTACCTTCATTAAAATATGAAGGTGGCGTTGTTTCATGGTGCTCAATTTTAGCTTGTGTGATATGCAATTTGGATGATTTTGTTAATTTTTCTATTTGCTCGTTTACTGATGCTTCAGTTTCATAAATCGCTTTAAACCCTAATTTTTTAGTAATTTTATCTTTAAATTCGAATTTATATTTCCCACTTACAATTTGGATTGATACAGCCTCGTATTCGTGTGGCGGCATAAGATTTTCTAAAAATCTTTGAGCAATCATCAGATAAATTTTTGTTTCACGTTGGGTTAGTTGATTCATATCTGGACGTACTTCTGTTGGAATAATTGCATGGTGGTCTGATACTTTTTGATTATTTATAAATTTTTCATTTATTGAAAAAGATTGTGTTAATTGTTTTTTTGCAATTTCTTTTAACGATGTGCCCATGATAGCTTGTATTCTATCTTTTAGTGTATTTACCATATCATCAGTTAAATAATTAGAATCTGTTCGTGGGTATGTTACTAGTTTATGTCTTTCATACAAAGTCTGTAAAACATTCAATGTTTCTTTTGGACCAAAGTGATAACGTTTGTATGCCTCTTGTTGCAAATCTGTTAAACTGAACAGTTTAGGTGCATAGGACTTTTTATGTTTTTTATTAATACTTTCAATCAAACCGTCTTTCTCACTGATTTCACTTTTTATCTTTTCAAAAACTGATTTATCATTACTTGTCTCTGGCGTCACACATTGGAATGTAAGCCCCCCAGCAACAATATTCATTTTATAATAAGTTTGTGGAGAAAAGTGATTAATTTCGTTTTGTCTCATTTGAACGAGTTGTATCGTCGGTGTCTGAACTCTACCGAGAGACAATTGTGCATCATATTTCGTAGTTAATGCACGCGTTGCATTGATACCAACAATCCAGTCTGCCTCACTTCGAGCAAGTGCTGCATAATATAAATTGTTAAATTTACGACCATCTTGTAATTTTGAAAAGCCATCTTTAATTGCTTTTTTTGTTACTGAACTAATCCACAACCTTTTAATCGGTTTCTTATTATGAGATTTATCCAAAATTAAACGCGCAACAAGTTCACCTTCTCTACCGGCATCTGTTGCGATAATAATATCTTTTGTGTTTTTGTTATTGATTAATGATTGTACAATAGAAAATTGTTTTTTGGTCTTACTTATGACAACCGTCTTCATACGGTTAGGTATAATAGGGAGATCGTTAAGTTTCCATTCTTTATAATTATTATCATATTGTTCTGGCGTAGCATTTGTAACTAAATGCCCCAATGCCCAAGTCACAATATATTTATTATTTTCAAAGTAACCATTACGTTTATCATTTATATTTAATGCTTGTGCAATATCTCTACCTACAGAAGGTTTTTCTGCAATAATGAGTGATTTCATAATTTCGTCCTTTCAGTTCAATGATATTCTTATTGTAACATGTATATAGCACATCAAAACTTCCATTTACATGAAAAAGTTCTTATAATTAACTTAATAGTTCATCATATGGAGGTATTATATGAAAACAACAAATCCGAACGATGTCGATCAAATCTTGGAATTTTTGAATAATGCTAACTATCAATCTGCTTCTTATTTGTACAAATTACCACAAATGCATAATGATATTAGGTCTGTTATTACCAATGCAATACAGGATCCTGGTGTATTTGCACAAGTGAACAATCAAGATGAAATTACAATGTTACTTTTAGCTTTAAAGTACGAAGATAATAAATATAAAGTATTAGGCCCATTTATACGCAAAAATATTACGCCTACTATCGAAGAAATGACACAACTTTTTGATGCTTTAGCTCAAAGTAAACCTGATACTGCAAATTTTAATTTTTCTTTTGAAGAACATGAACAAGAATACTTACCGTTTATGAAATCATTAGGTGCATCCTATAGCTTTACTGACTACTATCTCATTTCTACAAAAGATATTGGAAATGTTGGTAATGAACAAAATATTATTGAATATCAACCTGCGTTCTACCCTTATTTTAGTAAATTACATGATCAAACATTTAAACATGATGTAATGACTGCTGATGAAATTGTAAAATCATTAGATGAGTACCATCGCCTATTTATATTCATGTCTGAAGGATTATTAAAAGGTTATTTATATATTGAAATCGCTGAAAACAACCATATAGCTGAAATCAAATACTTTTCTTCGCACTCTGATTACAGATTAATGGGGATTGCTTTTGATTTACTATCATATTCTCTACATTTTGCTTTTTCAACTTTTGATATTGATAAGATATATTTTAAAATACGCAGTAAAAATACTACACTTGTTGAGCGTTTCAACGAATTAGGTTTTAACATTAATTATGAATATAAAAAATTCAAGTACGTAGCGGCATACATTTAAATTATAAGTGTTTTATATTTTTACATTTTTAATATCCATATAGACTATTTTAAAAATTAAAAAGCTGAACTGTAATCTAATATTTTTACTATTCGATACCTTTACTTTAAAATGAGTGTCTAGGGCAATCTTCAGTGATTGTTTTATAAAGGGAAAGTAAAAATAAATAGAGAGTGAGTGAAGCTTAATTATGGATTTATTAATTGCCCTGCTCCCAGCATTATTTTGGGGAAGTGTTGTTTTAATTAATGTACTCGTTGGTGGTGGCCCTTACAATCAAATCAGAGGGACTACTTTCGGTGCACTTATCATAGGTATCTTATTATTACTTACTGGCAATACAAAATTCGATGACCCCATCGTGATTATTGTAGGTTTAATATCTGGTGCTTTTTGGGCATTAGGACAAGGTTATCAATTAAAATCAGTCAGTTTAATTGGCGTATCTAAAACAATGCCAATTTCAACAGGATTACAACTTGTTGGTACTACTTTATTTAGTGCTATATTTTTAGGTGAATGGAGTACTGGCACACAAGTAATTCTTGGCCTAGTTGCAATGATTTTACTTGTTGGCGGTATTGCGCTTACTTCAATTAAAGGTAAAAATGAAGCTTCAGAAAGTACGAAAAACTTTGGAAAAGCAATTCCTATCTTGTTAATTTCCACTGTAGGTTATGTCGTCTATGTTGTGGTTGCACAAATTTTTGGTGTTGATGGTATGAACGCCCTATTCTTCCAATCTATTGGTATGGCAATAGGTGGATTAATATTATCAGCTAAACATGAAACTACGATTAGAAGTACAGTTTGGAACCTGATACCTGGTGTCATATGGGGTATAGGAAACTTGTTTATGTTCTATTCACAACCAAAAGTAGGTGTGGCGACAAGTTTCTCATTTTCACAATTATTAGTAATTGTTTCTACACTTGGTGGCATTTTTCTTTTAGGTGAACGAAAAGATAAACGTCAGATGATAGGCATCTGGACAGGTATCATTTTAATCGTTATCGCTGCATTTGTTTTAGGCAATATTAAAGCTTAATCAAGTATTATAAAACTGTATTCGACTAAACACTTTAATTCATCAAAATTTATGCCGAATAACTAGGAGGAATCTTAAATGTTTAAAGATTTAGCAGGAAAAGTAGTCATTATTACTGGGGCTGGTAGTGGTATTGGAAAAGCCATGGCAGAGCAGTTTGGTGAAGAACAAGCGAATGTCGTATTAAACTACAGATCCGAACGTCATATGGATGCTATAGAAGCCTCAATTAAATTAATTGAAAATGCTGGTGGCAAAGCATTAAAAGTTCAAGCAGATATCTCTAAAGAAAATGATATTGATCACCTCATTCAAACTACTGTAAATCACTTTGGTACATTAGATATCATGATTAACAATGCCGGATTTGAAAAAGCAATCCCAACACATGAAATGCCTTTAGATGAGTGGCAAAAAGTAATTGATATTAACCTAACAGGTGCTTTTTTAGGTTCCAAAGCCGCAGTTAATCAATTTCTCAAAGAGAATAAAAAAGGTGTTATTCTTAATACTTCCAGTGTACATGATAAAATCCCTTGGCCTAACTATGTGAATTACGCTGCTAGTAAAGGTGGTTTGAAATTAATGATGGAAACAATGTCTATGGAATATGCTCAATATGGTATCCGCATTAATAATATTTCACCAGGGGCAATTGTAACGGAACATACAAAAGAAAAATTTTCAGACCCAACAACACGGGCAGAAACATTAGAAATGATTCCGGCAAAAGAGATTGGCGAAGCAAATGAAGTCGCAAATGTAGCAAGATTTCTTGCCTCTGATTTAGCAAGTTATATTCATGGAACTACCATTTACGTTGATGGTGGAATGACTAATTACCCCGCGTTTATGGGAGGTAAAGGATAAAGTCATCGCGCCAATCCAAACACATGCATTTGATCATTAATACTTATGCTCAATATATAAGGGTCCGGGACATCATTGATGTGTCCTAGACCCTTATTTTTTATATTTAAATCGTTTCATAGTCTTCCAAAAATCAATTATACAAATAACGCTTGATATATATACAATATAATAATGCTAATTAAAATCGTTAAATTACTCACCATTCCAACGAGTGGCAAAGTCTTATACTTAAATTGAATGGAATAAGGTATAATAGCAACACCTACTGGTAATAACCAAGCAACTTGTAATGTTGTTTTAATCATATCATTATCAACTGGTAAAAAGAAGTAAACGAGCAATCCTGCTATGATTCCCAATCCATAATGTAAACCTAAATACTTTAAAGCAATAGGCAAGAAGCGTTTATCAATACTAAAGTTAAGCATCAAACCTAATAATATCATTGAAAGTGGCATATTAGCGCCAGATAGTACAGAGAAAAAATTAATTACAGGCTCTGGGAAGTGTATATTAAGCATATTTAATATAAACATAATGATATATGTCATTAAAGGAACCGATTTAAGTAAATTCTTTCCTAAATATTTAAAATCAAAATTATCACCTGCACTACTGAAATAACTGCCAACAAAGTATGTAACACCAAACATAATCATTGCGCCACCTATATCTGCCATTCCAAAATATATCATTCCTGTTTTAGGCCATATCGCTTCTACAAGTGGATAAGCAAATAAACCAATATTTAGCGAAGCTGTCATCATGCCAACTGTTCCACGTATGTGATTGTCATATTTTAAGAAAAACCAAATCACGATGACCTTAGCGATAACACCATACAATATCATCATTATCGGTAATATTGATAGTGACAAATCTAAACTTGCACCATTTAAATTAACAATCACTAAAGAAGGTAATGTTATGTTTAATACGAGTGTTGAAAAGACTTGACTATCGTTAGCTTTAAAGTAATTTATCCGTTTGAGTACATAGCCTAATGCAATGAGTAATATAATAATGATAAATTGTTGGGTCACATTATTCCTTCTTTCATCCAATCATCTGTTTTCATTCTATTTTCATACTTTAACATAAGTGGCAACCATTTTAGAAGCTTTCGAATCCATGTTATAATTCAACTAATATACGAAATGCTTACATTAAACAAAAATGGAGGTAATTGAATGGATTTAAATGATAAATTAGCGGAACTGAAATATGATTATGTTAGATTACAAGGAGACCTCGAAAAAAGAGAATCAGTTAATCAATCTGTGGATCCTTTAATAAAACAACTTGAAAAAATAGAGCAAGAAATGTCAGAGGTACGTTCAGAAATTAGACAAAAAGAAAATAAATAACATCCTAGTAAATCAATAACTTACATGCTAAGATTAAGGGCGAACATAGAAAGGATGTAATAAATGCAACTGTATCTTATATTTTTGCCAGTGTTATATTTAATCGTAAGTTACATAAGTATATTTAAAATGAACACCATTATAACGCGTATTTTACGTATTATTATGTCTTTACTTTTATTATTCGTGGTAGCTATTACAACATTATCGTTCCCAGCAATCAATTGGTGGGTCTTTATTGTCCTACTGCTTATCATAGGTAATGTAGAAATTACAGCTTTCAAAAACGGCAAAAAAGACCAAAAAGCCGTTCAAATTTTAAATATAATGAGCGTTATCTTATTTGTAATTTATGTTATTTTGACTTTAGTTTTATATTAAAAACCACTATTTTAAAATACTGTAACGTCACACATATAAATCAGCCCCGACAAGATTTCTGATTAAAAGAAACTTATCGGGGCTGATTTTATATATTCAAACATGTGCTCATATATATAAGTACGGACATACAAAATCCACAAAAAGCATGTCATCTCGTATGTCCACATTTTATTTTACTTTCTTTTTCTCAAGATTTTTGACTTTAATGTAAATAATATTTCATATATTACTGGTACAACAATTAAAGTTAATAAGGTTGAAGAAACCAATCCACCTACTACAGTCGCTGCCATACCTTTTGAAATAATAATAGAACTGTCTTGACCAAATAACATTGGCAGCAACGCACCAATCGTTGCTAATGCTGTCATAAGTATTGGTCTGATACGCGTTCCTCCTGCTTCTAACAGTGCCGCTTGCATTGCCATACCTTGATGTTGTTTATTAATCACTCTATCAATTAACACAATTGCATTGGTTACAACAATACCAATTAGCATAAGCATACCAATCATGCTAGGTACAGATATTGTCTCGCCAGTCACCACTAATGCAACCACTACACCTATCACTGTATATGGCAATGAGAATAATATTGTGAAAGGTGCCAAGGCGCCTTTAAATGTTAACACAAGTACTAAATAAACTATAATAATTGCTGCTAACATCGCCATAGATAATTGTGTTACTGCATTTCCTATATCTTCATTTGCCCCTCCCATGTTAACGTCTACGTTATTCGGCTTATCTATTTTATTTAACTGTGACAACACTTTCTGTGAAGTCCCGCCAACATCATCATTTGTCACTTTTCCGGAAACTTTTGACGTATAGTCTCCTGCTTTAGTTTCTATTTTGTTTGGCGTCGTTGTTTTTTCTAATTTTGCGATATCACTTAATTCAATAGATTGACCAGTAGCTGTTTGTATTTTAGTATTTTTAAGTTTTTCTTCTGTCCAATCCGTTTCTTTATCTTCTTTAATTTTCACATCTATCGATTTACCATTTTCCTTTACGGTTGTGACACTTTGCTCAGGTGTATTCTGATTTAATGTCATGGCTAATTGTGATGCAGACAAACCATAATTGGAAGCTTTATTTTGATCGACTTTGATATTATATTGTTCGTATGTTTGAGATAAATCAGACTTAACATTAGCAATGCCATGAATATGTTTCATTTCTTTTTCGACTTTATTGACAGTTCCTTTGATAGCATCAACAGATGGACCAGTAACAGTGATTGCTAATTCATTATTTGTACTACCTGTACCCATATCCTGATTTGCCCAATCTCCAGGATGATGATATTTGTTGATATGTTTTAATACTTTATCTGGTTCTTCATCAAAGTTAGGTGTATCACTCTCATATTCAACCATGATAGCCATACTATTTGAACTACCTGTAGGATCCGTTGGCGTTGCTCCACCTACAGAGTACTGAACTGTTTTCACCTTATCTTTAGTGTTCAAGTATTTTTGTACTTGTTCGGCATGTTCTAATACACCTTGCTCTGTCTCACCTGGTTCAGGAGTGTAAGTTAATGCCATGAATTTATCTTCTCCAGTTGAGATAAAACTAGTCCCTAGTTTAGCGGCCCCTAAACCGATACTAGCGATTAAAATGATTGTACTTAAAATCATTACAATCCATTTGTGCGCTAATGACCAGCGGAGTATACGTTTATATCCTCTTCCTACCAGACCTAATGTTTCTTCTCTCTGTTGTTTGACACCTTTTTTGAAGAAAGTAGCACTTAAAGAAGGTACGATGGTAATCGAAACAAGTAAAGAAGCTAGTAAACTAAATGCAATCGCTAATGCAAATGGCCTAAACATCTCACCTACTGAACCATTGACAAACGCCAATGGGAGAAAAACTATAATAGTAACGATTGTCGACGACATTATCGGTTTAAATACTTCACTCGTCGCACTAATAATGAGGCTGTTACCAGTTAGTGTTTCTTTTTTATCTGATAAACGTCTATAAATATTTTCAACTACAACAATTGAATCATCGATCACTCGACCTATCGCAACTGTTAACGCACCAAGTGTCAATATATTTAACGACACATCTGTTAATTTCAATGCAACCATTGCAATTAATATAGACATCGGTATCGAAACGACTGAAATTGCTGTTGTTCTAATATTTCTTAAAAATAATAATATAACAATTATGGCAACAATCGTACCGAGTGCTGCTTTTTCAATCATTGTATACAGCGAGTCTTCTATTGGTTTCGCAGTATCCATAACTTTAGTAGCTTTGATATCTTTATTGTCTTTGGTAAATTCATCAATTTCTTTTTTCGTATCTTTTGCTACTTTAACAGTATTGGCATCTTGTGCTTTCGTCACTTGTACATTGACTGCATCTTTGCCATTTGTTTTAGAAATAGATTGTCGTTCATCACCAACTGAAATATTTGCAATGTCTTTGAGTTTAACAGAAGGCATGCTATTTTCACCGTCTTGATCATCTGAGGTAGGCATTGCTGCTGCCATGTTACCTCCTTGTGATGAACTTTGGTCACTCGTACTTTGACTTGCATTTTCATCGTTGTTACCTTGAGTGCTCATACTTGAAGCTGATAATGGAATCTCAAGGTTTTCCAATGCACTTATTGAAGTAAATTGGCCATCAACCACTACTGACTTTTCAGTTTTACCGAACTGGAATAAACCTAACGGGGTTTCACTTGTGGCACCCTTTAAGAATTGTTCCACACTATCTACAGTCAATCCTCTGTCTTGTAATTTTTCCTGATCAAATTTAATTGAAACTTCTCTAGATGTTTGTCCATTCAATTGTGCATTTTGTACACCATCGATTGTTTGAAGTTTAGGTAGTAACTGATTGTTAACTTTTTTTGTTGTATCTTTTAAATTATTATCCTTTGTGGTAAAAGAATAAGCCACAATTGGAAAAGCATTCATTGAATTCCTTGTTAAGTCGGGGTCTTCCACACCATCATCAAACTTAATTTTATCAAGTTCTTTTTTTAAATCGTTTTCTGCCTTATCCATATCTGTGCCATTTTCATATTCAACAGAAACCATAGAAGCATTTTGAATAGATTGTGCATTAACATTTTTCACACTTGCCATTGACCTTATTTGGTCATCAATTTTATCACTAATTTCTTCCTTCACCGTTTCTGGTGTAGCACCAGGCATGGTTGTTTGTACTGTAATCACTGGTGGCTCAACATCAGGTAATAATTCAAGTTTCATTTTTGCACTTGAATACACACCACCTAAAATGACCAGCAATACCATAAGAAAAATTGCAAATTTATTTCCAAGTGAAAACTGTAATAGTTTTTTAATCATATCTTTTCTCCTCTCAACTAGCATTTTAATGCGATACTTCATTTAATTTCATTACGTTTAATTATATATGTATTTTCTAAATTCATAAAAAATGCACGTTATAAAGTTTAAGTTGCATATTAAAACTTTATAACGTGTCTACTTTTTTACAAAATCACAAACAAAACTACTAACGTTTTAATTTACGTGAAAGTTTTATTTTAGCTTTAGTCAATTTAGGTTTAACATTTTCAATAACTTGATATAATGGTTTATTTAACACATAATCAAATTCACCTATTTTTTCACTTAAATAAGTTCCCCATACTTTCTTAAATGCCCACAATCCATAATGGTCTGATTCCTTATCGGGATCATTATCTGTGCCACCAAAATCATATGTTTTTGCACCATGTGCTCGAGCGTATTGCATCATTGCAAATTGCATGTGATGATTTGGCAAGAAGTCTCGATAATCATTTGATGACGCGCCATACAGATAATAAGATTTATTTCCAGCAAACACAAGCAATGCACCTGATAAATATAATCCTTCTGGGTGCTTAGCTTCTAAAGCTTCCATCTCATTGATAAGTTCTTGCGTTTTTTTCATTTTATTGTCAGCATCGTTTATTTTATTTAATGTCTTTTTATCTTGTTTTTTTTCAGCTAGCTTTTCTTTTTCCTTTTCTAACTGCGCTAAATCTTGGCGTAAATCCTTAAGCACGGGTTTAGGCTCTAATTTCACTAAGAATAATTCTGCATCTCCATCGGGATGTAAAGCATCATATATATTTTGGAAATAGCTAATATCTCTCGTTAAAAAGCCATCTCTTTCACCCGTAATTTTCATTAATTCGGCAAATGTTTTCAAACCTTCTCTATCAGAACGTTCTACTTTCGTACCACGTTTTAATGCCAATCTAACTTTTGAACGATTACGTCTTTCAAAACTTTGAATTAAAGCGTCATCGTTTTTATCAATCGGTGTTATCATTGTCATTCTTGGTTGGATATAATCTTTCGAAAGTCCTTCTTTAAAACCTTTATGTCTAAAACCTAATGCTCTTAGATGTGTAAGTGCATCAGCACCATTATCTACTTCAACATCAGGGTCGATTTTTATTGCATAAGCTTTTTCTTCTTTTGCTATCTGAATTGCGTATTCTAGTAATGTTTCTAATGCGAGTTTATTACTATAATCTGTTACAAAACCTCTTGAAATATAGCATAGCGTATAAGGCAATTTAGGAACCTTTTTAAATAATAACTGGGCCACTCCTAAAATCTCACCATCTTCACCTACTGCGATACGCTTTGAGTACCAGCCAGTCAATCGCTTTGTTTCTGCCCATTTTGTTAATTGTAATAGATCACCTTGCGGATGCGCTTTAACAAATGCATCATGAGCTTGATTTGTTATATTCATCTTTTCCATAAAAACTGATATCTCCTTTTACCATTACATACTTTGTTATTATACATTGCTTCACACATTCTTTCACATCATTTCCTATTATTTGCTATAATATGATACGAAATGAGGTGTTCTAGTGCGTATCATTATATTGTCATTACTCTTTTTAATCAATTTAATTTTTGTAATCCAAACATTTAGTACAACGTTTAATGTTTCATATCTAAGTTTAAGAATCATTCTCGCTGTTTTTACATTTGTAGCAACAGTGTATTTACTACTTTTATCTAATAAAAATAAATGGGGAACTTACTTAACTATTTTAACACTAATCACTTCTGTGATACACATCGTCGTTATTGCACATAGTATGTATGTTTACATTTACTAATCCGCTTCAACTTTGTACTTAAGCCCTCTAATGATTAAAGTGTACGGTGAAGTTGTATGATCGTCTTTCAAAGTAACCGCTTTATAACCTGAATACTCACCATCGTATATACGATATACAATATCATCGTTTTTCAACTTTAATGTTGTGAACGTTTCTGTATCATTCACGATTTCCATCCCAAACCACTGTTGCCATTTTTCAACCGTATGTGTTCTTTCTGTACTATTAATTTCAATCGCCTTGATACTAAAGGCGTTTTGCCGTAATGATGTTAGCTTTTCTTCTCTTGTTTCAATATTTTCATTCCATTGAATAAAAAATGGCGGTTTAACTCTATAATCTGGATCAGCTATATATAACAAGCGCCATGTAGTCTTTTCTCCTTTAGTATTTTCCCTT
The DNA here is from genome assembly GCF_017891705.1 of Staphylococcus sp. GDY8P196P. Taxonomy (NCBI): domain Bacteria; kingdom Bacillati; phylum Bacillota; class Bacilli; order Caryophanales; family Staphylococcaceae; genus Staphylococcus; species Staphylococcus sp. GDY8P196P. The sequence continues at coordinate 503,405 of NZ_JAESJS010000003.1, read as the reverse complement.
TCCATTTCTACAGGACCTATAACATCTATATTTTGTGCTTCAAGTTTTTCTTTTAGTTTGGTAATATCTTGCGTTTGAAATGCTATTGTTTTCAGTCCTTGTTTATACTGATCTTGAACGATTTTTGAAGGAAATGAGACTCGCCCTTCTTCACTTTTGACAATTTTTTGCAATTTTTCTGGTTTATAAATATCAAGTAATTCAATGTAAGCATTATTTAAGTACGCTAAACGATTATATGTGCCTAATTGATTATGCTTACCACCTTGATATAGTGTAAATAAATGGCCTGGGAATTTGAAATTATCTAATTGTTGTACATAATGAACGATATGATCTAATTTTAAATCTTGCATACCTTGATCCCCCTACTTTTTCTTTATATTTATTCTAACAAATTGTTTAAGCGTTTACTTCTGATAACCTATGATTACGATTAAATTTACTTTTGTGAAATCATATTTATATAGTGATTAAAAATCATATTTTAAAAAATAGCTATTGATTTCCTTGGCAGAATAGACTAAAATATAACTTGTTCAAAAATTAAGTTAGCTTTGCTAACTATTTTCGGAGGTGTGCATTCATGCAAAATAAATTTGTCTTTGATAATATCATTGCAATTTATAGACCATATACAAAACTATTCCAACCCATCTTTGAATCATTTGATCTCTATCCTGCACAATGGCTCGTTTTAAAAGATATCTCCTATAATGCCCCAACCACTTTAGTACAAATTTCAAAACGACGCTCTATTGAAAAACCGACCACAAGAAAAATATTAAAAGTGCTTTCTGAAAAATCTTTATTAACTGTAGAAACAGGTACCGATAAACGAGAAAAATGGCTTTCACTTTCTCAAAAAGGAGAGAATCTTTATAAAAGCATTAGTACTCGCGTAGATAAAGTGCAAGATGAAATCATTAAAAATACAGGTTTGTCAGATTCAGAACTGGAGCATATCACACAATCAATACAACTTATTCACGCGAAAATTTTAGAGAAAGAGGAGTTTTAACATGAATCAATCAGCATCGATGAAGACACCAATTTGGACAAAGAATTTTAATATTAATTTCATAACTAATTTTTTAGTCTACTTATGCATGTATTTACTTATCGTTATCATAGCAAGTTATACAAAATCTGAATATCATGCCTCAGACAGTATGGCAGGACTTGTATCCGGATTATTTATTATCGGTTCTTTAATCGGACGATTTATCACTGGAAAGTACGTTAATAAAATAGGACCTAAACGGATTTTAATCATTGGTTTAATCTTATTAATCATCACACAATTGTTCTATTTTATAGAAGGTGCCTTAGCTATTTTAATGTTCACGAGATTAGTTAATGGTATTGCTACTGGGGTTACTACAACAGCGACAGGAACAATTGCTGCATATGCAACGCCTCAGGAGAGAAAAAGTGAAGGTATTAGTTTATTCTCTTTAAGCTTAGTTATCGGCGCTGCAATCGGTCCATTTTTTGGCCTTTTACTTATTAATACATTCCCAATTCAATTGTTATTTTTACTTTGTTTAATGTGCGGTATCATTAGTTTTATCATTTCATTTTTCATTAAGCTAAATATCGATACAACGCGTGATATCATAAAACCTCAAACTACTGAAAGTAAAAAATTTAATATTAATAACTACATCGCCAAAGAAGCATTACCTGTGGCAATCATTATGCTCCTTGCCGGGTTATCTTATTCGTCTATTCTGACATTTTTACAATTTTTTGCACAAGAAATTAATTTAGTTACAATATCTAGTTATTTCTTTATTTTTTATGCTATTGCATCACTCATTACAAGACCAATCGCTGGTAGAATGATGGATCTCAAAAATGAAAACGTCATCGCTTATCCTGCTTTCATCTTTTTAATACTTACCTTTTTAACGTTAAGTATTACAAATAATAGTTGGTTATTAATTCTTGCGGGATTACTCCTTGGTGCTGGTTACGGAAATATTTCTTCTTGTATGCAAGCAATTGCAATCAAAGTATCTCCACCGGCAAAATATGGAATAGCTACCTCAACTTACTTCATTGGTTTAGACTTAGGACTAGGATTTGGTCCATATATATTAGGATTTGTAACCTCTGCAGTTTCATTCGCTCAATTATACGCTATTATGGGTGTACTGGTTTTAATTACTGGAGTTATTTATTACTTTGTTCATGGTAGAAAAGTAAAACACATGAACATCTAATCTTTTCATTAAACAATAAACTATATATCCCGAAAAAGATTGGTTTTAGCTGTCAATAAAAGTATTGTTGGCAGTTTTTTTACATACTTTATGGCTGAAGCGCCAATTCGTCTACATTTTACAATATTTAAAATTGAAATTTGTTTATTTATATTATAATTATTACTGAATTAGGTTTATTCTATATTTCAAATACATAAAAAAAACCAAATGCTATTTTAGCACTTGGCTTATTTCAAATTTATATTGTTGTTAATGATTATCATCTGATTGTAACCTTAATGATTAAGCGACTTTTATGTTTTCGATTTCTGTTATAATATCATCTATTACTTTTAACTGATCATCTGTGTAATAATAGAACACTTGTCTTTCATCTGTTTCTGATCGAACTTTTGAAATCAATTCTTTTTTATAAATCTTTCTTATAATAACATCTATTTTACTAGTGTCCCATAACATTTCAAAATGTAAGGTATCTCTTAATTCTTTTCCGCTAATTTTATTAGCTTCATAAACCTTAAACAGAACTACAAACTCTTCGATAGATAAACGGTGAGCTGACTTCAACCAATGTTTCAACTGACTTAAAGCCCTCTCAGACGTAATATAAAATGATGCTTTACTTTCCATAAATTTGGCCTCCTCATGATTTACTTTCATTGTTAGTATTGGCTTTATATAATGAATAAGCTTTTAAAATATTATATAACACTTTCTTCATTAAATCTATTATTTTAAAAGAAACAGATAAATAAATTTTACTATTGTAAAGTTTTTATATAGCTACAATTGATTATGGTAATCTTTTTCTATTGTTCATTATCTTTAATCGTTAAAAAATTACTTATGTATAATACATTTTCATATAAAAATATCTTTCCTCATTTTTGAAATCATTTCACATAAGATATGAGTTCAAATTATAAAAAAAATGAGTAGGAGATAATTCAATTGAAATTTGAATTATCTCCTACTCTTAATATATTTTAGAATAACTTCGTAAATGAATATAATTTTCGTATTATTAGTTATTTGAACTTCTTAAAAATTTAATAGCTATGAATGTTGTGATAAAAGTGCAATCTCCATAAACGATTGTATTTGATAAGTCAGCCACCAATATAGTTCATATTGATTTTTTTACGTTTTCTATTAGCTACTGTTTGTGCAGTACGTTCATCTGAATATCTATCATCTCTAATATTCCATAAAGCTTTAAATTGTTCAAACAGAGCTTCATCTGACACGCCTGATCGCATAAATGACTTTACATTAAATCCATCTACGGTACTAAATAGACAACCATAAAACTTACCATCTGATGATAATCTTGCACGTGTACATGTTGAACAGAATGATTCAGATACACTTGTGATAAGACCAAACTTAGCACCATTATCTTTATGTCGATAATATTTAGCTACTTCACCAAAATATTTAGGTTTTACAGGTTCTATATCAAATGATGACTCAACCATTTTTAACATTTCATCTTTTGTTACTACTTTACTGAAGTCCCAACCATTATCATTGCCTACATCCATAAATTCAATAAAGCGTATTTCAATATCTTTATCTTTGAAATATTGAATCATAGGTAAAATTTGATCATCGTTCACACCTTTTTGAACAACTACATTTACTTTGACATGAAAACCAATTGAGACCGCATAATCTATTTGCTGTAAAATTGTGGAAGCTTTGATATTCCGGTTGTTTATAGCTTGGAACACTTTGTCATCAATCGCATCTAAACTTACATTAATACGTCTTAAACCAGCATCATATAATCTTTGACCATGTTTTTTTAATAATAAACCATTGGTAGTTAAACCAATATCCTCTATACCATCAAGTTGATTCAACTCGTATATTAATTTATATAAATCTCTTCGGAGTAGAGGCTCTCCACCGGTAATACGTATTTTTTTGACTCCTAATCGCGTATAAACTTTAGCAATACGGACCATTTCATCAAAAGTAAGTAATTCATCTTTGGGTAGGAAAACAAAGTCATCACCAAATATTTCTTTTGGCATACAATAGTCACAACGAAAATTGCAACGATCTGTAACTGACAATCTTAAATCTCGAATTGGACGCCCAAGTTTATCAGTTATTTGCTCTACCATCTGATCAGCCCCCTATCTATTCTTAATGTCGTGATGTAAATCTATTAAGTCTTGTTGATAGTTAATATTTTTGTACCAATAATCAGATGAACCAATTTCGTGCACATCTAACCAATCACTTTTAACTTTTGAATAGACATTCTTAAGGCTGTAATCACCTGATTCCAATGCTGCCTCTACAAAAGAAAGCGTATGTGGACTATAAAAAGCCATCGTTGGAATGGGCATGCCATCTTCTTGGAAACCGGCGATATCTAGTTGATCTTCTATTAAATGTTCAACCATAAATTGATACAATTTACTTATTGCTTTTTGTGTAATCATCGGTGTATCTACAGAAATCACAAAGAAAAGCGTTTCATCAGTGTGTTGTTTCATGACAGAGTAAATACCAGCCAGCGGGCCTTTACCTTTGTTTTTAGCATGATCGATAACAATATTATCATAATCAAATTCATGTGCTAATATTTCATTTGTGCTAATAATTATTTCATTAAACATATTTGTAGCTTCTAAAACTTCAATGATACGTTTATAAAACATTTGTGAATGAATCTTTGCAAATGCTTTTGGTTTTCCAAATCTTTCTGATTGTCCACCAGCAAGTATGATTGCTTTCATATTTCCATTACCCTCCACTAACTGGTGGTATCAACGCTACAGTATCATTAGGTTTTACGATATCATCACCTTTGACAAATTCTTCATTAATCGCAATTTGAAACTTTTTGCTATTAATACTAGGATAACGCTCAAACAAATCTGATACAAATTCATCGACGGTAATATCATAACTTAAGTCAATATCTTCTGAACTTTTATCCAAAACTTCTTTTATTTCCGCAAAGTATAAAACTTTCATAACTTTTTCCCTCCAACTGCATCCTCATGGTTACCATGTTGATGACCTTGCCATTCAGCACCATCTTCCCAAATTTCTTTTTTCCAAATGGGCACTACCTCTTTAATACGCTCAATTGCATATTCATTAGCACGATAAGCATCTTTTCTATGTGGCGATGATACACTTATCAATACCGCTATATCAGAAATAGCTAACGGTCCAATTCTATGGACAATGGCCGTTTTTGTCCCTGGCCATTTGTTTGAAATCTCATCACCTATTTGTGCCAACTTTTTCTCTGCCATAGGTATATACGCTTCATACTCTAAATACTCTGTTTTAACTCCTTTTGTCCACTCACGTACATGACCAGTGAAAACAACAACAGCACCTTGATGTTCATTGAGCACATATTGGCGATATTGTTCGGTTTCTATTGGCTTATTTGTAATTTCAAATTGTTTCATTTAATCCATTCCCTTTTCGTTAACGAAAGATAATAACCATTGCTCAAATTTTTGAAATGCTAATGGTTGCCCAATATTAATATAATACTGAATATTTGTTAATTTATTTAACTGTTGGTAATCAGCATCATCACGATATATAAGCACTTTATCATAATTTGCCTCTTTAAAACCTTCTACTAAAATGATGTCACTGTCTATTGTAACAGATTTATCAATGATTTCATCCAACCTTTGTTTTTCAGTTCGTGTAACTGTTTGTTGTAGATGATGTCCTTGAACAATACTTTGATCTGCACCTGCATTAAAATGTTTCATGTGATCAACAGTATTTGCCTGCAGTTCAATATCTGACAAGTTTAAGTCATGTTGACCGTGGTGTTTAACCGTTGCTACACAAAAGCCATGTGATTTTAAAAATTTCACTGCGTGCGTCATCAAAGTGGTTTTTCCCGAGTTTTTATAACCTACGATTTGTAATATCATAGCGTCGTATCCATTTCATATGCTTGTGATTCAGTTAAAATGACATCAACTGTGTGGCCTTTTTGATATCCTCTTGTACCACTAGGTAACACAATCATTGCATTACTATGCGCAATCGCTACTACTGCACCGGACTTATTAAATCCTGATGGTACAACCGTCATCTCTTTACCATTAAAAGTCACTGTTGCTCGAATAAATCTAGTAAATGGATTTGGCTTTTTAAAATCTTCCATGAGTGTGGCCTGCACAATTTGTGGATATATCGCTCTGGCACCCATCATATGCTGTATTGCAGGTTTGACATAGAGTTCAAACCCGGTGAAACAAGCAGAGGGGTTACCTGATAATCCAAATAAATATTTGTTATTTGCAATAGCTACCGTAGTGACACTTCCTGGACGCATGGCGATTTTATTAAACAAGACTTTAGCGTTGACCGCTTCATAAATTTGAGGCAAATAATCGAAATCGCCTACTGACACACCTCCAGTTGTAATGACAATATCATGCTCAACCATTGCTTCACGCATCACTTGAATACTACTATTTAAATCATCTTGTTGAATTTTATATGCATTGACATCTAACTGATGCTTTTTTGCTAATGCAGTTATCATAGGACCATTTGAATTACGAATTTTTCCCGGTTCTAAATCGTCGCTAACATCCAACAATTCACTTCCTGTTGCAATCACAGCCACGCTAGGTTTTTCAAAAACTGGAACTTCTGTATAGCCATATGTTGCCAAAACAGCGATTGCACCTGGATTAACACATTGTCCTTTTTCTAATACAATATCGTCAACTTTGGTTTCTTCACCCTTTAACGAAACATTCTCATTTTCGCTAAAAGTTTTTCTTATTGTAAAATCATGTTCACCTTCGACAGTTTGTTCAAGCATAACTACAGCATCGGCGCCTTCAGGTATTTGTGCACCTGTCATAATTCTTACAGCTTCAAATGCTCCAACTTTTTTAGTTGAAACTGATCCAGCTCCAATGTGGTCAATGACTTTAAATTTAATGCGATTGTCACCGCTCGCCTCTTTTGTATCAATACTTCTTAATGCAAAACCATCATATGGTGATTTATCAAACCTTGGTATCTCATGAGTTGCTACAATGTCTTCAGCTAAAATATAGTTTAAACTTTCTGCTAAAGGTAAAGTGATTCTATTTGTAAAAATATTTTGCTTTACCACACGTTGAATTGCTTCATTCACTGGAATCGGATTTCTTTTCTCTACAGGCATCGTAAATCTACTCCTTATAATTAATAATTTCATGATATACTAGAACACGATTAGGAGGGATACTTTGACTGAATTCACCCATATAAACAAACAAGGAAATGCGAAAATGGTAGACGTCTCTGACAAAAACACAACAAAACGCTCAGCTACTGCGCATTCTAGTATTACGGTAAATCCAGCGATTTATAAACAAATCGTTGATCATACTAACCAAAAAGGGAATGTGCTTAATACTGCTCAAATTGCTGGTATTATGGCTGCAAAAAACACATCTGATATTATACCAATGTGTCATCCATTACCTTTAACTGGTATAGATATTACATTTGATTGGCAAGAAAAAACACAAGCATACACTTTAAATATACAGGCAACGGTCTCTACAACTGGAAAAACTGGTGTGGAGATGGAAGCGCTCACTGCCGCTTCAGCTGTAGCACTTACGGTTTATGATATGACAAAAGCGTTAGATAAAGGCATGGTCATTGGAGAAACTTATCTACTCTCTAAAACAGGCGGTAAATCTGGTGACTATCAAAGATAGTTGTCATAAATATTAATATGTAAGAAATAGAGTCCAACAAACTTAAAATGTTGGGCTCTAATTTATTTTGTAATCTCTTGCACTAAATGATTCAATTCTGGTTTAATGAGCTTATTTAATGCTAATTTAACTGCACCAGTAGAGCCTGGTATACTGAAAATCAATTTATTATTTACCGTGCCAGCAATTGCTCGAGATAACAACGCACGAGTCCCAACATCTTCTGTATAACTTAGATATCTAAATAATTCTCCGAATCCTTCAATTTCCTTCGTAATCAAACTGGAAACAGCTTCTATCGTTACATCTCTTTGTGCTATACCAGTACCTCCTGTGGTGATAATGACATCAATATCCTCTGCTAGCCAATGCTTTAATTGCTCAGTAATTACAGTTTGTTCATCTTTAACAATTTTATAATGTGATTCTGTAATCGTAACGTTTAATGTTGAAAGTAACTCTTTAACTAATTTACCACCTTTATCGGTTTCATAATCTCTTGTATCAGAAACAGTTAATACTGCACATCTAATATTTCTATCAAGCTTTACATTTGTATGCATATTAAACCTCCTTAGCCGAATAATTGGTTGATCAACGTTATCGCCTGTTGTGGGCGAGTCATCCCATGAATTAATAATCTCCCGCCTTTAAAGCTAACAATTCTATGTTTTTTGTATTCAAAATGTAACATGTAAGGATTACGTTGATATGGTATTTCTTGTTGTTGTAAAAATGCTTCTAACATTTCCTGGGAAATTTCTGGGTTTTCATATTGAACAGTATCTCTGCCACATAAACTTGCAAATTGTCTTTGTGTTGTATTGAGATAAGGATATGTCGGTTGTGTACCACAAGTTGTACAAGCACTATCATGCAATTTACTAAAGCCAAATGTAAAGTGTGTGCCTTCCCAAATATCACCGTAAGTAACTTTAGTCGCTATTGTTGCGCCAGTTAATATTTTTAATGCATCTCTTAATTGTAAACTGGTCGTCATAGTGACTGCTGGCTGAATAACACCTACTGTATCACAGGTCATATTAATTGTAGGTAACTGTGGAATTAAACAGTTAAAACACGGTGTTTGTTTAGGTATAAATGTTGCTTCCACATAAGTACTCTGTACGACGCCACCGTAAATCCATGGTATGGTATTTTTATAAGCAAAATCATTAATCAATTGTCTTGTTTCAAAATTATCTGTAGCATCTAGTATAAGTTCAATATCTTGCGCATATGTTTCTAAGAATAATCGATCAACATGTGCAATGTGTATGTGCAAGTTCAGATTTTGACGTATTGCCATTAGATTTCGTTCAGCTGCGACTACTTTAGGTAACTTATCTACTGCATCCATTTCTGTATACATCGTCTGGCGCTGCAAGTTACTAAATTCAATATAATCTCTATCGACAATCGTCAACTCACCTACACCAGCTCTCACAAGTCCTTCCGCAAGGTGTGTTCCTAAAGCACCCATACCAATAATTAGCACATGTGCATTCATAATTTTCTCTTGCCCAGATGTGCCTATATGCTTAAATAGCATTTGCCTTGAATAACGTTCTTCATTCACTTTGAAATCCCTCACTTTGCGTCATTATTTTCATTATAAATCTTGGCGTTCTCTGTAACAACGGTTTGAATTCATTAATCAAAAATCATGTACACCACTTTTATTCATATTACCCAAAAGGCAAAATAAAAGAGTAGGTACAAAATCAAAACTAGATATTGATTTCATAGTCCTACTCTTTATCGCAAAACAGTTTCAAAAAATATAATGATACATTTATGGCGATTGCTGATACTTTGATTTTTGGTATTAAAATCACTAATCATTATTTAAATTTGAATTTTCAATCCATCAAATGAAATGGTTGATTTTAAGCCATCTTCTTCTAATCGCTCTTCTAATTGTTTAATTTGTGCCTTCGTTAAACTTTCAGTAGCTTCAATATGAGTAAAATATGTATGCTTAGCATTAATAGTTTTAGCAATAGTCACGCATTCATCGAATGTAACCTCTCCTAAAGCATTTAACATACCTTCTGGATGAATACGTTCATTAGTTATAGGATTAACTTCATTGCTACCAAAAGGTAAAATAGCAACATCAACATTTTTCAACTTCTCCGTTGGTCGAAAGCCTTTAATTTCATCTGGAATAATAAGTATACGTTTGGTATTTGTAGTTAAATAAAAACCAAACGCGAATTGCTCTGCTAATTGAATCCACTCTACTGTTGTGTCTTCAAAACTAATTTCTGCATCATTGTCAACAATTACTAGGTTAATTACGCCTAATGATTCTAAATATTGAACATATTCCCAACGCGCAAAATATGCTTTAAAATCTTCCACTTCTTGAGTTGTAATATAAACCGTTGTCGTTTTGGACTTAGGTACTTTGTGAATAAAATCAAAATTGAGTGTTTCCCATATCCTCATCCCCATCGTGTGATCTGGATGCCAATGAGAATAAATGCCATATTTTATATCATAAATTTTTGATTGTCTTAGTTGTTGAAATATATCTTCCGAAGTGTCGATTAGTAATTGTAAATCATGAATGAAGATACCAGGCCCTGTTCGTTTTTGTGCATCTTTATGCTGTGAAACTGATTGATAAAGTGTTGGTACACCCCCAGAAGTTCCTAAACATTCGATTATCATTGGATCACCCCCTACTTATTTATAAATGTGATCATAATTCTTACGCAACCTCTCATAAATTATAGTTGCATATCATCCGATATTAATAATTTCATGTGCCAGTACTTCTGCTTCATATTGAGAATGAGTAACAAAAATAATAGGTATATTCCATAATTTAAAGATTCGTTTTACTAACAAAATACTTTCTGCTTTTGTTGTATCATCTAAACTAGAAAACGGCTCATCTAGTAACATCAAGTCTGGTTTAGTACTCAATGTTCTAGCTAATGCAACACGTTGGGATTCACCACCAGATAAACGTATTGGAAATTTATCCTTTAAGTGAACAATGTTTAATTGATTCATCAAATTGTCTATATGCTGTGAATACTGTGTCATAAAAGTGATGTTTTGAAACACAGTCATATTTGGAAATAATTGATAATCTTGAAATAAATAACCGATATTGCGTTTTTGAATTTTTACATCAACATTTGAAGTAGTATCTGTCAATATATGGTCGTTAATCTGTATATACGCTTGATCTGGTTGCTGTAGACCAGCAAGCATATTTAAAATTGTTGTTTTACCTATACCTGAAGGTCCTTTAATGGCATAAATTTTAGGTGTAGTATCATCTATTTTTACATGTAATTGTGTACTATTTAAAAGATGATTCAAAGATATATTAAGCATTAACGAACCTCCCGATAACCATCTTTATTCAATAGATTGATTGTACCAATTACAGTGATAGCAAATGCAACTAATACAATCACCCATAACCATGCTTGATTCTCTTTTCCCTGCTCTACTAAAAAATATATTTCTAAAGGTAACGTGTTAGTTTTATTAGGAATATAACCTGCTACCATTAACGTAGCACCAAATTCTCCAATTGCTCGTGCAAAACTCATCATTACACCAGCAAGTATTGAGCGCTTAGATAACGGTAAAACTAATTTCATAAAAATTTTATTTTCACTTGCACCCATCGTTCTTGCAGTATTCAACATTTTAGGATCTATACTCCTAAATCCTTGTACAGTATGCTGATACATCAGCGGAAAGCTGACAATGATGGAGGCTATTATGGCACCAGTTAAAGTAAATACAACTGGCAAATGTAATACATCGCTAAAAAATCTTCCAACCACACTATGTGGTGAAAATACAATCAGTAAAATAAAACCCATCACTGTCGGTGGTAACACAATTGGTAAGACAATGAAACTTTCTAAAAGTCTCGTTATAAAGCCACGACGCTTATACAACCATCTTGATATAAAAACACCTAGTATCGTAACGATAATCGTACTGATAATTGCAACCCTTAATGATATCCAAAACGGCGTGACATCTGGCATTTCTGCTACCCCCTATACTTTAAATTTATATTTTTTTAAAATTTCTTGCGCTTCATCTGTTTTTAAAAATTCAATCCACGCTGTTGCTAATTTTTTATCTGAAACTGTCGCTGACTTATATGTGATTGGCTGTTTTAATTTAGCGGTTTGAATTTCTTTTACGTTACTATCACCATTTTTTTGACTTTGATATAAATCTGTTTTATAAACATAACCTAATTGAGCATTGCCTTTTTCAACATAATTTAATACTTGTCGCACGTCTTTTGCAAAAACTAAATGTGGTTTAACATCATCATATAATTGATGATCTTTTAAGTATTGCTCAGCATATTTCCCTGCAGGCACAGATTTAGTCTCGCCAATAGCCAATTTTTCACCTTGTTTTAAATCAGACACATTCTTATATGTACTATTATCTTCACCTATAAGCACTAAGTCATTTTGTGCGTATTCATATTTATTTTGAGCTTGCTTACCTAAAGCATCTACATCTTTTGTATTTGCAGACATAAATACATCTACAGGTGCGCCTTTTTCTATTTGTTGTCTCAATGCGCCTGACCCACCATAATTAAAGGTGATTTTAGCATTTTTATGTTTTTTGTTAAATGCTCGTTCTAAATCTTTAGTGACATCTGTTAAACTTGCTGCAGCTGAAATATGTATTTCTTTCTTATGATCATCCTGAGTGCTAGCATCTTTTTCGCTCTGCTTCTTATCGCTATTAGAGCATCCAGTTATTAATATACATGCCATAATCGTTGCAATCATTAAAAATTTCCAAGTGTTTTTCATTTGATTGTCTCCTTTTTCATATAATTATATGCCTATTTATTTCAAAAAAAAAGAGCGTATACAAAAGTAAAAGGTACTTCGTATAGCTCAATTTTCAAAATATTTATTGTAACGATGCTATAAATGTTTTAAATGCACTTTGGCCTTGTGATGTGTTTTTAAATACACCTGCGTCTTCAAGTACACGTTTGAATTTGAAACCAAGTTCTTTTTCAATAATTTCATTTACGTTTTTCTCATGAATATCATATCGTTGTGTCATGTCTTCTGCCCATGGTTGATGTATGCTTGGCACTTGTTGTTGTTCACCTAATAAAAATGCTTTAACCTGTTGTAATTCTTGTTTTAATCTACCAGGCAAAATGGCAGTCCCCATTACTTCTATTAATCCAATGTTTTCTTTCTTGATATGTTGAACGTCTTGATGGGGATGAAATATACCATCTGGATATTGTTCCGATGTTTGATTGTCTCTTAAAACAATATCAAGTTCATATTGTTGTTCTCTATAACGGGCAATCGGCGTTACAGTATGATGACGCTCACCATTTTTACTGTATGCTCTTATATCTACAGTTTCATCTGAATAACTATTCCATGCTTTTCTAATAAATTCTGCCGCTGCCACCAAATCATTTTTATCTTCGCTTTTCAAACGAATAACACTCATAGGCCAATACAATGTAGAAGCCGTTACTGTTGAAAATTGTTTTAAGTTAAAATTGTTCATTTCCTTAGCATTATCCATCGGAAATGTGTGTCTACCCGATTGATAATGATTGTGTGTCAATATTGAACCGCCAACAAGCGGAATATCTGCATTTGAACCAATAAAATAATGCGGAAATTTATCTACAAAATCCAACAGTTGTACAAATGTTTGCTTATCTATCTTCATAGGAACATGTGATTGAGATAACACAATACTATGTTCTTTGAAATAGGCATATGGAGAATATTGAAATCCCCATTGTTCTTGTCCTAAGTTCAATCTGATGATACGGTGATTTGTTCTCGCTGCTTGTATTACAGACCCTTTAAAACCTTCATTTTCCATGCATAGTGCACATTTAGGATAATCTGTTGCAGGCGCTTCTTTCGCTTTGGCAATTTGTTTAGCATCTTTTTCTGGTTTGGATAAATTGATTGTTATTTCCATATCACCATACTCACTTGCTGTGTTGAAATTTATATTATGCGCAATTGCATCTTCTTTCACATAATGATTGCGTTTGGTTATGTTATAAAAATAGTCTGTCGCTTTCTTTGGACTCTGTTGATATAATTCATAAAACTTATAGTTCAGTACAGATGGTCGTGGTGTGATTAAATCTAATATTTGTGCTTCAATGATTTCTTTGCTATATAAAGCGTCATCTATACATTTCGCATTGATTGCTTCTTGAATCCAATATTGCGTTATCTCAAGCGCTGTAGTCTCAGAATTAAATTTGGAAGATGTTGTGTCCTCTATGCCTGAAGCATTTAAAATACTCAGCAATCTATTTTGAATATAAATGGCATCTTCCACTTCATAATCTCCATGTGCTATAGCGTGAGATACAAATAGTTGGACAGCGTAGTGATTCAATAACATCCATTATACCTCCTGATACCCGTTAGGGTGCTTTTCATGCCATTGCCAAGCAGAACCAATAATATCGTGTATATCATCATGTTTAGGTTTCCATCCTAATACTTCCTGTGCTTTATTACTTGATGCAATTAATTTGCTAGGATCTCCAGTTCTTCTTTCACCAACAACTGCGTTTATTGTTTTACCTGTGACTTTTCTTGCTGCTTCTAAAATTTCAAACACTGAATAACCTTGGCTACTACCTAAGTTAAACGCACCTGATTCTCCACCATTTTTTAAATGTTGAAACGCTAAAATATGCGCATCTATTAAATCAACGACATGTAAATAATCTCGTATGCAAGAGCCATCTTCCGTATCATAATCATCACCAAAAACAGTTAGTTCATCTCTTTGCCCTAACGCTACTTGTAATACAATTGGGATTAAATGTGTTTCAGGTCTATGATCTTCCCCTATTATGCCGTGTTCTTTAGCGCCTGCAACATTAAAGTATCGGAGTGCAGCAAAATTCACACCATATGCTTCATGACACCAATGCATCATTTTTTCCATCATTAATTTACTTTCACCATAAGGACTTGTTGGTGTTTTAGAATCATTTTCTGTAATTGGCACAGAGTCAGGTTCACCATATACAGCTGCTGTTGATGAGAAAACAATATGCATGACATCATGGTCATACATCACTTCTAACAATACTTGTAGACCATTAACATTATTATTAAAATATGTTAATGGTTTCTCTACAGATTCACCAACTAATGAGTATGCGCAAAAATGAAATACACCGTCAATATTTTCACTATTAAATACATTTTCTAAAAATGCTTTATCACGAATATCACCTTCGTAAAATTTCGCTTTATTGTGTATTGCTGCTTTATGTCCAGTGCCTAAATTATCTACAACTACAACATCATAGCCTCTATGAATTAATTGGTCTACGGCATGGCTTCCAATATAACCTGCGCCACCTAATACTAATACGCTCATGGAAAAATCCTTTCTTTTTCAAATTTATTTTAAATTGTTTTTACACCATCACTAATGCCCACATGATAAAACGATGGCTCATAGCCGATTTTTTCTATATATTTATTTGAGACTTCATCTTCTAGTGCTTGAATTTGATTTTTGTGCACTAAAGCAATTGCACATCCTGCAAAGCCAGCACCAGTCATTCTTGCACCGAGTACGCCTTCCACTTGTTGCGCAGTTTCCGCCAATGTATCAAGCTCGATACCTGTTACTTCATAATCATCTTTTAATGAGGCGTGCGAATCATTTAATAAATGGCCAAATTTTTCAAAATCATTAACAGATAATGCTTGATAAGCAAGTTTCGTACGTTCATTCTCTGAAACAGCGTGTTTTGCTCTTTTGCGTTTCACATCATCTTTAATAAGCATTTGATGTTTTTCAAATTGTTCCATTGTTAATTCACCTAAAGACTCAATATTTAATTTTTGTTGTAATGATGACAGTGCAGATTCACATTCACTTCTACGCTCATTATATTTACTTTCAGTTAATGAGCGACGTTTATTGGTATTCATGATGGATATGACATAGTCTCCAAACTTAGCAGGTACATATTCATAATCTAACGTTGCAGTATCTAGTAATATGGCATGTTCTGCTTTCCCCATACCTATAATGAATTGATCCATAATCCCTGAGTTGACACCCATAAATTGATTTTCAGTACGTTGCCCTATCTTAATAAGTTCTAATCTCTCTAAATTCAAGTTAAATAACTGCTTTACCAACCAACCGGTTAATAATTCGATTGATGCAGAAGATGAAAGGCTAGCGCCGTTTGGAATATTACCTTCTACCAAAATATCAAAGCCTTGATTAATTTCTGAAAAAGCTTCTACTAAATATTTAATAACACCTTTCGGATAATTCGCCCAATCATGCTCTTTATGAAAATCTAAATGTTCTAAGTCGAAAGAAATCATACCAACCGTTTCAAAATTATTAGAATATAGGCGAACCAATTTATCTTCTCTTTTAACAGCTAAACCATACGTTCCTAATTCAATTGCTGCTGGAAACACATACCCCCCATTATAATCAGTATGTTCTCCTATTAAGTTAATTCTTCCTGGTGCAAATGCACTCACTTCAGGCTTTACGTCAAATAAACTTTCGAATTTCTCGCGCATAGCTTCTAACATAACATCCCGCTCCTTTAAAAATCGATATACACAATAATAAAAACCCTTAGTAAACTTAAATAAAGTTTACTTGTTTACTAAATGTTTTGTCAATACACTTCACTTATTAACTTTAAAAGTCATCCTTTCTTTCAGTTGTGCTTCTGCAATTACATGAATAGCAATTTTCCTTGTTTTATTTATTCTCTCTTCTGCCATTCTTACTGCTATTTTTCCGAAGTCGTCTATCGGTATATGTACGCTACTTATAGAAGGAACCGCATACTGAATCACTTCCAAATCGTTAAAACTTATCAATTTGATATCATCAGGTAAAGTGTATTTTTTTAGTTGTAGTTGTTGCAATATGCCTAAAGCGATCATATCGTTACCTGCGATAAAAACTTGAGGTAGATGCTGGTTTTGTAATACTTCGTTTACTGCATTTATACCATCTTCTTTATGCCAACCATTCATTAATACTTCACCTTTTCTTCGGTGCTTATTACACCAATCATTGAATGCGATATACCGTTTATCTTCAATATTTTGATTATTTAGTGTTGGCATGCCTGCAAGGTTTTTTATTGTATGAGTACCACCTACGTAAACAATATCGTTTAATTCTGAATGATCTATATCATCTAATAGTTGAGTCATTGCATCGTATAAATCCGAATACACTGCATCAACTGATTTAGGCGTGTTAGGGTTATTAATAACCACAATATTCTGATTGTAACTCTGCAATTCTAGAATAGCTTCTGCAGCAAAATTACCTACAACAATAATTGCGCCAGCTTTGGCTATTTTAGTAAAATCAATCGCATCATGTTCTCCATCAATGCGAAGTGTTCTTTTTAATGATAGATTTAAACGTTTTACTTCTGCTTCAATAGCTAATCTAATCTCACGATAATACGGATCAGACATTTCTTTGGCTCTTGATGCATAAGTAATAATTTGTATACTTTTATTTTTTCTTTCAGCTTTTTTATATTGAAAATTTTCTGCTATGTCGTATATTCTTTTTCTCGTTTCTTCCGCGACAGATAAGGTGGGATCATTATTTAATACGCGGGAAACCGTTCCTGGACTCACCCTTGCTTCTTTCGCAATATCTCTTATACTAGCCATTTGCCGAATCACCCCTCACTATTGTGTTTACTATAAGTTTACTTCTAAGTCTGGTATATATCAAACAAATATTGCAGTTAAGCTTTTGGATATAAATGCAATTTATTTTTTTGCAACAAAAAATACGCTAAAATAGATAGTGAATAGGAACTGGGGGATAAATACTATGAACGAAGATGTTTTAACAAACCAACATATTGTTAGATATGAAGAAGGTAAACTTATTGAAACAACAGATCACTATGTCACAGAATTCCCACTGACGATTATGGTCAATGGTGAAGAATTTGCAACGGTCATTTGCAGTCCAAATCATATGAAAGAATTAGTACTAGGTTTTTTAGCTTCAGAAGGTGCTATTTTAAAAAGTGATGATTTGAAATCAATCCAAATTGATGATAGTAAAGGCTTTGCACATGTCGAATTAACCAAATCACTTAATGACCGGTTTGAATATTCTACTAAACGGATGATTGCATCTTGCTGTGGTAAGAGTCGTGAATTTTATTTCCACAATGATGCTGCAATAGCTAAAACATCAATGTCTAAAATTAAACTCACCCCTCACCAAGTCCTTAACATGATGACACGTTTACAAAGTGCAAGTAAAATTTTCAAACAAACTGGTGGATTGCATAATGCTGCCATCAGTGATGGAGAGGCATTTTTTGAACATAGACAAGATATAGGTAGACATAATGCCTTAGATAAACTTTATGGTTATTGCATACAACATCATATACCTGTGCGAGATAAAGTATTAATATTTAGTGGGCGTATATCTTCCGAAATCCTTATTAAAGCTGCGAAAATTGGCGTTGGTGTGATTTTATCTAAATCCGCACCAACCACATTAGCTGTAACACTTGCCAATGATTTAAATATTACAGCAATTGGTTTTATTCGGGATGGTAATTTTAATGTTTATAGCCATCCAGAGCGCATAATATCATAATGTGTTAAACGCCCTTTACATCATAAAAATACCAAATTAAAGACAAATCTTAAGTGATGATTCACCTGAGGTTTGTTTTTTTTATCTATTAAATGATGCGCTTTGATAAAAGTATCTACACTCATTCAAAATTAATAATGTATTTAATGTTGGATGTGGGTTAACGCTAATACTTACAAAAAACATCAGCCAAATATTACACCATAAAACAGTACCTTCAGAAAATATGCATAAAAAAATGTCGACAAAGTTAATGGCTTTGTCGGACAGTATAGTACGCTCACGTTGCGAGCATATTTTTTAATTAAAGTAAAAATGAGACTTTTTCAAATATCTTCTTTTACAATGTGATAACAAAAACTGATAAAAACATAACCTTGCTTCACGTACATATCTTTAGCACTATCTTCTCCATCGGCGATCAAAATCAATGGTTTGGGCATGGCTAATTCTGCAGCAAAACTTTGCATCACACTACCGACGCCTTGTCTTTGATGGCATGTTAAAACACCAAATCCATCAATTTCCACAGTTGTCTCATCTATGATCAAATCTAATATACCAGCTGGAACACCCTGCCTATATGCTATAAGACGTGTTTTAGCATCATTAATATATTGATTTTTTATCATATTTGTACTTTCTTTAACATACCCCTCACCATATGGTGCTGCAAATTGACTATGAACACTAATATAATCATCTATAGTATGCGCATCCACTACTTTAACTTCTACTTCAGAGTCTATATACTTTTTGAATTTTTGAGGTTCAATCGCATATAACTCCATGAGTCCTAATTCAAATTGCTCTTGGCTAATTAATCCTAACCATTGTTGGTCTAATGCTACGTTTTCCGGAAAAGTAAAAGTTAAATGATTAGAGTTTTGTTGCTTATGAAAATCAGTTTGTGTAGCTATATCCGCTTTCCATTGTTGAATTGAAGGCATTTGTTTATACACCCATTTATTTGCATCAAATATTAAAGGCATTTGAGGAGTTAAATAAATAGTTTTATATGCATCTTCAACGTAAACATTCCCAGGTTGGAAAATATTACTCAAAGTTATGTTCACCATCATTTCTCCTCCTCTTTGTCTCAATTAATTCTACTTAAGTAATTGCTTGAATCGACTATGGTTTAACATGATATTGCCTATTAAACTAGCAATTAGCGCTTTAATAACATCTCCTGGCATAAAGACAAAAGATAACATGATTGATTTAGAAATTGGCAAATTTGTAATAAGTCCCATTATAATCGTACCCACAACATCTAACAAAACGACACCTATCAATACAGTTGTTATTAATAATACAATAAAGTTGATCTTTTTCAAATATAAGTCTCTTACAAGACCAATAAGATATGTAATAACAGGATACATAAATAAAAAACCTGCTGATGGTCCTGCAAAAACACCAATACCACCACGGCCACCTGATAACAATGGTAATCCAGCAACAACTAAAAGTAATAAAACAACGACACTCAATGTGCCATATTTACGACCTAATAAAATGGCAGCTAGAAATATACCGATATTTTGTAACACAATTGGTACAGGCATTATGGGTAATGGTATTGCAGGTACAAAACCTAAAACTGCAATAATAGCAGTCATTAAAGCAGTATAAACTAAATATTTCGTTGACATCATCAAACCTCCTTCGATGAAAAAATTATACCACAAATGTAAACTGTTAAAAATAAAAAGTTTACAATTTAAATTTATAATCTTTTTCTAAACAAAAAAACATGAGCTTGAGACATCTTTGCTTTGTCACACGCTCATGTTTTATTTTGGTGATATTTATTTAAATCTCTAAAATACTACTGTAAATAATAGATTATGAATTCGTTTTTAAAAATTTCTCTTTCAAATCTTTTCTCATATACTCCAATGTATAAGGGTCGTTGTACCAATAAGTTTCTGCTTGCACTTCTATAACATGATTATTTTTAACTGCAGATAAGTTGTTCCATAGATCAGTTTTTTTATAACCTGGTTTTGATTTACCCTCACTCGTGGAAACGATATAATCACCAGCATAATCCGCTAGTTTTTCTTGTTTAATTTCAGCCCAGCCTTCTTTTTTAACTAACTCATTGAGTTTGTTAGGCATCTTTAATCCAAATGCTTGGTACATAACTTCTCCTCCACGTCCCCAGTTAGGTCCGTAAGTGTAAAGTTTTTTATCAAATTCATCAAAAATTGACACTGTTGTATCTTCACCAATTTTCGCTTTGATTGCTTCACCATCTTTTTCAGTTTGTGATTTCCATTTTTCTTCCCATTTTTTTACTTTATCTTCTTTTCCAAGTAGTTTACCTAATTGTCTTTGTTGATCTAAATATTTATGTTTACCATAATCGTAAACAACAGTCGGTGCAATCTTCTTATACTTTTTAATGTTTTTATCTGTAGAGTAAGCTACGATCAAATCTGGTTTTGTTTTTGCAACTTTTTCAACATCATTTTCTCCAACTTTTTCAACATCTTTAAATTTATCTTTTAAAATATGACTGTTATCGACTTGCTCATTGACAGCTACAATTTTACCTCCTAAATATTTTATTCCGCCTGCGTATGTAGGTGCAACAACTGCAATACGTTCAGGATTTTTAGGTATATCAATTTTCTTTCCGCTATCTAATGTATAAGCTTTTGTGTCTTCTTTGTTACTATCTGAGCCGCTTTCAGATTTTTTGCCGCAAGCTGCTAATATTAGAACCATTATAATTATTGGAAATATTAATTTTTTCATAAGTCTCCTCCATTGAAAATGATTATCATTACCATTGAATTATATAATGATTATAAAATTTGTACAATAGAAAACCTAAAATTTTTATTATTTTAAAAAATAAAAAAAGGAATGAGTTAGAAAATCAACTTTAATCATTGATTTCATATACTCATTCCAATATAAATCGTTTATTCAAAGATTTCATTGACTATAAAGACAAGCCATGTTCTCGGCATTTATTTAAAGTGGCCTAATACACTATGCGCAATATTAGTATAGGCCATGTCTTCCATCGGCGGATTATGCAGACCAGCTCGCATATCTCTATAATAACGTTGCAATGGTCGTTCCATTTCTAAACTCTTAGCGCCCACAATACGCATGGCAATATCTATTACTTCTAAACCTTGATTCATCACCAACACTTTACTTGCTGAAGTTTCATTCCAAATCGGTATCTCTTGTTGTTGGTTGTATAACGCTGCAGTACTCCATAAAAAGTGGCGTGCAGACAATAGTAATGATTCCATTTTACCAACATTTTGCTGTACAGTTGAAATATCGCCAATCACACCATCAATACTTGCAGGACTATAATTTTTTGCAAAATCTACGGCATAATCTCTCGCCGCTTGTGCAATACCTAGATATGTACTAGGGATATGTAGTATCCAGCCATTAGGTTGCTTGCCACCCGCACCTCTTATTTCTACAAAATTTTCTTCTGGAATGAAAACATCATTTAAAATCAAATCGTGACTTTCAGTTGCACGCATGCCTACCATATTCCAATTGTCTGCAATCTCCACACCAGGCGTATCTTCAGATATCAAGAAAAAACCAACAGTATCAATTTCTTCATAATAGGCACTTACAATAAAATGGCTTAATCTTCTACTCATTGAAGTAAAGGTTTTGACCCCATTAATCACAAAACCGTTATCTTTTTTTATTGCATGTGTAGCAGGTCTTGCGCCGCGTGTAGGACTACCTGTTTCGGCTTCACTGACAGCTCTGTTAACTAATGCACCTTTTTTCACTTCTACTGCAAAGCGCTCTAGCATATCTTGTTCCCAAGCATGTTGTTCATATAATTGCCCAACAACACTAAGGTGCCAGCCAACTGAAAGTGCAGTCGCACCATCTATTGCTCCTAAATATGTCTGTAGTACAACCATATCTTCAACAGTCGCACCCTCACCACCATATGCTTTAGGTAACGTTAATAACGTATAACCTTCTTTTACCAACCAATCAATATTTTCATATGGAAATCTTGAATGTTTATCATTATAATCAGCTTTTTCTTTAAACTGCGCTTTGATTGAATCAAATTTATCTATCCACTTTTTTTGTATCTCTGTATGTATTAATGCAGAATAATTCACAGTGTCCACCTCATTTTAGACTTTTCTCTATTAAACTTAGTGTAACACTCGCTTATAACGAATAAAAGCTATTAGATTACAAAATCTTACTTTACCGATAAGGATTAATGTGATACTTTGTACGTATTGATATTCTGGGGGTTTAAAATGATTACAGTTGAACATTTAATACATAAATATAAAAATCATACTGTTCTTAATGGCGTTAGCTTTTCACAAAATAAGGGAACTGTGACTGCTATCATCGGTCCAAGTGGATCAGGTAAAACAACGCTACTTAGAACATTGAACGCGTTAGCGATACCAAAATCAGGTACAATTCAAATTGGTAATCAAAATTTTGTCGCCGATAAACATTCAAAAAAAGATATTTCACAGTTAAGAAAGAAATCTGCGATGGTGTTTCAAAACTATAATTTATTCAAAAACAAAACAATTCTTGAAAACATTACAGTTGGCTTGATACATGGTAAAAAAATGCCTGCTAAACAGGCAAATGAAATGGCCATTTCTTATTTAGAGCGTTTTAATTTATTAAACCAAAAAGATAAATATCCTTCACAACTATCTGGTGGTCAAAGTCAACGCATAGGAATCATACGTGCCTTAGCGCTTAATCCAGAAGTACTGCTATTAGATGAACCTACGTCTGCGTTAGATCCTGAATCAATTCAAGGCGTATTGTCACTTATCAAATCTATTGCACAAGAAGGCATGACCATGGTAATCGTCACTCATGAAATACAATTTGCTAAAGCAATTGCAGATCAAATTCTATTTATAGATGAAGGTAAAATATTGAAACAAGGTACACCACAATCAGTTTTAGAATCTTCTGATTCTAAAAGAATTAATCGTTTTTTAAACACCGTAGAAATGGAGCGTGACTTATTATGAAAAATAATAAGTTACGTATTTTAATCATTTCATTGTTGATTACGGTGTTATTTAGTGGATGTAGGCAAACACAAGAATCCTCAAGTCATAATAATAAAAAAGAAATCAAAGTAGCAATTTCTGCAGAAGTTAATCCGCCTTATTTGTATACAAATAAACAAAATGAGTTTGCCGGTTTGGATATAGACTACCTAAAACTATTAGAAAAAAAGTTACCGCAATATCAGTTTAACTATGAAGCTGGCGAGGAAGAATCTAATCTTGTAGGTATTGGTGCTGGAAAGTTTGATATGGGAATTAACTGGTTTTTCAAAACACCTGAACGCGAAAAACAATTTCTCTATCAAGACGTTCCTTATAGTTACGCATTGCCTTTAATTGTTGTTCATAAAAATAATTCTGATATACATTCACTCAATGACTTACCTGATAAAAAATTAACACCAATGGCACCAAGTGGCGGATTATACTCTATATTATCTCAGTATAATAATTCACATTCTCCAAAAATTGATATCGATACTATTCAAGAACCTTCTAACGGGGACAATTTAAAAATGGTTAGCAATAACAGACGTGATGCCATGATTTTAAACTGGAACACTTACAATGCGATTCAAAAACAAATCAATGCTGATGTTAAAATTGGCGGAATTATAAAAAAAGAATCATTGCATATTGTCTATAATAAAAAGCATCAAAAATTGCATGACGACATTGATCAAGCTACTCAAGAACTAATAGATGAAGGTGAATTACAAAAACTTTCTGAAAAATATTTTGATATCAATGTATTTGATGATTTGGATGAAATAAACAAGCAAAAAGATAAATTGGAGGTACAATCATGACAAATTCTGTTAACTGGGGTGATTTATTCGGCCAAGTTTTACAACAATTACCCATAACACTATTCATCTTTATATTGTCACTCTTTTTTGCCTTAATACTTGGGTGCTTATTAGCAACCATCCGTATCAAAAAAGTAAAAGTATTATCACCTATCGTCCGTATTTATCTGTCTTTTATTCGAAGTACACCTTTAATTTTACAACTTTTTTTGGCATATTTTGCTTTGCCGCAATTATTATTATTCATCCAAATCGATATCAATCATTTTAGCAGACTGTTTTTTGTAATTTTAGCGTTCACATTGCATACGGGTGCTTATCTTTCAGAGATTATACGGGCAGGATACCAATCAGTAGACTATAGCCAAATTGAAGCAGGACTATCTGTCGGTTTATCTTACCCACGGATTTTAGTAGATATTATAATTCCACAAGCGTTACGCAACAGTATTCCAAACTTGACGACACAAGTGATTGAACTAATTAAAGACACATCTTTAGCTTTTACAATTGGGATTATTGATATGATGGGACAAGTTAAATTAATTATTGGAAATAACTATGGACTAGGTATGTTAGAAGTTTATGTCGTCATATCTATTATTTACTGGATAATCGCTCTTATCATACAAACTATATTTGCACTCATCAATAAACGAGCCCAAAAACCATATCGTGTCTAAGGAGGTAATACTTTGTCATTTATACTTTATACTGTTTCAGAAGTGCTTAAGGGTGTACCAAATACAATTATTATTTCAATTGTAGCAATGATCGTAGGTTTAATTATCGGCACACTATTTGCTTTTATTCAAACAAAAAAAATTCCAATTATCTCTCAATTTATAGTGATATATAATTCTTTTTTTAGAAGCACACCACTTATTGTCCAATTATTTATTATGTATTATGGCATACCAAAATTAGTGATTTGGAGTAATGCACAATTTACATTGACAATTAATCCTGATATTTTCTCACCATTAGTTATTGCATTTATTGTGTTTTCCTTACATGCTGTTGCATATTTGTCAGAATCTATTAAAGGGGGATTACTTTCAGTCGATACCGATCAAATTGAAGCTGCTCAAACTGTAGGACTTTCAACAATTAGAACTTACAAAGAAATTATATTACCGCAAGCATTCAGCTATGCGCTTCCCAATATTGAAAATCAATTTATAATGCTTATCAAAGGAACTTCTCTAGCATTCGCAGTACAAGTTACTGAGATTATGGCAGTTAGTCATGTTATTGCAAATGAAGGCTATCGTTTTATAACTGTATATAGTGTAGCAGCAATATTTTATTGGTTACTTGCCATAGTACTAGAATTGTTATTTTCTAAAGTTGAAAACCGTTCAGCACAATATATGACTTCAAAAACCACAGCATAAATCACAATAGAACAAAATCATTTTCATATAGACACTTATTTAAATTTTCTGTTTTATCGATTTCCAATACTCCATGTGCTTATCTATAATTTTAACCTTGACACATGTATACAAAACGACTTATTTTTTACAGTTAATATAATAGTTAGTCGTATGTACTGAACATTTATGATGCGTTTTCTTTTCAATCTCACAGTGACAAAAAATCAGCACTCAATATAAAATATGAGTATCAAAAAGGCCCGTAACTACATTATTTCAAAATGTAGTTACGGGCCTTGATATTGATATGGACGTTCCAGTCTTTTTAAGTTTTCATTTATTCCTATAACATTGTCTTTAATAGCTACATTGCTAAACTTTCGGCATACTGTCTTTTTCTTTTATAATAATTCTTAACCTTTTTAGGCATTCTACCATTTTGTAATTCATCTTTAGTTATAATAGGATAATTTTTGAACACAATAGATCCTAAGTAACCACAAACAGCACTTCCTATTGCACATAATAATGCAACGATAATCACAGTCAATGCATTATTAAAGCCAAACATCACCATTAAGCCTGCAATTGGCGTTGCAGTGCCTGTTGCTTCATTAACGAGCCCAAACATAGCAATAATAACGCCCGATACAGCGCCACCTACAAAATTTGTAGCATAAACAGGAATTGGATTGGCAGTAACGATATCTGCTTGTGATAACGGCTCAATAGCCACAGAAATCGTTGTTTTACGATCACCGAACTTCATTCGTTTAAACAAAACAAAATTCATAAACGATGATCCAAAAACTGCCAATGCACCAATTGCCATTGGTGTTTCTGTAAGTCCTAATAACGCAGTCAATGCCATTGAGCTTAAAGGTGCAGTTGCTACAACTGTTATAATCCCCCCTAGCACTATCCCCATTAGTACTGGGCTTGAAGTTGTCGAATCTTTAATGATATTACCTATTTGCAATAATGTCGCATCTACAACAGGTGCTACACCAATTGCAATAATTCGTGTGATAGGTGCAATGATAATAATTGAACCTATTAAATCCAAACCATCGGGAAATTTTTGTTCTATCCATTTCATACCAAAACTGGCTATGTAACCTGCGACAAAACCTGGTAGTAAATCCATGTTACCGCATGCAACGGCAATAACAAATGCATATACAGGAGAAACGCCCATTGCTAAAGCAACTAAACCAGCAGCAGCAACCCCGCCTAAGCCACCTGCCGCTTCACCTAACTGGCCTAAAAATGGAATTCCCATTAAATCTCCACCTACATATTTATGAAAGGCTTCGACTAAAAAAGAAGCAATTGCAGCATTTGCTAGCGCTCCCATTGCTTTTCCACCATTTGGTGCCTTACTTGTAAAAAGTGTAAACAAACATAAAACAATACCTAAAAATATAACCCCTAAAAGTAAATTCATAAAAACACCCTTCTAATATTTGTATGCGCTTTCATTTAACAAATATTAGTATATCACATTTAATGTTTTACTCAAATAATATTTTGGTTCAATATATAATTAATAAAATAAAATTACACTTTTCAGAATATTCGTTTTTTTATATATGTAACACGACTCATTTTCAAAAGTGAGTTACTTTAGGTAGTCTTGTAATGTTTTTATCATATGTTCAATTTTCTGACGTTGTGTTTCATTTATATATACAACAACTGTACGTTCGTCAATATCACTTCTCTTTTTACTCAAATAACCCATTTTAATTAATTTTTGCAATGCTTTCGTTAAGTAGTACGGTTTTAACTCTGAATATTGCGCAATTTCTTTTGCGGTAACCTCATAAGATTGACACTCATGTATATAATTCAAAATAAATATTTCTTCATAATTTAATTTGTGATATTTCTTAGTTTCTTTGAAAAACTGTTTCCCTTTTTGATACAAAGTTATTAATTCGTTTAGTTCACTTAATTCTTTTAATTTTTCCATAAAACCACTCCTTATGTTTTTTCATGTTGTTAATATATTTCAATGTGTGCCTGTCTTTATGTAATATAATTTTATCCTATTTATGCTATTGAATTCAATATGGCTTACTATGAAAAATATTAGGTTTTACTACTATTTTTTTAATATCACTTTTTATTATTAAAATTTAGTGCTACATATATCCTTTTTGTTACTAAAAATTCACTAATAGCTTATATAAATTTTTAAAATTATTAGCATTTGCTTTTAATTTAATAAATTGAAGATCACTAAAACCAACTAAAAATACTTCGGCATATCTAATAATAAGCATTGTTATATACGTCAACCAAACAACTATATTAACCAAACAAACTGCCTAATGTCATGGAGCTATGTTGTAGCACTCTCTCATTATAAACACATAAATATCAAATTATCATTTTCAAAGTGTAATGTCGTTTTTAAAACGAAATGTTTCAATTATCACTATTTACAAGTAATTTTCTCATAAAAAATCTGTATAAAAAAACAACTTGAGACATTTATTAAAGTCCCAAGTTGTGTTAATTTTCATTTCTTGTTTTTCTTTATTTAAAAAGAAACACTTTATCATATTGATATCTAGACGATACCTTAATGAATAATTATTTCTTTTTACAATCTAACGTATCTAATAAGCTAAGCGCTGCTAATCCTGTTAAATCAAGTGCATGTTTTGCACCTGCTTTACCATGTCCAGCTTCAAAGTGTTTATACGCTGCTACACCTAGCACAGTAATCGTCATTAACGAAGCAATACGTGATAATCTTTTACTTGCAAAGCTTAGCACGAAAAATACTGCACTTAATGATTCTAAAGCACCAGCTAAAGGTACTGCATTTGCAGGTAAATTAAATACTTCAGTGAAAGTATCTTTCATAGATTTGTCACCTTTTAATTTAGGTTTCGCTGCACCATATAATTCTTTTGCTAATTTTAAATTTGTTAAATAACGTAATATCATTTTTACTCTCCTTCTATTTGTTTTCAAAATATTTATCTACAATAGGTTTTACCCGCTCACCCAATAATTTAATGGTGTTTATTGTATGCTCATGTGGCATTGAACCTACAGGTGTATGCAACATAAAGCGAGATAAACCTAGTGTTTCAACAGTTTCAATAATTTTATTAGCCACAGTTTCCGGACTTCCAACATATAATGCACCATTCGGGCCTGCTTCACGAATGAAACTATTTTCATCATATAGTGGCCAGCCACGTTCCTTAGCTAATACATCATGGCTTGCTTTTACTGAAGGGAAAAATTCACGAAAAGCTTGTTCATCCGTTTCAGCAATATACCCCCAAGAATGCGTAGCAATCGGTAATTCTTTCACATCATGACCATAGGATTCGGCTATCGATTTATACATATCAATATTTCTGCGGAATCTTTTGGGGTCACCGCCAATTATAGCATAAGTGATGGGTAATCCTAATGCTCCTGCTTTCAATGAAGATTCAGGTGTTCCACCTGTAGCTATAGAAATAGGTAAAATACCATGCTCAACTCTAGGATAGACACCTAAATTTTGTATATTGGGTCTCAGTTGACCGGTCCAATTTACAATTTCATTTTGATTAATTTGCATTAATAATTCAATCTTTTCATTAAATAATTGTTCATAATCATTTAAGTTATACCCAAATAGTGGAAATGATTCTATAAATGAACCTCTTCCTACCATTATTTCGGCACGACCATTTGAAATTGCATTTAATGTTGAGAACCTTTCATAAACTCTTACAGGATCATCTGAGGATAGCACAGTTACAGCACTACTCAATTTAATTTGCTTTGTATTTCTAGACGCTGCAGCTAAGACTGTAACAGGATCAGAAACGGCATAATCAGGTCGATGATGCTCTCCTAACCCATAAACATCAAGACCATAGTCATCTGCAATTTCAATCTCTTCTATGATATTTCTTATTCTCTGAGCATTGCTAATTGCAGATGTTTCACCTTTATCGGTGAAAATTTCACTATTATCAGCAAATGATGTTAAGCCAATCTCAATTTTCATTAATTCACCTCGCTTACCAAGTATATTTTTTATACTCATTATCTTAAAACCTTTCAAATAAACTGTCAATAGCATTGCTCATGAACATTACAGCGGTATTTGTATAAATTACTCTCAATTCTTTCAAAAAATAAATAATCTCTAACTTTAGAAAATAATATATTATTTAAATAACTAAATTTTAGCATTTGTTAGCATTTGTAATTTTCTGTTATTTTACAGATTTGTAATAAATTAGAGTGCAAGATTACACATGAAATCATTAAAATGTGATAACAATGGGCGCTGAGAACTATATAAAACTAATGTTATTTGTTACATCTAACGATTAATTATTAAAGTTAAATTACAAAATGATAACATTGCACACAAACCGACCATTATCTGATAAAGTATTGCTTGTCGTTAAAAAACAACGAAAAAAAATATTTTAAACTATTGTCATTTAGAGACTGAGATAATAAATTAAATGCTTTATAATTATTAGGAGGATATTTTACAATGAAAAAAATCGCTACAGCTACAATCGCTACTGCAGGAATCGCTACTTTCGCATTTGCACAAAACGAAGCAGATGCTGCTGAAAATAATAATGGTTATAACCCTAATGACCCAACTTCTTATAGCTATTCATATACAATAGATCAACAAGGTAATTACCACTACACTTGGCAAGGTAATTGGAATCCAAGCCAAGCAGACCAAGCTCATTCAAATAACAATGGCTATGCAAGTAATGGTCAAAGCAGTAATTATGGTTCTACATATGGTAACGCTACTCAATCATATACAGCTAATAATAATACAACTGGTGGCGGTGGAGCTGCTTCAAATTCAACTTCAGACCGTAACATCAAAGTAACTACAACAAGCGCGCCATCAAGTTCATCAAGTTCTATTTCTAGCACTTCAGGTTCTTCTAACAACCTATATACTTCTGGCCAATGTACTTATTATGTATTTGATAAAGTCGGTGGTAAAATCGGTTCAACTTGGGGTAACGCTAACAACTGGGCAAGCGCTGCAGCTGCTTCAGGTTACACAGTAAACAATTCACCTTCACAAGGTTCAATCTTACAATCTTCAACTGGTGCTATGGGACACGTAGCATATGTTGAAAGTGTAAACAGCGACGGTTCAATCCGTGTATCTGAAATGAACTATGGTCAAGGTCCTGGTGTTGTTACTTCACGTACAATTTCAGCTAGCCAAGCTTCAAGCTATAACTACATTCACTAAATGTTAGCACATAAAAATAGCTAGACATAATCAAGCAGCAATTTCTATTGAAACGATATAGAAATTGCTGCTTTTTTATTTCACTTTTAGATTTTAACTGGATAATATCACTTACAATTATTCTAGATATATTTAATTAGTATTGTTTTTTCTAATACATACCAATATTAGCGATTTGGCAAAGTGATACGGACTTAGAAGTTATATGAAATTTATATAGTGTGTATAATTACTAAGTTGGAAACCTGTATTTTATCACAATCCAGCTACATCAACGATCATCAACACATACGCTTTAAAATATAAAAAAACATACTAAGATTAGTTTTGAAGCAATCTTAGTATGTTTCATATCATCTTAGATGACTGGAACTTAGGTCACCATTTGGTACTTTTATCAATTCTAGTCATCTTTTATGTACACTTTTAAAGTGATAAATCTTCAATGATGCATCAGCTTATATCTAAAATTAGCAATATAATACTCACTTGTATCATTGTAAAAATAACATGACACTACCATCATAGATTAATTTAATTTAGAGAATTAAAACCATTTAAATTATGATTTATGCAAGTATAACTATACATATATCATTTGTGTATTGTTAACATAAATCGGCTTTATACTGTACCATCGCTACAATATACAATATAAAACCGACTATAAATAGATAATAGAAGGATATTTAAAATCTTTACCTATATTGAAATATTGATGTATTCCTATAACATAAAGTAATATCGCTACAATAATTACTAAACTCAATACGGAACCACCTCATCCATAGTTTTGTTTAGCCGAATTAGCTATCTCATAAACATATTATTAATAATTCCACTTAAATCTATCTAAAAAAGTAGTAATATAAACAAGTTTGCAACTTGAATACATTACTACTTTTTTCTTAATTTATTATCACAATGTTACTATATTACTTTTATCCTTCGCTAACTTTAGCTTTCTTGATGCCAATACCACTAAATCCATAAAATATTGCAAAAAAGACACATAAATAACAAGGCACTGCCCAAATAAAGAATTGATCGACAGAAACGCCTAATTGTTGGGTATAATAAATACCAGATGTTCCCCAAGGTATCAATGGTATAATCATTGTACCTGAATCTTCCAATGTTCTAGATAGATTTGAACGATCCAAGCCCATTTTATTATACATATCCATCATTAATACACCGACCATGATTATCACTACAGAAGCAACGCCTGCAGCTAACACCATCATTAATCCACCTACAACTGTAGCAAGAATTAAAGTCCCTACAGAATTAATATTACTAGATATTTTCTTCAAGATTACATCTAAACATCCTGCTTTTTCCACAATACCAGCAAAAGCATAGCCACAAAAGATCGTGACTACAATTTCTGTCATACTCATCATACCGCCCTGTTCTATTAAATTAATCGCTTTTTCGGATAATGAGCCATGTAAATTTGGTACCATACTTTTATTAAAACCATCAAATGTTGCTTTAAAGCCATCTGTCACTTTAAAACCATTATTAAATGCACCGATAACAATCGCACTGACACTAGAGATTAACATCGATGGCACTGTTGAAATTTTAAACAACAAGCATACAATAATAATGATTAACGGTAACCATACGAAAAAGTTAATGTTATAAATCGTTGATAGTTCCTTAAGCATCGCATTAACTTGTGAAGTATTCGCATTACCTTTAAATTGTAAACCGGCAAAATACCACACAATTAATCCGATGATAGACGCTGGAACCGTTGTCCATATCATCGCTCTTATATGCGAGAAGATATTCACCTTAGTAACTAGTGCTGCTAAATTAGTCGTGTCTGATAGTGGTGACATCTTATCACCAAAAACTGCACCTGCAATAATCGCACCTGCTGCCATACCAGCTGGAATATTTAATTGTGCACTTATCGCCATCAGCGCTATGCCTGCTGTAGATGCTGACCCCCACGCAGTACCAGTAGCAACTGATGTAATTGCACAAATAATAAATGCGGATACTAAAAACAGATTAGGATTTAAAAATTCTAAGCCATAATAAATCAGTGCAGGCACTGTTCCCGAATACATCCAAGTACCCACAATAATACCTACAGATAATATAATATATATCGCTGGCATAGCAGTCGCTAAACGATTAGTAATCCCTTCTTCTAAATCTTTCCATTTTAAACCTACGCGTCTCGCAATAATTGCAGCATAAGCTGAAGAAAGAATAAGTAATGCTTGAATTGGAATATCAAACACAACAAAACCAGTTATTACAATAATAATCATCACTATGATTGTTGAAATAGATTCTAAAAAAGTTGGTTGTCTTTTCATACACATTTCCCCTTATTTATATGAATGAATATTATAATTAGTACAATCCTAACTTATCTTTTCCTAACTCATCTATCGTTAATCCTTCTTCAAAGAAGTCACGTTCTAAAATTGTTGATGCAATAATGATAATCGCATCAATGTTAGGTGTTGGCACATCAATTTCTCTTCCTAAACTTGACCAAAGCACTAAACCATATGCAATATCTTCTGTTAAATAACGATTTTTTACATGATTAGGTCCTTTAATTTGAGAAAATACAGGACTCGTATTAAACAAACGATTGAGTGGTTCATCTTCATCTTGTCTTTCTAGATAACCACGTTCAATTCGAGCTTCTTTTGCAGAAGATAACTCAAATCCTAATTTTCGCCCTAGTGTTAGTCTCTCTAACTCTACTGCATGTAATAAACGCACAGTATGTTTTGTGATTCCCTCTTCATACAACGCAAATTCATCAGCATAATCTATTCTTCCTACATTTAATAATGTTGGTCCTGGATGAACTTCAGGATTACCATTTTCTAAATTTGTTTTCCATAAACTTTCTTCTTTTACAATATGAGGATATAACTGCTCAATTGTATCAAAGCTATCACTTAACTCTTCTTTATCATATGTTGAAAAATGTACTTTTCTAACATTTAAAGATAAATCGACACGTGCTGCTTCAAAATCGACACGCGTACCATAAGTTAATGTATTTACTTCTGCAAACTTTGGCATTACATCAATATGCATATCTTCTAACACATTCATAAAACGTATTGATCCCATTGCAGCAGCAATATTAAAGAAAATTAACTGATTCGCTTTGATAAATGGCGCCATTGTGTGCGCATAATGTTCAATAAATGATGATGGTATCACAACTTGTATAACATCAGCACCTTCAAGCACGTATTCCATATCATCACTTATGTCAGTAAATTTTACGAAGGTTTCTTCACCTTCATTATTAAATGTAAATCCACCTTGTTCAATGGCTTTGTCAAATTTATCTATAGACTGATTTCTACAATATAACTTGACTTCATGTCCTTTATTAACCATATCAAGTGCTGCAGTAACAGCACCATTACCTGACCCTACAATAGCTATCTTCATAAACACCCTTCTTTCTTTAAACATTGAATTTTTTTTCGTATTAAACATTACTCTCATGTATAACCTATTAAGAAAAATGATAAACACTGGTATACAACCTATCTAATTTTCTCAATTTAAAGGTACTTAAGTGCATTTCTATATTTTAACAATATCGCCACTTTGTAAACAGGCTTTTTATAAAATTTTTCAAATAATGTACAACTCATTTTGGGTTTTGTTATAGTAATAGTAAATTAAAAGGAGGAATAATAATGACTGAAGATTACGCAAATCGTGAAGTATTAAATCAAGAACCTAATAGTGATGCAAGATTGATGGCTACATTAATTTATGTGCTTAGTTTTTTCACTACATTTTTAGCGCCACTAGTCATTTGGCTTATTAAACGTGAAGATTCTGCATTTGTTGATAGAGCTGGTAAAAACTATTTTAATTTTCTAATTTCATATGTTATCTGGCTAACCGTTTCAACTATTTTGATGTTTATTCTCATAGGCTTTATTTTATTTCCTATTTTCGCAATTTTAAATTTTATTTTTACAATAGTAGCAGCCGTAAAAGCATATAATGGCGAAGATTATTTACCTCCGTTATCTATTAGATTTTTCAAATAATTTATATCAAAATTTTGTGATTCTTTACACCTTCTGTAATATACAAATTTAGTATATGTGTTGATAATCGTGTTAAACCTTATACTTGTGCAATTTATACTATATTACAACAATATTTGCTTTTGTAACCTCACGTGTTGTTTATTACAACAATATGTGAGGTCTTTTTAATTGTTTTACAAATACGTAACATTCCACACAAAGTGATAATCTTCTGTTATTGTATAAATTGTCGTTGAAACTAACGCAGTAATTATAAAAATAAATTTTATTAAAATAATAGATGAATTAAATTTTGGGAGGACTTTTTTATTATGAAAAAAATAGTAACAGCAACAACATTAACAGCAGGTATCGGCGCAGCAATTGTAGGTTTAGATCACGGAAATGAAGCAAACGCAGCTGAACAATCTACTCAAGCTAACCAAAACACTACTCAAGCTACATCAGGATCAAGTGCAAACTTGTACACTGCTGGACAATGTACATGGTATGTATTTGATAAAACAGGTGGTCAAATCGGCTCTACATGGGGAAATGCAAATAATTGGGCATCTGCAGCATCTTCAGCAGGATATACAGTTAATAATTCTCCAGAAGCAGGTTCTATCTTACAATCTAGTGAAGGTAGCATGGGCCATGTAGCATATGTTGAAAATGTAAACAGTGATGGTTCGGTTAATGTTTCTGAAATGAACTATAATGGTGGACCATTCTCAGTAAGTGAACGTACAATTTCAGCTGGTGAAGCTAGTTCATATAACTATATTCACTTAAACTAATATTGTCATTAAGTCATCACGATTGGGAGTCATACAAAACATAAGGTCTTATACTTATTTCATGATTTTATGCGTATGATAAATACAGTTATTTATATTAAAAATGTCAATAACAATCTGTTTTTAATAACAAGTAGTAACTTATATAAGCGTCTGGGACATAAATCCCCATTCTTAAAATAAGAGGACCAATCCTTAATATGGATTGGTCCTCTTTATATTTAAAATTTTAAGATTTTGACTGTGCGTAGTTGACTAGGGGATTGTGCGAGCCTGTCGTCTCTCACTCATACGGATTCCCACGGGCGTTAGTACATAACAAAATCGATACAACTTATATTTTGTCATTCAAAAAATAAGATTTATACGTATCATTTAATAGCCACTATTAAATTAACGAGCGATATATGTATAAGATTATAACTTGACTCTACAAACACTACCAATGGAAACTTCAGTTCATTTTCTCACAAATGATATGCCACGACATATTAATGAATGAAACCGATAAAACAATCCCTGAAAATGTATTCGATGCATTTAAACATCTTGTGGTGCAATATAATACTAACAAGAGATTAAAAATCACTATATATATGTACACATAATATCATTCTCTAGTCGTAAAATAGAAAAATTGCTTAATGATCGTAGCTGAATGATGTGACTCTCACAAAATCAACCGCCTTTTTATAAACCAATAAATCATTTTAGAGTAAATCCTAAAACAATTGTCCTATTATAATCATTATTTCTTTATATTAATGGTATTTAATAAAAGAAAAGTAACGACTCAATGAGCTAATTATAACTAAAACCATATTTAAAAAGGCAATTTCTATATGATTTCAATAAAAATTGACTTTTCACTTGTCAAAGTACTGTATATACCAGACCCTTTTATATTGAATTAACGCTTACATATTGCAGGCTAATTAAAAGTTTGAGAAAATAGTAGCGTTTCATGTAAAAAGGAGGTTAAAGCAAATGCAGTGGTTTAAAGTTATCTTGGCAGGGATTATAGAAATATTATGGGTTACTGGGTTAAACTCTGCTGACTCATTTTTGAGTTGGACCGGTACGATTATTATCTTAATTTTGAGTTTCTATTTAGTCATTTCAGCTTGTAAGTCATTACCTGTTGGTACTGTTTATGCTGTATTTGTAGGTATTGGTGCTATTGGAACAGTACTGGTTGATATGATAATTTTCGGTGATCATTTTAACATTATGAAAATAGCATTAGTTATCTTACTTGTTATAGGAATTATCGGTCTTAAATTAACTACAGAGGAGGCTGAACAATAATGGCATGGATGATACTATTTATGGCAGGTTTATTAGAAGTTGTTGGTGTCATTATTCTAAATGAAATTGCTCGTACTAAAAAGAAACTGTTCGTAGTGCTTTTAGCAGTTGCCTTTATTTGTAGTTTTAGCACACTTAAACTAGCAATGACAATGGGCATACCTATGGGAACGGCTTACGCAGTATGGAGCGGTATAGGTACAGGTGGAGGCACGCTAGCTGGCATGCTTATCTATAATGAATCTAAAAATATCAAGCGTATTTTCTTTATTGTTGTCATTGTTTTAGCAATTGTTGGTTTGAAAATCGTTGGTTAACGTAACTTTTAAATTTAGTACAGTATCTACTAAAATAAAATGCTTATATAACGCTACAATGATAATCACAAGTGATATTTACTTTGTTTGAATTGAGAGCAATGTAAAAGTTTGTTTACTTATATGAAATTTACTATACTTTAAGTAAAGGAAGTGATTATATATGGTAAAAGTATTTATTGCAGGCCCAATACCAGAAGTAGGGTATAACTTGCTAAAAGAACAAGGTTATGAAGTTGATATGTATGAAGGTAAAGGAATTATTGATAAAGAAACATTGATTCAAGGTGTTAAAGATGCCGACGCTTTAATCAGTCTTCTATCTACTAATGTTGATAAAGATGTGATTGATGCAGGCTCAAACTTAAAAATCATCACAAACTATGGTGCTGGTTTCAATAATGTAGACATTAAACATGCACGTCAAAAGCAAATTGATGTAACCAATACACCAAAAGCATCAACAAACTCTACTGCCGAATTAACTTTCGCACTTGTATTGGCAGTTGCAAGACGCATCCCTGAAGGCGATAAATTATGTCGTACAACTGGATTTGACGGATGGGCACCATTATTCTTCCGTGGTAGAGAAGTTTCTGGTAAAACAATAGGTATTATTGGTTTAGGAGAAATTGGAAGTGCAGTGGCAAAACGTGCCAAAGCATTTGATATGAATGTACTATACACAGGTCCTCATCAAAAAGTTGATAAAGAACGTGAAATTGGTGCTAAATATGTTGATTTTGACACACTCATACAGCACTCAGATTTCATTACAATTAATGCTGCATATAATCCAGATTTACACCATCTCTTTGACACAGAACAATTCAAGTCAATGAAACCAACAAGTTATCTTATTAATGCAGCTCGAGGCCCTATCGTAAATGAAGCCTCTCTAGTAGAAGCATTAAAAAATAAAGACATCGAAGGTGCAGCATTAGATGTGTTTGAATTTGAACCTGAAATTAATGATGAACTGAAATCATTAGAGAATGTTGTCATTACGCCACACATTGGTAATGCTACGTTTGAATCACGTGATATGATGTCAAAAATTGTAGCAAATGACACAATAAGTAAACTTAATGGTGATGAACCTAAATTTGTCGTTAATTAATCATTGATAATTTAACAAAATAACAATGCAGCGACATCACTCATTTTTAACTCATGTTTAAACATCAATTTTTATTAAATCAAATATAAATTGCCCTATATCAATGGGATTAAAATAAAAACACTTTCGTAGAATTCATTTAAAATGAACAGTACGAAAGTGTTTTTTCTATTAGCAAAGTTGATGATTCAATAAAAATTTAAAATATTTTTATGTTAGCGGATCGTTCTAGCTGACATAATTGAATCACTGAAAATAACAAACTAGATTATTACCTTAGAAAAGTTATCTAATAATAGTACATTTTGATATTAAAAAGCGTGTAAATATAATTTTTCCGAATTACATTTACACGTTTTGTGATGTTGAGGCTTTGGCCAATGTTTATGTTTTACTTTGCTTTCGACTTATAAATGAATTTTGTCTGATTTGAAAGTAATCGATCAGGTAAAATTTTAGCAATTTTATTTCTCGCTTTCACGACGAATTTATTTGTTCTTTGAGCAGTTTTTCCTATTTTTCTAGAACGTTTCACTATTTTTTTTGTATGTTTTACACGCAATTTATTATAGCGTTCTAAGGCTAAATCAAAATCATATGATTGCATACAATTCGCTAAAACAATAGCATCTTCCATCGCTTGGCCAGCACCTTGCCCCATGTTTGGCGTCATTGCATGTGCAGCATCACCTAGAAGTACAACACGTTGATAAACAAACGATTTCAATGGGTTTAAATCATACATATCATGTAATAATATATCTGTTTCACTTTGCTTATCTAATATTTGTCTGACTTCATTAGGAAAATGATTAAATCTTGCCTGTAAATGTGGCTTCGCAAAAGCATGAACCTTAGAATCATGGGCTTTGGCAGAAATTGAAATAAACCAATAAGCTTGGTTATTTAATAATGGTACAATGCCTACTCTACCTTTTGTAGACCAAAACTCTTTAGCAACATTGTTATCTTTTAAATCAATATCATCAACTAAGCCTCTGAATACTGCGTATCCTTGATAAATTGGCTTACTATTTGGCACTATTGCTTGCCTTATGTTTGAATGGATACCATCAGCGCTGATACATAAATCAAATGATTGTGAAGTTTGCTCGGAAAATTGTAAGGTTACTTTCAAATCCCCATTTTCAATTCCTGTCACATTATGATTGGTGAAAATTGCGCTATCCGGTACATAAGATTTAATCACTTCTAATAAACTTTGACGTGACATCGTTAAATTAACTGTATTTTTTTTCAACTTAAGTTTTGATAATAGTTTGTCTTTATCATCTCGAACTTCCATCATATCGATGACTTGTCCAATGTTTTTAAGTCCTTTTGCCAAATCATAACCATTCAATTTCTCAATGACATTACCACCAATGCCAATACCAGCACCTAATTCAGATACTGTATCCTCTTTTTCAAATACACTTACATCATGACCTTGCTCTATTAATAAAGCTGCTGCAGTTAAACCACCTATACCTGCACCAACGATGGCTATTTTCATCTTTATTCACTCCAACTTTCCCTAATCTTTTAATATTATATTCACATTTGTATCATAACATAACAAAACTTAAATAAAGCTTGTAAAAATTGCGATTGCAATACTCTATAATCCAACTACAAGTAATAATCTTTGTTAATGTCATCTTTTTTAATGCCTAAATTTTTATAAAAATGTTTCATAAACCAAGCGATATTATCATCCCAATCCACATCGCTTGCATATTGATGTTCACCTGGTGTCTTAGGATTCCATCTCATTTGATAAAGTGAGATTTGTTTATTATCAAAGTAATTTTTTCTTACAAATTTGGCCCCACCCATAATTGCTTTTTCAGGTGATGTCCACGATTGTTTCTTTGCAAAACTACTACCAGTATGTACAGCATTTTCATCAAATGCACCTATACCAAAAAAATTATAATACCTTTCACTTTTATCTTTAATGCCTTTAGCTAATTCCGATTTACCATTACCTGTTTCAACTAAGGCATGACTCACTAAATATAAAACATTAACCTCATACTTATCTTGTGCTTCTAGAAAAGTTTTACCTTTCCCTTTTAATACACCTTTATTTTTTAAAATTTTATTTATTTCAGCTTCAGACATAGATACCTTTTCAGAAATATCCATATGGTTTAAATCATCTTGATCACTATTAACCTCCATTGCTTTTTTCACATCTGTAGTAGTAGCTTTAATGAATTTACCTTCCTGTTCTTTCATATTTAATGCGTCTGAACTTACTTGCTTATCTACCGCTTCATTAAAGGTATGTGTTCTTTGTTTTTCAAATAAAGATGTTTCATTTATTATTAATAAAATAGCAAATATAACAATAATTAATATTAATAATATCAACGGTATACGTTGCTTAACACGCTCGTTCATATTTTAAAATCTCCCTGCATTGCATTTTATTGAGTCAATGTGAAATAGGCAAAAATAATCGCAATAAGTACAATTATAAAGGAAACATTAATTGCAATACGCATGCCTTTTCGATTTCTAAACAATGTGTTGAAAATCACTAAGCTAATTGCCAATGAAACAACAAACATTGTAATCGCCATCGCAATATTTAAAGTGATTAAAAATATAATACCAATGACTAAAAATACATTTGAAATAATAGCCATGATTTTAATTAATTTCGGATTGATAAGACTCCACTCCTTGTAATCATATTCTAAGTAAATCATTCTGTTTATTGAAATTGTATCATATTTACTTAATTTTCAATATGTCATTTATCATAGCAAAAAAGCCCTCATGTGAATAAAAATTCACAATAAGGGCTTTTTTCATCAATATATACACTTCATTTTATGATCTAGACATGCCTCTGAGCATATTTAACATATAAGTTAAACTACGATTCATTTCGTCATCTCTCAGTACACTCATTAAGCCAGTGATAGATGTTTTTTGGTTTGGACTAGCTTGATTTGCAACACTTAATCCTTTATTTACTTTATTTAACATAATGCTCAAGTCATTGACATTCAAATCACCTAAAAGGAAAACAAGTGATGCCATATTTGTAATCAATCCTGTGTATTGTTCTTTGTTTAATTCAACTGCGAATTTATTAGCGATAACACCTCGACTATTGACCATACCTGATACTGCATCTAGTATCTTAGCATCGTCCAACGTGCTAATAATGTTAATAGCTTTCATGATACTATCTTTATTTGCTGCAATTGCATCTGTTACTTCTGCTAAACTTTCTTGTTTGATTTGTTCTTCAGACTTTTGCATGCGCTTAATTTTCGTTATTCTCTCAGCCATTATTTATTCACCTGACTTCCTGGGAAAGTGTAATCATCACGTTTCCATTTGTCTTCAACACGTACGCTATATTGTGGTTGTCTTTGTTTATCTACTCGGAAGTTTGTAGGGTTTAATGGTGATTTTCCTCTACGTGTTTTAACTTCCATACGACAACTTGTACGCTTATAAGAAGGTGTGTCTGTATCTTTATCCACATCACTGTTCGTCAATAAGTTAATCGCACCTTGATCACCATTTATCATTGCATTGTTATTAAGTGGAATATAAATTTCTTTGCCTTTTACTCTATCAGTGACATGTGCAATTAGTTCAGCTTCACCACTATCTGAAATCAACTTAACTTCTGCCCCTTCATGAATATCTCTTTCTTGTGCTAGTTCTGGAGATACTTCTACGAATGGTTGAGGGACTTTATATGCAAGACCTGGTACTTTATAAGTCATGTTTCCTTCATGGAAATGCTCTAATAAACGACCGTTATTTACATGTAAATCATATTTTTCATTCACTTTAAAGAAATTATCGAAAGTTAAAGGATAGAAATTCGCTTTACCATCTTCAAAGTTAAATCCATCTAAATACAATGTTGGTTGATCCGTGCCAT
Organism: Staphylococcus sp. GDY8P196P; assembly: GCF_017891705.1. Lineage (NCBI taxonomy): Bacteria > Bacillati > Bacillota > Bacilli > Caryophanales > Staphylococcaceae > Staphylococcus > Staphylococcus sp. GDY8P196P. Next base: position 460,720 of record NZ_JAESJS010000003.1, on the reverse strand, counting down.
CTTCAGCCACAGGCCATTGTAAACTATTATAACCATCTAATCTGTCATAGTTCACGCCCGAATAAGATGGTGTCAGTTTAGCAATTTCGTCCATAATTTGACTTGGGTGCGTGTAATTCCAATCATAACCTAGTGTTCTAGCTACATCTTGAATAATGACCCAATCTGGTTTAGATTCGCCTTTAGGTTCAAGGGCTTGATATAAACGTTGGATACGGCGTTCAGTATTCGTAAATGTACCTGTTTTCTCTAGTGAAGGACATGCTGGTAAAACTACATCTGCATATGAAGCAGTGAAAGTGAAAAACTCATCTTGTACGACTAAAAAACCAACTTTTTCTAGTGCAGCTTGTACATAGTTGATATTTGAATCAACAATACCTGTATCTTCACCATATAAATACAATGCGTCAATTTCACCTGCGTGAATACCTTCCATCATTTGGTGATTATCTTTACCAGGAACACTCGGTAATGTTTCACCATATTCTCTTTCAAATTTTGCACGAATTTCATCGTCTGCTACTTTTTGGTAACCAGGGAATTGATCAGGCATGCTACCCATGTCACTACATCCTTGTACGTTGTTGTGACCACGAAGCGGATATGCACCAGTACCTGGTTTTCTATAATTGCCTGTTGCTAATAATAAGTTGGAAATTGCTGTAGACGTGTCACTACCAATATCTTGTTGTGTGACACCCATAGCCCACGCAATTGACACTGTTTCAGCATTAACCATTTGATGTGCAAAATCTATGAGTGCTTCTTTTGAAATACCTGTTGTATCTTCGGCAAATTCCATCGTAAATGGTGCTAAAGACTTATGATATTCATCGAAGCCATTTACCCATTCATCTACAAATGCTTTATCATGCAAGTCATTATCTATAATATATTTTGTCACCGCTGATAACCAAACTAAGTCAGTACCAGGTTTAGGTTGATAGAAGTTGTCAGCTCTTTCTGCCATTTCATGTTTACGAATATCAAAAACATTTAATGTGTTGTTATATAATTTATGTCCACGCTTAATGCGAGAAGCAATGACTGGATGTGCTTCAGCAGTATTTGTGCCTATTAAAACAACCATATCAGCAATTTCAAGATCGTTGATTGAACCCGAATCACCACCATGACCTACAGTTCTAAATAATCCCTTTGTCGCAGGTGCTTGACAGTAACGAGAACAGTTATCGACATTATTCGTACCAATTACTTGTCTCGCAAGCTTTTGCATTAAATATGATTCTTCATTAGTTGCTTTTGAAGAAGAAATAAATGCTAGACCATCAGATCCGTGAGAAGCTTTTACTTTGTTAAAGTTTTCAGAAATTACTTGTAATGCTTCATCCCACTCTACTTCTTCGAATTGATTATTTTTACGTACTAATGGTTTAGTTAATCTTTCCTCTGAATCAATGTAATCCCAACCAAACTTACCTTTCACACAAGTTGCAATTTTGTTGGCTGGAGATTCGTGTTGAGGTTGAACTTTCAATACTTCTCTTCCTTTTGTCCATACGTCAAAGGAACAACCAACACCGCAATATGTACATACAGTCTTAGTTTTTTCGATGCGTTCTTCACGCATCGCCGCTTCAGAATCAGATACTGCAAATAGTGGGCCATAGCCTGGTTCTGCTTTTTTAGTTAAGTCAATCATCGCAGCAAGTGAACCTGGCTCTAAATCTGTCATATAGCCTGCGTTTCCTTCCATGTTTACTTCTAACATAGCGTTACAAGGACATACAGTTGCACATTGACCACAACCAACACATGATGAATCGTTAATTGTTGTATCATTATCCCAAATCACGCGTGGTTGTTGACGTTCCCAATCAATCGTTAAAGTTTCATTGACTTGGACGTCTTGACACACTTCCACACATCTTCCACAAAGAATACATTGGTCTGGGTCGTAACGATAGAAAGGCCCATAGTCTTTTTCATATGGTTTTTCCTTATATTCATATGTTTGATGTTCGAGACCCCACTGATCCATTGTATTATGAATCTCACAATCACCATTGTTATAATCACATACTGTACAATAAAGCATGTGTTTTTCTAAAATACGATCTAATGCTTCTTTTTGACTTGTTTGTACATTATCATTTTGTGTATTTACAATCATTGGTCTATCTATCGTCGTACTACAAGCACGTTGCATCACACCGTCTATTTCTACTGTACACGTATCACAAGTTTCAATTGGACCAAGCGATTCGTTATAACATATAGAAGGTACAAACGTATCTTGTGATTTAATAAATTGTAGTAAATTTGTGCCGGGTTCCACAAGATAATCTTTGCCATCTAATGTAAGAATTAAATGTTCTTGCATATTATTCACCCCTATTAATTTTATAAAGCCCGTGTTTATGAATCAAAGATGTCTGACAACATTCCATCTTAAAAGCCCCACACTTTTTGGTAATGTTATTTATATTGTATATGTAAATCAATGAAATGTTAAGGCTTTCCACTAATTTTTAACTGTTTAATATAAGTTTTAATTTATAGTGTTAAATATTCTCTCTGAAAATTATTATTTTAGTGACAAAAATAAAATACACGCAACCAATACAGTGGTTGCGTGTATTTATTAAATTAGATACCTAAATTATCTTTTATATCGCTTTCTATTTCAGATAATGAACTTTGGCTAGGTACAAAATAATATAGACCATCATCTTGTATGCCACCTTGACCTTCTAATTGATGGCGGTGAACATTATCATTTGCATCTTTATAATTACCTCTAACTTTGTTCAACTCACCTAAAGTCAAATCAGTTTTTACATTATCTTCAACGTGATTCATCAACGAGTTAAAATGCGTAACTGAACTGATACTTGTCAATTTGTTGGCAAGACCTTGTATAACTAATTGTTGACGTTCTTGTCTTCCAAAGTCGCCACCAGCGCCTTCTTCTTTACGACTTCTTATAAACGCCATTGCTTCTTTTCCATCCATTCGAGACTTTTGTCCTTCATTAAATTGGAATCCATCATATGAGAAGGTAGCGTTACTAGTGACATCAATACCTCCAACAGTATCTATCATATCTTTCATTCCATCCATGTCTATCGTTGCATAGTGATCTATCGGCACATTCAATAGTTTTTCTACTGATTTCACTGCCATGTCAGGACCACCATACGCGTATGCATGATTTATTTTTTCAGTTGTACCTTTACCTACGATATCTGCTTGAGTATCTCTAGGTATACTCACAATTTCAGTAGATTTCTTCTCTGGGTTGATAGACAACACCATAATCGTATCACTACGCTGTCCTCCGCCATTAGCAGCTCTTTTGGCATCTGAATCTACACCAAATAAAGCAATCGTAAATGGATCTCCATTATTAAGGTTGGCTTCTTTTTCCCTCAAAGATGACTTATCCCTATCCAATGGATTATGTATTGCACCACCGACAGAAAATATTTTAAAACCTAAATACACAACGGCTAAAATTGCTAAAATTAACAATAAACCCAAAAACCACAAAAATACTTTTGCGGGCAACCCCATTTTCTTTTTATTATATTCGTTAGAACGATTCACCTTTTTCATTCTCCATTCTATATTCGATTTTCTATTTCAATTAATTATAGATTATATAGTAAAATTATTTAATGAACATGGTGCTTAAGACCTATTGTTAAATAATTAATATTTTAAAATAATTATTTTTGATACCCAGATCCTGAATTTAGAATCGTCAACATTTCTTTATGACAAGCTTTGTTACTTATAATAAATGGTCCCGCTTTCGCAAAATCTAAAGTTGAATTATTTAACGTCGTCATTGTCAATCCCAATTCTTCAGCGAATAAAAACTGTGCAGCGATATCCCATGGTTTAGGATTTGTATTTACATGTGCGCCAAATTGTCCTAAAATTACGCGCACAGAATCTAAGCCACATGAACCAATGAAACGATATCCAAATGAAGCATCATTTAAATGATGAATCGTATCATCATTCATTACCAAAGTATTAAATGAAATAATCGCGTCTTCTAATTTTAAATCTTCAGGCTGTTGCAATAATTTACCATTCATATATGCGCCTTGGCCCTTGATAGCTTTATAAAGCTTGCCGTGTGGATAATCATAAATGTATGACAACGTAGGTTCACCATCCACAAAGTAGCCTAATATAATGCAATAATCTTCCTGTTGCTTAACTAAATTTGTAGTACCATCAATCGGATCCATGACCCATACATGACCCTTTTTTGCTTGAATACCTTCATTCGATTTTTCTTCCGCAAAAAGTTGGTGATTTGGAAAATGTTGCTGTAAAAATTGCTCAAAATTTTGTTGAATAGATTTATCTACATTAGTCACTAAATCAAATCGATTTTTTTTCGTTGAAGTAACCATTTGTTTTATTAATTGTGGGATAATATCATCTAATGTTGTTAACCAATCTCTAACTAAATTATCTATATCTAATAATGTTTCTTTATTCATTTGCGACCTCCTCTTTAAGCGAATCACTAAATTTTTTCATTTTAATTATTTCATATGTATAATTTGTTTTATTTTATCATATAAATATAATTACGGTAACAAACTATTCGATTCACTATCGTCCGATAAATGATTTCATTATTCTATACCGATAAGTATGATATTCAATAAAATGATAAGAGGCTGAGACAATTTAATTGCCCCAGCCTCTTATAGAAAGGAAAGTAAGTAATAAATATTGAAGATGTTTGCTTAGTAACTCGTACGAAAAAGATGTTAACAAAACTATATGTAATAGCCTACCCCTTTGTCATCTTTTCGCTACCCCCTTGTTACTAATTATTATACTAACATAAACAACTAAAAAATGTAAGCGTTTTCTATAACTTTTTTTAAAACTTTATAAATGTCGTCATTGTCACTTTTATGCTATAATGAATGTAATATGTAATCATTTGGGAGGTGACTTTCTAATGAATAAACGCGAAAGGCAAAATAAATTGGTACAAGCCATACAACAAAATAAGCAAATTACCGCTTCAGAACTCGCGACAGACTTAAATGTATCGAAACGTACAATTTTAAGAGATATTCAAGATTTAGAAGATCAGGGAGTAAAAATTCTAGCAAAACATGGAAAATTAGGTGGTTATCAACTCCAAGAGACGCCAAATAGTTATGAGCTCGAATTAACTGATAAACAACTCACCGCTTTATTCTTAGTATTGAATGAAAGTCAATCATATACTACACTTCCATATAAAGAAGAGATAAACGCAATTATTAAAAAATGTTTAAATTTACCTTATACGAAAATGAGACGGGCGCTTAAAAAGCTAGACCGATATATTAAATTCAATCAACAAACACATGTTGACTTGCCGCCCATTTTTTCAGAAGTCTTAATCTATTGTACCGAAAGAAATGTGATGGCTATGGAGTATAATAAAAATAATGAGATTATGACTGAAAATGTAATTTTTATAGGCTTATTATGTACAGACGGATTATGGAAAGCAGTTATTTTTGAAATTGGTCTCGGTAAAACTAATGAAATACCTATTGTTGATATCCATGATATTTCATATTCATTTGAGAAAAAAATAAAAACACAAGATATTACTATCAATAACTATCAACAATTTTTAAATCCCACTGAGTCCTAAAAAACTCAGTGGGATTTTTTCAACCTTGTCCATTATGTATATAACGTAATTAGCGTAAAAACAAATGAGATTAAATTATTGAGCATATGAATACTTACACTTGCAATGAGTTTAAAACCTGATTTGATGTATGCATAGACCATAGCAATCGCTAAAATTAAATAACTTCCTATTTCTAATGGAGATTCCGCTCCAATCACATGCATTAGTGAAAATAGAATGGCTGAAATAACCCCCATAACAATAGCATTAAATTTCTTCCCTAATTCACCTATCAGTAAATGTCTAAAAAATATTTCCTCCACTAATGGTGCACCAATTACAATTAACAAAAATGTAAACGGTAAAAATGACGGCTGATCAAATAAATTCATTAGTTCTAATTCATTTTGAGTTTCATTAAACCCAATACCATTGGGTAACTTTTGCATCACCATGTTATAAATTCCGCTACAAACCATCATAACAATCGTCACGATGATAAGAAATAAATAATGCTGCTTTATAAATGCTATATTTCTCTTCAAATTTATTTTAAAATCCTTGGTATGTAAAAAATAAAAGCTAAACACAGTAACTACATATGATAGCAGTTGTACAACCACACTTATTTTGATCACTATTTTTTCTGTTAAATGATCTACAAAAACAAAACTAAATAAAATACCAATCACTGTAAAAACAATCATACTTACAATTAAAATCGCAATAAGGAAAAAGTCTTTCCATACAATATCTTTAAAACGATATTTTGTTTTTTCCATTTTTTAATAGCCCCTTTAAGTTCATTTTTAATTTTATAGTGTATATCCTACCATGCTTAACAAAATCAGAAAATCATATTCATCATTTTAAATTTTTTTAAGAAAGGATGCATTTTATGTATAATTTAGAATTTCATCAACTCGCTCAACGCATTAACCAACTATTAAACTTAATTGAAACTTATAAGTTTGCTATCGTTACTCAAAATAAAAAGAAAGCACAGTACAAACAAGATATCCAACAGTTTATTAAAGACGAACTTATCGTGTTTTCAGACATCAGCTTACAACGATTTTCTTTGCCCCATTATAATTATTACCAATTCATTTTAACCCATGACACCAACCCCATTGAAGAACTCACTATTGGAAATACAATTAAGTACCTCGATACCTTACAAAATCAATTATTGGAAACACAAAAGTTATTGCAAGCGTTTTTGTAATAATATTTCAAAATGACATTTTTTTAAAATTAAAATTGTAATACTTTTTCATGTGTTGTAAAATGAAATCGATTACAGCAATATAGGAGTGATAACAATGCATGGCTTTTCTATTTATTTAGGACAACCCATTGATAAATCATATATTAGACGAATGATTGCTTTGGGATATACGACCATTTTCACATCTGTACAAATTCCAGAGGAAGACGAAACATCTAAATATCGCTATTTGGGAGAACTTTTAAATTATTTATCAGACGAACAACTTACGTATATGATTGATATCAATCCTTCATTGCTGGATCAATCTTTTTATGAATTCTTGCAATCATATCATCATGCGCAATTTATGATTCGTATTGATCACAGTACTTCTATAGAAATTATTAATGACATTATCCAACATGGTTTTCACTGTTGCTTAAATGCCAGCATACTTTCTGAATCACTACTTCAACAGCTTTATGAAAAACTAGATGATTTTACACACTTATGCTATTGCCATAACTATTATCCACGGCCAGATACAGGTCTAACAACTGAATTTGTTCATATTCAAAACTCACTAATTTTAAAGTATAATCCAAACGCAACGATCTTCGGTTTTATTCCAGGCACTACAAAACGTGGCCCCCTTTTTAAAGGTTTACCAACCATAGAATCAACGAGAGCACAACACCCTATTGAAAGTGCACAGCTATTATTAGATCATCTGACAACACAAATTTTGATTGGTGATACTAAAATTAGCGCACCACTAGACGAACAATTAATGAATGTATTATGCCATAGAACTTTCACACTCACAATTGATTTATTAGATATCCAAGCAACTAAGATATTACAGCAACCTCACACTGTACGACCAGACAACCCGCAAGATGTAATTCGCTCACAAGAAGCTAGACACTATTGTACAAGTGAAATTAATGCTTATAATACAACAGTTCGAAACACTGGTACAGTTACCATCGATAATAAACTGAACGGACGTTATCAAGGAGAATTACAACTTTTGAAAACTGACTTACCAGCGCATCCTCACGTTAATGTTATAGGTGAAATTTGTGAAGCTGAGCGCAGATTGATTCGTTGTATGAAGCCCAATGATACATTTAAATTTATTATAAAAACAAGGGAGTAGAAATTTATGAGTGATTTAACTACTGAATCTAGAAATAAAGCGACAATGCATTTAGATGAGATGTCTATAACAGAAATTCTTAAAACAATGAATGATGAAGATCAAAAAGTCCCACAACAAATTAGAAAAGTCATACCAGACTTGACTAAAGTCATAGAAATCACTACAAAACAATTTAGAGCTGGTGGTCGAATTATTTATATCGGTGCTGGAACAAGTGGAAGGTTGGGGGTGCTTGATGCTGCTGAATGTGTGCCCACATTCAATACGTCTCCAGATGAAGTCATTGGATTAATTGCAGGAGGACAAAGAGCCATGACTGTTGCTGTTGAAGGTGCTGAAGATAGTACCTCCTTGGCTGAAGAAGATTTACATCATATTCACCTTAATGAAAAAGACGTTTTAATCGGTATTGCTGCTAGTGGTAATACACCTTATGTTATCGGCGGATTAAAGTATGCGAATCACATTGGTGCACATACTGTTTCAATTTCATGCAATTCAAACACTAAAATAAGTAGCATAGCTAAAAATGCAATTGAAGTTAATGTAGGTCCTGAAGTCTTAACAGGTTCTACAAGATTAAAATCTGGAACAGCTCAGAAATTAATGCTTAATATGATTTCAACAATCACAATGGTTGGCGCCGGTAAAGTTTATGATAACCTCATGGTTGATGTAAAAGCTACAAATCAAAAATTAATTGACCGTTCCATACGCATTATACAAGATATCTGCGACATTTCTTATCAACAATCTGAAAAACTATATCATGCTGCAGATCATAACCTTAAAGTTGCTATCGTTATGCATATGTGTGATACATCAAAAGCAGATGCACAACAGCGTTTAGAAAAAAATAATCACATCGTTAAGCAAGCAATCAAAAATTAAACCAAATACTTAAAATAATTTATGTATATAGGAGGGTTTTATGATGTCTAAAGAACAAAAACTTGCAGAAAGTATTGTAAATGCAGTTGGCGGTTTAGAGAACATGGAAAATGTTATAAATTGCATGACGCGTGTAAGAATTAAGGTGCACGATGAAAATAAAGTTAACTATGATAAATTAAAATCGACAGAAGGTGTAATGGGCGTTGTCAAAGACGACCGTGTACAAGTAGTCGTTGGACCTGGCACAGTTAATAAGGTAGCTGCTCATATATCTGAAATGAGTGGTGTGCGTTTAGGTGAAACCATCCCTCACCAAACTAAAGATTATAAAGCAGAAACTGAAGCAAGAGCCAAAGAAAACAAAGCCGCTTTTCAAAGTAAACAAAAACGTGGCAAATTCAATAAATTATTAAAAACAATCGCTAATATATTCATCCCATTGATTCCAGCATTTATTGGTGCAGGTTTAATCGGTGGTATTGCTGCAGTTTTAAGCAACTTACTAGCTGCAGAGGTCATATCTGGCTCATGGATTACGCAACTTGTTACTGTTTTTAACGTAATTAAAGATGGTATGTTAGCATATTTAGCCATTTTCACTGGTATCAATGCTGCTAAAGAATTTGGTGCGACACCAGGTTTAGGTGGTGTTATTGGAGGAACGACATTACTAACAGGTTTAACAGAAGAAAATATGATCACTAATATTTTTACAGGCGAACCTTTACAAGCAGGACAAGGTGGTATTATCGGTGTTATCTTTGCTGTTTGGTTATTGAGTCTCGTAGAAAAGAGATTACATAAAATTGTACCAAATGCCATTGATATTATCGTAACACCTACGATTACTTTGTTTGTTATCGGATTATCAACAATCTTTATCATTATGCCTTTAGCTGGTTTTGTTTCTGACGGTTTAGTATCCGTAGTGAATGGTGTTATTAATATTGGTGGCGTCTTTAGTGGCTTTATTATTGGTGCTTTCTTCCTACCATTAGTTATGTTAGGATTACATCATATATTTACGCCTATTCATATTGAGATGATCAATCAATCTGGTGCTACTTACTTACTACCAATTGCTGCTATGGCAGGTGCAGGACAAGTTGGTGCCGCATTAGCGCTTTGGGTAAGATGTAAGAAAAATACTACTTTGAGAAATGCAATTAAAGGTGCACTGCCTGTCGGTTTCCTTGGTATTGGCGAGCCCTTGATTTATGGGGTCACGTTACCTCTTGGTAGACCATTCTTTACCGCATGTATTGGTGGCGGTATTGGCGGTGCAGTGGTTGGTGGTATTGGACACATCGGTGCTACCGCTATTGGACCGAGTGGTATTTCATTGTTACCTTTGATTTCAGATCATATGTACTTAGGATACATTGCAGGATTAATCGCTGCTTACATCGGTGGTTTCCTCTTCACCTTCTTTTTAGGTACAACAAAATCAATGAGAGAATCTGATAACTTAGGTGGTTAAACTATGACCAACGTACTTTATAAAATTGATAATATATATGAAACTTTTACAAAAAGTGAAAAAAAAATTGCTGATTTTATTTTAAACGAACCTCATCGTATCATTAATATGTCTGTCCAAGACCTTTCAAATGAAATTAATACAAGTACAGCATCCATTGTACGTTTTAGCAAGAAAATAACAGAAAAAGGGTTTCAAGAACTTAAAATTACAATTTCACGTTATTTGCCTGAAGATGCAATCAACAATAATCATATGGAATTAATTGATAATGAATCCGTCGATATTATCAAGTCTAAAATGTTAGCCCGAGCAACAGATACAATGAGTTGTGTTGCTTCACAAATTGAACAACATCACATCGATGACATCTGTGACACATTAAAACATGCGCGTACCATATTTTTATTTGGTTATGGGGCATCACTCGTTATTGTTACAGATTTATATCAAAAATTATCTCGGATTGGTTTAAATGTGCGCTTAATACAAGAAACGCATTTATTAATGACTACCATGGCTACTCATGATGAACAAGATTGTATTATTTTTGTAACCAACCAAGGTAGTCATAGTGAAATGCAATCTATGGCAAAAGTTGCAACTGACTATAATATACCTATCATCACGATTTCAAGCTCGAACAATAATCCTGTAGCTAAAATTTCTGATTATACTTTAATTTATGGTCAAACTGATGAGAATGAACTACGCATGGCCGCAACAACATCATTGTTTGCACAACTTTTCACGGTAGATATTCTTTATTATCGATTTATTGCTTTAAATTATCAACGTTCATTAGACTCAATCACACAGTCTAAAATGGCACTTGATAATTATCGTAAACATTTGTCTAAAATCCAGTTTAAACACTAAATCATTGCTGCCATCACTTTTTAAATAACATCATAAACGAGAACGACATAGAAATNNATTTCTATGTCGTTCTCGTTTTTAATCTATCGCTAACACTATTTATTTGCTAGTTGCTTACTTTACATCGTTTTGAAAAAAGTCGAAAATATTTTTGGCATTATCAGTATTATCAATATTTCCTTTAAATTTATCACTACCAGGGCCATATGCATAAGTATTTACATCTTCTCCTGTATGACCATTAGTAGTCCAACCAGTATTTGATTTGTCATTAATTGGTTTTTGTACAGCATCTTGAACCTTTTGTAATTGACTTTCATATGCTTTTTCATCTTTTTTAAGATCTTTAAGTTTTTTAGCTTCATCTTTTATTTTATTCATTTGATCTTCTGAAACTTCAAAACCGTAACCATCTTTAATGACTTTCTCCACATTTTTGCCTTTGCTAATTTCTTCAGTCATATATTTACCTGAATGTTTCATTTGGTGAATGGCGTCTGGGTTCCAAACGTAATCTTTACCTTTCGCAATAGACATACCACCTGTAGAATGATCTGCAGTAGCTACCACAAGTGTATCTGGATTTTCTTTTGCATAATTCATAGCATATTCAAATGATTTTTCAAATCCAGACATTTCTGACATTACCCCAGTTACATCATTTGGATGCCCTGATTTATCTATAGAAGCGCCCTCAACCATTAAAAAGAATCCTTTGTCGTTTTGTTTTAATTTATTTACGGCACTATCAGTCATATCCACTAATTTTGGATTTTTGTCTGGTGCGTCTATCTGTAATGGCATATCATTATCTGCAAATAATCCTAATACTTGTTTACTTTTGGAATTTTGTAGTTCGTTTTTATTTGTAACCACATCGTAACCATCTTTTTTAAATTTGTTTTTTAAATTGCCATTGTCTTTGCCAAAATACTCAGCACCACCACCTAGTAGTACATCGACTTTATGCTTGCCATTAATTTTATCATTGTAAAATTGTTTAGCAATTTCATCCTTTTTATCACGATCATCAACGTGTGATGCGTATGCAGCAGGCGTGGCATCTGTAATTTCAGCCGTAGATACGAGACCAGTTGATTTACCATTTTCTTTAGCTTGTTCTAATACTGTTTTAACATTATTTTTATTAGCATCGACGCCTATAGCTCCATTATATGTTTTTTGTCCTGAACTAAATGCGGTTGCACCAGCTGCTGAATCAGTAACATTTTCTTTTGGATCATTAGGGTTTGTACGTTGACTCCCTATTAGATATTTATCAAAAGCGGTCTGATCCATTTCTTTAGTATCTGGATTATCTGCAAAATAACGATAAGCAGAATTATACGAAGGTCCCATACCGTCACCGACTAAAAAGATAACGTTTTTAGGATTTTTTGTATTACCCATATAAGCTACATCAGCATTCTGATTTGAATCTTTAGACTCATCTTTTTTCCCTGCAGCATAAGTCCCTTGTACACTCCCTAATGATGAACCGGCAATGATTGTCCCTGCAATCGTAGCAGTAGCTAGTTTATTAAGTATTTTCATATAATAACTCCTTTAGATATGTATTATGACCTCAACTTTATTCTAAAGCACGAGTTTTGAGTGAGTATTTTTCTATTGTTAAATTTTTGTAAAAGCATTTATGTAAGTGTACCAACGTAATGACGGATATACAAAAAAGTCATAAATGATACAAAAAAATGTATCATTTATGACTACTTAATATTGCTGACAAATTGATGTGTTATTATATTTTTTAAAGTTGCTGATCATCACTTAATTTATGATAGCCTTTTAGATAATAGAACAATGTCATAAAACCTAAGAACACGATACCAATAACAACTGAAACAACTGTTTCTTTATTAAATAGCATGCCGATTAACACCATGATAAAGAACGCCATTGTAATATAATTTGTTATTGCGCCGCCTGGCATTTTAAAAGGATGATTTTTGAGTTCTTCGCTGTGATTTTTTCTGAATCTTAAATGACTAATTAATATCATAAACCACGGTACCATACCTGGTAAAATCGAGGCACTGTATACGTAAACAAAAATACTATCTGCCCCTTTAATAAATAAAGGCAAAATAACATTTAATAACGCACCAACTAAAATACCAATTGCTATTGCAGTAACCGTCCAAATAGGAACACCATTTTTCATAACTTTACGGAAAAATTTAGGTAACATGCCCTTTTGAGATAAGTTCAACGTCATTCGACTAGCGCTAAATATACCAGAATTACATCCTGACATCGCTGCAGTCAAAACTACAAAGTTAATGAGTCCAGCAGCAAATGTAATACCCACTTTTGCAAATGTTGCAACAAATGGACTGCCAATGTTTCCTAATTCATCCCAAGGATAAACAGTTACAATAACGAAAATGGCTCCGATATAGAAAATTAATATACGCCATATAACACCATTAACCGCACTTTTAATATTTTTTTGTGGATCTTTCGTTTCACCAGCAGTAATACCGATTAATTCAACACCTTGATAAGAACCAATTACAATAGAAAGTGCGAAGAAGAAACCAATCCAACCATTAGGCATAAAGCCACCATGTGACCATAAATTAGAAAGACCTATAGCCTCTCCACCATTACCAAGTCCAAAGAAAATCAAACCGAACCCTGCAATAATCATCAAGATAATAGTTACTACTTTTATCATTGCAAACCAAAATTCAAATTCACCAAAAGCTTTAACTGATACTAAGTTAGCACCAGCCAACAATAATACAACTATAATACCTGGTATCCATTGTGGTAAATCAGGAAACCAATAATTCATATATTCTCCAACGGCGATAACCTCACTCATACCTACAACAACCCATTGGAAAATATTACTCCATGCTGTCAGATAACCAGCAACTGGATTTATGTAATCACTTGCAAAGTTTGCAAAAGAACCTGAAGTCGGATGTAAATATACCATTTCCCCCATAGCTCTCATCACTAAAAATAAAAACAGCCCAGCTATTAAATAGGCAAATATTACTGAAGGCCCTGTCCATTTAATCGTACTTGTCGCCCCCATAAAGAGTCCGACACCAATCGTTCCACCAAGTGCTATCATCCGCATTTGACGTGCACCTAGTCCCCTTTGTAATTCGTTATTCTCATTCATCATTCAAACCCCATCTCATTCAAATATAAGTGAAAATAATTCACTTATTATGACGCTATTATACTATAAATTCTAAAAATTAAAACAATTATTTTTCATTTATGTAAGCCCTTACATATGTTTTTATTTTAGATTACTTTTAGAGAAAACGCAATGTAAATTTTCATTTCAATATGATAGAGAGCAATTAAATACTATATTTAGTTAATTGAGTGTCACTATTTAATTATGATTATTTTGTGAATTATTTCACAAAAACACTGTAACATAGTATACTATTTTTAATTAATAGAAAGTGAGGATAAAGTTTTGAACGAAAAAAATATTAAATGGGATAAAGTTTTTTATGGTAAAGCGTGGGTTCATCATGTCGTAGAGACAATTCGTGCCAAAGATATTTTACAAAGTTTTTATTTAAAACGTTATCTATTACGTGCCATAATGGCTGGTTTTATTTTAGGTGTGATTACAGTTTTTGTATTGCTCATTAAAGCTTCATTAGCCTCTGATATTCCAATGGGCGTTGCAAATATAGTCGGTGCGGTTGCATTTAGTTTTGCTTTAGTGTTAATACTTTTTACAAATTCCGAATTATTAACGAGTAACTTTATGTATTTTACAGTTGGACTGTATTATCGCGTCATTTCGCCAATCCGCGTTTTTAAAATATTTGTACTCTGTTTTATTGGTAATGCCTTAGGTGGATTGGTGTTCTTCTTATTGATTCGTTCCTCAGACATTATGACACCTGAGATGATGCAACAATTAGAAGCTACAATTGATCATAAAACACTAACGGCAGGTTTTGTTGCCATTCTTATAAAAGGTATTTTTGCTAATTTCTTTATAAATATATCGCTTGTCATAGCTATGCAAATTGATGATGTTTTGGCAAAAATGTTTGTCATGATGTTTGGTGTATCCATTTTCGCATTTATGGGTTACGAACACGTTGTTTATAATACCGTATTATTCGCAGGTGGAGTCGTTTACCAAAGTGATGTACTTTCAGCCATGCCTGCTTTAATCAATTTGCTGGGGGCAGGTATCGGCAATTATATCGGAGGCGGTTTAGTAATAGGCTTGTTCTATGCTTATTTAAACGACCATAAGCAATATCAAAAAAGTAAAGTACAATGACTACAACTTGCGTTATTGTAATGATGAGCTAGAGTCTAACGTTCATGAAGTTATAGTTCCTAATTTTATATGATATAATGCTCAATAGATTTTATTATAAAGGAGTTCAATATGAATAAACATCTATTGAAACGTACAATCACAGTTTCAATTATATTTGGTATATTATTTTTCCTAATCAATTATTTTAGCGATAGTGATGTTTCTGCCGGAAATTTAATGCTAAAAAGTTTACTAACGATTGTTGTATTTGGGATACTATATTACTTAATTTTTACTATTGTAAATTCACCAGAGCGAAAATATAAATTTGGTATTACATTACCTATTTCACTACTAATTGCAATCATAATCAGCGCTATGTTTTCTGCTTTAAAAATCGGTATCATAACCGGATTGATTATTGGTATCATTGCAGGGTATATCTGGGAATATATCGATACTCATAAAAATGGTGGTGATAAATCATGAGTATTTTCATTGGTATTGTTGTTATCATTTTACTAAGTGTAAGTTTAATCCCTAATTTAAAAGCTGTAAAAAAATCTAAAGCTGCTGGAGAAAAAAATCCACGTTTTGCAATTATGGTAGGTATTGATTCTATATTACTCGTATTAGTTATTGTGACACTAATACTTCAATTTTTAAAATAGACTATCATTTTTCATTTCGATATTATAAAACCCCTTATTGAAGCATTTTCCAATGTCAAAATAAGGGGTTTTATATTAAAATTGATTTTGTAAAATAAGATAATATAAGGCCAAAGCTCCCAATAAGTAAATAAGACTTCCGACCATAAATGACCGAAATTGTATTTTTAAGGGGACTTTTTTATTAAAAATAGGTCCTAAAACTAAATTTCCTATTGCTAAAACAATAGGGCCTCCTAAAAAAAATAAAATTAAATAACCATTCATACGTTAGCCTCTACTTTTTTCAAAATATTTTTCAATGATAGCTGTACCAGATAAGTCTTTACCTAAATAGGGTATGTTACTAAAATCTTGTTTTTCCGTCATATCATTCGTATTTACAATAACATCTAAACCAGCATTCACCGCTGCAGTTGCCCCATTGACTGAGTCTTCTATAGCTAAACAATTAACAGGATTATAGTTTAATCTTTGAACTGCTGTTAAATATAGTTCGGGACTTGGCTTTATTTCTTCTACATCCTCTCGTCCAACAACAACATCAATATACGCATCTAATCCTAATTGATCAAACGTTGGTTGAATATCGTTTCTAAAACTACTTGTCGCAATAGCCATGGGTATATGGCGCACTTTACAATAATCCATAAGTTGTTTCATATGTGTAACTATCGGTAAATGTATACTCGTTTCATTATGCTCTTGATATATTTTTTCTTTACGTTCTTGTCCTAGTTGGTCTTCTAGATACTGATGCAAATCTGAAGCCAATCCCCCAATAGATTGACGATAAAAATCTAAACTAACTTCTTCCAAACCATAATGATTTAAATGTTTATTTATTATTTCAAACAAGTGCTTTTCTGTATCTATAATTGTACCATCAAAATCAAATATCACAGCACGATACATACATTTCCCCTCCTATAATTTAACAAAATTGAATCAAATTATTGTCAGTGTATCATATTTTATACTTCTCTAGCCTATCAAAGACAGAGATAATATAAACTAAGAGAAAAACACGAAAAAATTAATGTTTTCCTCTTAGTTTAGAACTTCATATTAATTTTATCTCAAAATCAATGATACTTACCTTTTATTCCAGTATTTTGCAAGTATTGGACCTGTAATATTATGTATTAAGCTGAACACGGCTCCCGGAACTGCAGATAATGGGTTAAAATGTACTGTAGCTAAAGAAACTGCTAGCCCTGAATTTTGCATACCTACCTCTATCGATACTGCCTTTTTGTCCGGTCGGTCTAATTTTAGGATTTTAGCAAATGTATAACCAAGTATATAGCCAATCAAATTATGAAGAATGACAACCGCAAAAATAAGCAATCCTGTGGCTAAAATTTGTGCTTTACTACTACCAACTACAGATGCAAGTATTAATGAAATAGCTACAACGGAAACGATTGGTAATGCAGTGGCAGTCTTATCAGCAAATGTCTTGAACAGTTTTTGCAGTACAAACCCAATGATTATTGGTATTAAAATCACTTGAACGACTGACCAAAACATACTGATAAATGAAACTTGTAACCATTCATGCGCAAATAAATATATTAAAGCTGGTGTTAAAAATGGTGCTAGTAATGTTGAAACACTTGTGATAGCTACTGACAATGCAACATTTGCATTTGCTAAGTAACTCATAACGTTACTAGATGTACCACCTGGACAACATCCAACTAAAATCACACCAATTGCAATTTCTGGAGGCAAATGAAACAGTTTAACAATTAAAAATGCACTTAAAGGCATAATCGTATACTGCAAAACCACACCAATGATTACAGATCTAGGTGCTTGAAATATGATTTTAAAATCTTTGGGGTCTATGGTTAATCCCATACCTAGCATAACAATTCCTAGTAAATAAGGTACCCAATTACTTAAAGTAGAAAGTTGCATTGGAAATATAAAACCAATAACAGCTGCAATAAGCATCCATACTAAGAACGTATTCGTTGCAAACTTACTTACTTTTGATAACATCTAAAACACTTCCCTCTCTGTATTAATAAAGAAGAATGTATCATATTTTGAACATCTAAACAACAGAATTTTCTAAATATTTTGACTTTAAAACCCTAGGAATTTCCAAAAATTTTATACTTCGTTCTAAAGACCTAGTGTCTTCTTTTAAAAAGAGTGGTACAATTTAATAGAATTTAAAACATGTATAATTTTAAGGGCACTAAATATTAATTTTAATATACGTATGTCACTTTATATAGATATGGAGGTATAATATGTTTTTAGATAAAACTGAAACGTTTGTTTTAAACATCAGTGGTTTAAATAAACGTCATATCCGCAAAAATTTGTTAAAACTTTTGAAACAAGTCCACTTTTGTAAATCGTTCAAATTTACTATTTTCAAAAAAAATCATTTATATGCTTTAGAAGTGAATTTACCTAAGCAACAACTACCATATTTGATTAGTTTTCTTAGCTTCCACAATTATTTAATCTATCAAATTTTAGAAAATAATCATGCACAAGACCTACTAGACTTGGATCATTTACTATTATCATCTAAGCGTTTCGAAATCGCTGTTGACGGCCTTCATGATGCATTTATTAAAGACAAAGTTATCGACATTATGAATTTACTCAATCACACTGAAACAATTGTTTATACCTTCAATCGAAATACCATCAACGTTTCTTGTTCGCCTACAGTATTCTCTAAATTAATTCACGCTATCGCAACACACAACATTGATGTTTACAGTGCTACCTACCAACCACGTTTAATGCATAAAACGAGAATTTCTTAAAAACATTAATGTACGACATCACTCACATATACAGTAAAATTGATTTAGCTACCATTTCACGATATTTAATCAACATAAATCATGTATACAAGAATCTAGCATCCAATCATAAACGTCTATTCTTATTGTAATTGTATAGAAATGACGTTTTTTTATATGGACACTTATAAACAAAATAGAATGTAAGACCCATCTTCGCGCCGTGTATACCATGTCTACTAACAAGCATGCAAAAATTAATTGATGCGTTATTGATAAAAAATTGGACTAATCCATTAATGATTATCATATGGATTAGTCCTTTTTTGTGCATAAGTTTTATATGCAATCTGGTTATTATTTAGTTTTTTCTTCAAATACTAAATTTTCAAATGCTTCTCTGACTTGAGGTACAGACATACCTACTACGACTTGCACATTTTTCCCACTTTTCACTAAGCCATGTGCCATTTGTTTATGCGTAAAGTAATCACTATCCTCAACTTTATTGACATCATTCACTGTCAATCTTAAACGTGTCGTACAATTTGTAACGTCTTTAATATTTTCTTTGCCACCTAGACCTTCTAAATAATAGATTGCTTTAGCTTCAAACTCGTTTGCTGACTCAGTTTTTTTAGCAACTTGTGCTTTACCGTCTTTATTTTTATAGTCATCTTTATTATATAATTTCATATCCTTATCGTCTTTTTTACGTCCAGGAAGTGGAATATTAAATTTTATAATTAAAAACTTGAACAAGAAGAAATAAATCGCTGTAAAACCGAAACCTATTGCAATTTGAATAATATAAGTTAACCAGTGATTTTGGGCTAAAGGTATCCAATTCGTAGCAAAGAAATCTAATAATCCTCCACCAAAGTTACCTACTAATCCGAAACCATACATTAACGTATCCATCGTTGCTGCTAAAATTGCATGTAAAACGAATAAATAAGGTGCAATAAATAAAAATGTAAACTCTAATGGTTCAGTGATGCCTACAACAATCGCTGTCAATGTTGCTGGAATTAGTAATGCTGCAATTTTCTTTCTATTTTCTTTTGGCGTCGTTGCATACATTGCTAAAGCAATACCAATTGAACCAAAGACTTTTCCGTTACCTTGTAACATAAAGCCATATGGGAATAATTCTTTTAATGGTTCTTTACTTTTAGCAAATTCATTTACATGTTCGAACCATTCTGCTTTCAATCCATGATTCACAACAACAGGACCTACTTCTATTGGTGCATATATAAAGTGATGTAATCCAGTTGGTATCAATACTCTTTCTAAAAAATGATACAACCACACACCTATATAACCCGAGCCAATAATAAATCCTTGCAGTGAAGAAATACCATTTTGTACCGTTGGCCATATGATGCAAGTAATTAAAGCAATTGGCAACATGACAAAAAATGAAATCGTTACTACAAATGTCAAACCTTGAAATACACCAAGCATTTCAGGTAATTTTTTACTATAATATCTATTATGTATCCATGTGACAATGCTTGAAATAATAATACCGCCTAGGATATTCGTGTCTAATGTTTCTATACCAGCAATCGCTTTTAATCCCGTTACATTTTCTACACCCTTTTCTAAATTTGCTCCGAATGTATGCGGCCATTGCGTTAATATGGCATTGATAAAGGTATTAAACATTAAGTATCCCATTAATGCTGACAGTGCTGCATGTCCAGGTGCTTTTTTAGCTAAAGATAATGGCAAGCCAACAACAAATACCACTTCCATGTGATTAAATATTGTCCAACCACCAGACTCTATCACTGACCATATTTTGAACCAATTTGTACCTTCTTCAGCAATACTCCCCATTATTGAAGGATTTTTAAATAATGTTGCTAAACCGAGTACAATACCAAAAAATGCAAACATCAATACAGGTACAATCATTGCACTTCCAAATCGCTTTATAGCATTCATATAAAGTTCCCCTTTTCTAAATTTCCAAAATAATTCACTTATGATAATTGAATATCTCTCTATTCAAATGATTATGGATCAATTTACCATCGATTTTATAGTAAACGCTTACATCAGAACAATAGTTTGACGCCATTACGAACAATTTTGTACAATAAGATTATATTCTCAAAACTTGAAAATATTTTCAAAATTCTGAGGTGATAACGTTGCTTTTAGATGAACGCATAAATAACAATTTTAATAAATTAAATGAAAACGACCTACAAATCGCTCATTTTATAAACACACATATATCAGATTGTAAAACAATGAAAATCCAAGATTTAGCGGCTTATACACATGCATCAAATGCAAGTATTCATCGTTTTACTCGTAAGCTCGGCTTTGATGGCTACAGTGATTTTAAATCATACTTAAAATTTGAATCTGAACAAGTCCATCAATTACCTTCTGACTCTATGAACGCTTTTAAACAAGAAATTGAAAATACCTTCACTTATTTGGAACGTATCGATTACGACCTAGTTACTGACAAAATATATCAAGCCGAAACGGTATATTTATATGGCACAGGTTTAGCTCAAATGAATGTTGCGCAAGAAGCTCAAAGAATTTTATTGACCATACATAAAAATATTATTGTATTACATGATGTACATGAATTTAAAATGGTGTTAAATAAAGCTTCTGATAATGATTTGTTTTTTATTATTTCTTTATCCGGCGAGACCGATCACTTATCCGATATAACGAATTTACTGCAACTGCGTCAAAAGTATTTCATTTCTATTACTACGCTTCAAGACAACACCTTGGCTCAAAAGGCAAATTATAATATCTACGTATCAAGTAACACTTTTTATTTAACAAACGGCATTGATTATTCCAGCTTTATCAGCTACCATATTTTTTTTGAAACGGTACTACGTAAATTTAATGAGCGTATACAATACGGTCAATTCACACAAAATAATTAACATATCAAATAAAAGAAAGCTGGACAAATTAATTGTCTCAGCCTCTTAGTCAACATCTCAATTTATTACACAAGTGGGACTGATACATGAGCTTCTGCCCAAATATGCCTGAGTCCCACTTTTAATTTATTGAGTTAGGTTGTAATGATTTTTTATTGTTCCTCTTCATATTCTTCTAGTGTTGTTTGCAGCTTATCAAATAACATTTCAAAACCATGCGCAGTAGAATCATGATATTCCTTTTTCTTTTGCTTATACTCTAATGATGTCAATCTGCGTTCCCTAGGTACATAAGCTGTATAATTAAAAATCATTTGGGTTATGCCTGGTTCTCTTTCAAACATCTCTACTTCAATTGTATCTTCAGAGTCACTTAATTCAGGCATCCCTATCGTCATTACAATATATTCATTTGGGTTCAAAGTAACGTAAGAACCCTTCACTATATTTTCTTTCCCTTTACGAACATCAATAATTTCATAGCTTCCGTTTTGTACAGCGTCTATCTCTATTGATTTATTCGTTCGTTCAGTTGTCATAAACCATTGTTTAAGAAATCGTTGCTCAGTCCAAGCTTGATATACTAATTCAGGTTCAACTTTAAACAGTCTTTCCAACTGAATTTCTACGTTTTCATTTTCCACATTATATCTAGCCATGATTGTTCACCTACTTTCACTCTTATAACTATTCTAACTCATTATACTAGACTTCTAAACAATAATACTATGAAATTCAACTTTCCTTTATATCCCCTTTAAAAGTGATAACCTATTTATTCTATCGTTATTAATCAGTTAACGTCAAAATTTTCCCTTTTTTAATACTATCTTACTTCTTAAAAAAGAGGACAAACAGTCTATATCAAATAATATAAACTGTTGCCCTTTCTTTTAATCAACTTTTTTATTTTAATCTTGGTAATCTAAAGAAAATTGCAATTAGGCCACAAACACCTAGAATGATCGGATAAATTGAATACGGCATTAATGAAACTGGTGAGATAGACGCAACGCCTGCTGCTGCTATAACTTGCGGACTATAAGGTAATAAACCTTGGAAACAGCTCGCAAATATATCTAAAACACTTGCAGATTTCCTAGGATCAATCTCGTATTCATCTGCAATATCTTTAGCTAAGGGGCCTGCCATTAATATAGAAATTGTATTATTGGCAGTCGAAATATCCGCAGCACTCACAAGTCCAGCTATACCTAATTCTGCACCGCGTTTTGATTTAACCCTATTGCGTACAAAATTTAATAGCCAAGTGATACCACCATTATGTTGTATCAATGCTACAAGTCCGCCAATTAAAAGTGCAATAATCGCAATATCCTCCATACCAACAATTCCTTTTGAGATTGAACTAAGCAAGCCTGACCAGTTGAATGATCCATCAACCAGTCCAATAATCGCAGATAATACGGTACCACCAATCAACACTATAATTACATTTATACCTGCCAGTGCTAAAATCAGTACCAATAAGTATGGAATAACTTTAATAAAGTTATAGTCATATGATTTCGTAGTATCTATCTGAGCACCATGCGTTAAAAACCAAAGTACTATAACAGTAAATAGCGCACCTGGTAATACAATCTTTATGTTCACCTTAAACTTATCGCTCATTTTAGTTTTTTGAGTACGAACAGCGGCAATTGTAGTATCCGAAATCATTGATAAATTATCACCAAACATTGCGCCACCAACGACAGTAGCCATTGTTATCGCTGCAGATACATCCGTCGCCTGACTCAAACCAAAACCAACCGGCGCTATAGCTGCAACTGTACCGACTGAAGTACCCATTGAAAGTGATACAAACATACAAATGATAAATAAACCGACGATAATTAAGTTTTCTGGAATAAAGGATAGTCCTAAATTTACCGTCGACTTGACTCCCCCCATATCTTCTGTAGTTTGAGAAAATGCACCCGCAAGTAGAAATATTAACATCATCAAAATAATATTTGAATGTCCAGCGCCTTTAGTAAATACATCTACTTTTTTAGAAAATGTTTCTTTTTTATTTATCAACAAACCCACAATGGATGCGATAATAATTGCAACATTGAGTGGCATTATTGAAAAGTCACCAGTAATAACGCCCACACCTAAAAATATACCTACAAAAATGATTAATGGCACAAGCGCCCATGCGTTACCTTTTTTATTTTCCGTCATACAAAACCAACTTTCTTTATCATTACTTTTTTAGTCAATCATTCATTTTGCTTACCATAAAAAATAAAAAACTCTTTTCTCATAGAAGAAAAGAGTAAATCGATACATCTTTAATCTTATCTTCTAGCACACTTTATGCTACTGGAATTGGCACACGCATTACCATGTTGCCGAAGTTTCAATGGGCCAGTCCCTCCACTTCTCTAGATAAGCTATTTTATTTATTTTATAACAGTACACTATTCATGCCACTTCGTCAATTATATAATCATAATATGAAATGATATTTTACTTCAAAGGTTATTCCGTTGGCCGAACAATCGTAAATGTATCACCGATCGTGGCATAATCATTTCCAGCTAAACGGCACACGGCTTCTAGTGCCTGTGCATTAATCTTACTGTCTTCAAAATACACGTTTTCATTAATATGAAACATCACGACTTCTCCAATGATTAGATCTGACCCCTCATCAGTATCTCCTAATGATATAATCCGCTCTAATTTACATTCCATACGTATTTTCGCCTGTTCAATACCAGGTACAGTTATCAGTTCTGAGTCGACAAGGGTTAACGCTGTTCGTTCTAATTCATTTTCAGTACGATCCAATGGTGCAGCTGTACGGTTAATTTGCTCTACGTTTGTTTCATCAGTGATATGTACTACAAAATTTTCAGTCTCTTCAATATTAAGTGAAGTGTCTTTACGTTTACCTTCTGAGCGTCCTGTAGAAATCATAATCATCGGTGGTGCACTGTTCACCACGTTAAAAAAACTGAACGGTGCCGCATTTAACTTACCATTTTTATCTTGAGATGTCACAAAGGCTATTGGCCTAGGTATGACACTACCACTCAATAATTTATAGTTTTGTCTTTTAGACAATTCACTTGCTTTAAAATGTTTCACAAAAATTCACTTTCCTTTCATAAATAAAAAGTGGCTATGTCAAAATGTAAGTGCATAACTGTTCATTTAAGCACGAATCACTTTGAAATAGCCATCTATCAAATTAATCTAATTGTGTACCACCTGTAACCCCGTATACTTGGCCAGTAGTGTAACTTGATTCATCAGCTGCTAAATGAACATAAACGCCTGCTAATTCTACAGGTTGACCTGCTCTGCCAAGCACTTCTTTTTGTCCAAATGTTGGGATTTTGGATTGTGGTTGTCCACCTGATATTTGAAGTGGTGACCAAAATGGTCCTGGTGCAACACAGTTAACACGGATGCCTTTAGCTCCTAGTTCTTCAGACAAACTTTTAGTTAGCGATATGATTGCAGCTTTTGATGCAGCATAATCATGTAAAATTGGACTTGGGTTATAACCTTGTACAGATGACGTTGTCGTAATTGTAGCACCTGGTTCAAGATAATCAATCGCTTTTTGTACAGTCCAAAATATTGGATACACATTCGTTTCAAAGGTTTCAGTAAATGACGCTGTATCGAAGCCCTTTAGTGTATCTCTATATTGTTGATGTCCAGCTACGAGTGTAACATTGTCTAATCCACCTAACGAGTGATATGCACGTTCTACTAATTCATAATTGAATTGTTCATTGCGTAAATCACCCGGTATTAGCACAGCTTGTTGTCCTGCCGATGTAATAACTTCTTCTACTTCTTCAGCATCTTCTTGTTCTGATGGCAAGTAATTGATTGCAACATCAGCACCTTCTTTAGCATACGCAATAGCTGCTGCTCTACCAATAGCTGAATCTCCACCTGTTACTAACATCTTTAAACCTTTCAATCTACCATAACCGGTATAAGAAGTTTCTCCACAATCTGGTTTAGGGTTCAGATCTTTTTGTAAACCTGGAACGGGTTGCTCTTGTTTTGGAAAATCTGCATTTGAATATTTCTTTCTAGGATCTTGAGACGCCATGCTTAATCCTCCTCAAAAAATAATGGTTGTAATTATTTTTTACCCAAATTAAATCGCCCATAACACAAGATTATATTTTTAAGCTTCGTTCAATAATTTCTGTACAAATGTTACAAAGTAATCTGGTACTTTTTCTAAAATGCGTTCATCGGGATCATATTTGGGGTGATGTAAATCATAGTCACTATTAGATCCAATAAAAACAAATACACTTGGATACTTGTTGGCAAACCCAGAAAAATCTTCACCAATAGTTAATGGCTGTTCCATTATATTCACATTGTAACCTACTTGTTTAGCAACGTTAATTGCATCGTCTGTTAATTTTTCGTCATTGATTACTGCGCCTGGTAATCGTATATATTGTGTTTCAATTTCAACATCAAATACTTCTGCCAATCCACTCCCAATTTCTCTCAATCTCTTCTCAATGAATGTGCGAATACCTTCATCAAAACTTCTCACTGTACCTTGTACATAAGCTTGATCTGCAATAACATTCCATGTATTACCACAAGATACTTCTCCAATCGTTACGACTGCATTATCAAAAGCAGATAAATTTCTGCTGACGATGGATTGAACACTATTGATTAATTGACCTAATACGATGACTGGATCATTACCTTGTTCAGGCTTTGCTGCATGTGCACCTTTACCCTTAATTTTAAATTCAAAGCGATCTACAGAGGATGTCACGGCACCAGATTTCACTGCCAATGTACCTATATCCATAGTAGGATAATTATGATAACCAAGCACAGCTTTTGTACCATCAATAGCACCTGTCTCAGCTAATTTAACAGCACCATAGCCCAGCTCTTCGGCAGGTTGAAAAATAAAACGTACTCTACCTTTTAATTGATTTTCAATTTCTTTTAATTTTGTAGCTGTTGCTAAAATACTTGCCATATGGATATCATGACCACAAGCATGCATAATACCTTCATTAGTTGATGTAAATTCATGTACAACTTCTTCATTAATTGGCAAAGCATCTATATCCGATCGAACAGCAATAAACGTATCTCCTTGACCTACTTCAGCAATCAAACCAGTTTCCAACGGTATATCTAAAATTTTAATTTCATAACTTTCTAAAATACGTCTTAATCGTTTCGTTGTTTCATATTCATCATCAGACAATTCTGGAAACTGATGAAATGTACGTCTCCATTTTACAAAGTCTTCATATTGTGGCATGACATGTCACGTCCTTTCTAAATTTATAAAACGTTTAAAAATATAATATAGTATTGTTACAATCACAACGCCGAGCGCTAAATTATTAGAGATTAAAATAAGCACCATCGTAAGTACTACCATGAATCCATTTACTAAAGGTGACTTACGTATAAAGGGTATTGTTCGTCTATCAAATGTATTCAATGAAATTGTAATAAGCACGGTAGCTAAAACAGCCATTGGAATATGTCCTATAATTTCACCAAAAACAAATAAACTTACCAGTAAAAAACTACCGGTAACAAAAGTTGAAACTCTAGAGTTCGCACCCATTGTTACATTAAAACGCGATTGACCAACAAGCGCACTTCCACCATAACCGCCAAATAATCCTACTACTAAATTAGCTATGCCTTGACCTATTGATTCACGATTTTTATCACTAGTCGTAGCTGTTA
The DNA here is from genome assembly GCF_017891705.1 of Staphylococcus sp. GDY8P196P. Classification (NCBI taxonomy): domain Bacteria; kingdom Bacillati; phylum Bacillota; class Bacilli; order Caryophanales; family Staphylococcaceae; genus Staphylococcus; species Staphylococcus sp. GDY8P196P. Next base: position 433,058 of record NZ_JAESJS010000003.1, on the reverse strand, counting down.
CTTCATCCATCATTCTTGCTGTTAAAGTCGTTTGAACGATTGCAACAATAGCCATCATCAAACCATAAAACAATGTAATTAGGAGAAAGTTAACATTTAATATTTCAATAGGGATAGTTGGATAAGGTAGTTTAATATGTATTGAAGACAAATCGTGCACATATTTTATATCAGGTTTTAATACCCACGAAAATATTGTCAGTATAATGATGGATATCAATGGTGCAGGTATAATTTTGATATGTTGAGCGCCCAACCAAATAATAAAAAATGACATGATTGCAACGATATAAGTTGCCATAGAAATACCTAAAATATTCTTTAGCTGAGATGTAAATAATAATATACCCAGTGCATTCATAAATCCAATTACAACACCGACAGGTATCAATTCTAACCATTTATTAATTTGAAAATACCCAAATAAAATTTGGATGATACCCATAAATAACGTTGCTGAAATGACAGCTTGCATCCCATGACTTGCAGCTAAAGGTGCTACGACTAAAGATACACCACTACTTGGTGCTGATACCATCAAGGTTCTATTTCCAGTCAAGCTAAGTACAAGCATCATTAAACCAGTACTTAACATACCGATTGTTGGATTCACGCCTGCTATAAATGAAAAAGCAATTGCACCAGGTAACAATGCAAGTGCAAGTAATACACCTGAAAGTGTATTCTGTACTATGTTACCTTTCCATTGTTCAATATACCCAGCATTACTCACACCATACTCACCCCCAAGCCCCTTTAATTACTATACTATCATAATTGTCAAAATATTTTATTAACTTAATTTTTTGAACTTCTAAATTTCTATTTTTAGAAAACTTGAATAAAAAAAATAAGAATAGAGCGAGGACAAATCAACATTTTTGATTCCATTCCTCACCCTATTCATCTCTAATAATCTTATTTTTAATTTTAATTACAGTTTCTCTATTAAAGTTTTACACGATTATCAAAGAGCACTTTACCATCTTTAATAACTCTTTCTGCATGATTAATACCATAATGATATGGAATATATTCATGATTAGGTGCATCCCAAATTACAATATTTGCTTTATCTCCCTCATTGATGGTACCTGCATCAACGTCAATTGCTTTAGCTGCATTGACTGTCACTGCATTCCAAATTTCATTTGGAGATAACTTTAATTTTAACGCTGCAATAGACATCACCAATTGTAAATTATTAGTCACACAACTACCTGGATTGAAGTCAGTAGCTATCGCAATAGCGCCATCGTTATCTAGCATACCTCTTGCATCTGCATAACCTTCCTTATCAAGATAAAAAGTTGTCCCTGGTAATAATACTGCAACAGTATCACTATCTTTCAATTTTTGTTTACCTTCTTCACTAGATGCAACTAAATGATCCGCAGAGATAGCATTTTCATCAATTGCAAGTTCTAAACCACCTAATGGATCGATTTCATCTGCATGAATTTTAACATCAAAGCCTTGTTTTTTAGCTGCTTCCATGTAAGATTTAGATTCTTCCACAGTAAACACGCCTGTTTCACAGAAAATATCGGCAAAATCAGCATATGGTTTAACTTCCGGCAATAAATCTATCATTTCTTGTAAGAAAGCTTGGTTTGACTCCGCATCTTTAGGCACAGCATGTGGCCCAAGGAAGGTATGTTTCATGTCTAAATTATATTTTTTTGCTAATCGATTTGAAACACGCAATTGTTTAAGTTCATTTTCTTTATCCAATCCATAACCACTCTTACTTTCTACCGCTAAGACACCGTGTTGTAACATGGTTAATAGATTTTTTTCCGCTTTTTCAAAAAGTTCGTCTTCCGTCGCTTGACGTGTGGCTTCTACAGTAGAAAGTATACCGCCACCTTGTTCAAGTATTTCTAAATAAGACACACCTTGACGCTTGAGTGACATCTCATGTTCACGTGAGCCTCCATGTACAAGATGCGTATGTGCTTCTACCAAGGCAGGTGAAACGACTTTTCCTGAAGCATCTATTATTTCTTTTGCATCATATGCATCAGAATGCTCACCCGCATAAACAATCTTGCCATTTTTCACAACTACTGTACCGTTTTCAACAATATTTAAATCATCTAATTCTTTTCCTTTTAAAGGACGTTCGGTAGCTTTCGGTAAAATTAATTGTTTAATATTTTGAATGATTAAGTCGTTCATTTTTTATCTCCTTTTCTTGTAATCATTGGAATGTGAATGCCTTTTTCATTTGCTACATTAATTGCTGATTCATAACCTGCATCAGCATGTCTTACTACTCCCATACCCGGATCCGTAGTTAATACACGTCCTAAACGTTTATCTGCTCTTTCTGAACCATCAGCAACTACTACCATGCCTGCATGTAATGAATAACCCATACCAACACCACCGCCATGATGGAATGAAATCCAAGATCCACCTGCAGCAGTATTGATTAATGCATTTAAAATAGCCCAATCTCCTACAGCATCTGAACCATCTTTCATACCTTCAGTCTCACGATTAGGACTGGCTACTGAACCTGAATCTAAATGGTCGCGACCAATTACAATCGGTGCAGAAATTTCACCTTCACGCACAAGTCTATTTAACGCTAGACCCATTTTCGCACGTTCTCCATAACCTAACCACGCAATTCTTGAAGGCAATCCTTGAAACGCAATTTTCTCCTGTGCTAAATCTAACCAACGAATAAGTTTTTCATTTTCAGGGAACAACTTTCTCATTTCTTCATCAGCACGTTCAATATCCTTAGGATCCCCACTTAATGCTGCAAATCTAAATGGTCCCTTTCCTTCGCAAAATAGCGGTCTAATATATGCGGGTACAAACCCAGGGAAATCAAAAGCATTTTTTAAGCCATCATTATATGCGACCTGTCTTATGTTATTTCCATAATCAAAAGCGACCGCACCCTGTTTTTGAAATTCTAACATTAGTGATACATGCTTATGCATTGAGGATTGCGATTCTTTCACGTATTGTTTTGGATCTTTATTACGAAGTGCACTTGCCTCTTCTAATGAATATCCTTGTGGCACATATCCATTTAAAGGATCGTGGGCACTCGTTTGATCCGTAATAATATCAATTTTAAATCCTTTATCTAAAATTGCTTGATGTACATCGACCGCATTACCGACCAAGCCAATAGATAATGGCTTGCCTTGTTTGCGTGCATCTTCCGCTAACGTTAATGCTTCGTCTAAATCTCGTGTTTTCACATCACAGTAACGTGTATCAATACGCTTATCAATGCGTGTTTCATCTACATCAACTCCGATGACAACACCACCATTCATCGTAACTGCCAATGGTTGTGCACCACCCATGCCACCAAGACCAGCAGTTAATGTAATCGTACCATTTAATTTGCCATTATAATGTTGATTAGCTAGTTCACCGAATGTCTCATATGTACCTTGAACGATACCTTGTGAACCTATGTAAATCCAACTACCCGCAGTCATTTGTCCATACATCATTAAACCTTTTTGATCTAATTCATTAAAATGATCCCAGTTTGCCCATTCAGGTACTAATACAGAATTTGAAAGTAATACACGTGGTGCCTCTTCATGTGTTTTAAATACAGCAACTGGTTTGCCTGATTGAACTAACATCGTTTCATCAGCTTCTAATGAACGCAGTGTGGATTCAATTGCTTCGAATGCTTCCCAGTTTCGAGCTGCTTTACCTATGCCACCATAGACAACCAAATCTTCGGGTCTTTCTGCAACTTCAGGATCTAAATTATTATATAGCATTCGTAATACTGCTTCTTGTTCCCAACCTTTACATTCAATCTCTAAACCTTTTTTTGCTTTAATATTTCTCATGAACAATCTCTCCTTCATCGATTTTAAATTCAACCTTTGTTTTGATATTTAAAATATCCATAATGCAAATGGAATTGTAATCAGTAGTGTGAGTACTACTCTTTCAAACCAAATAATCACAAGTTTTCCTATCGATATTTTAATTTCAGTAGATAATATAACCGGAACAACGCTTGAGAAAAATATAATCGCTGAAACACTCATGACCGCTACTGTAAATCTTGTTGCTAAATCTGCTGATTGTGCAATCGCAGCTGGTAATAACATTTCAACAATTGAAATCGTTGAAGCCTGTGCTAATACCCCTACATTTTCTACTGGAAAAATGCTGATAAATGGATAAAAGATGTAAGATATATATTCGATTACTGGTGTGAATTCTGCGATTACTAATCCTAGAAAACCAATTGACATGATAGAAGGTAAAATTGCTATAGTCATTACGACACCATCTCTCAAATTTTCAAATACATTGTCAATTAATGACTTAGACTGTTTCACAGCTAATTTTGCTTCTAACCAAGACTCTTTTAACAATGGCATGTTTCTGCGAATCTCTTCTTGATATGGTTGGTCTTTATATGTCGTATGCTTTTCAAATCTGATAGGTGGGAGTTGTACGGTAATAGCAGTAACAATAAATGTCACTGCGAGTGTAAACCAAAAATATAAATTCCAATGCTGAATAATACCTAGTGTGTTAGCTACAATAATCATAAACGTAGCGGAAACCGTAGAGAACCCTGTCGCTACAACTACTGCTTCTTTATGTGTGTAACTACCACTCTTGTAGACTTTGTTTGTTATCAGTAAGCCTATTGAATAACTACCAACAAATGATGCTACTGCATCGACCGCTGACTTTCCTGGTGTCTTAAATATCGGTCGCATTATCGGACGACAAATCACACCGATAAACTCTAACAATCCAAAACCTACTAAAAATGATAAAAAAATCGCTCCTATGGGAATTAAAACACTTAATGGTATGGCTAACTTTTCATATAAAAATGGTCCAATACTTTCTTTTAAAACAAAAGCAGGCCCTATATTGAAAACAACCATGAAAGCGATGAATACCCCTACTACTTTGAATAAGCTAAAAATAATATTTGTTTTCGATTCATTCCACCTTTGATTGAGAAATGGATGAATTGCACCAATAATAATTAAAATCAATACATAATATGGTAAAACTGGTTTCACTATTAGCGTAATCCATTGCACAATATGATCAATCATAATGGTTGATTGACCTTGTATAGTCACAGGAACGAAGAAAAATATAATACCAATCAAGCTATAAATGAAAAATCTCCACATGTACTTCACGCCCCTAACATGAAAGTACGACTCCCTCTATATCTAAAAGTATAATATGTTATTATATAGACTACCAATATCAATAAACTAATTATTAATAGTTTCAAACTATAAATACGCAAATATATAGGAGTGACATTCAGATGAAAATTGTTCAATTAGAATATTTTATTGCTGTCGTTAAATATAATAGTTTTACAAAGGCAGCAGATTTTTTGCATATAAGCCAACCGTCTTTAACTAATACAATAAAAAAAATAGAAGCTGATTTAGGTTATGATTTATTTTTAAGAACGACCAAGGATATCAAAATTACTGAAAAAGGTATTCATTTTTATAACTACGCAATTCAGCTCGTACAAAGTTATCATCAAACGCTAGAAAAAATGTATGATTTAAAAATGGGACATGCACCTAAAATCAAATTTTCTATTCTTGAATCATCAAATCAATGGATATCACAAGTAGTTGCTATGCATCAAAAAGAATATGCAGATCAAACGTATCACGCTTCAGAAGTACATGATCAGAGCACGATATTAGAGCGTCTATTAAATTTTGAAAATCATTTAGGCTTAACCAATGAACAAATTATTCACGAGGATATACACTCTGTTCCTCTATATAAGGAATCTTATGTCCTCATAACACCTAAAAATACCTTTTCTAATAGCAAAAAGGTATCCATTAAATCTTTACCGCTCATTTTACCTACAAAAGGTTCCCAAGTACGTAAGCATTTGGATGACTATTTTAACCGCTTAAATATTCACCCAAATATTATTATAGAGGCAGATCGCTTTGAAGCTTCAACGAATTTCGTTCATCGAGGATTAGGCTATGCCGTCATACCACGTGTCTATTACCAATCTTTTAATGCACGAGATTTAGATGCAATTGAAATTAAACCTACACTCAGTCGTACCATTTACATCAATTACCTAAAAAAAAGAAAGCACCCTGAACGAGTACTTTCTTTTATAGATTTATGCCTTTATTATTGGAATATTAAAGAATAAAATGATGTAAAAAATTAGCTGATAGCTTTGCAGTACGATTATCGACATCATATTTAGGGTTTGTTTCTGCAATGCTAATCGTAGAGACTTTGTCATTTGGGATAATGCGTTTGGCAAGTTCAAGGACAATATGTGGGAACAAACCTAATACTGCGTTAGCACTTACACCTGGTGCGTATGCGCTATCTATAACATCCATACATATTGTGAACATAATAACGTCATGATTGTGTATAAATCGTTCTACTTTATCTTTTACAGGAGGAGATATTTGATGTAATAATTCCTCAGCATAAACAAAGCCGATTTCTTTTTCTTCCGCATAATCAAATAGGCCTTGTGTATTACCGCCTTGTTGTATACCTAATACCAAATAATCTGCTTGATTATCTTGATCTAAAATTTGCCTAAAGCTCGTTCCAGAAGTAGACTGTGACTCTGCTCTGGTATCAAAATGTGCATCGATATTAATGATACCTAAAGAAGCATCAGGATAAACTTCTCTTATACCTAAATACTGGGCATATGCGATATCATGTCCACCACCCAATAAAAACGTCTGTTTATGCCTTTGTATTGATGTCGCAACATATTTTGCGAATTCTTTTTGGGTGTCTTCTAAGTCATCATGATCATGTTCTACATTACCATAGTCATATATCTTGCAGTCACTCAACACAGGTAGATTGGCAAATGCTTTCTTAATTGCGTCGGGACCTTCTTTAGCACCTAATCTCCCTTTGTTCAATTCAACACCCCTGTCAACTGCGTAACCTAATAATCCCACACCTTGGCGTGTCTCATGATAGTCATCTTTGATATTTCTAAAATTCACAGTTTGAAAATGTCTAAATTGAGACTTATCTGATTCGCTATCGACTCTACCTGTCCAGAAATCACGCTGTGCTAATTTATACATAATTCTCCTCCTTTTATAACAATGTCTCATTTAAAAGTATACGCTTACATTGAATTCAATTCAATTTATGCTTTTATTTACCCAAAATTTATCTACTTAATTTTATCAAATGACAATAAATTATTTCATTTAGATGTTAGTTTTGGCATTACTATTACATTTCAATGATAAATACCTAAATTTAATTTATTTCTGATTAATAAATATGTATAATTAATGATAAATGATTTTCTGAACCCTATTGGAGGTTACATAATGAATAAACAACGTATATCAGGTTTTCAATGGGCAATAATGATTTTTATTTTCTATATTATTGCTTATGCAGCTCCTATTATACTGAAAGACTTACAAAGTACTATTTCACTTAAGACTTTTGTCTTTGACTTAAGTGCTATAGCGCCATTTATTGCTGCGCTTGTTTGTATTATCGTTTTTAGTAAACGTAAGACGCAGTTATCTGGTTTAAAACTAACAATAGATTTAAAAGTGATTGAACGTATTTTACTAGCATTTATTTTACCTTTAATCATTTTCCTGATTGCTATGATAAGTTTTAATATCTTTGCGGATAGTTTTGTATTATTACAAACAGAAGATTTATCTGTTTCAATTACTGCAATTATACTTGGACAACTAGTGATGGCATTCTTAATAGAATTTGGTTTCCGTTCTTATTTACAAAATATTATAGAAACGAAAATGAACACATTCTTTGCATCGATTATTGTTGGTTTATTATATTCCATTTGGAATATAAATATGGCCTTTAGTCTTGAATATACTTTATATGGTTTATTATATACATTTGCATTTTCCATGATTATCGGTGAGTTAATTCGTGCTACAAAAGGTCGCACGATATTTATCGCAACGATATTCCATGCAGCAATGTCATTTGGTCTTGTTTTCTTATTCAATGAAGAACTTGGCAGTGTTTTTGCAATGAAAGTAATTGCATTATCCACATCAGCTGTAGCAGTCGTTTACATTTTATTAAGTATTATTATTCGAGCAATACTTTATTTCTTTACTAAACGTAGTTTAGATGAAGTTGATAGCAATAATTATTTAGATCATGTAAGTGAAGATTCAGAAACTGCTCAAGCAGATGATAGTAATGAAGATACACTCGAATCTGATAATTCAACAACAAATGTACATACACATAGTGGAGACAGTGAGCACAGTGAAACTGCTACATCTCAAACTGAAAGAGCAACAGACAATCATGTCAATTCACATGATGCTAACTCAAAACCATCGACTGAACATGTGAATGACACGGACACTGAGAAGAATCACCGACAAACACAGCACGATGACAGCCGAAACAATATTATTGATGAAAACACGCCACAAACTATAGAGAACAACGATGTCCAAGATGAACGTCAACATGTTGAGACACAGGTAAATGGCGCCGTTGAAAATTCTACTGAAAAAGCACAGGTGGAGACATCATCACCAAAACATGATGATTCTAGTACTTCTGAGCCAACCATACAACAACAAAATAAAAAACGACAACGATCACCTTTTAAACTTAAAAACAAACATGATCATCGTCGCTAATTAACAAAAAGCAGGTTACGCTAATCGTATATTCAGATACAATGAATAAACTTCATGTCTATCTTAATTTATACCGTTAGTTAACCTGCTTTTATTATATTTTGAGTTATGATTTATTTAAAATTTCAACGCCTTTTTGCTTACCTATAATGACTTGATCTGTAACATCAAGAAAATATCCAGTTTCTAAAACACCTACTAAATGAATTAAAAATTCATGCATAGCATAAGGATCGATAGATGAATTCAATGTAACATCAAGGATGTAATTGCCATTATCAGTTATAAATGGGACATCATCCACCATTCGGCGCATCACTTTTAAATTATCGTAAGCTACTATTTTTTTAGAAACTAATAACCAATTAAATTTATCTACTTCTACAGGTAAATTAAAAGTTTGACCTAAGTATGATACACACTTAGATTCATCTACTAAAACAATAAACTTTTCCGCCATGGCATCAATCACTTTTTCTCTAAATAATGCCCCGCCGCCACCTTTAATTAAATTCAAATTGTTGTCTACTTCGTCTGCACCATCAATGGCAACGTCAATTTTTTCTACATCATTGACATCCACTACTCGAATACCTAATTCTTTTGCGATATAAGCAGTTTTATTAGAGGTGCATACACCTGTAATATCAATCTGTTCATGGTCCAACTTCTCAGCTAGTTTTGGGACAAGCAACTCTATTGTTGAACCAGAACCAATGCCCACAACCATACCGTCACTGATTTGGCTTAACGCTTCATTAAATGTACTAATTTTTAACTGTTTCGTATCCATAATGCGTCCCCTTTACATAACTTACTCTCACCTTTATTGTACATGAGATTGAAAAAAATACATAGTTAAAAAATATGTATAAATTTTAAATTAATATATCTTCTTGCATAATTAAATAGCTAGTTTACAATAATAATACATCACCAACTAGGAGGATTGTCATGATTTATCATTTAAAAGCGATTGCTACAGGAAAAATAGAAGATTTACCTTATAGTACTAAAAGACCAATGCGTTCAGCACTTAACAAAACACTTTTCACCGGTAAGATGTGGCTTTCAAAAACCGGTTTTTCTGAAGATGAACAAGAATACAAAGGACATGGCGGGCCCAATAAGGCTGTATGTTTATATAGCGAAAAAAATTACGATCTATGGAAAGATGATGTCACAGATTTACCAGAATATGCAATGTTTGGCGAGAACTTAACGGTCAAAGACTTAGATGAAAAAGATTTGCATTTTGGAGATCAATTTCAATTAGGTGAAGCGATTATCGAAGTTTCAGAGATAAGAGAGCCTTGTTGGAAAATACAAGAAAAGTATAAAATTCCTAATCTTATTAAACGCATGTCCAGTTCATGTAAAACTGGTTGTTACTTTAGAGTAGTTAAGGAAGGCTTTGTTTACGATTCGTCTCATCTTCAGCTCATAAAATTCGGGGAACATGATTCTCTTTTATCTGTATTCGAACTTAATGATATTTATTACAATGACAATAAAAATGTCGTGCGCTTGGCATATGCTTTGAAAAATCCATATTTAACTGAAGAAAGACGACGTAAATTAGAAAAATATCTAAAACGCGCTCAAAAATAAACATTACAATATGGGTAAATATCCTAAACTAATGGCTCAAAAAAAAAGATTCTTATACAACAAGAATCTTTAAAAATGATATATTGATATAACTCAGGTTAAGTAACTGACCAAAAATGGTATTAATATAACTGCACTTACCTGAGTTTGTCTACTTAATCTATTTTCTGTAATACATTATTATAAATTGCTACTTACTTATCCATAAGTGGTGTTTGCTTACTTTATATTAATTCAAAACACTTGATACACGCGCAATGATATCATTCTACTTCTTCGCAAGTTTTTTCAGCAATTTTATATGATGTCTTAGAATAAAATGGCTGATTCGCTTCTAAAATTGATGGCGCATCTTCTCCATACAAATTAATATCATTAGGTATGCATTGTGTTTCTAACGTAAATCCTGAATGTGCTTTATAAATATTGAAATCACTTTCCCATTCCGTAGTATCATTAAATGTAAATATCACGACATTGGGCATATCAGTTTCAACAGTCAGTTGAAAATGTTTATTTTCAACTGTCATACCTTGCTCTCCAATCTGAAACGGATGATCTAGACCACCATAACGTTTCATTTGTGATTGAATGTCATGATGCTCACTATTAAAAATATCTTTAAATTGAATGTGATTGCGTGCAAAAACATGTTCTAAATTTAGTGGCTTTTGTTTTGTCACAAAATGATCGTTATCTAATAAATGCATTTTTAATGTTGAACTTGAAATACTATGGTTATCGATAACATTATTATCTCTGTTCAAATTAAAGTAAACATGATTCATAGGATTAAAAATTGTTTTTTCGGTAGTAACGGCTTTATACTCAATTGTCCATTTGTGATCAACGTCATAAGTATGTATCACCTCTAAATCGATATTTCCTGGAAAATAATCATCTGATTGCTGAATTGTAGTGGAAAACACAATTTTCACTTGTCCTACTTGTTCAAATATTTCATAATCAAAATAACATTTATCAATACCGTTATAACCACCGTGAATATTATTTTTACCATCATTCGTATCTAATCGATACGTTGTACCATCCAAATGAAATTCTGCATTTGCAATCCGTCCACCATAACGGCCTACAGTAGCACCAAAATAAAAAGGATTTTGTTGATAGAATTCATCCGCTTCTACCACATTACCTAATACAATATTGTTATCATCATATTTCCATGACACGATACGAGCGCCATAGTTTGTGAAAACAATCTTAGTTGCTTCATTGTCTATCTTAATTAAATCAATACCATTACTTTGTCTTTCTACTTTTGCAAACATCATCAATTACTCCCTTTCAAACCAAACATATTATGATTCACTTAGACTTTCAGTTCTATCTTGAATAAAACTTCAAACAAATTGAATGTATCGAACCACAGTCATGAACACCATCTTTGTTTTATAAAACAAGACATAGGAGTCCTGGTAGTTCTAAAATTCATTGCTTTTAAAGTGAATGAGACAACATTTAAAAATGAGCTAAGGTCAATACGCACTCAATATCTCCCCAAATTATTGAGCAAAATACTTCATCCACTAAAATTTAAAATTCCAAAATAGCTTACTACTTCCCTTAGTAAATATCTTACTTATCTATAGTGTAACAACTTAACTAATTCATTATCTATACTAATTATTCATTCTATCAAATATTATTTAAAATTGTGATATTTTTTCTATTTTTTATAAATATGTTTTATTTGGCATATTCAACAAACTCGAGGACCCTGTTTTACAATTCATACTTTCATAAAAAAAGTAGGAGTGAAACCATCATGTTGTTTGAGTTTCATTCCCCTACTTATATATTATGATACGGTTTTTAAAAGTTATTTGTTCATCTATAACTCATTTCTATAATCGTTAACATATGTTAATTTTTTCCGAAAACACGTTTCATAGATTTAAACAGACCTTTATCAAAACTTAAGATGGTATCTTTATAACTTCTTACTGCAATGTAAAGCAAGATAAATATGGTTACTATTGATAGACTCATACTTATTACAATTTCCCAAGTAGCTACATCAGGTGTTGATGCACGTAAAAACATGATAAAGGGAGATAATAAAGGAATAAAACTTGTAATCCTTATGATAGTCGTGTCAGGGTTTATAACACCAAACATTGCCGTATATAATGCAATGATACTAATCAAAGTCATTGGCATAAGTGATTGATTAATGTCTTCGATACGTGAAGTAATCGATCCCAAAATAGCTGCCAATATAATATAGGAAAGTATACCTAAAATCAGCGATAGTATACCAACGATGATTAATTGTACTGTTAGATCATTCGGCTGTACATCAAATCCTTTAAGCATATCTCCAATATCAAATAACAGTACACTTATAATACCTACTACAATGAAAATACTAATTTGTGTTAATGCCACAGCAATGACGCCACACAATTTAGCAAGTATGTGTGTTACTGGTGATATGCTTGTAATAATCATTTCAATGACACGTGACGTCTTCTCAGTTGCAATTTCCATCGCTACTTGATTGGTATAATTTATGATAATGAAAAACATGAGCATAATACCTGCATATACGATAATCGTATTAAATGTTTTTTGTGATTCACTTAAATGTGTGCCATTCGCACTATCTGAAAGCACTTGTGAGCTTACTTCACTTTGAGATTGCAATTGCTTTAGCTCATCTTCAGATAGGTTCAAACTAGATGCCACAAGTTTGGTTTGGATAGCTGATAAAGTAGTTTGTAATTTTTGTTCATCTGTTTTCGAAACGGTATCCTTACTTAATATTTCACCAGTCAATTTATGATTATCATGTAATTGAATGACATACGCTTTATCTAAACTTTCATTTTTCACTTGTTGATGTGCTTGTGATTCTGTCAATTTTTTAAATTTCGCATCACTATCAAGATGATCACTTTGTGCTTTAACCCCTTTATATATTGAGTCTTGATTGACTACGATACCAATCTTATCAGGCCCATTATCAAATAGATCAACGATTTTATTAATATTAGCTGCCGCCAACATTAATACAACGACAATTGCTGTGAAAATCATAAATGATTTTGTTTTAACTTTACTTTTATACGTAAGTGAAAAAGTAGCCCAAAATTTATCCATTTACCTCACCTACTTTATCTATAAAAATCTCATTTAATGTTGGTTCTATCACTTGAAATCTTTTTACAAAACCATACTGCACAACGATATGATATATTTCCTCTGCAATAGATTCGTCTTCTATTAATGCTCGTATTTCCCTCTTATTGCGTTCCACTTGGATAACCCCATTGATATCATCTATTTCTGACATCGTTTGATTGGTTTCAATGATTACGCTTTTATTGCCGTGATTTGCTTTCACTTCACCAATCGGCCCTGAAACAACAAGTTCACCTTTATTCAAAATACAAACATCATCACAAAGCTCTTCTACATGCTCCATCCTATGAGAACTATAAATAATCGTCGTTCCTGCATCATTTAAATCTTTTACAGCTGATTTTAATAATTCAACATTAACTGGGTCTAAACCACTAAAAGGTTCATCCAAGATTAATAACTCTGGATTATGTAACATACTTGCTAATAGTTGTATTTTTTGTTGGTTCCCTTTAGATAATGATTCAATTTTCTTGTCCCTATTTTCTTCAATATCAAAACGATTTAACCAATAATCAATGGCTTTAGTTATTTCCTTGGATTTCATCCCTTTTAATGTAGCTAAGTATCTTAACTCATCGACCACTTTCATTTTTGGATGTAATCCTCGTTCTTCAGGCAAATATCCAATTTTATCATATATTGATTGGTCGATTGCTTTATCTTTATACAAAATTTGTCCTTCAGTAATCGGCGTCAACCCAAGTATCATTCTAAATGTTGTTGTCTTTCCTGCACCATTACGTCCTAAAAAACCTAGCATGTTTCCTTGTTCTAAATTTATCGAAATATCATTAACTGCTGTAAAATCCTTATATTTTTTTGTAACATTTGCTATTTTTAAGGACATGACAAGATTCCCTCCCTTAAAGTCTGTTAAGTATATATTGATAATAACATTTCACACCTTAAATATACATTTCAAATTGTCTTATATATAGAAGTTCTCATTTTGGTTCTTTCCAATGTTACAGCATGAGTCACAGCAATGATAGGTACAAATGTAGATGATGCTTTTTCAACGCTACAATATTTTAGATAATGTATTAGGAATACATTATCTAAATTTATCTTATTTAAATGAATAAACTTTATAAAAACCCAAGTATCACGAAGCATATTAACAGCCTAACTCGTATACTTGGGTTTATTTTAATTATTGTTCTCTATACATGTCATCAATCTTAGTATATTGATTTGCATATTTATGGCTCGGACCATATTTATTTGTTTTGCGTTCACTATCCAAACAACTAACGACTAACGCATAAATACCAAAACCTATATAGAATGCGTACATCAATACGATGAAAATTATACTTGCAATATGATTCAAATCTGAATCTAATACAGCTATGATTAAAAATATGATGTAAGAAAATACTGTAATGCCTAAATAAATAAGCGGTAATAACATTGTTCTACCTGTATCATGAAACCTTCTAATAAATATTGCCCAATTAGGTATCAGCGTAGCCAAACCGTACACAACGAAATATATTAAACTGATGATAAGAAAAACTACGCTTATCATAATGACTGTTTCAGATTGAGAAGCAGCAGCGCTTATTAATGCAACCAAAGCAATAAAATATACAACGAACGCTGGTACTAGAAAAATTAAATGCCATAAAACCATATACCAATATTCACTTCTGCGTGCACGGCCCTTGAAGTTAAAATAATTTTTCCAAAATAGTTTTAATGCTTCTCCAAACCCAATTTTTCTTTCCAAATTGCTCCCCCCGTTTCAAGTTCATTTGATATAATGTTTATTTAACTTTAATATAGTCATTGATACTTTAACTACACTTTTTAATTTTTAGTAAACTTATAAGGTTATTCTACCAAAATTTACACATGGTTGTAACACAATTTTACAATTTAATAAAAAAGTTTGAAAAACATTTAATTTCTAAAACTATTATATGGAGGATTAGTAAATGGATTTTTTACAGCGAGATACAGTCACTATCGCCAAAGATTTATTAGGCGTACGTGTCATTTTCGAAGATGAATTACATACGTTTACAGGATACATTGTTGAAACTGAAGCATATGTTGGAAAAAAAGATCAAGCTGCTCACGGATTTAATGGCAAACGCACACCCAAAGTAGAATCTTTATATAAACTGGGTGGCACAATTTATGCGCATGTGATGCATACCCATCTACTTATCAACTTTGTAACGCAATTAGAAGGTGTACCTGAAGGTGTACTGATACGTGCTGTTGAACCAGAAGAGAATATTGAAGCAATGCGCTTAAATAGAAACAAAGACGGCTTTGAATTAACAAATGGCCCTGGAAAATGGACTAAAGCATTTAATATACCAAGACATCTGGATGGTTCACGATTAAATGAAGGCCATCTAAAAATAGATACTAAAAACCGTAAATACCCTAAACATATCGAGGAAACACCGAGAATTGGTATCCCCAATAAAGGTGAATGGACACAAAAACCACTTCGTTTTATCGTTAAAGGCAATCCGTACGTTTCCAGAATATCAAAACGTTCTACGGTACCGCCACAGGATACATGGCGTTAAAAAAGGAAACAGAGCTTTATATTTAATATATGCTCTGTTTCCTAAAATATTATTAAACTATTTGAATTATAATCGCTCATTTTAAATGCTCGTCTATGATATATGTTTTACTTTTCTACGCATTACCACAAACAAACTAAAAATTATTTAGAAAGTTTTTTATCTTTATCAAGTAAACCGAATTGTATCGTAATAACAGTACAAACAACAAATATCACAGGATAAAATGTGTATTTTAAAACTTCTATATAAGAAACATCACCATACTGTTCAACCATTAACATACCACTATCATGTGGCAGCACCATTAAGGCACAACAAGCAAATATATCTAATAAGCTTGCCATACGTTTAGGCGGTACCTTATATTCATCACCAATTTCTTTAGCGATAGGCGCAGAAATTAAAATAGCTAACGTGTTATGTGATAAAGCAGCAGAAAGCACACCAGACATTAAACTAATCACATATTCCGCACTTTTACGGCCTTTTGCTTTCTCTTTCATTGTCTTAATGATCCAATCAATACCACCATAATATCGGATTAAAGCCACCAGTCCTGATACTAAAAACGCCACAAGAAAGATAAGGAACATACTTTCCATACCTTCACCTATAGCTTTCGTAAACTGAAATATTCCCAAATTACCTTGAGCCAAACCAATGATACCTGCCATTATAATGCCAATGATTAGCACTAAAATCACATCTAGACCTGCGATTGCTGCTACAAGTACAAATAGATACGGCAGTATATTGATAAAGTTAAAACTTAAGTCACCTTCTACTTTACCCGTCCCACCCACAACTGCATATATCATTGCAGTAATAAGTGCAGCAGGTAGTGCAATCAACACATTCATCTTAAATTTATCTTTCATTTTAGCACCGACACCATTTGTTGCTGCAATTGTCGTATCTGAAATAATGGATAAATTATCACCAAAATACGCACCAGCAATCACAGCGGCACCAGCTGCTGCAACATTTAAATCCGCAGCTTGCGCTACAGCAACACCTACAGGAATAAATGCAGCTTGTGCCCCCGTAGAAGTCCCTAAGGTTAGTGCAGCAAAGCCGCTCATAATAAATATCCCAGGTATAAGCAGACTTGGTGGGATTACAGTAAGTCCCATATTCACCATTGCTGTTTTACCGCCCATTTCCGATGTCACCGTAGAAAAAGCGCCTGCTAATAATAGAATTAGACCTAGATTAACAATACCGGAGTTACCTGCATGCTCTGTAAATATTTCAACTTTTTTAGTGAACTTTGTTTTTCTATCATAGCATGTCCAAGCAATAATGATGCCAATAAAAATAGCAACATGTCTTGGTAATTGATCAAAAGCATCTTCCTTACCCATTATGGTAAAAGTAATACCTACACCAATGTATAACCCTAAAAATATGACTAATGGCAGAAGTGCTAAAAAACCATATTGCTTATCACTTCTATTAAATTCCTGCATAACACTCCTCCTGATAAACCTAGTAATTTTATATGGCATATAGTATATCAAAAAATGAGTAAACACAGAAATTTAAAATCTCACCACGTCTCATGCTAAAAATAAAATGTGAGCATGAGCCAAAATCCAATTGACTTATGCTCACACACTGTTACTTAATAATTAATCTTACAGATTTAGTTGATTTCAGCATCACCTGTATCTGTTTTAATATGAATGAGATTTGATCCATTTCCTACTTGTTTGTTTTTAAACAAGTGATTGTTAATATCCAGCTCTCCTACGTCACTA
This sequence comes from Staphylococcus sp. GDY8P196P, assembly GCF_017891705.1. Taxonomy (NCBI): domain Bacteria; kingdom Bacillati; phylum Bacillota; class Bacilli; order Caryophanales; family Staphylococcaceae; genus Staphylococcus; species Staphylococcus sp. GDY8P196P. The sequence goes on along the minus strand of NZ_JAESJS010000003.1, from coordinate 415,286 downwards.
TCAAATTCTATCCGTGTATTGTTAGGCTGTTTGTCCGTGTAATCCATTGTTATATCGCCCACATCCGTTTTCACTTTAACCGGTTTATCAATTGGCATATCTTTGATATCAATTGAGCCAGTATCACCTTCGAACTCACCCGAATTAAATTGAGTTTTTGTCACATACATATCCGCAACAACAACCTCAGCAATTAAACGATCAAATTTTGCATGACTAATATTCAATTCCCCTACATCCGCATATAATTTAGCATAATCCGCTTTTATTTGATCAACCATAATCGAACCGGATTCAGTATTAACATTTAAATGACTTAATGATTTTGGTAAAGTAATCGTGACATCATTATGCTTAAAATCCATAAATGTGATATCAACATTGCTGTCTAAGGGTTTATCTTTCACATATAACGTTCCGTTTTTCACCGTAGTATCCATATTTATTTTATCGTTGGTGCCTCGTGATTCAACTTTTAGTTGATCTCCTCTTTTTAATTTTATATTACTGTTGTTCAAATCTACATTGAGTTTTTTCACTTCAGCATTATTATCATATACTTTATGATAGTTCTCAGTGACTTCTTTCGATTTTTTACTTTCTACTTGAAACTGATTTACCACACCAATGCCACAAACAATCGTTATAATTAATCCAATTATGAAGAGGATAATTAGTGTTTTCTTCATGAAACCCCACTCCTTTTCACCACGTTTATGTTCCATTTGAGATACTTCACACAAATTAAATAAAATGCTTTAGTAATTAAATACGTAATCACAAATAACATTAATCCCATACCGAACAATGCACCTATCGCATAAACATCAAAAAGTAATATATTTTCAAACCCATTTAAAAACCCTTTCACTAATAACAATATTGGGCTTAAAACAAATGAAATTGTAGTGACAATCAATGAAACAACGATACTCAACACGAAAATAAACGGTACTAAAATCACAAAGAAATTTAATATACTTAAACCCATCACTGCAAAAATGGCATTTCCTACGTCACCAAATTTTTTACTGTCAGCAGCTTTTTCTACAGCAGCTGTCGCATTCATTTCTTTAGCTAAAGTTCTAGGATCTCCTAACTCCTCTGAAATTTGTGCTTCTGATTTACCTTCTTTTAGTCCACTATAAAAATGTGTTTCATATTCATTTAAAATATCTTGTCGTTCTGCATCAGAATCATGTTTTAAATGTTTATGCAATTGTTTTAAAAATTCATTTTTAGTCATTCCATTCACTCTCCTTTATAAATATTTCTACAATACTTGAAAATGATCGCCATTCATGTAATAAATCAGCTAACCTGTCATTACCTTGGTCAGTGACTTTATAATACTTCCTTGCTGGTCCTTCTGAAGAAGGTTGGTAGTATGTCGTGAGTTCTCCATTTTTCACTAATCTTCGTAATAATGGATATACTGTTCCTTCTGCAATACTCATATGCCTCGAAATATTTTGAACGAGCGAGTAACCATACTGGTCATCTCTTTTGATTATTAGCAACACAATAAGTTCAAGTGCGCCTTTTTTAAATTGACTATTCATATGTTACCTCCTATGGGAAACCAGTACTATACATTACACAGTAGCTGTCAAACAGAATATAACACACACTACTGTACATTGCAAGGTACTGTGCTATAAATATCCCTGATTAATTCCCCTTTAATTTTTGCGTATCAGACAATAGTATTATTGTCTGAAGATTACAAATAAAACAATCACTATTTATTCTATTTAGTATTTAATTCCAAACTAGATTTATGCGATTTAAATATGTATAATAGATAGCATGGAGTTTTGTAAGCACTTTCTTCATTGTCATTTTGCACACGACTCCATCCATATAACAAGACACACAGGAGAGTTTCATTTGAAATATAAGGGGGATTGAAAATGCTAGAGCTAGATGCAATTACTACTTTAGCAATCGCAAGTTTGTTATACCTGTTAGGTATATTTATTGTTAATCATGTTTCAATATTAAGAAAGCTTTGTATCCCAGCACCTGTTATCGGAGGCTTAATCTTCTCGATTTTAGTTGCAATTTTACAATCTACGAACATTATAACAATCAAACTAGATTCTGAATTCATACAAAACTTCTTTATGCTTGCGTTCTTTACAACAATTGGATTAGGCGCTTCTTTAAAGTTACTACGTTTGGGCGGAAAAGTACTCATTTTATACTTTATATTCTGCGGTTTTCTTGCAGTCTTCCAAAACCTAATTAGTGTTTCATTAGCAAAAGTATTAAACATTCCACCATTATTAGGCTTAACAGCTGGTTCTATGTCTATGGAAGGTGGCCATGGTAATGCAGCTGCTTATGGGCAAACTATTCGAGACATGGGGTTTGATTCTGCATTGACCGCAGCTTTAGCAGCAGCAACACTAGGCCTTGTAGCTGGTGGTTTAGTCGGTGGCCCTGTAGTAAAATTTTTAATAACTAAGTATAATTTAAAATCAGAACATGCAGAAGAAACAACAACAGACTATGGTAACGTGAAATCTAATGAATACTTACATAATCGCATGAACCCTACTACCATCTTTTTCTTACAATTTACGATTGTAACTATTTGTATGGCAATTGGTTCATATTTAGGAAATACATTCTCTGAATTAACTGGTATCAATATTCCTATATATGTTGGTGCAATGTTTGTAGCAGTTATCATTCGCAATATTTCTGAATATAATAATTTAAATCTTATTGATATGAAATTCGTTGATAAAATTAGTGACATATCACTAAGCCTTTTCTTATCAATCGCTTTGATGAGTATACAACTTACAGAAATATATCAATTAGCTTTACCTTTAATTATTATTGTTTTAATACAAGTAGTATTTATCGTGTTATTCTCAATATTTATCGTATTCCGCGGTTTAGGAAAAGATTACGATGCAGCTGTAATGATCGGTGGGTTTATTGGTCATGGCCTAGGTGCAACTCCAAACGCTATGGCAAACTTAGATGTTATTACCAAAAAATTCGGTGCTTCACCAAAATCATATCTGGTCGTACCGATTGTAGGTGCATTTTTGATTGATTTACTTGGCGTCCCAATCGTTACTACATTTATCAATCTATTCTAATGCTGAATTTTGATTTTTAACATAGGAAAGATTCTGAGACATAGATCTTAGAAAATAGCACTCTGATGATTCAATTCATCGGAGTGCTTCTTAATTTGTTTCTATACTTCATATTGTTGGCTCGCTTTCTTAGGCGCAGCTTCAGCTTGTCCTGTTCCCTCAAGCGACTCGCCAAAATACAACGTATTCATATGTCATCTCACATTAAAATACTTTAAAAACAAGGTCTTATATCAACCAAAATGATGTTAAAAATTATTCTACATGCATACAGCCAATCTGAATGCTTTGGTCTTGCAATTGAAAAACTGCTTAATGATTGTATCTGAAAGTTGTAGCTCTCACAAAATCAAACACCGTCTTATAAAACAATGAATTGTTTTAGAGTAAATCTTAAAGTAGACGTCCTATTAGAACCTTTATTTCTTGGTATTAATGGTATTTAATATGAGAAAAGTAGTAACTCAATGAGCCAATTATAATTAAAACAATATAGACAAAGGCAATTTCTATATTGTTCAATAGAAATTGCCTTTGTCACTTATCCAAGAACTTTATGTCCAAGATTCTTTTAATTTATCTTTAATCATCAATGATTTAATATACGAAAGTTAACACAGTAGTTCATGACCAGATTTACAAAAATAAATTTCAATAAAATCTTAATTATTAATATCGATATTACGCTGCTCTATCCAAGAATGTAATCTAGGGCCAAAAATCAATTTAGCGCGTTTTAAATCATTTATCGTAGGCGCATTTAACATCGTCATAATTTTTCTCATATGTTCAGTAAATTGCTCAGTATAGTTTAATGTTTCTGTAATACCATAATTTTCCACTTGATTTAAAAATGGGCGCGACATACCCACCGCACTTGCCCCAAGCGCTAAAGATTTCACAGCATCTAAAGGAGACCGTACGCCACCACTAGCAAGTATATTCATATCTTTTTGATAAGCAGTGCTTTCTAATAGTGATTCCACAGTTGTTTGTCCCCACATACTTAAATAGTCCATGTCCTTGTAGGCACGTCTTTCATTTTCAATATCTACAAAGTTCGTACCACCACGTCCGCTCACGTCTACATATCTTATGCCAATTTCATTTAAGTTTTTGATTGTTTCTTTACTCATACCAAAACCTACTTCTTTGACAATCACTGGAACATCTATCCGCTTCACAATTTGTGCAAGATTGTCCATCCATGTAGAAAAAGTTCTATTACCTTCAGGCATGACTAATTCTTGAGGTGCATTGACATGCACTTGTAATGCTTGAGCATCAAGTAATTGAACTGATTGAACAGCTTTATCAACAGGCACATCGGCGCCGACGTTACTAAATATGATACCTTCAGGATTGGCCTCACGCACGATTGTAAATGATGATGCCATATTGCTATTACGTAACGCCGCATGTGTAGAACCTACTGCCATTGCCATACCACTTTCACGTGCCACGATTGCCAATTTTTCATTAATTTGTTTCGTCCATTCGCTGCCACCAGTCATCGCATTAATATAAAGTGGTTGACTGAGCGTGAAATCTTTTAGCGAATGTTCAAGATTAACATCACTCACATCTATACTCGGAATAGAATCATGTACAAATCGAATTTCATCAAAATCTGAGATTGAAGCATCTGTTTGTGCCATTGCAATCTCAACGTGTTCATTTTTTCTTTGTTCTCTTTTTAAATCACTCATTATTTACTCCTACCTCAAAAATTTTAATTTTGTCAGTTTTCAAACTGCGTCATTAATTTCATACCATGAGACTAAAACCATTTTTCTTTTTTAAAATAAATCACACAACCTATACTAATACAAAACATTAGTGCTAAGACAAAATAATAACCATATCGCCATTTTAATTCTGGCATGTTTATAAAATTCATACCATAAATACCTGTAATTAATGTCAATGGTAAAAATACAACTGACACTAAGGTGAGGACTTGCATAATTCGATTCATTTTATATGAAGCATACGATGTCAAATTATCTTTTATTTCGTTTGTCATTTCTTGGCATATTTTCAAAATATTTTGTTGTTTAATCATATGATCGTCAATATGTTGAAGATAAAGCTGGCTCTTATTATCTAAAAATAATTGATGACTTTCTTTTAATTGATTGACTAATTCTGTCATGGGATAAATGATGCGCTTTAATTTAATTAATTCCGAACGTATCTTAAATACATTGTCCATCTCAAATTTCATAGAACCCTTTGTATTTTCACTATCTTCAAATTCATATACCTTATCTTCGATAGCATAAACGAAATCAAAGTAACCGTCTACTAAACAATCCAGCACCAAGATAAATATATGAGTTGGGAGAATATTATTTGTCATTTGTGTTTTAATAGTAGTTTCAATCTTCTTTAAAATATCAAAAGGTTGATGATGGTATGTAATAAGTAAACGATCTTTTATAAAAATATTTAATGCTTTTGCATTGAAATCTTCAGTTTTCACATCATGTACTACAATGTACTGATATGTGTCATAAGCTTTGTATTTAGCTCTCGGTGTCCCGTTTACTGTATCATCAATTTCAAGTTTATTAAAGTTAAAACGTGTTTTTAAAAATGTATTTTCTGCCTCAGTCGGTTGATTAAAATCACACCATATAAACTGCGCTGTTTTCGGAATATCTTCTAAACAATTAGCGCTTGTGAGTTTATTTTCAGACGATAAGTATCTCATTGTGATAGCCATAGGTCACCCCTATAATCATTTTCTTTATTTTATCATGAAATGCTATTTGTGTATGTTATATACAATTTTTAGTAAACTTAGGTTAGTAAAATTAATATATATATGCTTAATCTAACAATTAAAGTATTAAAGGAGATGTAACGATGAGCAATCCTTTCACATTTTCCAACAATGTGACACCTGATATGATTGACCATAATGGGCATGTACATGATGCAAACTATAATATGGTTTTCAGTGAGGCAATTAATCAATTTAATTATACACATGGCTTATCTTTAGCTGAACGTGACAAGTTAAATTACACATTATTTACTGTTGAAGAACAAACAGCTTATTTATCAGAATTAACTGAAGGTGATACATTTACCATTACAATCTACATCTATGATTATAATGAAAAAAGCTTGCATTTCTTTTCCATCATGACGAACCAAGATGGTATTAATATAGCAACAAATGAAGCAATGATGTTAGGGATTGATCGCACAATTAATAAAACAGCGCCCTTCCCTAAATCATTTGCTGACCAAGTTAGCAATTATTATGATAATCAACAATTAATCGAATGGCCTAAACAATTAGGTCATAAAATCGGTATCTCAAGATAAGGAGTGCTTAAGATGTCACAAAGTGTAATCGACGCAATCAAAGTGCAGCTTTATGATTTAAACGATGATATGAAAGCTGCGCTTAGCGAACTTAACCAAAACAAACAGCTAGTTATTAATGGTCCTGATCATCAATTGATTAAGCGCGGATTTGATATCAGTTATTACCAAGGTCAGAAACAAGCGATAGATACGATTCATTCATTAGTCGAACAAATTGATGTAGAAGAAGATTTAGTTCAACGCTACAGAACTTTTGTTCAAGAAGAAAAACAACTGTATAAAAATAATCTCTCAGAATTTAAAAATATGGATGAGCCAAAGCAAGATTTCAATGAATTTATAGCACTCTACTATAAATTAAAAGGGACACAGACTATTTTAACTGTCATTGATACAATAATGAACGAACACTACTAATTCAATGAACTATTTGGGACATATAAAAACAGACGCAAGGCAATATCAACACATTTATGTTTGATATCTACCTCGCCTCTGTTTTTAATTTTTTATAGGCTTATCATGCTTCTAGAATTCAGTTATATGCTAACGCATTAGCGTTTATCATGAATTGTATTGACGATTTCTTTTACAACTTTATGAGATTCTCTAATAGGTAATAATGCGAATGCATTCACCATTTTTTTAAAGGTATACAGTTGTACTGGTTGACGCATATCTTCTAACATATAAGCTAACCTTTTCATATCTGGTAAATAAATCTCTCTTCCACCACCAAATATATATATAGGCGGTAAACCAAATAATTCTCCATAAATTGGTGATAATCTACTATCATTCAGCGGAAGATTATTGGACCATACTTTCATAATTTTTTGTAAACCTTCTATATTTATGATGACATCTTTATCGATTAAATCATCTGTAATATTTTCATTATTCAATTGAGCATCTAACATAGGTGAAAACAAGTACAATTTAGCTGGCAAAGGTTGATTGTTAGATTTTAATTGTTGCACAAAACTCATCGCTAATGCACCGCCAGTACCATCACCCATCACAATAATATCTTCATTACTGCATTCTGTTAATAATTGTTGATACACTTTATGAATCGCAGCATATGTATCCTCAACATGATATTTAGGTGCTTTTGGATAAATAGGCAATACAACTTCGTATAAAGTACTTAATGCAAGTTTATCCATAAATCTCCAATGAAAAGCTGAAGGCTGTAAAATATTATACCCACCATGAATATAAAGTATTTTCTTTTGTTGGCTGTGTCTAAAACGAAATCTGAACAACTGCATATCATCCATCATTTGTTTTTCTAAATCTGATTTTACATTTAACGTTTCAGGTTGTTTGTGCTTTTTTTCATTCATCGTTAATCTTTTTTGTAAAAATTTTTCAAAGCTTTGTTGGTTATCAAATATAATTGAACGATGTGGTAATAAGTATTTATTAACAAATTTTGTTGTTAGTCTTGATTTCATACATAATCATCCCTATCTTTTTGTAACAAATTTTAGAATTATAGAATTTTTGTTTCAATTCAGTATTTAAAATAAATTATATGATAAAATAAAAATAATGACATAAACGAGAAGTTATAATAGATATTGAAATTTTAAAAATATGACAATTCATACTAAAAATTAAAATATTCAACTACATTGGTTAAAATGTAACAGTTATCACATATTATAACAAAATAAAAGTCATAAAATAACTAGATTCCCCCATCTAATGTTATGAAAGGAGTAAGTTATGACCGCAAACAATCACCAATTTAAAGATTTTGAACACACTTTAACGAATGAAACAATGCAACGAGGCTCTCGCTATGGAAAAAAGAAAAAATCTTGGGTCAGCCTTATTATACAAGTAATCGTCTTAATTCTAGTTGCAATTTCTGGTTACAGTATGTTTAAAGAGCCCATATTCAATTTAGTTTTCGTAGATAAATCGGTTAATTTTAAAGAATTAACGAATTTTCAAGAAACCATCAATAACTTAACACATTTAAATATAAATATAGAAAGCATTGATAACTTACAAACAAGTATTGATCGCTTAATACTTGTATTTTATATATTTTTTATCGCCTGTATATTAAGTTTAATCTTAACTATTTTCACATTATTTTTTAATAAAACGATTTTGAAAATAGTTAATATGTTTATCATAGCAATCATGCTAGCAATTACTTTTGGTTTTTCTGCATTAATTAAAAATATTGCTACAAGAATTGCCGATTCAATGAATCAATATTATATAACTGTTGATTCAAACCAAATATTAACAGAAGCAAATGCAATCCATAACGCTTTTATTTTATTAAGTTGTAGTATTGCTTTACTTTTAATTAGTTTATTCTTTAGAAATCGGAAACCAAGAATTTAACGTCGTTCAAATTTTATCAAAAAGCTGCTACATATAGTATATTAAGCCCGAAAATGTATGCCGAAGTTCATTTTCGGGTTTCTTTTATACCTATAGATCGATGCACCAATCGATTAATATATTTGATAAAATTAAAGTCAAACCCTAAAAGGTCTCAACTTAATTATCAAATTTATTTAGACCACTTGGTTTTTTACTTTTAATGTATATAATACTAGTAATTATCTGAGTCACAAAAGTATTCATTATAAGAAAAATAGTAGCGCAGACTTTATTAAAGATTAAAAAAGCGACAATTTCTATACAACTGTTATAGAAATTGCCGCTTTTTCGTTAGTCAGAAATGTTATATCACTGATTCTTTTTCTTATTCTTCATTTGAAATGTAATGTGACTTGCCTTTTAAGAACAAGCTCAAAATAAATGCCAACGCACTTAACAAAGTAGCGATTAAGAAAGCACTATTTACGCCGTTAATTGAAGCTAGCTTTTGCACAAATTCTAAAACTTGAGAAGTTGCCATTTGTTCTCCACCCATTGCTTGAGCCATTTCTTGTAAACGGTCTTTAATAAATGGATTTGTTTTATCTAAATCCTGTGTATATGATGCAATATGTTGTGTTGTTTGTGTAGACATAACTGTAACCAGTAATGCCGTACCAATTGAACCAGCCAATTGTCTCAATGTATTAGTTAATGCATTGCCGTGTGCAATGAGTCTTTGCGGTAATGCGTTCATACCAGCAGTCATTATTGGCATCATGATAAAACTCATACCAAATGAACGAATGATATAAATAACCATTAAATGACCATACGTTGTATTCATATTTAATTTTGTTAATTCCCACGTAGCATAAGTCATAATGGCTGTCCCTACTAAAGCTAGTGGTTTAATACCTATCGTATCTAATAATTTTCCTGCTATTGGGCCCATTACGCCCATTATTAGAGCACCTGGTAATAATAATAAACCTGATTGTACTGGTGTAAAGCCTCTTAAGTTTTGTAAGTAAAGTGGTAATAAAATCATACCACCAAATAAACTCATGGTTACAATCATGTTAATAACTGTTGTTAATGTAAAACCAGAGTATTTTAAAACTTCCATGCTTAGCATTGGCACACGCATTGTAAGCTCTCTAATTACAAAAGCAATAATAAAGATCACACCAATGATAAGAGACACTACAACTATTGGAGAACTCCAGGTGTTATTTCCCGCTTCACTGAAGCCGTATAATAACGCACCAAAGCCAATTGTACTAAATATGATACCGGGGATATCTGCTTTAGGGTTTGTAGTAACTTGATATACTCTAAACCATATATAAGCGATAGCCAATGAAATAAGTCCTATAATGAACATGCCATAGAACATCACGTTCCAATGATAATTTTCTACAATATAACCTGATAATGTTGGTCCTATTGCAGGTGCTAAAATCATTGCTATACCGAGTGTCCCCATTGCTGCGCCACGTTTTTCAGGTGGAAATATAGTCATAAATACATTTGTACCGAGTGGCATTAAGACACCTGCACCAATAGCTTGCAGTAGTCGGCCAACCATCATTATTGTAAATGAACCTGATATACCACAGACTAACGAGCCAATCGTGAATAATGTCATCGCTATTAAAAATAATTTACGATACGAATATTTATTAAATAAATAGGCACTGATTGGTATTAGAATACCATTCACAAGCATAAAGCCTGTCATAAGCCATTGACCTGTATTAGCAGAAATATTAAAATCTGTATTTATTTTAGGTAATGCAACATTTAATAACGTTTGGTTTAATATAGCTATAAACATACCGAAAATCATCGCTATTAAAACTTTACCTTGAGAAGTGCCTTTTCCAAACATAAATGAACTATGTTTAGCTTTCAACTTTTCATTTACCTGTGCTTCTTCAGAATTCGGATTGATTTGTTCATGATCCGAATCATGTTGTGTCGATGATTCAGTAGCGTCACTGTCAGAGTGCGTTGCCTTTTCTGGCTTTTCGTCTATTGATTCATCTTTGTTTTGTTCTTGATTTTCTGTTGTTGTTTTGTCGTCTTTAACTTTAAATTTAGATTGATAACTTTCGTTAGAAGCAATGCTTTCATGCTTAGATTGTTCCATTTTTCTGGCAGATTTTTGCTTATTTCTTTTCATGATAAAGAAATTTAGTCCGCCGACAAGAATGAGCGCTATGACTACGTAAACAATAATGAAGGTCATTGTCATTTTAAGACCCCCTTAATTTTTATGAATTTTTACTTCAGCGTTCATTCCTGGAACAACATTTTTAGATGGTTTTGAATCTAGTGAAATTTTCACTGGTACCACTTGTGATACTTTTGTATAGTTGCCATCACTGTTTGATGAAGGCATCATTGAAAAGCTTGAAGCAGTTGCTTTGCCTACTTCTTCTACTTTACCTTTTAATTCAGCGTCTTCACCATCTAATTTAACATTTACATCTTTACCTTCCTCAACGTCTGCAATATCTTTTTCATCCACGTTAGCAGTTATATAAGAATCATCTAAATTATAAGCATAAGCGATTGGTGTGCCAGCTTGAGCCATTGAACCTTCCATGCCATCAACTTTTACAATTGTGCCATCTTTAGGCATTTTAATACTCATATCTTGAGATTGACCGCCTTCACCTTTAGCAGCAATCTCTGCAACTTTGTCACCTTTGCTTAATTTTTCATTATTTTTGACATCAAGCGATTTGATTTCGCCAGAAGCTGGAGCTGATATTTTAATTTGTTCTCCATCCACTTTAGCATTATCCGTACTTACAAAAGATGTTGCTTGATTATAAAAATGGAATCCTACGACACCAATAATTACAAGTACAACAATGGTAATGACATTGATTAATACCATTTTCTTCATAATACTTTCCTCCTATTTGCATTTAAAATTCACCTTGTATATTATAAAGAGATGAAATTTAAAAGTATACCGACACTTAAATAAAATGTGTTGGGTACGTTATTTATGTTCTATGAAGGAGTTATTATGAAACAAAATGCTAAACGTAAAATCATCCATAATATGATTGCATTACTAGAGCTACATCCGTTTGAAAATATAACTATCAAAATGTTATGTGCATATAGTGATATAAATAGGACAACTTTTTATGATTACTTCGTAGATAAATATGATCTTTTAGCTACAATACAGTCACACCATATTCAGAAATATAAAAAACTATTAGAAAATCTATATAAAAGTTCTGAAGAGATTGCAGATAATTATTCGAAACTATATCAGTTTTTCAAAATCATTTTACGCTATATTAAACGCCATTATGGCTATTTCCATGCTATTTTAGTCACATATCCTAATCGAGACTTGTTTTTTGAATATATGCATGCCACGCGTGATACCTATATTAAAATTTTGGATGACTATACCAGTGTTATAAATAAAAAACAATTTGTAATTTACGCACTAGGTGGCCAAATGGGTCTTGTTTATACTTGGATTAAAGAAGGATGCAATCAACCGGTAAATGATTTAGCTCAAATTTTATTAGCTAATACAATTAAGTTGAATCGTTAAGTCATTTCCTAATAAATGATCTAATTAAAAAGACTACTAAATTTCTACAAAATAATAGAAGTTTAATAGTCTTAGATTATTTCTAATTCAAATATATAGAACAGCTTGATACCTACCATGCAACATCATGTCAATGCTATACTTCACCTTGGTTTAGCAAAACTCTAGCCTTCGCCACTTCGAATCATTCCTGCAAAATAAATTAGCTTGGGATAAAAATCTAATTTGTTTAAAATGACATTATTGCTACATCCATAAATGTAAGCGCATGTTTAAATCAACTTAAAGTACTTGACTTGAAACACATGCACCAGCTACTTACCAAAATACTAAAAAGATTTTATTTCATCCTCTCTTAGGCTCACTTGCTTGTTCTAAATACAAAATAACTCATCACTTGCAACACTATGAGTAATATACCTGCAATTAGGATAATTGTGACATAAGGTACATAATTTTCTTCTCCCATTAAACCTACGAGAGGTGAAATCACCCCACCTAATAAGTATTGGATAAGTCCAAGTAAACTTGATGCGCTTCCATTACCCCCAGTACGTTCATCCATTGCTATAGAAAATCCCAGTGTTGCTACACCAGTAACCGGTGCAACAAGAATAATAAAACCAAAGCATAAAATCCATATTGACAAGTGATTTACTAAAGTAAACGTTACACTCAGAATTCCTACTAATTGAATCAATGTCAAAATTCGTAATAACATTTGCCTATTTATAAAATCAACCAACTTACCAGTCAATTGACTTGAAACAATCAGACTTATACCAACAACTGCAAACATAATACTAAATTGCTGTGGAGACATACCATAAATATGTTGAGTAATAAATGGAGAAGCTGAAATATAACTAAACAATATGATAAACGTAACCCCTTGAATCAACATTGGTAATACAAAACGTGGTGCTTCTAATAATTGTAAGAAATTCTTAAAAATACTTCCCATATGAGGGCTATCCCTATGTTCAATTGATAATGATTCTTCCACTTTAAACATTGTTCCAAAAAACATGAACATGCCAAATATGGTAAGTACGACAAACACCATATGCCAAGTTGAAAATGATAAGATCACACCACCTAAAGCGGGTGCTAATACAGGTGCGACGCCATTGACTAACATGAGTAAAGCTAAAAATTTCGTTAATTGTTTGCCACTGTATAAATCGCTTGATATTGCTCTAGAAATAACTGCGCCTGCGCCTCCACAAAAACCTTGCACAAATCTTAAAATGATCATCCACCAAATATTGTTTACAAAAATAATTCCTAAACTTGCTAATGTAAATAACAACATCGCAATCATAAGTGGTTGTTTACGTCCGATGGAATCAGAAATAGGACCAGTAAATAAATTCCCAATAGCTAAGCCAATCATAAATAAAGATAAAGTTAATTGTGCATTTGAAGTTGTCGTATTAAAATCAGTCTGAATTTGAGGTAAACCAGGTAAAAACATATCTATAGATAAAGCACCAATTGCAGTTAATGCACCTAGAATTAAAATAAAAATAAGTGATTGCTTTTGTTGTTGATTGTCTGACATCTTATAACTCCTTCAAATATTACTTAAAATACTCAATTCGACGATAACTACATTTAATTATGTATTTCTTACTGACTTATTACAATATTATGAATAAGCATTATTACCATTATAGCTTTAGCTCAAAAACAAAGAAAGCGTCAATTTCTACTAACTGTTATAGAAATTGACGCTTATACATGAGTCAGAATGAGTTTATTCTCAAATTGCTCTATTTTTCTACTACTACATTTATCAAAGTGATATTGACAAGCATTTCACTACATTACTATTCCGAATATTTCACTACCTTGAGATTACTGGCATCATCATCGCCTTCAAGTTGATAGTTCACTTCGCCATACTGTCCGTCTTCTTTGACGGTTTGAGCAGTAATATAAAATGTTTCACCTTGTCTCACAATTTCAGTGATTTGTGGCTGTGGTAAATAAAAAATAGCATTTTCTTTCACTTGATTTTTTGTAGACTTGTAGTTATTGCTATTCTTTTTCAGATAAGATGAAACTAAATTAAAATTACTTTGGCTATGCGCGTTATTCATTGCAGCAGTATAATTACCGAAAAAACGAACCACCTTATTTCTGAAACTATTTTCTTCTTTTTCTTTTTTATCAACATAATCTTGAATTTCATCACCATCAAAATTCAATGTTACATATGTTTTATCTTTCAAGTTATCCGTTTTAACAGTCGTTTCAGCTGATTTAAATGTCTTTTTCTTCGCTTCACCTTCGGCAGAAACTGTTAATTCTTGTGTTTTTGGATATGGTCCTATTTCTTTATTATTATTATAGTCATATGTTTTATCATTTACTTTCACTTTAACCGTATCTTTATCAATTTCTGATGCGCCTTTTAAATCTAAGACAATATAAGCTTCATTAAAATCTTCTGAAACGTCAACTGTTTCATGATTACTATTATTAAAATTAAATTTGAGTTCACCACTAAACTGTCCGTTAGCCATTTCCTTTTTAGACTCGATAACGTAATCACCTGGTATGAATTCACCAAGTACCGTCGTCTTATTCTTCTGTGCGTGAACAGTTCTTTGCTTATCATTTGCTTTAAATTTATATGTTGCATCGTACTTAGGCTTTACAATCGCTTCTTTTGTAGGTGCTGTAAAACTCATGTTATCAAATATCAAATAACGTCGCCCATTTTTACTGATACGCAAAACTTTTTCACCATTTTTGGCTGTTACAAAGTCTTCCTCACTCGTCTCATTATTATTTAAAGAAGCTATTTTTTGTTTAATATCTTTTGTATATTGTTTCATGCCAACTTCTTTTTTTATATATTTAATATAAGCTTTAGCCTCATTTTCATCCACACTATTATTTTGTGTGCTTAATAAGGTTGATAATTTTTGAGTATCATTATTATCTACAGCATTAATTAATATTTCCGATTGTGCTTCCGGAGAATTAAAATTTTTCAATAAGATAAATATAATCACCAGTAGAATAATGATAAAAGCTGCAATACCCCAGGGAATAATTTTCCTTGCTTTGTTATTAACAGTTTTTTTGTTTTCTTTTGAAGTTCGAGTCATTTTTTCGTTACTTGTCGACTCTATACGATAGCCACAATGACTACATCTTCGTTGTCCTATCCTTATATTTCCCCCACATTTAGGGCACTTTTGCATTTTATCACCACGCTCAGTCCTTATTTTTTACATTATCCCGTTATTTTAACATAATATATTTATAAACTATATGGCTTTATCAAGCCATTTCCACCAATTTTTTGTAGTTTTTTAATTAAGTGAAATTTATTTTTACGCTACCTTATTTCTATTATATGTATATAAATCAGTAAAAGATATACATCATTAGTCCAATGTCTTCTTATATCTTCTATGATTTTTTCTTTCATCTTATATAGCTTAAGCTTTTAATTATGCACTTCAAATGAATCATTTTAATTTGGGTACGTCATTCCGGTTGTTGAAGCATGATTTTAATTAAATGTATTTAGCTTTGCTTTTAAATACTTTCATTGCTTATACTATTAAATACTGTGCTTCAAATTGAAATTTTTTAATCTTTGGTCAATAATTTCTAAAACATAACGTGCTTGTTCGATTTGTTCATCAGACAAGTCGTGTAAAATATCACTAACAATCGTATTGATAATTTCCTTACTTTGTTTATTAAATTGTTTGCCTCTTTCTGTTAATTTAATATATTTTAATCTTTGATCTGTATTTTCTTCTGCTTTCTCCCATTGAACTACTTCTGCTTGTATTAATTTTTTGATTCTCCGGCTAACGGCAGCTTTATTTACGCCTTGTCTTTCAGTTATTTCAGTTAACGTCATGGTTTTTTCGTTTTCTAACATTAATATAACATTGGCCTGCTCTTTTGATACGTTATAGTCTTCTCTTAATTCTTTTAACAATTTAGCTAACAAAGTATTCACATCATTTATAAATTCACCCATAAAATCAATATGACTACTTAAATTTTTAACCATAACTTCTCGCACCTCTACTATTCTAGCTCACATAAGTAAACGTTATTTTTTTTATATTATGTTTATAATATCAATATTCGAGATGGTATAAAAGCAGAAATTTGTATTCACTGCGTTTTTTAATTGTTAAATCTAGCAAAATTACAAAATACAATACCATTAAAATTTGATTAATTTTAATAATTGCTCTACATTTAAAATATTATAAACTTTCGGGGTGAACCATGTATACGTTGTCTTTAATTATAAGTTTAATTATTTTATGTGGTTTTATTGCTATGATTAAAAATTTCAAATTCACTACTAATTTAACTTTTTTTGTAATTCAAATTATTTTAGGTTACTTTGTAATCATCTTACATGTAGGTAAGTTATCTTTGCCTATGCCACTCATATTCACTATGTTTGTTGGCGTGTTGTTAATACACATCAAACATCATCATTTATTTAAACATAGATTAAGCGCACTTTTTTTGCGCCGTTTGTATGCTATTGCATATAGAGTATTACTGTTTATGATTGCTTGTGCTTATATTAGTCTAATACCTGTAGGTATCAATGTGATTTTTTATTGGTTAGCTGCTATTGCATTTAGTGCATGTTTCACCTTCATTTGTTATGCGCTTTGCACATCTGCATTTTCAAATGTTACATACAAAGAAGACTTTGATGTCATATTGGTATTAGGCGCAGGTATTTTTACTGATCAAGTAACACCTATGCTAGCTAAAAGATTAAACAAAGCTATAGCATTACACCATTTAAATCCAAATGCTCGACTCATTGTAAGTGGTGGACAAGGTCCTGACGAACCAATTTCAGAGGCCTTGGCTATGTATCGATACTTAGTCCAAAGAAATATTAATCCTTCAATGATAGTACTTGAAGACCAGTCTACGAGCACTTTAGAAAACCTTAAATATACAAAAGTGCTCATTCAACAATTATATAGATATGAACCAAGTATCCTATGTGTCACAAGTCAATTTCATATTATGCGCGCTTTAAGGTTTGGACAAAAATTAAACCTCAACTTAAAAGGTGTCGGCAGTCATACACCTTATCATTTCTTTGAAATTGCATTAATTAGGGATTTTTTAGCAATCATGTACCAATATAAGCTTTTACTAACTTGTTACTTTGTAGTGTTATTTTGGGCAAGTATGATGGCGTTGTGGCATATTCCATCCATTTAAAGCCACTATACACAAAATAAATTGTGCATCCTTTTTACAATAGAACATAGTGTTTTCTTCATAGAAAAAGAGTGGGACAGAAGTCTAATTTTATTAAAAGATTTCTGTCCCACTCCATTGATTTAGGAATCATAATTATATTACGGTTCATTTAATTATACTATTGATCAACGATGACACCATCATCTAATTCGATGACTCTATCAGCATAATCAAATAGTCTTTTATCGTGCGTTATCATAATACCAATCATATTTTTACTTTGAATTTGATTTTTAATCATATCTATCACTTCTGTGGCACGTTCAGCGTCTAAACTTGCAGTTGGTTCGTCAGCTAAGATTATTTTCGGATGATTCATCAATGATCTCATGATGGCAACACGTTGCTTTTGTCCGCCTGAAAGTGTGTGTGGAAATACGTTTAGCTGTTCTGCTAAACCGATTTGTGTTAATAGTTTTTCTGATCTATCAGTGGCTTCTTTTTTAGACATACCTGCTTCTTTACCTATTGTTGTTAACTGATCTTTAACTTTTAAATAAGGTACTAAGTGTGAAGATTGAAATATAAAACCAATTTCATTAAGTCTTAGCTCAGAAGCTTTTTTATCACTATCATATAAATGCTCACCATTATATAATATTTCACCACCACTTTGTGACAATAGCCCACCTAAAATAGTTAAAAGCGTTGTTTTACCTGAGCCTGAAGCACCGTTTAAAATTACAAATTCTCCTTCATTCACTTCAAAATTAATCCCTTTTAAAACTTTAGTTTCGGAAGAACCTTTCCCAAAGGATTTTTTTATATCTTTAACTTGTAAACTCATTATTCTCCACCTCCGATAGCTTCAATAGGATCTACTTTAAATAATTTAATAAATGATAGTGCTGCGCCAACAATTGCAACAACGATGAAAATGCCTACGACTAATAATATATTCGCAACAGTTACGTGGAAAGGCATAGAAATTGGCATTATTAATGATAAACCACTAATTAATGCAACAGCAATTATCACTGCAACCATTGTAGTTATTAATATTTGTAATACTAAAGCACTTAGTAAATGTCTTGTCTTGATACCAATTGCTTTTAAAATACCGATTTCTGGAATTTTTTGTATCGTCATAACATAGAAGAATGCACTGAGAACTATAGCAGAAATGACAAACAAGCTAACTATCATCATATTAAGTGGTGCTTGTTCTGCTTGATAACTCGGTATTTCACTTGTGATATCGTCTTCCGTAAATACATCGATACCATTAATATCTTCTAATTTATTTATCTGTTTTTGTGACATATCTTGAATTGGATAAACGGTACTTACATTTTTATTCAATTTATCAAATCCACTATTATTCATCATAACCACTGAACTATGAGCATACATTGTGTCATCCAAAATACCTGATACTTTTAACGTTTCACCGTCTTTAATTTTAATGTTGTCTCCAACATCTACCCCACTTGCAGTTAATTTACTATTAATTGCAACTTCATTGTCTTTTTTAGGATAATGTCCTTCTGACAATTCTGGTTTTTCATTTTTCACTGTATTCGTCATAACAACATCTTCTTCATCTTTATCAATTTTCAAAGTTTGAGATGCTATTTTTAAAGGTGACTGTCCACTAATATCTTCAATTTTCTCTTGCTGTTCTGGTTTAATAATTGATTTTTCGATTTGTGGTGTTTTGTTATTTTGCATCACATATTTTTCTGACTTCATATTATCTAACATAGAAATATTCTCTCTTGCTAAACCTTGTGCCAAACCACTAATAAATAAAACCATAACACCTAATAACAATATAATTAACATGATTAATATATAACGAAATTTATAATATTTTATCTCTTGCCATGCCAATTTCATAGTGTTTCACTCCCTTTCAAGAACTTATATTTAAAGTTTAAGGTCTTTATATGAACTCAATATGAACTATGATTAACTTTTTAAATTATTTCCTATTTGTTAAGTTAAATTTTTCCATATATAATGTCTGTAAAATGATTAAGGAGATTTTGAGCATGACAACTTGTTTAATTGTCGATGATGACAGTAAAATTTTAGAATATGTTTCAAATTATATTTCACGAGAAGGACTAGATGTTGTGACACAATCAAGTGCTGAAAACGCACTGTCGTATTTAGATACACATCAGGTTGATATTGCTATCGTCGATGTAATGATGCCTGGCATGAGTGGTTTTGAACTATGTAAAGTTTTAAAAGAAGATTTTGAAATGCCTGTCATTATGTTAACAGCAAGAGACGCACTTAGTGATAAGGAACAAGCCTATTTAACTGGTACAGACGATTATGTTACTAAGCCATTTGAAGTAAAAGAGCTTATCTTTAGAATAAAAGCAGTATTAAAACGGTATAATATAAATGCTAATAATGAATTGAAAGTTGGAAATCTCACGCTCAATCAAGCTTATTTAGAACTTCAATCTTCTACTAAATCAATGAACTTACCAAATAAAGAGTTTCAACTCTTATTCTTACTTGCTTCACATCCAAAACAAGTATTTAACCGTGACGATTTGATTGAAAAAATTTGGGGCTTTGACTATGAAGGTGATGAACGGACTGTTGACGTACACATTAAGCGTTTGAGAAAGCGATTGTCAAAGTTAGGAGCTACGATTACGATTCATACAGTACGTGGCTTAGGATACAAGGTTGATGACAATGTTTAAATCACTATATTCACGTATTGCTATTTATACTGTCGTCATTTTACTATCGAGTGCATTGCTTAGTTTTCTATTAACTAACATTATTTATCACAATCATTTAAAAGAGAATAATGATGCAAAAATAATGAGAACATTAAAAGATGCTATTTCCTATGAAAAAGAATCTAAGATACAAATGCCAAAACCCTTTTTCAAACATCTTGGACAAATGAATTATCAAGTGATGACCGTCTCAGAAAATGGCAAAAAGGCTTATTATGGCACTGCATTTAGAAAAGATAATGTTGACTCTAAAAACATTAAATCTGTGTTAAATGGCCATGATTATCATGGGATAAGAAATTTGCCCTACAACCCTTTTATCACTGGTTTTTTTGAAAATACTACTCAAAATACTGTGGGTGTGCAATTTCAATCCAATGGTCAAAATTATGCTGTTTTTATGAGACCAGACATCGGAAAAACTTTTAGTGAATTTAGAATTTTCTTAGTCATATTAATTACACTCTTATTAGTCATCTCAATCATTTGGGTTATTTCTTCAACTTATATGATTATTAAACCGATACAACAGTTAAAACAAGCGACTGAAAGGTTAATGGAAGGCAATTTTGATGTACCGATAGACATTAAACGTAATGATGAATTTGGCACATTACAATATCGATTTGATAAAATGAGACTCTCTTTAAAACAAGTCGATGACATGAGACAGCACTTTGTTCAAAATGTTTCACATGAGATCAAAACACCATTAACACATATTCATCATTTACTTGATCAATTAAAATTCGCTAAAGACGCAACAGCTCGTGAACAATATATCGATGAAATATACCAAATTACAACACAGCTCAGTGAATTAACCAAAGAACTTTTATTATTATCAGAAATTGATAATGGCGAACATCTAGAATTAACTGACAACATCGAACTTAATAAACTGATTAAACAGATTATACGCCATGAACAATTTGCGACGAATGAAAAAGATTTGATCATTATGTCTGATTTAGCTAATGTATCTATAATTGGGAATGAGCGCTTACTAAACCAAGCTTTTCAAAACTTAATAACGAACGCGATCAAATATTCTGAACAAGGGGGTACAATTGACATTACACTCACACATGATACCGATCAAATTCGTTTTAATATCACTGATGATGGTCAAGGCATGTCACCAGAAACCCAATCTCGTCTATTTGAACGTTTCTATAAAGCAAGCAATCATGATAATAGCAATGGCTTAGGCTTAGCTATTGCGAAAGCAATTTTTGAATTACACAATGGTACAATTGAAGTAACAAGTACGAAATATGAAGGTACAACATTCACTGTTACCATCCATAAATAACAATATAACAAGTGAGCTGATACCTGTGAATTTTATGAATTAAAGCTCGTAATAGGTTACAATATTTTCTAGCAAACATAGACAATTAAAACCTTGAGATTTTAATTACAAAAAGAGCGCTAATCCTTTGCGGATTGGCGCTCTTATTTTGACTATGGTTATTTATCTCCTAAGCTTCTCATTTGTTAAAATGAGTGCACTATATCTATTAATTAATCTTTAAGTTTTTAGTTATTTCTTTATTAATTTGAGTGTATAGAGCTTCATTTTCCGATAATTTCATACCGAATGAAGGCACTATTTCTTTAACTTTTTCTTCCCAATTGTTAAATTCTTGTTTATAACAACGTTGAAGTACATCTAACATGATGTCAACAGCAGTTGAAGCACCTGGAGAGGCACCTAACAATGCTGCTAAAGAACCATCTTCAGAAGTAATGACTTCTGTACCAAATTGTAACGTGCCTTTTCCTTTATCTGTATCTTTAATGACTTGTACACGTTGTCCAGCAACCACAATTTCCCAGTTTTCGCTTTTTGCATTTGGCACAAATTGACGTAAATCTTCCATTCTCTCTTCATTTGATAATGTGAGTTGAGAAATTAAATATTTAGTTAAGTTCATTTCTTTAATTCCTGCCGATAGCATTGTAATAAGGTTGTTTGGTTTCACTGATTTTATTAAATCCATATTTGAACCAGTCTTTAAAAATTTAGGTGAAAAACCAGCAAATGGCCCAAACAATAATGTACGTTTGCCATCAATATAGCGTGTATCTAAATGTGGTACTGACATTGGTGGCGCACCAACAGCTGCTTTTCCATAAACTTTAGCAAGATGTTTTGATGTGATAGCCTCATCTCTACATACTAAGAACAGACCACTTACTGGGAATCCACCAATATGTTTAGATTCCTTGATACCTGTTTTTTGTAATAAAGGTAAACTAGCACCACCGGCACCAATAAACACAAAATCACTTTCCACTATTGTCACTTCATCCGTTTTCAAATCTTTCACTTTAACTTCCCAAGTGCCATCCTTACGTTGACTTAGGTTTTCTACTTCATGTTCGTAATTAAGTTCTACATGTTTATCTTCTAAATTTGAAAATAATTTTTTTGTTAACGCACTAAAATTCACATCTGTCCCCGTTTTATCATATGTAATAGCCATTGGTATATTGGATGTACGCCCTTCCATAATCAACGGTGCCCATTCAGAAATTTGCGCTTTGTCATCTGTAATTTCCATATTACTAAATAAAATATTTTTATTTAATCTTTCTACACGTCTTCTTAAAAAATCTACATTGCGTACACCCTGTACAAAACTCATATGCGGCACAGGCTTAATAAAGGCTTCAGGTTTTGATAATTGACCTTGCTTAACAAGATAATTCCAAAATTGCTTTGTAATTTGAAACTGTTCATTAATTTTAACAGCTTTAGAAATATCGATTGATCCATCTTTGTTTTCGTTTGTATAATTTAATTCGCATAATGCAGAATGCCCTGTTCCTGCATTATTCCACGCATTTGAACTTTCTTCTGCTGGTGTAGATAATCTTTCAAACATTTTAATATCTTTCTCAGGTGCAAGTTCTTTTAATAACGTTCCTAGTGTTGCGCTCATGATACCGCCGCCAATTAATATGACATCTGTTTTGCTATGTTGTTTACTCATAACAAACACAGTCCCCCTTTTATATATGTTTATAGACACGTTATCTTTATCTAGGAAAATCACAGCCATGATAAAGCGTTTTCTATAGTGAATAATTTAAATCTTAATCTACTATAATTATACTAAATGTTAAAAAAATAGCAGAATCTTTTGTCACACTTCTAATTATATACGTTATTGTCCTATGAAAAAAGGGCTTTCAGTAATTCTACTCAAATTATGTTAATACCTGTTAACTATAATAGCTATGAGACGACTTAAATTGCAATTAACATTAGACACTTAAAATCAAATTACATTGTGTCACACATAACATTCATTACTTTATCACTCTCTTAAATTTCATGCTATAATAAATTTTAATTTAATTCTTATACTTTTGGAGGTATTCCAATGAAATCTATCACTTTTTTTACGCATAATGTTTATGCTATGGGTGGTACTGTTAAATCTATTTCTCAATTAGCTAATGTTTTAGCCGAAAAAGGTCATAAGGTTGAAATCATTTCCGTTTTCAAGGGGGCTTCTAAACCTTATTTCAAACTACATAAATCTATTAAAGTTCGTGCTTTAACAGACTATCAGTTACATTTTTTAAATATTAAAGCTATATTTTTTAATAGAATCCGCAAATACACTCCGTTTTCTAGACCAAAATTAATTTCACAATATGAACCAGGTCTTTATCAGTTTTCACATTATATAGAAAAGAAAATGATTCAAGCAATACGTAATGTTTCCACTGATATGCTCATTGGTACACGTGCGAGTTTTAATATATTAATTGCTCACTATGGTCCACAAAATGTAGAGAAAATAGGTATGGAACATATGAATTTTGAAGCACATAACGATGCCCTACAACAAGAAATCTTAGATGCTTATCAATATTTAGACAAAATAACCACACTAACAGAAAGTGATAAAAGTAAATATGAATCTTTTGTTCAAACTCCTGTTTATGTCATACCCAACATTTTAAATGAGCCCCGTCTCTCAATATCAAAAGAAAAAATCATTACTGCCGCAGGACGACTAGAATACGAAAAAGGGTTCGACCTATTAATTCAAAGTATCATACCTATTCAACAAGAAGTCAGACGTTTTAAATATCAAATACACATCTATGGTGACGGAAAAGAGCATGAGCTTTTACAACAATTAGTCATAGAGCACCAACTAGCAGATATCGTAAAACTTTATGGTTCAACTCAGCAATTAAACGAAAAATTAGCTAAAAGTGATATTACAGTCGTCCCTTCTCGTAATGAAGGGTTCGGAATGGTAATTTTAGAAGCTATGAATCAAGGTAATGTCGTGGTTAGTTTTGATGGTAATGCAGGACCAGACGCTCTGATACAAAATAACGTCAATGGATACCTCGTATCGCATGGAAATGTAAAAGATCTTTCTAATAAACTACTCAGACTTATCAATCAGGAATTTAATAAACAATCCATCATAGAAAATGGGTATCAAACCGTCCAATTATTTTCATCAGATTCAGTCTACCATTACTTTCAAATGATGATTGCATCGAAATAAAAAAAGAAGCCAAACGGCTTCTTTTTTATTTCGATCTTTATATTTTATTACAATAAACTTAATCATCTGTAATATGCCATAATCACAGGCATCTTACTAACAACCATAACCACGATGATGCTTTAATGAATGATAAAGTTCAACATGAAAGTCCATAAACATATAAAGATAATAAATGCAAAACTATAGCGTAACGTCATTTTTAATAACTCTGATTCTTTACCTACTTGTTGTACAGATGCAGTTGCAATCGCAATGGATTGTGGTGAAATTAATTTCGCTGCTACACCACCTACTGTATTTGCAGATACAAGCAATGCACCGCTTGTACCAATATTATTAGCTACCGCTGACTGTATCGGAGCAAATAGTGTATTATTATTTGTCACAGAACCAGTTAAAAATACGCCAATCCAACCTAAGATAGGTGACAATAGCGGGAAGATTGATCCTGCTTTAGCAATACCTTCACCTAAAGCATTACTTAAACCTGCATAAGTCATCAATTTAGAAATAATTAAAATAATACAAATTGTAATAATAGGTAACCATAATTCTTTAAAAGTTAATTTTAATAAGCGTGTTGCATCAAGCATGTTCACTTGTTTTGACATTAATATAGTTATTAAAATTACTAATAAAATCGCTGTACCAGTTTGTCCAATGATATTGAGTGGTAATGTAATTGCCTTGTCAGCAATGTCACTATACGTACCTGGTAGTTGAATATTAAATACTAATGCGCTCAACGCACCATTAGGTGAGAACAACGCTTTAAATTGTGGTGCACTCCAAATCATAACTAATGCTGTTAAAATCACAAATGGACTCCATGCATATATTAAAGTTTTAAAATTATGTTTTACAATAGACTTAGGTTCTCCACTATCTTTCAACCTAAATATATTTTTAGGCTGATGTTTTTTAGAATATAAGGCTAACGCTAACATTGATACTAACGGTGGGATAATATCAGCTAGTTCTGGTCCAATAAACACCGTAATCAAAGCTTGTAATATCGTAAAAGTTCCACCAACAATAAGGATTGCTGGTAACGTTTCTTTAATACCTTTAAAACCGTCAATAATCCATACTAATAAAAATGGGATAAACATATTCATAATCGATAAAGTTAAAGCAGACATTTGAGAAACCGCAAATCCTGTAACATCACTTGGTAAACCAAGTGTATCAATCACTGTTACAGGCAAGCCAATTGCTCCAAATGCACCAGCTGAAGCATTAGCAATTAAACATAACATTGCAGCTTCTAAAGGTTTAAAGCCTAATTGAGTTAATAACAAGGCACATATGGCAATCGGCACACCAAAACCTGCTGCACCTTCTAAAAATCCATTAAACGCAAAACCTATGAGCAATAATTGAATACGATGATCTTGCGATACACTCGCAATACTATCTTGAATCTTATCAAATTGCCCAGTTTCATTTGTAACCTTATATAACAGCACTGCCATAATCACAATATAACCAATTGGAATGATGCCTTGGAAAAATCCTTCAATTGATGCACCTGTTGCGATATTCATAGGCAATTTGAATATCGTTATTGCAAGTATCAATGTAACTACTAATGTCGTAATTGACGCATATATCCCTTTCATTTTGAAAATGGTTAAGCATAATAAAAATAAAATGATAGGGATAGCGGCTACAATACTGGATAATAATACATTGTTAAAGGGGTTAATACTTTCTACAAACATTTATACTCACTTCCTATACTTAAATTAATTAATCATCTTCCATTTGTGAATTATTTCACATAAATTATAACATCTACTTTAAGTAAAATACAATAATTTTCAAAAAATTAATAGCCTAAAATTAAAGTTTTTTATTTTTCTAATAAACTCCAATTGAATATACATCATCTCAAACGCAATTCTTCAATCCTAATATGAATATTGAAGTTTCTTTTATCTATGACGTATTAAATGATAAAATAAGGATAATAATATTTAAATCGAGGGATTATAAATGATAAAGCAAATAGAAGTTTCAACGTGGGACCTTTTCGTAAAGGACCTTGAGAAAGCTACAGCACAAGGATATACTCACTTTGTATATATAGATCAAAATAGTGAAATTTATCAATCGATGTTAGACGCAGTTACACTAAAACCGGTCACTATCGTTGCAGATTATACAATCAATCAACAATATTTAAATGATTGCCGATATTTTGGTAAACCCGAAATCACTTTTAATGATTGGATGGATAATCTAAATCATTTTCCAAATATTATTTTCCATATAGAAACCACTCAAAAAATAATAAACAATTATACCATTAATAATATATTTGACTTAGCATTATTATCACTATTGCAAGATGATGTAGCAACAGATAGCCATGTCGTTTTCAATTTCAAACATGCTTTTACAACCAGTAGTGCTATATGGGATTATATTCAAGCATTCACGCCATTAAACACTACTAAATTCAATTTAAACAAATTAGCCTTTGAACATAAACACTCGATACCATTTAAAAATAGTGAAACACTAGCGCCTAATCACGACGACATTCGATTTACAGATAAAGTGCTTAAAAATACTAAATTCAAACTTCCACATTGGATTTATACTTTATTTCATCGTCATTACGAAAAAAAACATTATGAAAGCAGTTATATTTATAAGAAAGATAAATCGAAAGTTAAAAATCATATCGTCTTTTTAGGTTTTGATTATGGATTTCGAGGTAATTCTCGCTATTTATTTAATCATTTTGCAAAGTACTTTTCTAAATTACCTATATTTTTTATAACGAATGATGTAAATGGCCCTAATTTTATCGATCCAAATGACGCGAAATCAAAAAATCTAATAGAAACAGCAAGTGTGGTTATTTTAGAAAACGATATCCCTGATGATATCCAACCAAATGGTACAATTATACAACTATGGCATGGCACACCTATTAAAAAACTATTTTTAGATAGTCATGAACCTAATGAGAATCTCAATACCTATAATTATCGTGCACGCAAATATAATAAATGGTTGCAACAAGATTACTTCATCAGTGATTCCGGAGCCATTATGGAACATTTCAAGTCTGCGTTTCCCCAACAACACACACACTTATTAAATTGTGGGTATCCGAGAATTAGATATCTGTTAGATAAACAATCTGGTCAACCATATATCTCATTTATAAAAAAAGAATTAAAACTAGATCCTCAAAAACAAACATTACTTTATGTTCCTACATGGAAAGCAGCAAATGAAGCAACCGATTTGTTACCAATGAGTGATGGCTTATTGAATAAATATAATGTTATCTTTAAAGGACATATCAACGACCAATCTAACTATATACCTGAAAATGCTATCATTGCGCCATCACATATTGAAGTTCAAGATTTATTGTTAGTATCAGATACAGTATTAACAGATTATTCTTCACTTATTTTTGATGCACTTACGATTGATAAAACTGTCTGTCAATATACGCCTGACCATGAAAAATATGTGAGTGAACGCGGTGTTTATGAAGATGTTATGCATTCTCTTTCTACAGTTAGATATAGTGATTCAAAAGCGCTCTTAAATGATTTAATCAGTCACCAAATGAAAGATATACATGCTAATCCGTTTATAAATAAAGACAACCATGCCTTTGAAACGATTTCACATATTATTCAAAAGTCGATTAATTCCAATAAATTAAACTAATCATCACATATACAACCAACAATTTGTTATTCTAATTTAAATTCAAAGTTTTAAATTATGAATATTGGCTTTGGTGCTTTTATTTAAATATAAAATGCATTTAAAGGAATCATACTCGAACGATTCGCACATAAAGAAAATTTTACCAAAATAAAAAGTGGCAAGTTAGAAGTTAATGCTTTCTACTTGCCACTTTTTTATAATACGTATAAAAATCACGTTATTTTATGATGCTTTTATTGTTGGTAAGCTGGATCAACTACTCTAACAGTTCCTTGTTGGTCAACAGTTACAATTGAATAACTACCAGGTTGTGCTTGGTTTTGGAAGCTAAAGATATAGCTATAATTCCCTTCGCTTCCTTCAATAGCATAATCATTATAAGGATTTGATTGGCCATTTAACGCATTGACTTCAGCAGTTGCATTGTCTAAAGCGTTTTGGAAATTAGGCAATGACTGTAAAGCTGTTTGTGCGTCAGTGCTACCTGAAGTAATGTTTTGTGCGACTGGCACTGCATTTTGACCTTGATAAGGTGCCACATATTGAGAAGCACCACTGTTACCTGTGTTGCCCGCATTTGAATTACTTGCACTATTAGATGCTTGATCAGCATTACTATTTGCATTACTTGCTGTACTCTCATTGCTATCCGCATTGCTTGAATTGTTATCATTATTTGAATTATCGCTATTGCTATCACTGCCGTTGGAACCGTTAGTCGAACTATCATTGGCATTGTCACTGTTTCCAGAATTGCTGCTATCATCAGAGTTAGAACTAGAGTCTGAGTCAGAACTATTTTTATCAGCATCACTGTCTGATTTGTTGTCCGAATTACTATCTGAATCTTTATCGGAACTATCATTGTCCTTTTTGTCATCGCTCTTAGAATCTTTTGAGTCTTTTGATTTGTCATCGGAAGACTGTTTGTCTTTCGAACTATCGTCTTTACTACCGCCATTGTCATCACTACCATTAGAACAAGCAGCAAGTGCTAATGTAAGTGTAAGAAAACCTGCTAATAACTTCTTCATATAATAAGCCTCCTTAGTTGTGTCCTTCCCATTGCCTAATTTAAAATTATGTAATGTGTTTAATAATTAGGATAAATGAGAATTATTATGTTATTCACTATTATTATTAAAATAAACACCTTTTATCAAAACTTTTTTTGAAATAAATATAATTTTTACAAAAACTTAAAAAATAGAAACTTTAATTTAATATCTAGCTTTTGCAATAGGAATACAATGCGCCAAGATAATTGAACAGATTACAGGATAAATGACTTTTTCAAAAGCTGCTATATGGTTTTTTCCATTATTAAATCTGTATCTACCACGTTACCAGTATGAAATTCATGGGAACCTGTTATACGTAGGCCTTGTTTTTTATAAAAGTTTAATGCTTTTTCATTATATTCCCATACACCTAACCAAATTTTTGTTTTATACAACTCGCGTGCTTTTTTAATTGCAAAATCAAAAACATTTTTCCCTTTTCCTCCACCTTGTGATTGAGGTAAAAAGTATATTCTTTGAATTTCTAAGTAGGATTCACCCATTGCCTCAGTTTGTGCATCGTCTATATTTAATTTAAAATAACCTACAATTTCATTATTGCTGAGATAAAAATATGTGAATGAATGTTTATTATTCAATTCGTCTTTTAACGTTTCCACATTATATGCCTGTTTAAAATAGGTTTCAAAATCTTCCTGTGTATATCCACCTTCTTTGAATGTATGTTTAAATGTTGTAATACAAATTTCTCTTAACCGATGTACTTCCGATTGTTTTACCAATTCAATATTATCTGTCATACTGCATGCCCCCTTTTTGCCATCTTGTCAATTAGTATACTAAAATGTTAAATATGTTACTATACGACTTAATATATTTTTTTGACAACTTAAAGTATAGTCAAATGACATAAAGTTTACGATTGTTAAAATTAAAACGCTTACTTTTAAATCAGCGCTTTTACACTTATTGTGAAATTCACAATATCATGATAAAGTAGTTCTAGTTTTTTAATTGTTCATAAATATATATACATAAGGGAGTGCCATAAGGCAATGACGAAAACATTTAAAGCTTTTGTGGTCAATGAACAAGACGGCAAAGTAACAAGCGAATTTAAAGATATGACAATAGATGATCTTCCAGAAGGTGAAGTGTTGATTAAAACGAAATACTCTGGAATTAATTATAAAGATGCATTAGCTACATTAGACAATTCAAAAATTGTTAACAGTTATCCAATGGTGCCAGGCATCGATTTAGCAGGTGTGGTAGCTCACTCTGACACACATGCTTTTGAACCAGGAGATGAAGTCATCGTTACAGGGTACGGTTTAGGAACAGACCATTTCGGAGGTTTTAGTGAATATGTTCGCGTAAAAGAAGAATGGATTGTACCTTTACCTAAAGACCTCACACTTGAAGAAGCTATGATATATGGGACAGCAGGTTACACAGCTGGTTTAGCAATTGAAAAATTAGAGCATAATGGACTATCTGTAGAAAAAGATCAAGTGCTTGTAAGAGGTGCAACAGGTGGTGTAGGAACATTAGCGATTATGATGTTAAATGGCATTGGATATGATGTGATCGCTAGTACAGGTAAGACTGAAGCTACTGAAACACTTAAAACCATAGGTGCAAAAGATGTTATTTCTAGAATTGACAAAGAAGATAATAAACCTTTAGGTAAACGCACATGGCAAGCAGTCATCGATCCAGTTGGTGGTGACAGTTTTTCACAAATCATTAAGCAACTTAATTATAATGGTAGCGTTGCGCTCATTGGCATGACAGGAGGCGCTACATTCGATAGTTCAGTCTTTCCTTTCATATTAAGAGGTGTAAACGTTATAGGTATTGACTCTGTATATACAGAAATGAGACAACGGAAACATATTTGGCGTCGTCTATCAAAAGATTTAAAACCAGATCAATTACATGATATAAAACATAATATAAACTTTAAAGATATTAAAAACAGCATAGATGAAGTGCTTCAACATAATAATTCTGGTAGAATTGTTATCGAATTCGACGCATAAGATGATTTTATAAAACTCCGCACATCAAACAAAAATTGATGTGCGGAGTTTTATTTGATATCAACTTATATAACTATACATTTTTATTTAAACTACAAAAATATTACAATTCATATAAATATATATCAATAGATAAATTTATTATACTTTAACATTTACAATTAAAATATGAAAGCGTATACTTATTATTATTGAATATTATCAGGAGGGTTAATATGGGAATCAAAGTGAATAAAAAGCTCATCTTTTTCCTTGGTGCATTGGGAGGATTACTCTATGGTTATGACATGGGGGTTATATCAGGTGCACTGTTATTTATAAAAGATGACATACCGTTAAATAGTTTTACTGAAGGACTTGTCGTTGCATCGATGTTAGTCGGCGCTATCTTCGGCTCCGGTGCGAGTGGACCTATGTCTGATAGATTAGGTCGTAGACGTGTTGTATTTATTATCGCTATTATTTATATTGTCGGTGCATTAATTTTAGCCTTAGCACCATCAATGCCAGTATTAGTAATTGGTAGACTTGTTATCGGATTAGCTGTCGGTGGCTCAACAGCAATCGTACCAGTATATTTATCTGAAATGGCACCTACCGAACAACGTGGTTCGTTAAGTTCCTTAAACCAATTAATGATTACAATTGGTATTTTATCTTCATATTTAATTAACTATGCTTTCACTCCAATCGAAGGATGGAGATGGATGCTCGGTTTAGCAGTATTACCTTCACTCATTCTATTAATCGGTGTAGCATTTATGCCTGAAAGCCCTAGATGGCTACTTGAACACAGAAGTGAAAAAGCTGCTCGTGACGTTATGAAATTAACATTTAAAGAAAGCGAAATTGATAAAGAAATTGCTGATATGAAAGAAATAAATGCTATTTCTGAAAGCACTTGGAATGTATTAAAATCACCTTGGTTAAGACCAACATTGATCATTGGTAGTGTATTTGCTTTATTACAACAAATTATAGGTATTAACGCTATTATTTATTACGCACCAACGATATTTAGTAAAGCTGGTCTTGGAAATGCAACTTCTATATTAGGCACAGTTGGTATTGGTACCGTAAACGTCCTTATTACGATTGTAGCAATTATGATTATTGATAAAATAGATCGTAAGCGATTATTAGTCATCGGTAATATTGGTATGGTTGCTTCACTATTAATCATGGCAATATTAGTTTGGACAGTTGGTATCCAATCTTCTGCATGGATTATGGTTGCTTGTCTAACGCTTTTCATCATCTTCTTTGGTTTTACTTGGGGACCAGTACTTTGGGTTATGTTACCAGAATTATTCCCAATGCGTGCACGTGGTGCTGCAACAGGAATCGCTGCTTTAGTACTATCTATTGGTAGTTTACTAGTTGCGCAATTATTCCCTATTTTGACTGATGTTTTATCAGTAGAACAAGTTTTCTTAATCTTTGCAGCTATCGGTGTCTGTGCTTTAATCTTTGTTATTAAATACTTACCAGAAACACGCGGACGTAGTTTAGAAGAAATAGAAGCTGATTTAAGATCTAGAACAAATGCAACTGATGTCAATGTTAAAGAATCCAAATAAACATTACATTGCTAAAACAAAATTAATGTGAGTTTTTAGGGTATAAAACCTATGCTCAAAATAAGAGAGCTAATCCGTTCTGGATTAGCTCTCTTTGCATCTCGCAAATTAATCCGTATAGTTTTCTAAAAGATGGTTTGGTATCACTCACTCTGAATGTGAACGCGTTGTATTATCATTAAAAAATGATATCAATTAGCACAACATCACACACGTCAGATTCTATCTTTATGATAGAGCAATGGACATGTGTTTCATAGATAACTATCTTTAAACTACTGCTTCGCATTTAAACATTCTTCAACATATTTAAATTTAGTATTTGATATACATCCCACAAGAATGAGGTTCCGTAGTCGTAAATCCGAATTGTTCATACAATTGATCTGCAGGATAATCTGCCATTAAACTCACATAAGTACCATCTTCTGCAACAGATGATATATATTTCATAATATTAGTCATAACCTGTTTACCATAACCCTGACCTTGATAACGTGGTTCTACTGCTATGTCAATAATTTGAAAAGCAGTACCGCCATCTCCAATTACTCTGCCCATCGCTATTAATAAGTCATCATCATATATTGTAATGTCAAAGCATGCATTTGATATCCCTTTTTCTGTCGCCTTTTGTGATTTTTCACTTAACCCAGCTTTTTTTCTCATATTTCTATAATCTTGTACTGTTGGCGCTTCGTACTTTATTTTAACCATGTATTTTCATCCCCCAGACTGCTAAACCATGATTTATAAATATTTTTTCATCACTACTTTATTAGATTCTTTGAATGCATCATTATGACTCGATACATAACCTTCAGGAGCCGCTTCTGGTTCAACATAAAGCTTTGCTAGATTAGCTGCGTTTGCTGCGTCGCTAAAAGCACTCGCGATTAAGTGTGCTTTTGCTTCATGATAAATAATATCACCACAAGCGTATAGACCTTCAATACTCGTTGCAGTGTTACCAAACCCTTTAATATTATATTCACTATGCATATCAACTTGAGTTGTAGATTGTTCTAATAATGTATTTTCTCTATCGAATCCATGACTGACGATGACTTCGTCAAAAGCACGTACCTCTTGTTCCCCTGTTTCAATATTTTCCAATATCACTTGTTCTATACGCGACTGGGTAACGTCTCCTATTAATTGATAGATATGTGTGTTGGGTAACTTTTCTACTGACAATCCATCTAATATATTTTTCATTGCTTCATAACCCTTGATATCCGCTTTTCGATAAATTAATGTCACACTTTTAGCATAGCCACTTAAATCATTTGCCCAATCTAGAGCAGAGTTACCTGCCCCTGAAATCAATACGTTTTTGTTTTTAAAATGTTTTAAAGATTGCACAACATAATGTAAGTTTGTTAATTGATATCTTTCTGCTCCCTTGATATCAAGTTGTTTTGGATTAATGATGCCACCACCAATGGCGATAATAACAGATTTGGATTTATATATAATTCCTTTATTGGTCTCTACTTCAAAATGACGTTCAGCCAATTTCCTAATATCTATCACACGTTCCTCTAAATTTACTTTAGGATTAAAATGTAGTCCTTGATTAACAGTATCTTGTATAATTTCATAGCAAGGTTTCGGTGCCAATCCCCCGATATCCCAAATAATCTTTTCAGGATACACGTGCATTTTACCTCCTAGCTTATCTTGAATATCAATAATTCTTACATTCATCCCTCTTAATCCAGAATAAAAGCTCGCGAACAGACCGGCTGGTCCACCACCGATAATGATTACATCATCCATAATAATCCTCCTACATGTACTACTTATTAATACCTATTATCCTATTATTGATAATGCTTATCAATTAAAAAGGGTGACTTTTTAATAATTAATTACTTTATATGTATAATGGCTTTAAAATAAAATAAAAAGACGATCAAATTCGTATCGATCGTCTGCTATATCTATGATTGCTATATTTGTTTTAAAAATCTATTTAGAGAAATTATTTTTCTGATTTTTTGACAATGGCGTTTTTAAGCAAGAAGAATAATAAAATAAAACCAGCTGTAATCACTGTATGCCCCATTCCTGCATAGCCAGCAAATGATTCTGGAACTTTAAGTCCCATCACTTGGTAAGTGCCTTTCGTAAACATCATACCAATCGTTACCAATACACCTATATTATACACGATAAAGAACCAATTAAATAAATAATAACTACTCAAATTAAATACTTTTGTTACTGGTAATAAAATGAGATGCATAAACATTCCTAATATTAACGTATGCGTATGTACTACTACTAATTGTGTATCACCTGTAAAGTCATAAGCAAGTGTTAATTCACGATAATAAAAACCACTAAGCAATCCTAAGATTGTATAAATTAAAAAAGCGTATAATATTCTGCGCATTCAAAATCCTCCTTAAAAATTATTATAAAATAAATTTAATTAAAATACAGTGACAATTCACCAAACTTCACAAAAAAGCCAGTAATCAAAATCTGATTACTAGCTTAATCACTTATACTTTATCTTTCTTTACGAGACTTTTTAAAAATTGCTATGAGCGCTAAAATAATAGCTATGATAGATACAATCCATAAAGCGATAGAATCATTGCCCGATTGATTATTTTCAGAATCAACATCAGCTTTTTTGGATACTTTAGTCATAGGTGATGGTTTTTCTGCGTCTTCATCACCATTCCATTTTACAGTTTCTCCATCGTCATAAGTTTGATAAGCATCCCATTTAAATTCGCCTTCTTTATCAGGATTTGCTACTTGAATAGGTAAATCGACAAATTCATTGGGTCCAATACCTTTATCTTTAGCTGTCCAAGTGATTTTGGTAATATTACCATCGTCATCTTTAGTTAATTTATGATCAAATGTTTCCTGTGGTGCAACACCTACAACATTTACACCTTTGGGTACTTTCAACTCTATTTTTGTCGTGTTCGCTTCTTTTTCTACTGGAACTCTAACATCATATTTTTCATAAGAACCTGGTTCACTTGTGTCAGGATTCATAGTCACATGTGCATGAGCACTTTTGGAAAATACTAAAACAGTAAAACAAACTGCGATGGCTAAAATAAATTGTCTTTTCATCTTTTAAACTCCTATCCTGGGATATTTAATTGACTCATAATTACACCTGCTAATATGAGTAAAATACCTATACTTAGTTCTATGATTAATGCAAATCTATTTGTCTGACGATGCTTACCAAGCGCTCTAGTTGTTTGATAAAATCCTAACGTCATCATCACAAATGTTAGCAAAATCTTAATAAGTAATAAAACGCTCCACGTTTGAATATTTTTCCACAATGTTAAGACATTCGTTTGGTCAATTGACATAAGGACACCTGATATGACAATTAACATGACAGCGCTAATATTTACTTTTAATAAAAAAGGTCTCATTTGATTTACTGCAAATTGTTTTTTACCCAATACCATCACCACTAAGTATATCAAAGCGCCTAACCAAAATGAGATTCCAGTAATATGGATCACTCTGATAAAAATCGACCATATTGGTACAGATTGAGACCAAGCATGTCCAGACATACTAAGCGCAATTAATATTAGACTTGGAATGAATATATACCAACTTGTAGCCATATTTTTCAAAGTGAAAAGCAATAATAATATGATAACTGCAATCATTGTTAATATGAATGGTGTTTGCAATAAAGTTGCTTTTTGTAGACTTAACACATCTGACACAACATCAGAAGATAAAGTCATCATATAAATTAAAACTGTGATAACGGAAATCATGACCAACGTCAAAATGGTTGGCATCGTGTATGTTTTAAAATTTAAATGAGGTAAACTTTGTCTTTTAGCTAAGCGGTTGACAAAATAAAGGCCGGTAAGTGTAATCAATAATCCTTCTATTATAAAGCGCGTAACCCCAAACCAAAAATCTGCCTTTTCATAAAACGGTGGTGCTGTATCAATTCCATTTGCTGTCTGTTTTCCAACTGAAAATTCAAAACTATCATTGATCTCATGGCCATCTGCAGACATTGTATGCCATTTTATACTGTGCGTACCTTTATTTAAATTTTCAATAGGAAATGTCAATGTTTGAGAGGAACCTGTTGTACTTGGTTTTACTTCAGTCAATTCAGAACCATTGTCATCATAAATCTTTATGCTTGAATACTTTGAATGGACTGGTTCATTAAATTGTAATGTTATTTCTTTTGGCGCGTTTTCAACCACACTATTTTGTGCTGGAGTAACTTTTTCTAAAGTTGCATGTGCTGAAACTTGCTGAGAACAAGTAACTATCCCAATGATCAACGAAATTATAAATATAACATAAGAAAACTTATGAAGTTTAAATGTTAATTGCACTTTCATCCCCCTTTTTCAAAAAGTTTATATTATCAATGATATTAAATGAAATATATATTCACAATATAAATTTCATTTTGTCATTTTTTGGACAAATAATTATAAATTAAATATTATTGTTCAAATTAATTAGAAATAAAAGATTAGTTTTGTTACCATTAAAAATATTTATAATGTGTTGTTATAAAAATAAGTATTAAACTAATGCTAAATTTGTTTTTATTAGAAATGCTAAGTTACAAATTATGTATAAATTTAAATAGCAAAGGACTAATCCGTCGACTCTCACACGGACTAGTCCTTTGCTTTAATTATGCGCTTTAGGCCTCAACTTCTTATTCTTCAAGAATGATATGGTTTACATAAATATAACGCATTAAAATTCATCTTGTTCAACTTGCACAATTTTATCTACTTTACGTTGAGAACCGCCTTCCCAACTTACATTTAAGTATGCTTCAACATTTTTTTTAGCAACTTCTATACCAATAATTTGTGCACCCATAGTCAGTATTTGGGCATTGTTACTTAACTGTGCACGCTCTGCAGAATAGTAATCATGCGCCAAAGCAGCGCGTATGCCTTTTAATTTGTTGGCTGTTATCGCAACGCCAATGCCAGTTCCACAAATAAGAATACCACGTTCATTATCTCCTTGTTGGATGCTTTTACCAACTTTAGCAGCAACATCTGGATAATCCGTCTCTGCACAATGATAACAACCAAAATCTTCTACTTCATGGCCGAGTGTTTCTATATGCGTTTTCACTGCTTCTTTTAAGTCGTAACCATTGTGGTCTGCACCGATTGCTATTTTCATTCTAACTCCTCCTTATATACTTATCACTTCACTTATACATATGATTTAAATGTATTTAACATCAGATACGCTGACATCGCGCCAGGATCTACATGACCTTGCGAACGATAGCCTAATCGCTTAGAACGGCCTTTATTTGAAACAATATCCTTTGTACTTTCCATACCTTTTTTAGCCTCTAAAAGTGCAATCTCAAATGCTTCCTTGAAATTAATAGTTTGAGATTTAGATGTTTCTAATGAAAGATAGAATGGTTCAAGTGTATCAATCATCGTTTTATCACCTATTTCAGCTTTACCTCTTGCCTTAATTCCTTTACTGAATGCAATCCAAAATTGATATAAATCTGTATCATCTAATTCAGTTTTATTTTTCACTGCAACTGCTGACTTTAAAAAACCTGAAGCATATAAAGGACCTACAGATGACCCGACTGCATCCAAAAAGCTTTTACCAACAGCAACACTGATTTTTGCAATATCATCTTGTACTTGTAACTCGTTATGAATCGTACTTTTTACAGCTTGATAACCAATATTCATCGTCACACCATGATCACCATCACCTATTTTTCTATCTAATTCACATAAGTTATCTTTTTGTTCTTCAAACAACTCAGCTAATGCTAGGATGAATGATTTATATGTTTCACTTGTTAATGTCATTACAATTTCCTCCTAGACTTCTTTAAAATTTGGACAATCGACAGGATGATCTATACATGACTTTAAAGTCTCGTCCACCTTCATCAATGTTACTGAGAAGCCACCCATTTCCATTGATGTAATAAAATTACCAATATACGATTTGTACGTCTTTATATTATTTTCATTTAATATTGCATCAACTTCTTTATTGATAATATATAATTCCATTTGTGAGGTTGCACCCAACCCATTTACTAACACAACCACTTCATCATCTGATTGATAAAGACCTTCTTTCAAAATGTTTTTCATAATAACTTGGACGGTTTCTTTTGCTGTGCGAATCGTTGTTTTTTCAATGCCTGGTTCACCATGATGTCCTAATCCAATTTCCATCTCATTATCTTCAAGATCAAAACTTGGTTTTCCTGTTTGCGGTAAATAACAAGGACTTAACCCAATGCCCATCGAACGTGTATAATCATTTGCCAGTTGTGCAATACGACGTACTTCCTTCAAATCATAGCCAAAATCAGCAGCAGCACCTGCAGCTTTATAAACCAGTAATTCACCTGCTATGCCACGTCTCTCTTCAATTTCCTTCGCTGAAGCAACATCATCATTTCCTATTACTACTGCTGTTTCAATATCATCTTCGACTTCTGTCATTTCGCTGGCCATTTCAAAATTCATTAAATCTCCTGCATAATTTCCATAAATATATAACACACCATTGCCGTCATGAATTTCTCTAGTTACAGCTTGTATAGGAATTGGTGAGGGTGAAGCGAAAATATTACCTACTGCCACACCATCAGCCATACCTTGACCAACATATCCGATAAAAGCTGGCTCATGTCCTGATCCTCCACCAATTAAAACACTCACTTTACGATTAGGGTGTCGTTTTTTTCCAATTAATGCTCTTGGATGCAAGTTTGAACGTCTAATATATTTAGGATAAGCAATTAAATATCCGGCCATTAATTCTTCTATAACGTCATCAGGATGATTAATCATCTTTTTCATTTAAAGTCTCTCCTTTTAACTATCTATGTTATCTATCACTTTGCTGTTTTAAGGTACAAGCACAATTTTCAATGACTTATCTCCTTTTTTCATCAATTCAAAGCCTTCTTCAAAATCTTGCAGTGGCAATTGATGTGTTACTACGCCTTCAGTTGGATAATCACCATTTTGTATACCATTTATCACAAGCGGATAACAGTAAGGTCCTAAATGACTACCCATTAAATCTAGTTCTTTACGATCAGAAATGATGCTCCAATCAACAGTTACTGGATCCCCAAATACAGAAAATTCGACAAATCTTCCTAGTTTTCTAATTGCACTCAAACCCTGTTCAACAGATTTAGGATGTCCTGTCGCTTCAATGTAAGTATCACAACCATAGCCCTCAGTCATATCCTTAATTTCTTTTACTATGTCAACTTTTGCTGGATTCATTACAATGTCTGCACCAAACTGTTTCGCTAATTCTAAACGATCATCTTTCATATCTAGTACAACCAAAGTTTCAGCGCCAGATTTTTTAGCAGCTCCTATCATGCCAAGCCCCAGTGTTCCAGCACCAGATAATACAACGAAATCTCCTAATTTGATGTTTGCACGTTGCACTGCATGTAAACTACAAGCATATGGTTCAATTAGAATTGCTTTTTCTATAGGTAGATCTTCAGGAACTTTATAATTTATTGCTTCTTTAGTGAATTTCATGTATTCAGCCATACCGCCATTGACATTATTTTGGAAACCGTATAAATCGTGTTTTTCACACATCCAATACTCTCCACGTTTACAAAATCTACATTCCCAACAAGGTACAATCTGTTCAGAAATGACACGATCACCTATTTCAAAATCAGTCACATCTTCGCCTTTCTCAACAATACGTGCAATAAATTCGTGGCCCGGTATCATCGGTGCTTTAATATAAGAAGGTTGCGTTTCATCACCCCAAAAACTTGGTGCTCCGCCATACGCTTTAATATCTCCTGCACAAATACCACATGCTTCAACTTTCACTATAATTTCTTTTGAATTCTCAATTGTTGGCGTCTCTACTGTTTCATATTTATAATCCCCTGGCGCATATGCTACAACTGCATTCATTTTGTCTGGATAATTTTTATTTGTCATTTTCAACAACCCCTTCTCTTATTAGAAAACGCTTTCATTTATAACTATAATTCTAATATATATTTTCATTTCTTTCAAATATTTTTTCATT
This sequence comes from Staphylococcus sp. GDY8P196P, assembly GCF_017891705.1. Taxonomy (NCBI): domain Bacteria; kingdom Bacillati; phylum Bacillota; class Bacilli; order Caryophanales; family Staphylococcaceae; genus Staphylococcus; species Staphylococcus sp. GDY8P196P. The sequence goes on along the minus strand of NZ_JAESJS010000003.1, from coordinate 373,894 downwards.
TATTTTCGTTTTGCTTTTGTTTTGTTATTTTTATAAAAAATTGTGTTAAACTAAATTATGAACATAAGGAGGTTGCGAATCATATGAAAATGTATGCAGATGAACGACGAGAGCACATATATACTTATATAAAGTCACATAAAAGAGCTACTGTAAAACAACTTTCAGATTACTTAAGCGTGACAGAAGCAACAGTTCGGAGCGATTTAAGGCTTTTAGAAAGTGAAAATAAGATTACACGTACACATGGCGGAGCAAAAGTAAATGATACGATGACTTCTAAATTAAACTTTTCTTACCGCTTAACACAAAAGCATCGTGAAAAACATAAAATAAGTGAGCATGCATTAAATAAAATCGAACCGCAACAATGCATACTCATCGACGCAAGTTCAACTACATATGAGCTTGCAAAATTAATATCTGAGACAACAATGGAACTTACGATTATTACAAATGGATTGGAAAATGCAGTACTCTTAAAAGAAAATCCTAACTTAACAGTGCTCGTAGTTGGAGGGTTTGTATCACAAGATTCAAATGCAATTACTGGAAACATTGATTCACAAATTTTAGAAATGTATCATATTGATTATTTCTTTTTATCTGCAAACGGTTTCACCTTAGAAAATGGTTTGACTGATTTTTCATTACCTGAAGTTCAACTCAAAAAGCAGATGGTTCAAGAAAGTGAAAAAGTAATTGCTCTGATAGACCACAGTAAATTTGATATTTCATCTACTTTATCATTTGCTAAAATCACTGATATTACTGAAGTTATTACTGATGAACCCCCCCAAAAAAAATGGCTACAAAACATGCCATTTAAGTTAACTGTTGTTTAATTTTAAAATTAACAATTTAAAAAGCTGTATCAATTAGAATAATTTAATACCTAATTGATACAGCTTTTTTTACTTAAAATAATTATCCAATCTTTTTATATACCACCTGACCATCCAACAGTAGTGAAGATATACAACACAATTGAACCTACGATGACCCAAATTAAAAACAATGGTGCCATAAATTTAAACCATGAACTAAAATTAGCTTTCGCAATAGCAATCGCACCTACTGTCGCACCCAATGTTGGCGTAATTAAATTACCTAATCCACCGCCAAAAGATAGTGAAGTTAACAGTATTTGGTCATTCACACCAAGTGTATGCGTAACTGGTTGTAATATTGGAACCATGACACTCATTAAACCTGAACCAGATGGTACTAAAAAATTAAATACTGTTGCTACTAAAAATATTAATATTGAAACGACACCGGCTGAAGAACCATCAAGTTGTGTCGTTAATCCGTTGACAATCGTACTTAAAATCTTACCTTTTTCTAGAATGACGCTGATTGTGTTTGCCATGATAATAGCAAAAGCAACCACTAGCATTGGTTTAGCTCCTGCTAGAAATCCATCCACCATTTCACTAGGCCGTTTACTTTTTATTAAGTAAGCAAGCACAAAACTAATACCAAAAACAGTAATGAATACACCATTTCCATATTTCTCAGTCCAACTTAACATGCCGTTACCTATTGCTAATACTATAGGTGTAAAAATCACTAATCCTACTACAACCAAATCTCTCCAATTAATTGTTCTATCTTTCAAATCAATTTCTGTATTTGTTGTTTGCACATTATTTTGTTGCCAAGATGTAGTATTCATCAAACTTTTATTTGGTGATTTAATAACCCTTCTCGCATACCAGATAACATATAATAAAGTGACCAATAAAAACACCGTATACATAATTGCTCTTCCACCATATCCTGAATATAAAGTGACTTCCGGATAAACGATTTGACCAATTTTAGCCATACCTGAAGGAGAAACTGAAAATGCCATATACAAAGGTAGGAAGGTCATGCCAAGGGCAATAATTGGATCTAATTTTAACCTATTCGCTAAAATGACACCGAGCGTAACAAAAACAATCATCTGATCGCCACCTACAAAAAAACCTATAAACGCCATTAAAGAAAATAATCCTATAATGAGTGGTAAAGCACCTGCGTGTTCAAATCTATATATCATATAATTAGTTAACTTTGTCACTGAGTCCAATTGCAACATACCTCCAATTGCCCCACCAACAAATAGCAATAAAGTTACAGTTTGAGCTGATTGTATACCCCCATTTAATATTAAGGTAATTGCATAAAACGGATTAACTGGATTTTGTGAAATAGCATGATAAGTTCCTTGTACAATTTCACCACTTTTTGTCGTGTCAAATTCACCAGCTGGAATGACATATGTCAGTAAACATGCAAACATCATCATCATCAACATCATTAATAACACGTGTGGCAATTGAAATTTTCTTTTTTCTTTTATTTTTAATTGGTCTTGTTCAACATCTGTTTGCGAATGATGTGAAGTTGCACTATATTCAGACATTCTATTTCACTCCTTAAAAATCATTTAAATTAGATATGCTCTACTTTTGTGTTTCGATATCGATTTTCTTTAAACGGAATACCAAGATGATCACGTAATGTACTACCTTCATAAGATTTCGAATAATAACCTTTTGTTTCTAATATAGGTAACACTTCTCTTAAAAATTCATCATATATTTCACCATAGACATGTGGTCCAAAGATAAAGCCATCTGCTGCACCTTGTTCAAACCATTCAATTATTAATGCTGCTACTTCTTCATAAGTGCCTGTAAATGGTGAACGTCTTACAGTTTCTTCTAGAGCAACTTCTCTTAACGTTAAATTTTGTGATTTCGCACGTTCAGCAATTGCATCAGTAGTTGCACGAAAACTATTTTTCCCTACGTCACCTAACTCTGGAAATGGTGCATCTAATTCGTATTGAGTAAAGTCATGGTGATCATAATATCTTCCCAAGTAGTCTAAAGCCTCTTCAATTGTTGCTAATGATTTAAGTTCATTTAATCGTCGCTCTACTTCGGCTTTATCTTTTCCAATGACTGGTGCTAGCATTGGATAGACTTTAACATGGTCGGGATTACGCTCAAATGCTTGGGCTTGTTTTTTAATACTGTCATAATTACTTTTAGCAATTTCAAGTGACTCACCAAGTGTAAAAACGGCATCAGCATATTTAGCTGCATATGCCTGTCCTTTAGGAGAAGCTCCTGCTTGGAATATAACAGGTTGTCCTTGTTCTGACCGACTTGCATTCAAAGGACCTTTAACTTGGAAATATTGACCTTTGTAATCTAAAGTATGCATTTTACTTTTATCAACATATTCACCATTTTCAACATCGAACGTAAACGCGTCATCTTCGTACGAATCCCATAATCCTTGTACAACTTGGATATGTTCTTCAGCAATATCATATCGAACATCATGTTCTGGATGATCTCCTTTACTATAATTGTCAGCACTCCCAGCTAAAGGCGAAGTTACCACATTCCAGCCTGCACGACCTTTACTAATGTTATCAATGGTTGAAAGTTGTCTGGCCACTGTGAACGGTTCACTATATGAAGTTGAAATCGTACCAACTAATCCAATTTGCTGCGTTATAGGAGCAAGAGCTGCTAAAAATGTTAAAGGTTCATGTCTATCTAAAAAATGTGGTATCGATTTTTCATTGATATATAATCCATCTGCTACAAAAACGAAACTGAAGCCAGCTTTTTCTGCTTTGCGAGCAATTTCAAGTTGAAATTCAAAATTTGTACTTGCATCACTTGGAACCTCACTTGATTTCCAAGCATGCATATGACTACCAGGACCGTTCAACATAATTCCAAAATCTATTTTTTTATTTGTCATTTTACCCCTGCTTTCAAAGTCGATTTTTTATATACACGCGCTAATTGCTCTACTGTTTTTAATCGTAATGAATGATTTTGAACGGGCATATGAAACATAAATTCATCAACTTCATCATCTATATTTAATTCATGAATCTGTTGTTTTATGGACTCAGCTGTACCATTAAATACCTCTATTTGTTGTGCTTCAATTTCAAATGTCCTTGAACTTTGCTTTTTAAAATCATCAATTTGGTGTTCACTTGATACCGTTAATTTTTGACCGTCATCAAAGTGTAAAACATAGTTTGTACGCCCTTCTTCAATTAATGCGTACTCCGCTTCGCTATTCGATACAACAGCTGCCAAGGCAACAATGATTCTCCCCTCAGGATAAAATGCTTTGTATGTACGAATGGCTTTTTGTAAAAGTTCATTATCAGAATTCAAAAAATATGCATAAATAAATGCTACTTTTTCTTCTGCTGCAAAACGCGCTGATCGTTCACTGCCACCTAAAAGAAAAACATGCGGCTTTTCAACCTCTTTATTACGAATCGTTGTTTTTAAATTTGAATATGGATTTTCTTTAGGAAAGTTTCCATTATTAAATTGATTTAATAGATGAAATTTATCATTGAATGATGTAGGTGAACTTTTGATATCTTCTTGTAATGCTTGTGTCGCTAGAGGAAAACCACCAGGTGCTTTACCTATACCTAAATCTACTCTTCCCGGAGCGATTTGGCTCATAAAATGAAACTGCTCAATCACTTTAAATGGACTATAATGCTGTAGCATAACCCCACCAGAACCAATGTTTATTCTACTTGTTTGGTTTAATAGATGTGTAACTAATATTTCAGGACTCGTACCAACGACTTCTTGTATATTATGATGCTCTGCAACAAAATATCTTGTATAATTCAGGTTTTCTGCTAATTGAGCGAGTTCAACTGTTCTCTTTATCCCGTCGCTAACTGCTTCATTATGATCTATCGGACTTTGATCAAGTATACTAATAGATGTCATAAACAATCCCCCAATCGATTTCTGAAAATTATATTAGTTTCAATCTTATGCTCACGGTAACATTTTGTCAAGTATCCTTATCGTTTTACTAAGGATTAAGAGAGGGATTGCTTTTGCCGTCTCGAGTATTCCATTTTTTACATACCATTTATCATTTTAATTGAAAATTGTTAACCAAGTACACTTTTCTCATAAAAAAAGAGCAGAGTAACATCACCCTTTAATAAAGTGATGTTATTCCGCTCTAATTTAAAAGACTAAGCATAAAATTTATTTCTGTTATGGCTTGCCTCATTATATGATATTAAATTTTGCATACATTGTGGTAAAAATTACTTTTTAATATGACCAACCCAAAGTATGTTCCACTTCATCATCCTCATGTTCAATATTATCTATATCAATCATAGATTCTGAAATGTTTCTAGAATGGTAACCAATACGCTCTAAGATAGCTATCATATCTAGATATAGCAAACCACCTTCTAAAGAACATTCTCCAGAACTTAAGCGCTTGATATGTTTCTTCCTAAGATCATGTTCTAATGTATACGAATCGTTACTCAAACGAACGATTTCATCTTTTTTAACTCTGTCATATACGTTAAACATATCAATTGTTTTTTCAAGTGACGCATCGACATGGTCATATAGTCTTTCAATACTTTGTTCTGCTTTTGCAGATATTTGAATTGATTCTGTTTCTTTTTTCTTTAAATCCAATAAATAAGCTTCTGTTAAACTTGCTACTTTAATAAACGTTCGATTAACATCGAATAACACAGACATTCTTTCTGCATCTTGTTTGGATATCTTCTTCTCAGAGATTTTTGTTAAATATTGTCTTACATTGTCATACATACTTTCCACAGCTGCATGCTTCTGAATTATATCTTTTTCTGTTTTATCATCATAGTTCTTAGCATATCTAAACATATCGAAAGTCATATGACCTATATTTTGAATTTCATCTTGAGCTTCTTGTAACGCGATGTTAGGAGCTCTGTTGATTAAATTTTTATCTAACATTCTTGGTTTATATTTTTCATTCAAGTCTTCGCCTGGTACTAACTTCGTCACAATCCATGCTAGGATGAAAATAAATGGCAATTGAATAATTGTGTTTGTTACATTGAACGTACCATGTGCAAATGCAATAACCATTTCAGGTTTTAAATTCATAATCCCTTGCATCCATTCAATAACTAATTGATAGAGAGGCATGATTATTAAGAAAATGATAGCGCCAATTACATTGAAGAGTACATGTACAGCTGCCACACGTTTTGCCGCCAACGAGCCTGCTAAACTGGCAAGTACTGCCGTGATTGTCGTACCAATATTATCGCCTAAAAGTACAGGAAGTGCACCGTGTAAACTAATTAAATCATTGGCAAAGAATCCTTGTAAAATACCAATTGTGGCACTTGAACTTTGGATAATTACTGTTAATAATGTACCTGCTACCACACCATATAATGGATTCGAAGACATATCTAACATAATTTGTTTAAAAGAGTCTAAATTTGCTAATGGTTTAACTGCACCACTCATAAGTTCTAAACCATAGAACAATGCACCAAAACCAAATAAAATCATACCCACATTTTTCACTTTACGTTTTTGAATAAAGAAAATTAGAAATGCACCAATTGCTAAAATTGGCAGCGAATACTCACCGATATCAATGCCTATAATAAATGCAGTAACTGTAGTACCAATATTCGCTCCCATAACTACTCCAATTGCCTGACGCATTGTCATAAAGCCTGCACTAACAAGACCTATAGTAATTACTGTTGTGCCCGAACTACTTTGAATTAATATCGTTACAATCATACCAGCCAAGACACCCATTAAAGGGTTACTTGTAAAAGTATTTAAAATGCTTCTTAATCTATCACCAGCTGCGGCTTGTAAACCGTCTCCCATTTGTTTAATACCATATAGAAAAATACCTAATCCACCAATAAAGGTAAAAATAATCTCCATTACAGAAGAATCCATCGTTACACCTCTTTAAAATATTTGTAAACTATGTGAAGTATAACTAATTTTTGTTAAGCTAATGTTAATTTATCATTAAAATTACATCGTATTTTCTCAACATTTCTGTAATCTTATTTCACCAATACATGCAAACCTTTCCAAATTCGTTAACCATGCAGATTTTACAATATGATACTTATAATATCCTTAAATTAATTCTTTTTATAAGTATTACAATTAAAATTGAAAGATACTTGTCAACCGCTCTAATCTTCGCTAATATAATTAAGAATTTAATGAAGGGAAGATTTGTATTGTGATTACTGCTTATAAACATACTCAAACACAAGAAATAATAACATCAACTTTAGACCATGATGCTTCATGGATCAATGTCGTTGACCCAAATTGGGAAGAAATAGAGCATTTAATAGATTTATACCATTTACCAGAAGATTTTATTAGAGACCCTCTAGATACTGAGGAAAGTTCTCGTGTTGAATACGATGAAGAAACAGGCTATTCCCTCATAATCCTTGATTTGCCAGTTGTTAATGATACAAATCTTAATGTGCTCTCGTTTATAACAATTCCTCTAGGTATTATTATTGGTAATAAAAAAATATTTACTGTATGTAATGTGGAGAACGAATTTCTAGAAAAATTTAGCCATCAAAATTTAAATTTACATTTTCATAGCCGATTCGCGCTCAATATATTATTAACGATCGCGAATCATTATAATAGAAACCTTAGATTATTAAATAAAACGAGATTACGTATAGAACGTGATTTAAAAAATAATGTTACAAACAAACAACTATATAATTTAATGGAAGTTGAAAAGAGTTTAGTTTATTTCTTAGCAGCATTAAAAGGTAATGAAACGATAGTAAAGAAACTTTTCAGATTACCTGCAATTAAACGATTTGAAGAAGATGAAGATTTGTTGGAAGATTTAGTCATAGAAAATAATCAAGCTTTAGAGACTACAAGATTATACACGGATATATTAGAAAGTATTACAACTTCATATGCATCACTACTTTCAAATGAAATGAATAATACGATGAAAACATTGACTTTATTTACTGTCTTTTTAACATTACCAACTTTAGTATTTAGCTTTTTCGGCATGAATGTTCCATTACCTATTGATGAACATAGCTATGTCTCTTGGGTTATCGTGATCGCTATTTCACTAATTATCGTTTCATGTGTAGGTGCATTTCTATGGCGAAAGCAAAAGTTTTGATATAGAGCAAACACACATTTAAAAATAACTAGATATAAAGCTTATGCTCAATATGAAAGATTCTATCATGTGTTATTGTACTGAATCTTGAAATTTGTACTTTGGTTTTCTGTAATATTCTAAAAGCTTGTTTCCTCAAAAATTTAGGAGACATGCCTTTTAAATTTATTTCACTTTTTTTATTAAAATTTATATATTGAGAATAGCTTGTCACATCAGGTTAATTTTCAAAAATAAAAACGTCAATTTCTATATGATTAGAATTGACGTTTTTAAATATTATAATCCAAACTATTTTTTGCTGATGGTAAAAATGAATATTAGCTGACTTTAATTTGATACTGGCCTTAACCTAAAGGCATAATATCTTCTTTAGTAATATCATCGTAATAATATTTTATTTTATAGATAAAATAATCTTTCAATCTATTCATGTTTTCCAATGTGCTTGAAGCTTGTTCCAAATGAATTAACCACGACCTTGCTGGACACTCAGTATCATAAAATTCTTTATGGATTCTTACTGTTTCTCTATTAACAGGCAATTGATATTTCTTTAAAATTGCAGCTGCTAGCCAAAAGCTAACCTCTTCTACCTTCATAAATGCACTATCTGTTAATATACCATTGATTTTAGACTGACATCTCTCGATACCAATATAATGCGTATTGGCAAATGTATTTCCGCAGTGCCATTCAGTATATTGTGTTGGATGAAACCAGTAACATGTGTCTTGGTCGATGTAGACGCTCGCCCATCCTTTTTCTAATTCGTTTTTTTCAATGCGCTTATTTAACCATGTAATGTAATTTTTGGCAGAATAATTTTCGGCATCATCGTGTAGAACGACACCTAAAATATCTTTTTTTCGTTCAGTGATTTTCTCTTCTATTTCATAATAATTTGAGTATATATGCTCCATTATTTCCCTTCTTTAATATTTAAATTTTTGCAGCATTAGTTCGTTTAATTGATTTATTTTAAAGTTAATGATGTGCACAATTTAATTTTATCGATTGAATTAGCGCTTGAAATAAGAAAATAGTTATATTTAATATATTAATATTCACAACTATTTATTATATAATGTAATTTAGTCAATATAACAATATGTTATCAGGAGTTGCTAGATAGAATGGAACATGCCACATTATGTATCCACGATTTTTTAACTACAGACACGCAACGTTGTATCAACCAAGTCATACTGTTATTTTCATTAAATAGTAAATTGAATATCAATATTAATGGTAAACAAACTTCGGTTGAAAACAATATCGCTATCATCAATCATAGTGATTTATTTTGTATAACTCACGCAGAACAACTTGTTGAACTAAAAATACCAATACAACAAATCATCCCGCTTAATCAATTATTTTTTAATTGTTATTATGATGCAAAAGCATTGCATGCTCAAGAATACTTGAAGTATTTAATACTAAACATGATTGAAAAATTAAATACTATGAATTCAATGGAATTACCTCAATTAACTGAGCTTATTTCTACCTTAGAGCAAGAAACTAAAAAATCAACTGATTATGTTTATATACCGACAATCCATTCTGAAAATGAACTTTTAAATAAAATATCAGATTATATTCAAAAGCACATTACACAACATATCATGTCCAAAGAAATTTCTTCAATTTTTTATATTTCTAGTTCATATATATCGATTTTATTTAAAAAATATTTAGGTATTAGCTTTAAACATTATGTAGTAAGTTTAAAAATTGCGCTTTCTCTTAATGAACTTATTAATAGTAACAAAACCATTTATCTTATTTCTGAAAATATGGGTTTCAATCATTATGCTAACTATACTCATCAATTCAAATATCATCTCAAGTTAACACCGCTTGCTTACAGAAAAAAGCTTAATATATTGCACAATAATCCTATTACGTTATTAACTACTGATATTAGCGGATATTCACACTATTTCAAAGCCTACTTAGATGACCATAATCAATCACTTGATAACGAAATTATCAATTTAGACCACTTAAAGTATAATGATTTGGCAAAACAACCTACCATCTTTATTCATATTGATAATCTAATGGATATAATTCAAACAAATTTAAATCAAAAACTTAATTTTAGTGACCTTACAAACTGCTATTTACTTATAAATAATGTGAGCAATCTAGCATCAGCTTCACTCAATTTAAATGGGATTGTCAATTTTATCGATGCTATTTTTTCTAACTGTATAGGCGTAGTTATTAGAATTAAATCCATGGAAGAATATAAAAAAATAGAACAAGTGATTTCCCAATTTTTAATATTCAAACCTAAATATCATGCTAATGGTAATATGTATAACTTTATGATTCTATTTGATTCAGAATACTTAAAGTTAAATGATATAAACAGATTGTACATTAAAGTCAGAAGTTTAAATATTAATATCAAATTAGCAATCAATATAGAAGGCGTGTTAACCCAAACTCAAAGCCTTAAACACACTTTCACACTCTTACATAGATTTAATTTTGACTTTAATTTTATTGATGTAGAACGTAGCGAATTACGTGTAATGTTATTAAAGCATAGCCATCAATTCGATAATGTATCAAGTTATAGTGATTATTATAATAAATTCGTCACACTTTCTAAGCTACAACCTAATAAATGTGTGTACTCAAAACTTACTAAAAATCACTTCACTCAATATAATCAAAAAGCGCCTTTAGGAATATCAGAAATTATGCAACATACAATACAATTGATTAAAAATGGTTCTGCTGTTGGCTATGAACTAATGAATAAATGTATATATGACGTTGCATTAATGAATCATCACGGCATATATGAACCCATTGTATATATAATGCAATTCTTAAAGCCATTTTATGGAAAAGCGATATTAATACAACCTAATTATTTAGTTGCAAAAGATAAACAATGTACACATTTACTATTATTTAATGCCAATACGCACACAACTTTAAACAAGCGAAAGTTTATATTAAAACAACAAACAATTATTTCAAAATTAATTTTATTTATACGTACGTTAAATAGAGAACATGGTTTTATAGATTATGCTTTACCTCCTATATTTAATGATATTTTCATTGAACAATCACTGTTAAAAAATATAGAACGTTCAAATATGCCGAAATCAGAATTACGACACACTACCTATCCACACACACCTATTGAGTTTGATATTGGTCGAGATGAGGTGAAATACATTCGCTTATCACCTACAAATAAATAATAGTGCAGCATAGACATGAAACTTTAAAAATAAGTACATATTAGCACAATTTAATTTAAAAGTTTTGTCATCGCTTATACTTCAATTGCATTATGCTAAAATATCAGATATAACTGAAGTAAAGATATATAAAGGAGAATCTAATTTTGAAAAATAAAATGTTTGCAATTATTATCAGTGCAGTAATGGTGATTGTAGCTATTGTCTTAGTTATTATGATGGTTTCTGGTGGTCAAAAAGAGACATACTTCGGCTACATGAAAAATAGTACAACTGCTGATAAAGTAGTGAGTGAAAAAGACCATGAAGTAGAGGAAAATGTAAAAATACCTTCTAAATCAGGATTTAATCCTAAAAAAGGTGATTTTGTAAAACTTATTAAATCTGAGGACGAAGACACTTATAGTAAAATGGAAGTCGTTGATCACGATGACATTCCGCATGGTCTAATGATGAAAATTCACGATATGGACATGAAAGGCATGTAAATAAGTAAAACCGCGTCACAAATCAGCCCCATAAGCATTTCTTAGAAGTGCTTATGGGGCTGTTTGTGCCTTAAATAACATTAATTTTGTTTAACCCATCACTTGTTTTCAAAAACATCCTACTGTTGTTGTTTTATAATTAACATAATATAACCGTAATTAACAAAAAAGCACTGAATAGATTTATTTTCTATTCAGTGCAAAATGTCAGAATTTTAATTTAGTTTATATCGATTTTAGATAGGCTTGACCCTTCTCTTTGTCATAAGCATTTTCCCATTTTGCAATAACAATGGTAGATAATGCGTTACCTAATACATTTACACAAGTTCGTACCATATCTAATAGTCTATCGACACCGATAATCAATGCCAGTCCTTCAGCTGGTAATCCCATTGTTGTCAATGTTGTAATAAGTACTACAATTGATACTCCTGGTACGCCCGCCATACCTTTTGAAGCAACCATCAAAGTAACCATTAACATGATTTGTTGGCCGATGGACATATCGATGCCATACATCTGAGCAACAAATAAGGCTGCTATTGATTGATATAATGCAGATCCATCAAGGTTAAATGTATATCCAATTGGTACTACAAATGAAGTAATATCTTTTGGAGAACCAAAGTTTTCCATTTTTTTCATTATTATTGGTAACACAGATTCAGAACTTGATGTTGAAAATGCTAATACTAGTTCATTTTTTAGTATTTTAATAATAGAGAAAATACTAATACCGCATAATCTAGCTACGATACTAAGTACAACAATAATAAAGAACATCATTGCACCGATAACCACTAATAGTAATTTTAATAATGGTATTAATGCTGAAGCACCAAAAGTCATAATTGTCGTACAAATAAATGCGAATACGCCAATAGGTGCTAATTTCAATATTTTATTAATCATCCAAAACACAGCTTCTAATGAACCACTTAAAACCGCTTTTACAGGTTCTGCTTTTTTACCAATTGCTGATAATGCAACACCAAAAAACACTGCAAAGAAAATGATTGGTAGTAATTCACCTGAAGTCAATGCCTCGAAAAGATTTTGAGGCACAATGTTTACAATTGTATCGATAAAGTGATTTCCATATGTAGATGATTCGGCAGCTTTTGCCGAGGATTCATATGTTGAAATATCACCTTTGGGTAATTTATCTGGATCTAAACCTTTCCCTGGTTTAAATATATTCGCAAAAAGTATACCTAGTCCTATAGCTATTGTTGTTATAATTTCAAAATATAAAATTGTTTTAAAACCGTAACGTCCCACTGTTTTAGATTCACCTACATTGGATATAGATAATACTAGTGAACAAAAAACAACTGGAATTACAATCATTTTTATTAAATTCAAGAAGACATCGCCAAAAGGCTTAATGTAATTTGCAATTTCATCGTGCCCATAAAGTAATAGGCCTACGATAACACCTAATACCAAAGCGATAATAACTTGCATTGGTAAACTGATTCTTCTTATAATTGCCATGATGTTTCTCCCCTTTTTCTGACATTGCTTAATTATATCAAAATAATTTTTATATAGATATAAATTTTTTCGGCAAAAAGAGTTGATATTACACTTAATTTTTATTTTTACTCATTTTATATATATATAAGTAACATAATTATTTTGACAAATATACAAAATTGGCGTTAAAGACTATGATATCACGCTATGATCGCTTACTAAAAGTTAGATATAATGATATAATCACAAATAAAACCACTACTCTTTTAGTCTATTTTTTATTTGAGTAACATAAGAAATCGGTATGATTTTTATATACATTTCACTTGAAATAGTGCTCAAAATGCTTATGTATTTTAATTTTTACTAAAGTAATCTATACGATAAAAGCATTTAATAAAAAATGGCTGATGCCATAAATAAATACGGTACCAGCCAACTTTATCTTGTTTTGCTTTAATCTATAAAATAATAACATCATTAAAATTAACTTTTAATCTTTAGGTTGATATTTTTCTTTAAAAGCATTATGTTTTGCGCCTTTGACATTTTTCTTAGTTTCTGGATCAAAACCTTGCACCAATATACCTTTATATGTACTAATCGGTTGAACGACATAAGTATGATCTGAATCATCTTTAAATTTAATTTCTTTATAATACAAACCTTTTTTAGCACTATATAATGTTTTCTCTGTTTGGATTTTATCAGTTAGATGAGTTTCATCTAAATAGTTATCAACTAACTCTAAATTTTTGTGACCTTGATAAGTTCTTAAACCAAAGAAAAAAATTACAGCCAAAATTAACGAAATAATTAATAGTCCTAGTATTTTCAAAAACGTCTTCATTATTTATCTCCTTTTAAGTAAAAACAATTATTATACATACTCCATTGTTAATCCTCATACTCTTAAATTCCTAGACTACTTATTAAAATTCATAATATTAATATTATGAACGATAACAAATAAATTATAAAGTATTATTACCTTTTGTAACAAAATGTTCTTAATTTTTCGCTTATGTATAACTGTATATATTATAAAATATACATATATTCTTTATTACTTTTTGAATAATCCGTTCAAGACAATTTCACCTAACTTTAATATGAATGAAATTAATAAAATAACTCAAATAACACTTTCACAACAGTATAAAAATATTATGAATAAAGACACAACTGTTCCTTGACAATGTACGTAGTTCATAATAAGGTTAAATTTCAAAAGGGGTGATTAAATGGAGGACAAATTAAGTTACTTAGAAGAACAACTGTGCTTTCTATTTTATGTTTCATCAAAAGAAATAATAAAAAAATATACTTCATATTTAAAAGAGTATGATTTAACATATACTGGTTATATTGTTATGCTCGCAATTAAAAAAAATGAAAAAATCAACATCAAAACACTTGGACAACGCGTTTATCTTGATTCAGGTACACTAACACCATTACTAAAAAAATTAGAAAAAAAAGGGTTTGTTAGTAGAACACGTGAGATTGATGATGAACGTAATTTACAAATTGCACTTACCGAACATGGTGCAAAAGTTCAAGATTCATTATCCGGTGTCTCTAGAAAAGTTTTTGGTGAATTTGATATGGATATCGATGAAGCCGTTCACTTAAAAGAGACACTACAAAATTTTGTGAATAAACATTTCACTAAAGAAATTTAATATATTAAGAGGCAAAGAAACGTTTAAAGTGTGTAGTTTATTTATGCTATTTTAAACTTAAACTTGCCTCTTTTTTATTTTTTCTAATTATACTTATGTTAACAATCATTGATACGCCATTTTTGATATGATCTTACATTTAGAATAATCAACGCTCATAGTTTGACTTTGACTTTCTTTGACTAATATATTATAATATAAATATAAGGTTAAAGGAGAGGTGAAAAATGATGCAAAACATTCAAAATCTTTCTACAGATAATCTAGAAAATTTATTAACCGAGCATCATGATTTTAACGTAGATGTATATGAATCAAGTGATGCATATCAAGTCATGGCTGAACTGCCAGGTTACAGTAAAGAAGATATAGATATTCAATTTGATGAAAAGACTTTAACAATCAGTGTTACAAATACTTCTACAACAACTCAAAACCAAGATAATTACTTGATTAAAGAGCGCAATTTTAATAATCAAAGTAGACAATTTATATTTAAAAATGTAGATGAACCTAATATTAAAGCAATGCTAAACGATGGTATATTAAATGTTACGTTACCTATTAACCATACAAAAAAACAAATTAATATTGATTAAATCGTAACAAAATAAATTTATTATATAAGGAGAGATGCTTTATGGCATTCAATATGAAACCATTCGATAATTCATTTTTCGATGCAAATCCTAGTGATTTATTCAGAGACTTTGGACGTCAATTTTTCGATCAATTTCCAGGAAGTAATAGCATTAAAACAGATGTCAAAGAACTTGAAGATGCTTACGTAGTAGAAGCAGAATTACCAGGTATGAAAAAAGAAAATATTAATCTTCAATTTGAAAATAATGTTTTAACAATAGAAGGTAAACAATCATTTGAAAATAATAAAGAAGATGAAAATGGACGCATGATTCATCAAGAACGCAGCTTTAGTGATGTAAAACGTCAATATCAATTTGATAATGTTGATGAAAATGGCATTAAAGCTGCTTACGAAAATGGCATGCTAAATGTGACGCTACCTAAAAAAGAGAAAAAAGAGTCTTCTTATAATATTCAAATTGATTAAACATTAAAAGCAACACTTCCTAAAAGTGAAGTGTTGCTTTTTTTATTAAATTTATAGTTTTAGTTTACATTTTTAACCATTCTCGACATTGTTGTTAATGCTATAATTCCAAAAATCGCTAGTAATAAAAACGCCAAATGACTGGAACCTGTAACTATTGTGACATAAGAAATAACAATCGGTGGGAAGAATCCCCCCAAACCGCCCATCATAGAAACAATACCATTTGCAGTACCTGCCTCTTTACTAAAATATAAAAATAGGGAATTCCCTTAACTAAAACCTAAAGGAATCCCCTACTACATATCATCACTTAAAATGGCGGTTGTCCTAATACTTCTTCATCAAAACGATCTGGAATTAATACTTTTCTCATAATAACGCCTAAATCACCATCGTCATTTTCATGTTCCGCATAAACTTCATAACCTCTTCTTTTGTATATATCTAATAGCCATGGATGTTTGCGTGCAGATGTACCCAATGTCACTGCTGGTACCTTAAGCGTATCTCTAAGGAAGGTTTCTTCAACGTATTTTAATAACTTTCCGCCCAATCCTTGACCATCATACGTAGGTTTTGTAGCAAACCACCATACAAACGGATAAATAGAAATACGTCGTTTTGCCTCCCAAGGATAACGTACAGTTATCGTTGAAATAATTTCCGTGTTATTTTCCAAGACAAAAGTCGTACCCGTTTGTAAATTTTTTTCGACCATTTCAACACTAGCGTTGACAGATGGCCAATCAATACCTAATTCTCTTAATGGTGTAAATGCTTCATGCATTAATTTTTGCAATGCTTCAGCATCATCTATTTCAGCAATTCTAATATTATAGTCAGACATTTTGTCACTCCTTAGCGTTTCTCTTAAAGCTTCATTTTATTAAATCTCAAACATTAATTTACAGTAATACAATATGGTTTCTTGATAAATGAGTCAATTTTTTTGTTTTATAGATAAAAAATAAAAGACAATACGATTTCATTAAAGAAACCGCATTGTCTTTCTACTTTATCTTAAAATCAACTGCGCAAACTATCGCGTTTACCGTTTAAATAAGCATAAACCAGCCCAACAAATATACCTCCACCAATATAATTACCTATAAAAGCAAAGACTATATTTTTTAAAACGTGTAGCCATGCGACAGCGTCAAAATTATAAAAAACCGTACCAGCATATAAACCTGCATTAAATACTACGTGTTCATAACCCATAAATACAAAGACAATAACACCACAGGCTATGAAGAAAGCTTTAGATAAACCATCTTTAAATTGAATTGATACGTAAATTCCAATATTTATGAAGAAATTACAGAAAATGGCTTTTACTAAAATGGCATACCATGTCGTATCTATGGTCTTTCCATCTACAAGCGTTGTTAAACTTGTCACCATTTCCGTTGTCATTATAGGCGTAAACTTCATTAGCCCAAATAATACAAAACCTCCAATAATATTAAAAAAGAAGCATACTAACATGATGAGTAAAGCCTTGTTCATACCGATAAGTTTATAATACCATCCAACTGTTAAATACATAAAATTACTCGTTAATAATTCTGAATGTGTTAGTACGATTAATACTAAGGCTAAACTGAATGAAATAGCGCCTATTAAGTTAATGAGTCCTTCATTTGCACCATCAAATTGTGTTTTTATTGCAAGCATGAAAACTGTTACAATGGCTAACAAAAATCCAGACATAATCGATTTTAATGCATAACGTCCAGGTGTTTGGTCAAACATTACATCCTTCATTTGAACTTGATTATTAATGTTCTTAATTGTTTCGCCTGACATATATGTATCTTTGATGGCTTTATTATTATCTATCAACATCGACACCCTTCCCCTTTAAAATATTTAGATTTCAAACTTACAGATTCATTGTATTATTTTTTATTCAAATTTAATAGACGTACTTCTATTTTACATAAAAAAACACCTCCGTATAAATTCTTATTAATGTGAATTCAACGAAAGTGTCTTTATTTCACTCCAAATATTAGAGACAGTTCATAACGAATTTGCGCTCATATTGGAGCGTGGATAGCTCTAACTTAATCGCGCTGCTTGCTGTTATTTTTTAAATTTTGTTAATATATGTAGGCCATAAGCAAAAATACCATAGCCTGTTAAAGTACGTAATAACCATTTGAATGTACTGCTACTTAAACATTTTTCATTTAACATCATAGCTGGTACAAGCGTACTTATCGTATATAACCCTAATACTTTTAAATAACGTTTATTCAATACACTCACCTCTTTTCACTTTTATTATAACTAAAAGCTAAAGTGTACAAGTGTTTCAATTCTTACATATCTATGACTATTTATTTTTTAAAAGTGTTTCTAAATTATCAAATGTGCTATTCATACCCGCTTCTACACCCATATCAAGTAATTGTTGTGCTGATTTAGGATCTGGTAGTTCTGCAGTGGATATAATACGTGTTGAATTCTCACCTTTCTGTTCTAATTGAATGACATTACGCATACTAGCCATATTTTTATCAATATTACCTTCTTTATCAGTAAAGTAATCGTTATAATCAATTAAATAAGGTGCTTTGACTTCATTATACTTTGTTAATGTATAACTTGTACCTTGATCAGTATATATTGCAAAAAACGCTTGACCTCCAGTCACAATATTAAATTCGAACACTTTTGTTGTTGCACCTTGAGGGTGAAACCATTGTTCAAATAAAGACTGCTCAGTATATGCGTCAAATATTTCTTCTGCAGTTGCTTCAAAATCTCTTTTAAATATAATTTTATTTTCATTTACTTCTATACTCACTTAAAACGCTCCTTTTTATTCATCATTCATAATTACATAAGATGTCACTGTTTTAATTTTGGCATTTTTACGATTGCTTTCAAACTCAATAAAATCCGCAAAGTAGACTGCTGTGCCATCACTATTTAACTGAGTACCATGCATTGCACCAAACTTTCCGTGTGTTAAATTATGCGTCACTTCTATTCTTTTAATATCTACTTTATGTGCTTCAATTTCATTGTGAAATTCATCTAAACTGTTCAATTCAAAAGCACCAGGCACTTGCCACTTGAAATTTGACACAACTGTTTGTGATAACTTATTCTTATCAGCTAATGCAGATCCAATTAGAAAATCTAACATGATTCGCCGTTTGGGTGCATTATCACACCCTAAATCTCCAACCATTTCAAATGGAAATTCTGAAGCCGCTTCATTTTTAAATGATAGTCCTGCTTCTGTTAACGCATTTTCTAATATGCTGATCGCTTTAGGTCCTACGCCATGAGTATCTAATATAGTAGTTCGTTCATATTTTGCTAATTCTTCTAAAGTATTTATACCGATCGAAGCTAACGCATTCGTTGCTGGACGACCAATTTTAGGTAACATTGTTGCCACTGAAATCCCCCTTTTTAATACTTTATACCCGCATAAAAAGATTTTAAATTTTATATAACAAAAAAAGATCCAAGACAAACATCAGTCTTGGACCTTTTTACTATAATTTTTGTTATTAATCTTCTAATGCAAATTCAAGGCTTACTTGGAAGTTTATATCCTTACCAATCATTACGCCACCAGTTTCAAGTGGTTGGTTAAATGTCACACCATATTTTTCACGGTTAATTGTGCCATTAGCGATGAATCCTGCTGTTGTAGCTCCATTTAATGGGTTTTTACTTTGACCTTCATATGATAATTCAAAAGTTTCTTCTTCAGTTACATCTTTAATTGTTAAATTACCAGTAACTGAATTTCCATCTACTTTTGTTACATCAAATTTAATTTCAGGGTAGTTTTCAACATCTAAGAAATCACCACTTTTTAAGTGATTATCACGATCACCAACGCGAGTGTCAATTGAATCTGCTTTGATTGTTAAACCACCTTTAATTGTACTTAAATCATTTAAATCTCCTTCAAGTGAAGCTTCGAATTCATTAAATCTACCTTTTATATTTGAAATCACCAGGTGTTTAACTGAAAATTCTACTACTGAATGTGCTGGATCAAAATTAAATTTTGTCATAAAAATTCATACCTCCAAATTATTAACTTTCTATTGATACATTTATTATATCAGGTATATTTTATATATCAATAGAAAAGCTCATATTTGTGTTTCTATGAAAAATATTCCCGTAAAACAAAATTTTACTCATTATCTATATAAATAATTAATTTCACTTAAATCCACACATTGATTTAGACTTTAATGTGCTAACATTTCTTTTTTAATTTGTGCTTTTGTTAATTCACTTGAGTAATATGTTGGCCAATTGTCTAATTCTTTTAATACTTTTTGTTTATTATCTCCCATAAATATATGGAAATGTTCTGCTTTTTTAGGTGCAATATTATGATCGCTAAATTGTACATATTTTGGTAAATCTTTATTATCGCCTACTCGTTTAAATGAATATCTGACACCTCTATTACCTTTTTCATATTTCAAAATATCTTTCCCATCGTATTTGTATTGGCCAGTTAAGGTCTTACCGTCTTTTTTAAAAGTAATCGTATCCTCCGTAATATTTATATTACTAATATTTGTCTTATATCCTTTTTGGTAATATGCTTTATATTCTTTTGCAGTCATTTGATTATCTTCTTTTGCTTTGTGTTTCATGACATCATCTAACGTGCCATCTTTTAAAAACGGATAAACTGATTGCCATTCTCCTTCATAATCAGTTAATTTTCTATCTTTTACTTGACTATCCTTAAAGTAGCCATCAGCAATTGCTTTTTCATGTTTATTATGTGCGTGTTCATCATCTGTTTTAACATTGTCATTTAATGCCATATCAAGATGTTTTATATTTTTTTCCATTAGGGATTGATATGTCAGTTTATTATCTTCTGCTTGTTCTTTTGATAATGACTCCATGTTATTAAACTTCAATGGTTTTGCTTTTGTTTCTTTGCGAATCGTATCTGTGACTTTATTAGAAACATTGGCTTCATACAAAATGTATTTTGCGCATGAATCATTAATCTCTTTCACAATTTTTGCTAATGCTTTTTGAGATGGATCTTCAGCATTCATGTTTTGTATACCTTTTTGTACAAATCCATATCTTTCTGAAAGATAACCAATAGATTCATGTGATATATATACGGTATTACCTTGCTTATCTTCAGTGATGTTTTGCATTTTTTGATCTATGCCCATCAAATCTTCTTTCAACTTATTATAGTTCTTTTCATAATAAGATTTGTGTTTAGGGTCTTGCTTTATTAATTTATCTTTGATCTCTTTTGCAAAGACTTGATTAAATTTTGGGTCTAACCATACATGAGGGTCATAGCCGCCATGATGATGTCCATGTTCATGATGGTGACCATGTTCTTCATGTTCTTCGTCGTGTTGATCAGTTAATAATTCGCTTTTATCAATTTTATCTCCTAACGATACCTTTTTATCATCCTTTTTAATTGTTGCTGCCACTTTTTTAGCAATAGGATCCAAATCGTCACCTGTATACAGGAACATATCTGCTTTACTCGCATTCATAATATCTTTTTGTGTTGGCTCATATGTATGTAAATCTGCACCAGTAGGATAAATAGATTTAACTGAAACATACTTTCCACCTATTTGATTGGCAAATGATTTTAATGGAAATACAGTAGTATTAATTTTTATTTTGTCATTATCTTTTGATTCGTTAGACTTTGTGGCACTACAAGCAGTAACGATGATCGCTAATATAATGACAAATGACAGTATGTATATTGACTTTTTCATTCTTATTCCTCCTTAGATAGTAATCATTACGATTTAAAATTATAACTGTACTTTTCAAGATATGCAATACATATTTTGATTTTTTTCGTAATTGTTTCGATTTAATAAGTTAGTCCTTCTTTTTCATATAAACTAAAAAAGCCCGTTCCTAAATGTTTTATAAAACGTTCAGGAACGGGCTTTTGATATTAAAGTTTAAATCTAAATTTTAATATTTAACTTTCTTCAAGTATTTTTTTATAGTTCTTATATTTATACGGGTCCTCTACTTTTTTACCTGCTACAAAAACTGTAGGTGCTGTTTCAATATGGTTTTCTTTATATTGTTTTTGATCTTGTTCGGCTGCTTTCCATGATTCACTATCTTTTGTTTTATAACTCGCTTTTATCTTTTCTTTTTTACCATTTGAAATTTCCAATAGATTTATTTGTTGATCAACGAGTTGTTCGGTAATCCATTTTTTTTCTGAGTTCGGTTGTTGCTTAAACATTAACTTTTGAAATTTTAAATATTGTTTAGGTGCATATTGCCTTACTGCATGACCTGCCCTTGAACCTATAATTGAATCTTTTCCTAAAAATGCCATATTAACAAATTGATAATCTACTTTTTTCGTATCAATATATTCTTTTTTTAATTTAGGCATAATATGTTCTTCTACTTTTTTACAATATGGGCACTTAAAATCACCATACTCAATAATTTTAATCTTTCCACCTTTTCCATATTTGTCATCTTGATGTACATTTTGATTGGCATTCGAACATGCGGAAACAAAAATGACTACTGCCATTAATAACAAACTTAACCAACATTTCTTCATTTGTTAAAAACACACCTTCTTATCTTGTTTTATTCTTCTAAGTTCATATTTTCTTCTTTATAATCCGCATCATGTGCATGTGAATATGATTTTGAATTAAAGTTTTTTAAGTAATGTGCTTTACCATCTGTTATTTTATATGTATAAAAATGAACTTCATCATCATCTTTTAATGGTTTATAAGCAATAGTCACATATTTACCTTTGTCATACACATAGATATTCGCATTCTTTTTTTCAAACTTAGATTCCACATCGCCATTTTGCTTATCAGCTAAAATCTTTTGTTGTTTTTTCTGTTGATGCACTGCTTTGTCAATCTCATCAGCATATTTCCCACTACTGCACCCAGCTATAATGATTATTGAAATGAACACCATCGTCATTAATTTTTTCATATTTACACTCCTAATATTACTTCTCATATCTAATATTATTTAACCATAAGTTTTATCTTACAACGAAAATCTTTGATGTGCTAGAACTATAACATTATTTTTATATTTATATAAAAACACTTCCGAAAAATTCATTCATAAATGAATTTAACGAAAGTGTCATATTTACCGTGAAAAATTAAATTTTCACCTATGGTACAACTTTATCCTAGCTATAACTCAATTAATTTCATTTTCATCATATTAGTGCCACTTTGATTGCTAATGCACCGTAATTAAGTTCATCTGTTTGTGAATAAATTTGATATATAGCCGCTAATTTTTGAGAAAGTTGATCATCTGCTTTCGCTCCAACTTCTTCATTTGTATATTGGTTCAACAGTGACTGAAACGAAGAAAACACTACAATTTCCTTAACTTGGACTGTTAATGTTTCTTCATTCATTAAATTTTGGAATACAATATAATCGCCGCTTTTAATTTCTTGTCTTTTTTCATCATTCAATCTAATTTCAATCGTTTTGACTTCGTTTTTCATTAATTGAAAAGGTTCATTATTTAAATGCATCGAGTGTTCTATAATCCATACGCTCCATTCATAATATTTATATTGATATCAAAGTATCATAATATTAATATCATTTACAAGACAATTTCGCTTAATGCATTACAATGTCGCAAATTTAATTATTCAGCATTTTTTTCTTCTAATTTAAGTTGTCTTTTGCTTTTTAACATAAACACACTGATTAAACTAATAATTGATATAATGACTGCAAACCAAAAGGCACCGTGATACCCACTTAGCAATGCTTGATGTTGAATTTCTGCTGTCATTTGTTTTTGGCTCATATCTTTAAACTCAGACATATTTGGTGTGTAGTTTTTAGCAACCTGACTCATAATTGTAATCAAACCTGCTGTACCAATTGATGCAGATATTTGTTGTATAGTATTTGTCATCGATGAACCATGGGCATTCATTTCTGGCGCTAATTGATTCATTGTATGTGTCATTAATGGCATTAAACCAAGTGCGATACCAATCATACGAATAGCATATACAGTAGCTAATATCGCTGATGAAGTATGTTCATCCATGATTACAAAATAAGAAGTTGTTACAACTACAATAAACATACCAATGAATGCTAATATTTTAGCACCATATTTTTCATAGAGTAAACCTGAAATCACTGACATAATCCCCATTACGATAGCTCCAGGTAATAAAATCAATCCTGATTGAAGTGCTGAGTCATTCATAATATTCTGCACAAACATCGGTAACACTGTTTCAGAACCAATCATTGAAATCATGGTAAAAGCCATTATGATAATACCTACGGCAAATTGACTATCTTTGAATACTGAAAAATCAAGCAGTGGATTTTCCAAACGTGTTTGACGAAATATAAAAGCAGCAACTAAAATAATGCCACCAATTACAGTAGTCAATACAATTGGATCGTTCCAGCCATCACGAGAAATTGAACTTGTACCGTATAGCAAACCACCAAAACCGAACACAGATAAGATTATTGATAAAATATCAATACGTGTCTTTCGATTAGTACCAACATTTTTGACGAATTTAAGTGCACCAATGAAAGTAAGTGCAGCTATTGGAGCAACGACATGGAATAATGAACGCCAATTTAAATACTCTACTAAATAACCAGACAGTGTCGGACCAATTGCTGGAGCTAAACCAATCACCAAACCAAAAGTCCCCATATATTTACCTCTTTCATGAGGTTCAAATACATCTAAGATCGTCGTCATCATCAGTGGCATCATGATACCAGAACCAAGTGCTTGAACAATTCTTGCACTTAATAAAACAGAAAAGTTTGGACTAAATCCTGCAATTAAAGTCCCGATAAAAAAGATAAATATTGCAGTTAAAAATACTTTTCTTGTTGAGTATCTTTGAATAATCATTGCTGACAATGGGATTATTACACCATTGGTCAATAAAAAGGCCGTAGTAAGCCACTGTACTTGTGTGTAATCTATTTTAAAATCTTTCATTATGCTTGGTAATGCTGTAGTTAATAAGGTTTCATTTAATAATCCAAAAAATCCACCACACAACATCATCAAAATCATTATAATTTTCGTCTTTTGATCCATTTTTGTACTCCTATTTTCTATTAATTTATCAACTCTTTTTAGTCGCATTTCTGCATTATACATATTTTAGTTTAATTTATCATTAAAAATACTTAAAATATTAGTTTTATTTTAATCTTTTATTTTGAGAGATTTAAAAAATAGTTATAAATCGTAATAATTACTATTTATATTTCAGGTTTTTTCTTACATAATATCTATAGATAAAGGAGGTCCTCACCATGAAATTAGATTTACAAACAGCACGTCGTAATTTAAATAGTCCTAATATTAAAACACGGAAACGTGCACGCAAAATTATCCAACAACATAAGCGAAATAAATAAAAATAGAAGTAACACTTCAAAACCAATGGTAATTTGTTTCTGGTTTTGTCGCATTACTTCTAAAATGTGGCTTGATTCCTGAAAATATACATTTATATACTTCAGGATCAGCCATTATTTTATTTAAACGATTCATTATCTATTTATGAGGTCTTTTTTTACTTACATTTATTGAAAAACTATAAGTAATATTTATTTATTACTTTTAAATCATCTGTTAAATCATAAATCAAAGGCGCTCCAGTTTTAATTTCATATCCTACAATATCTTCATCTGATACATCTTCTAAATACTTAATTAATGCACGTAATGAATTTCCATGTGCAGAAACAAGCACAGTTTTTCCATCTAATAACTGTTGTGAAATTTGGTCGTTCCAATAAGGAATCACCCTAATTAAAGTGTCTTTCAAACTTTCTGATTCAGGCATAACTCTTCTATCTAAATGTTCATATTTTCTATCATTTAAATAGTCTTTTCTTTGTTCTTCACTTTGTTCAGGTGGTGCTATGTCATATGAACGTCTCCATATATGTACTTGTTCTTCTCCAAATTTTTCTCTTGCTTTATCTTTGTTTAAACCTTGCAATCCACCATAATGACGCTCATTTAAGCGCCAAGATTTAATAACAGGAATAAATAACTGTTGAGATTCATCTAATAAGTGAAATGTAGTTTTAATGGCGCGTTGTAATAAAGACGTAAAGGCGATATCAATCTCTATACCCTGTTCTTTTAATTTTTTTCCCGACGTTACTGCCTCAGTTCTTCCCTGTTCTGATAAATCTACATCAGCCCAACCTGTAAATAGATTCTCAGCATTCCAAACACTTTGTCCATGTCTACATAAAATTAGTTTTGGCATAATATTCCTTCTTTCCATTGAATAAAATTATATTATCACCCGTTTTACAAAAATATTACAGTGATATACAGATATAAATCTTGTTACGACAATACTTATCTATAATTTCTCATGCCATACATTAAAATTATAACAATTTACACTTAATTTTGAAATGATTGTATTCATTTATTCATAAATGACTTTTTATTTTTATTTTACTGTAACCTGTCTATAAAAAAATGATGTTATAGTTGTAAACGTTGATAAACCGAGCAATACGACAGACAAAAATAAGCACTTTTAAAACAACTATGCAGATTAACAAATACAATTTGAAATTATTTAAAACAAACAATTATTAGGAGGATTTTTCAAATGAAAAAATTATTATTAGCTTCATTCGCATCAGTAACAATCGCTACTGCTGGTGTTGGTTTAACTTCAAATACATCTACAGCTGATGCTGCAGAAACTACTCATGCAAACAATGATGTATATAGTGAATTTATTGCTGCTGGTGGTACAAAAGCACTTTGGGATAACATTGTAATGCCAGAATCAAGCGGTAACCCAGATGCGGTGAATGAATTAGGATATAGAGGTTTAGGACAAACGAAGGAAGCTTGGGGTACTGGATCTGTAACTGAACAAACAAAAGGTATGATTCAATACGCTGAAGAACGTTATGGCTCAATTGATGCAGCAATTGAATTCCGTGCTGCAAATGGTTGGTGGTAAAACGAATTTTATGCATTTCTTCAATATGTAAAAAAATAAAGCCCCACTTCTCAATTTATTGAGTTAGTGGGGCTTATGCATGGGCTGAATCTCAGGTGTTCCTCTATATTTTTTTTAAATTCTAGTCATTCTTGCCAGGGTGGAGCAGTGAAATCTTTTTGATAAAAATAGATTTCTGTTCCACTCGTTTTTTTACTATAAAATAAGCTAATAAAATTTCAGTTTATACATCAATATTCATTAAATACCTTAATTCAGGTTATCCATTAGTAGTTTATTAACTTAATATGAATATAAGTCATGATAATAATCAAAATTATTTACTTTCTCGACATCTTAGTTACTGTATTGACTGTGGCTCAGGATGCACATAAACTGAAGAAATGCCTTTGCTATGCATATGTTGTTCTACTTTGTCGCAAATGTGATGTGCTTCCTCTAAAGACAAATCTGATTTTACTACAATCGTTACATCTACAAAAACACTACTACCGTGGTAACGACCTTTAATATTTTGTACTTCTATTACATCTTCAATTTCTAACACATAATTTTTATAAGCTTCTAATTCTTGCTCGTTAAAACCGTCACTTAATGTAAAAATTGATTCTTTAAAGATACCAAAACCAGTATATATTATAAGTAAGCCTAAAATAATGGCTAATATCGTATCAATGATTGGAAATCCAAATTGTGTAAATACTAAACCAATTGCAGTTCCTAAACTCACTAACGCATCCGACAAATTGTCCTTAGCTGCAGAATTCAGAGAACTACTTTGGGTATGATTAGCAATTCTTTGATTAATATAAAACACAGCTAGCATAATCAAACCACTAATGACACTGACATAAATATTTATAATATTAGGAGTATGATGTTCGTTTGTGAATAATTCAGGAACATTCTCTATAATGACTTGAATACCTACAAACATTATAATAAATGACACGAGTAATGATGATATATTTTCAGATTTCAAATGTCCATATGGATGGTTTTGGTCTGCAGGTTTAATAGAAATTTTCAACCCAATAATTACGGCCAAAGAAACAATAATATCTGTCATGTTATTTAAACTATCTGCTTTTACAGCTGCAGAATCATATAAATAACCTACAATAAATTTAGTCACTGATAATATGATATAGACGATTAAACTTAAAAAGGCACCTTTTTGTGCTGTTTCCAATTTTTCTTTTTGACTCATCTTACGTTCCACCTTCAGTATGATTGAATACTTATTATGACTCAATACAAACATATTTACAACGATTTTTATTCAAAAATTATTTAATATAAATAAACTAATTATTTTTTTAGCCAATCCTAATATTAATTATAAAATTGAGCAAAAATAAGAGACCAAGTTTGAAACAAATCATATTTTTGATTCCGAAACTTGATCTCATAAAAATAACTATATTTAAAATGTTGGTCTATTAATCATTTAACTAATCTCTCAAAATATATTTAGAGAGCACAAATGTTATAGGTATCGTAATGATAAGCCCTGCAAAAGGTGCTATCACAGATGATATACCAAACCATTGTACAAAAATGTACAATAATAAAGTTTGCATGCCCATATTGACAACTTGAGTTAATGGAAACTTTAGGAATTTACTCCAAGTTGGTGTCACTTTATAAACAAAGTAACAATTTAAATAATAAGAAATAACAAAACTAATGATAAATCCACTGATATGACTAACTAAATAATTCATTTCTAATAACTTCAATAAACAAAGATAGACAATGTAATAATTTAAAGTATTCATACCGCCTACAATCACAAATTTAATCACTTCATAGTGTGTTTTAGTCAAATTCATTTTTTACTCCTTAGTAAATTTCCATGTCTTTTTGAATAATTGCTATTAAAAACATATTATTAACGCGCTATATCTAGTATAATACTTTATCATATAAATGTATGTTTTGTATTATATTAATAACTACAACGAGCTCAATTAATATGCTCGTTTTTAAGTATACATGGTATTTAATATATTACTTCTATAAGTAGTTACAAAACGAGATAACATGTTTATAATTAAGCATTAGAGAGTATTTTAAAGGAGTTTCAAACATGGACAAGATTTCAAATCGTCAACTGCCAATTATGGTCATTATTGTGTTAGGTATCATGACTACATTTGGTCCTTTAACCATAGATATGTATGTGCCATCATTACCGAATGTGCAACATGACTTTAGTACATCTGTATCTCAAGCACAGCTTACTTTATCATTTGCAATGATTGGTCTTGCTATTGGACAATTTATATTTGGACCTTTGTCTGATACATACGGACGAAAAAAAGTTGCTTTATTTATCATTTCAATCTATGCGCTCGCTTCTTTACTGGCGGTTTTCACAGCTTCCATGGGTGTCTTACTCACTTTGCGACTAGTTCAAGGTTTAACTGGCGGAGGTGCAATAGTAATCGCCAAAGCTACTAT
The DNA here is from genome assembly GCF_017891705.1 of Staphylococcus sp. GDY8P196P. Taxonomy (NCBI): domain Bacteria; kingdom Bacillati; phylum Bacillota; class Bacilli; order Caryophanales; family Staphylococcaceae; genus Staphylococcus; species Staphylococcus sp. GDY8P196P. The sequence goes on along the minus strand of NZ_JAESJS010000003.1, from coordinate 344,390 downwards.
GGGAGACCAGCATGAAGGAAAAGCATTAGCTAAAGGACTAGCAGCATTACTTGTAATTAATGGAATCATTACGATTATTGCGCCAATCATAGGTGGATACGCACTAACGATATCCAATTGGAAAGCAGTATTTGTAATTCTGACCATCGTAAGTGTTATTATTTTATTTTTGTCGATTCGCCATTTAGAAGAAACACATCAACCAAACAGAGCAAAACTTAATTTCAAAGTTATTTTTAAAGATTTTGCTCATTTGTTAAAAACGCCTGCATTTATTATTCCAATGATTTTACAAGGCTTAACGTACGTAATGTTATTTAGTTTTTCATCTGCGGCACCGTTTATTACACAAAAAATTTATGACATGACGCCTCAGCAATTTAGTTATTTGTTTGCTTTTAACGGCATTGGCCTTATTATTATGAGTCAACTTACAGCCTTACTTGTGGCATATATAAATCGCTACTTTTTGCTAATTATGTTAACAATCGTTCAAATAATTGGGGTTGTACTTATTATTGTGGTATTAACACTGCATTTACCATTATGGGTATTAATTATCGCATTCTTTTTAAATGTATGTCCTGTAACAGGTATCGGACCTTTAAGCTTTGCATTAGCAATGGAAGCGCGTACTGGTGGTAGTGGTAATGCTTCCAGTTTACTAGGTCTATTTCAATTTATACTTGGTGGTATCATGTCTCCATTAGTAGGATTACAAGGTGAATACAGTATCTTACCATATACGATTATTTTACTAATCACTGCAGTGCTAATCATTGGGTTAGAAATTGGGTTAAAGTCGTTTCTTATTAATAAGCATATAACATGAATTAAAGCTTAAAAAATACATTCAAAGCATTATCAACATTCACAATTAATTTAATAACATATGTATTGATTTGGAAAACTTAGGTTAAAAAATTAATATAGACGCCGCTAAATTCATGTTTCAACATGCCATTTAGTGGCGTCTTTTCTTTTGCTTGCTCAATATACCAATCTATAAAATACTATAAACACAATAAATGTCCAATTCTACTTGACTTGAAATAGAAATGGGCGATTACATGACACAATTGTGTTTATATTTCTAACATCGTTGATTTCAAACTTCTATTCTACTATTTGATTGGAAACCAAATTTCAGTAATATAGTCGTTTGAATGTAATTCACCTGGTTTATACAACTCAAAAAAAGGAGCGCTTCGCAATTCATAATCTAGAGTATGTAAGATTTTTCTATGAATGGTTTGCATTGCTTGTTTAATCGATTCTGGAACTGGACCTTTGGCATCAAATACTAAGTATCTGCCTTCTACTAATTCTACTTGTTCCCAATCACTTTGCGTTTCCTCATTTGTCACACCTATTAAATAATGCATTTCGCCATTTTCTTTAGGAAGACAAACACCTAATAACCCTTCGAGGTATTGATTACTTTGTGATATCAAGTGATTTTTGTAACCCATTGCTTCAAATTCCATCCAAAACTTAAAAATATTTTCTTGTGCTTTTTGTCCAGTTGCATATGCTCTTTTTACCCCTACAACTGGCACTGGAATGTCGGATAATGTTTCTATTCTATAATCCATTGTTTTCAACCCCTTTCGCACATTATAACCATTTTTATTAAAATATATCTAATATTAACTATGATTTAAGCATCTTTGTAGTCACTTAAATCGATATAGATATATAATAAAAGCAATCATCAATGTTAATAAATCTTTAATATTCGATACAGGAGTCTCTATCTATGAATAAAAAATTATTAGCCGTTAAACCAATTAGCCAATTGTTCCCGATACCTATGATTATGGGGTGCGAAGGCATAGCAAGTGCAATGATATTACAATTCAATAATCACAAAATACCAGCAACACATATCATGAAACACTGGCCGAAACACGCAAATAATCCATATAAAGGCTATGTAGGTCATCACTTATGGGTAAAATGGGGTGGTTATCATCAAACGATTTTCCCTACAGCCTTAGCACCCTATTTACAAACGTATGATAAACGTATTGTTAATAGTACTGGGAAATCACTGGCTTCATTATGTGACGTCATTGATAAAGGGCAACCTGTCATCATTTATCACACTGTTTTAGGTCAAAAGCCTTTTAGCAAAACATTTAAAATTGATAATGCACATCATCAATTGGTATCAAACATTCATGTTACCGTGCTGATTGGTTATGACGATAACCATTATTATTATATTGATCCATTATGGTCTAATTTATGGAAATCAATTATTATACCTGCTATTTTTCCGAATAAATATCAAATTATAAAAATTAACAAACAGAAATTAGAAAGCAGTTATAATGCTCCTGGACGTATGAGCATTCATTTACAAAAATGATTAATTAATTTCTATTTTGTGTAACGCATGGTTGATTTCCTGTTCTATATCTGGTGTACGCCATTCCCGTTGATAGCCTAAACACGGACAAATATATGTCACGTTGTTTTCTTCAAAAACATTTCGAAAATGAACATGGCCCATAATACTATATCTAATATCATATTGGGTATAAATTTCATCAAAATCCGAAGTACCTATAAATGCATTAAAATAATCAAATATTCTATGTGGCATTGGTACTGCGAATTTACGATGAGTCACGATGTGTGTCATTAATATAATTTTTTTATCTTTTACTTTTTCAATATCCTTCATCGCTTGTTTGGCCGCTATCATTGATAATTTTTGGTCTTCAATTTGCCAATCTATTTTCACTTTATCTTGCCAAGTAGCGCCATAATATTTCCTACGTGCAATGCGTTCCAAAGAGAATTTAGAGTGTGCATATGTATAGTCATACCAACCTGTATTACCTACAATCGCCCACGCTTCATTTATGACAAAAGGATCATCTATTAAGCAATTATCCATTTTGATATAAGTATCCAAGATTTCAGAAGAAGTCGCCCCAGTATCCGTTGACCAAAAATCATGATTTCCCGGTACAAACAGTACTTTTATCATTGTTTGTATCTCGATTTCCTTCACAAATGATTGCGTTAACTTATAATGATTTGAAACATCTCCAGCGATAAGTAATAATTCAATTTTTTGTTGCTTAATTACTGTAACTAATGCCTGTTCATAATCTTTGGGCGTTAGTTTATTATGTCTATCGATATGTAAATCTGAAATCATGCCTATTAACATATTTATCACATTCCTCTACTCGTTTAACAATTTCATTATGACACAACTTCACTTTATTCTTTAAATGTTCCGCTTGTATTCATATAAGTTTCGTTCAGCAAATCATTCTGTATATCAAACATACCTGTAAGTCATTCATTAAAATGTTTTTCGAAATTATTTAAATAATATTTAAAAATTGTATGCAATTGTGTTAAAGTTACATTGTTCAAAACCCGAGCAGGAGGAAATAACATATGAAGAAAAATTGGATTGTCTTAATGATGACGATGCTACCTTTACTTTTAACTGCTTGTGATTATTCAAAACAAGAGGATAGAAGTGGCTGGTTTTACTTTATTTTTGTAAAACCCATTGATATGTTTTTGCATGGATTGGGAAAGTTGTTTAACGACAATTATGGGTTAGCCATCATCATGATTGTACTGACCATACGCCTTATCTTAATGCCGTTTATGTTAATACAAGTTAAAAACATGCATCTGATCAGAGAAAAAACAAAGATAGTACAACCGCAAATTGATAACATCAAACAACGCGTAAGAGATGCGCAAACACAGGAGGAAAAACGTGAAGCTAATAGAGATTTGATGACCACTTATAAGCGTTATGACATTAATCCAATAAAAAGCGTTATCGGTTGTTTACCAATTTTAATACAGTTGCCCATATTATTTGGTTTAATCGTGACACTTAAATTTCCTAGCAGTGGTGGAATAGATCAATTCCCTCATTTTTTATGGTTCAATTTAACAAAACCTGATTTATGGATGTCATTAATTGCAGCTGCTATTTATTTCATACAACCTCTTGTAAATGCAATGCATTACCCTAAAAATCAACGCAAAACATATTATGTGATGATGATATTATCACCTATTTTTATAACTTACATATCTTTACATTCTGCAGCAGCACTTGGTTTGTATTGGACATTTAGTGGTTTGTTTTTAATTTTACAAATGCACTTTGCTCATTCATATTACAGTAAACAAGCAAAACAAGAAGCTTTAAAACTTGCGGATTCTCTCAATTAAACAAATATTGACTAAACAATGAGTCATGTTACTTTATTGAATTGTAAAATGCTTTCATTTACTTGTAATGAATTCAAAAATTTCTTTTACACATCATTAGATGCTATAATATTTACAATTTGATAAACAAAGGGGGAAGATGTATGGAGTTTACAATAAGAGCATTAACTGAAGCAGATAAGTATGGTAAAGCACTTGTCCACTATGAAAGTTGGTTGGAAACTTATGACCATTTATCTAAAAATAATTACTTAGAAAACCTAGACAAAGCTCAATTTATCAGAAAGTCTTATTTGCACAATGTTCCGACATTAGTTGCCCTCGTCGAAAACGAAGTAGTAGGTTTCATATCTTATGGCAAAACGGAATCCTCATCTTCTTCTGACGACTGGAGTGAAATCTTCGCACTTTATTTATTGGAAGATTATCAGCGTCATATGATTGGTTATGCACTTACACAACGTGCCTTGGAATTATCTTATCCTGACAATGTAACCCTATGGGTAGTTGAAGAAAATAAAAATGCAATTCATTTTTATGAGCAAGTTGGATTTAAGTTGAGCAATGATAAACAAGCTACTTATTTTGGAAAAACTTATTATGAAGTTCGTATGAATTATTCAAGAAATGAACACGATTATTAAAATAACAAGTTACGACTTTATTACTACATTGTTTTACGCACTAAAAAAAGCAATGACACCCGCTATCATCATAGTATGTGTCACTGCTTTTTTATTTTAATATATGTTCTAAAAATAATTTAATGCGTTTCACCTAAAGCAATTTTAATGTCCTCATCTGATTCTATAATCGCTTTGAGAGCAGCTTCCAAACCTTCTGCAATCGTTTGAATAGACATGGATGGTTTTTCAGGTTTGTCTGTGACTTGTTGAGGAATAAAAGGCACATGTATAAATCCAAATTTAATATTTGGAAATTGTGTTGCTTGTAAAAATCCAAGTTGATACAAAATATGATTACATACAAAAGTACCTGCTGTATTAGACAATCTCGCTGGTACCCCTGCAGACTTAATCGCCTCTGTCATACGTTTAACTGGTAAATTGGAAAAATATGCGGCATCGCCTGATGATTGAATAACTTCATCTATCGGCTGGTTACCTTCATTATCAGGTATACGCGCATCATCAATGTTTATACCTACACGTTCTGGCGTCAATTCAAATCTTCCACCTGCTTGTCCAATTGCCAATACAACATCATATTGTTCTTGTTTTAATTTATTAACTATAGTTTCTTTGCTTTTATTAAAAACTGTAGGTATTTCTATCTTATCAATCTGATGTGTTTCAATTTCATTTGGCAATAATTTAACAGCTTCCAATGCTGGATTAATCTCTTCTCCACCAAAAGGATCAAACCCTGTTACTAATATTTTCATCATTAACATCCCCTTTTCATTTTTTAATTTATACTTTTTACATTTTAAAACGCCCAAACATACATTAATCCTATATGCACCAAAATTAATATAAGTGCAATGGGCGCTTGCGCTTTAATCACGCCGAATTCTTGTTTCATTTCTAATAAAGCAACTGGTAAAGTATTAAAATTAGCTGCCATAGGTGTCAATAATGTACCACAAAATCCACCAGTCATAGCCAGTGCACCGGCTATAACAGGATCTCCACCTTGGGCGATAACAAATGGAATACCGATACTCGCTGTGATAACGGTAAATGCAGCAAATGCATTACCCATTAACATTGTAAAAAGCACCATGCCAATGACATATGCTGCCGCACCTATAAGATGATTGCCCTCTGGTAAAAAAGAGGATATGCCTTTGGAAATAACATCCCCCACACCACTCACTGTAAAAAGTACGCCTAATGCAGCCAAGAACTGTGGTAGTATACCAACTGTTCCAATTTGTTGGGTTAGACGGTCACTGTCGTAAAGTATATATTTACCATTTGGCTTAATAACAATATATGCAGCAAGTAACCCTAATATCGAAGAAACACCTAAACCTATTGCTCCTCCTAATGGTGTCCAATTAGAAACGATAATCGCAGCTATAGCTAAAACAATAGCGGGGATAAATAATTTATTTCCATATTTTTGTGAACCTAAATTTCCCTGTGCTTCGTTGACATCTATAATATTTTTAATAACCACTTGTTTACATAGCGTTAATATTCCCATAACTATGATAAATATGCCATTGATTACGTTAGGTATATAAGGACCGGCAATAAATAAAATAGCTAATAAAATCCAAAATAAAGCTGTACCATATTTTTTGCTATTTGTTGATGCTTTTAACACGCGATATGCCGTATAAAGTAATTGTAAACCAATTAATATGTAAAATAGTTCTAAAATTTGATTTAATGTATGCTCACTCATGTCTTTCCACCTGCTTTTTACCGTATTTCCGATCTAAATATTTATCAAATCTAATATTATTTATCCACACAATAAAAAAGACAATAACAGCTATAGGTAATGACGCTAATACAAGATCAATGGCATTCACTTTAATATCTAAAGACTGAAACGTACCAACCATTAACAATACACCTGCTGCCCCTACAAACAAATTTTGACCGAAGAAATTACCATAATTTTCCATCGCAGAAGTCTGCGCTTTAATCTTTTCGATATCCTTTTCGTCTACTTCATGTTCTTGCAAATGATAGCGTGTTCTTAACGCACCCTGTACCATTGGATTAATCAATGGACGTACAAACTGTGGATGTCCTCCGATACGTATTGATGCAACACCCGCTAATTCTCTAATGAATAAATAGATAGTCATCAATCGCCCACTCGTAACTTTATTCACCTTACCGATCATATTCGAGGCCTGCTTTTTTAAACCAAAACGCTCAATTAACCCCACCATAGGTAATGTTAAAATAAAAAGTGTAACTAAACGATTATCAACAAAAGCTTTTCCTAATGTTTCAAGAATAACGTACAAATTTAAACCTGATACAAGTCCCGTCGCTACAGCGGCGATTAAAATCACAGCAATCGTATCAATCTTGAATAAAAAACCAAGTACTATAATTAAAATTCCAATCAATTTTAACCATTCCATGTTATCTCCACCTTTCTTCTTTTATATTAAAGGTTTACTTTTTTTAATACAATGAATTTTCAGATAATTTTTATACCCTAACAACATAAACAAAAAAGTCCAAAACATCTTTTACATGTTTCAGACTTTTAATGACAACGGCTTATAAGCGATAAATTTTAATTTTTCATTTTTGGAAAATTACTTGAACATCTTTGTTAAAACACGTGTATTATACTTATTCCTCTACTACGACATTAAAGTTCGCCATAATTCATACATCTAAACACTTGCTATCTCATATCTTCATTCGCATTTAAAATGCTATAACCATTTTAAAGTGGCATCCGATTCATTACGAGAAGGTAGCAATGTTTCAATGATTAATAAAATCGTACATATCCATGCAATCACATTAAGTAAGATGGCTATGCTATTGATTTGAATCAAATCAAATGAAATGTTCATAATAATAGACACAGCTATAAGAATGATGGCAGAAGTTCTTCTTCTTCCTGCATCATAAAATCGTCGCAATGTAATAGCAAACATTGGTATAATCATTGCCAAAACAAAAATCCCAACCAATATTGACAGGATTGTAGCAACAATAAAAGCACCTGAAATAAAAGCAATAACACCAATAATAGCTACAATAAATATACTAACAATATGAATCAGCACTGGTGTCCAGAACTCTAATCTATTGGATTTACTTTGAAAATCTATATATTTTTTCCAAAAATCTTTATACGCCTCTATCATATTTGACACTCCATTTTTCAATTAAAGTTATTTAAACATTTATTATTCATAATAGCGTAATCGCACACCTTCTAACAAGTACTAGCTACATATCTAGTTTAAATATATGACTTAACTACTTTTTCTAGCACGACAGGTAATTCTATTAATGCGCTCTGCTTATGCAGACGCTCACTTAATTTATGAGCATCTTTGCCGATGGGTCCTATCAACAATGTAGGTGCACTGATGGCTTTTATTGATTCAAAAGGAATAGTGTATGTACGATTGAAATTTGGCGTATTTTGCTCATATATAACCATCTGTTCCATATCTCCATCAAACTTTAAATAACTCGTATCACTGATGCCATTAAAATAATATACTTGTTCACTACTACGCTGAAATTGTTCATTTAGTGTATGTTTCACTAATTCTATAGTTGAGGATACGTGCTTGTCGGATGAAGCATTAACAGCTGGATAATAAGGTGAAGCAAAAAAGGTCACTACAGCTGGCGCTATATTCTTACATATTTGCATCAGCTTATCTGCAACATGAATATTCTGTAAATGTAACTCTGACGTTTCTTGAAGTGTTTGATCTATAAGATTAGTGATTGCTTCTTCACCGTACTGTTTAACAGCATATTGCCTAAGTTGCTCATATGTCAGAACATTAATTTTTTTATCGAATTGGTAATCTTCTGTTTCTAATACAGATAGCCAATCCGATTCACAACGCTCAACAGCAGTGATAACCGTATTTATGAATTCTCTAAAAACATCTTTAGGTGTTTTGTTAAATAGAAAGAAGTTAAATAATCCTATGGTTTTGTATGGCGTTTGCACATCATATGTATCTTTAATATCTTTCATCATTAATGTTACAGGTACAGGTGTGGATTCATTTTCAAAATGTTCTTTTAGCTGTGTGTTATATTCTACCGCTTGTGTAATATAACTCATCATAAAGTTAGCACTCAAACCTTCAAGAGGCTGACCGACATGTGTTTCCTTTCCATAGCACAGTACTGCTGGCATGATTTTACCAATTGATCCTGAATATATATAATGTTTTTCATCTGAAGTAGCTTGCTGAAAAGTAGGTTCACTATTCAAATGTAATTGTATATCTAAATCGTAGTTAGCTTTTAATTCTGCTAATTTTTCTACCGCTTTTCTCATACCAGAAGAATTTACTTCCTCGTCTGGAACCGTAACTAAAATCAAATTAATATCCCATTGTTCAATGGATGCTAATTCAATTAAAGACATATGCAACATGAGACCTGCTTTCATATCCATAATCCCACGACCAAATAAGTAATCTTCACTAAGTAAGTCTTCTACAGCCCCTTTATCTAAATAATTTTGGTTTTCTAAAAAATACTGCTTTAATTTATCAGGATTACAAGCTAAATCATGAGCTAAACCAAATTCCGACACATCGACCGTATCATAATGACTAACAAGTACAATAGTTTTACCGGATTGGGAACCCTGATAAAAAGCAATTAATGCTTCTTTATCATCATCCGTTAGTATTTTTTGAATTTGATTGGGATTGGTCTTAAAATATTTAAGTTGAAATAACAATTGGTTTACCAGATTAGGGAATGTTTTCTCTCCTTGTGTATTCGTAATTGATTGGTGATTTACAAGTTGTTTTAGTAAAGTTAAACGATCTTGTTCATTTTGCCATAAAGTTTGCATCAATCCAGACCTACTTGTAAGCGTTTACTAAATTATAATATGATTTCCCAATGATAACCAATAATTTTACTGTACATTTCAAACTAATTTACGCATATGAGGTTTGTCTATATCCTAATTTTTTCATATATACTACTCTAAAAAATGCACCCTTCTATGCTTGATGCTTAATCTAGCATAGAGGATGCATTTCATTTTGTTATTTACTTCAAAAATCTTATTACCATAACTAATTATTAAATTGCTTTTTCGGAACTAATAACCATACAAATACAAATGCAATGATTGCTAATGCAGCATTAAACCACAGTCCATACATGGCACCAACATGAATATTGTCACGAGCTGACATAATCGTAAATATTGTCCCTGAAATAGCTACACCAAATGAGTTACCAAGTGAAGATGCCATTTTATATACACCAGACGCGACACCTACCTTATCTTCTGGCGCAGTAGTAACAGCTGTATCTGTTGAAGGTGTGGCATACATACCTAAGCCCACACCATAAATTAAGTAACCTAACACACAACTGATGACATAAACAGGTGTAGGTAAAAAGGTTAACGAGATTAATAGAATCCCTATCGCATTAAGCCCTGCACCTATAAGCATTGGTTTTTTAGGACCGATTTTCTGTAGGATTTTTTCTCCGACTCTAATCATGATTAAAACAGCTACTAAGTAAGTAATAGTCATCATACCAGATTGGAATGAGGTGAAATGTAATCCCGATTGAAAATAAGTATTCGCAACAATAAGCGTCCCTGCTACAGCATTTAGTAAAAAGTTTGACACTGTAGCACCACTGTATGCTTTATGTTTAAAAAGTTTAAAATCTATCAATGGGTTTTTAACTTTGTTTTCAAATAATATAAATACAATAATTGAAATGATGAATATCACAATTAACATCAAAATAAGCGGTGAAAAGAAACCATAATTTGAAGATTGTGTAATGATTAAATTGACACTCAGCATTGCAACTATTAATATAATTAGCCCTACAAAATCAAATTTGGCACGCTTTGATGCCTCAGTTTGAATGGCTTTCGTTTCTGGCGTGTGTTTGATTAAATACATAGACACTAAAGCTACTATTATCGAAATAATAAATATAGATCGCCATCCTACAAAGGTAGCCATGATGCCACCAAAAAACGAACAAATTCCAGTACCACCCCATGAACCGATAGACCAGTAACTTAACGCACGTTGTCGCCTTCTTCCAATATAGTATTCATTTATAATTGCTAATGTCGAAGGCATGATACATGCTGCAGACAGCCCTTGTATTGCTCTCCCAAGTACTAACAAAGGGACAAATCCTGGAATGATAATAAGTAATGATCCAAGAACGCTTAAAGTCAAACCGATATAAGTCATTTTGACCCTACCATATCGATCTGCAAGTCCTCCTGTACCTACAACAAACAAACCACATAATAATGCGGTTAAACTTACGGCTACGTTTATCGTTCCATAACTAGTTGTGAAAGATGCTTCTAATGCTGGAACGATATTAACGAGCGATTGAGCAAACAACCAAAATGTTATTACGCTTAAAAAAATACCTAAAAGAAGTCTGTTATCTCCTTCAAATGGTTGTTCTGATTCCATATTATTTTGCCTCCTAAATCCCCGTAAAACAACCATAATCATTATTAATGATTTAACTTGTCCAGCTCCAAAACATTTTCTCTTGTCTTATAATAATGATTACATGGTAAACATGACTTTTTAAAATTCAAAAATTTTTTAAAAAAGTCAATAAGATAAAAATAACATTTACTTCAATTTATTGCTAAAAAAAGAGCACACAAAGTGTATTAAGTAACTTTTTAATTATTCCACAAAATATATTGATAGCGTTTAAAAATTCTATTCTTTTCTATAAGAATAATTAATACATAATCAAAAATATGTATTATACTAGATAGACAAATTATCTATAAAGGTGTATGAGATGTTAAATTTATTTATTTTATTACTAGAACGTGTAGGTCTTATTATTATTATCGCTTATATATTAATGAATATTAATCACTTTAAAACAATGATGAATCAAAGAGATAAACGAAGTTCACAATGGCAGCTCATCATCATTTTCGGGTGTTTCTCTATGATTTCAAACTTCACAGGTATACAAATCAATGACAATGAAGTCGTTAATGGCAGTGTCTATAATCACTTAGATCCTGAGGCTTCTCTCGCAAATACGCGCGTACTTACCATAGGCGTTTCAGGGTTAATTGGAGGACCATTCGTCGCTATTTTTGTCGCAATAATTTCAGGCATTTATCGTGTTTATATTGGTGGTGCTGATGCTTATATTTATCTGATTTCATCTATATTTATTGCGCTAGTATCCGGTTATTTTGGTTATAGAGCAATGCGTGCACGTCAGTATCCTACCATAGTTAAAGGTACTATCATTGGAGGTACTACAGAAGTTATTCAAATGATTTGTATCTTAATCTTTTCTGATAATACGGAGCATGCTTGGTCACTAGTTAAATTAATTGCTTTACCTATGATTTCAATCAACTCAATCGGTACAGCAATTTTTTTATCAATTATATTATCGACAATCAAACAAGAAGAAGAAACACGTGCTATTCAAACACACGATGTTTTACAACTAGCAAATGAAACATTACCATTTTTCCGTTCAGGATTAAATGAGCATTCTGCCAAACAAGCAGCTACCATTATTTTAGATCTTATGCGTGTTTCGGCAGTCGCTATCACTAATCGTAAAGATATATTAACGCATGTAGGTGCAGCAAGTGATCATCATGTTGCCCAAAAACAAATCATTACCAATCTTTCAAAACAGGCAATACAAGCAGGTACTTTAAAAGAAGCATATTCAAGGGAAGATATTGGTTGCAATCATCCTGAATGCCCGCTTGAAGCAGCCATTGTCGTTCCATTAAGAGTCAAGAATGATGTTATTGGTACTTTAAAACTATATTTTACTAATAGGCACGATGTTTCTCATTCCGACAAACAGTTAGCATCTGGTCTTGCAGAGATATTTTCTAGTCAACTTGAATTAGGACAAGCTGAAACACAAAGCGCTTTAGTTAGAGATGCCGAAATCAAATCACTACAAGCACAAGTAAATCCGCACTTCTTTTTCAATGCCATTAACACAATTTCTGCCTTAGTCAGAATTGATAGTGAAAAAGCAAGAAAGTTACTGTTACAGCTCAGCCAATTTTTCCGCTCAAATTTACAAGGTGCACGTAACAATACGATTTCACTTGAAAAGGAATTGCAACAAGTTGAGGCTTATTTATCACTGGAACAAGCACGTTATCCAGATCGTTTTGATGTTTCATTCAATATTGAAGATTCATGTTATGGTGCACTTGTACCACCATTTGCAATACAAATACTTATAGAAAATGCCATCAAACATGCCTTTAAAAACCGTAAATATAACAATCGTATTATCGTAACCGCTTATAAAACAGCAGATGGATTATATATATCAGTTGAAGATAATGGTTCAGGAATCCCTGATGATAAAATTAATAATATAGGTAAAACACGTGTTTATTCTGATTTAGGCACAGGTAGCGCCTTAGAGAATTTAAATCACAGATTAGAGGGCTTATTTGGCATTACAGCTAAAATGCATATTCATTCCGGCAAAGAAGGTACCAACGTAAGTTATACTATTCCATTTTTCATAAGAGAGGACGAAAAACATTGAAAGCAATTATTGTAGATGATGAACCTTTAGCGCGTAACGAACTTCATTACTTATTAAATGAAATTCGTACGTTTGATGTAATTAATGAAGCAGAAAATGTTTCAGAAACATTAGAACTCTTACTTTATGATCGTTATGATGTAATTTTTTTAGATATTAATTTAATGGAAGAGAGTGGACTCGATTTAGCAAATAAAATTAACAAAATGCAAAACCCACCACATATTATTTTTGCTACGGCACATGATACTTTCGCCGTTAAAGCTTTTGAGCTAGATGCGACGGATTATATTTTAAAACCATTCGAACAAAAACGTATTGCACAGGCCATCCATAAAGTTGAAACAGCGCTCGATCACGATACTTATAAACAAGCAAATGATGTCAGCCAGCATCAAAATGATGCACACAAAGAAAATACGCCAACCTCACAAATGGTTTTACCTATTGAAGTAGATGAGCGTATTCATATCATTAATTTAGAAGATATTATTGCTATTTCTGTTAATAACGGTATTACTACGATCAACACCTTACAAGAAAATTATCATACAACTGAACCACTTAACCATTACGAAAAAAAAATTGGGGATCCTTTGTTTATGAGAATTCACCGTGCCACACTTGTTAATAAAGTACACATACAAACAATAGAACATTGGTTTAACTATACCTATCAACTTACGATGACAAATGCATTAAAATTCCAAGTCAGTCGCTCATATATGAAAACATTCAAGCAGAATATGGGCTTACTTTGAATGTCACATCGTAATTAATGCAACTCAGTATATACGTTTCGTAATTCACCTTTAAAACGACTAGTAGCAACCGTTTTCATATTATAATTAACTCAAGATTAATTCGGGAGGAAATACATTATGGAAACAAACAAAAAACAAGCTGAGAAGCAGCCTAGTCATTCAAAAACGTATAACTTTTTTCATCAAGTACTAGTGTTGGCAATCATCATGCTTTTATCAAATATTATCGAAAGTTTCATGCCTATTCCAATGCCAGCATCAGTGATAGGTCTAGTCTTATTATTTATCGCTTTATGTACAGGGATTGTTAAACTTGGGGAAGTTGAAAAAGTGGGTACGACGCTAACAAATAATATCGGTTTCTTATTTGTACCTGCAGGTATTTCAGTTATTAATTCTTTAGGCGTATTAAGCCAAAGTCCGATCTTGATTATATTGCTAATTATCATTTCTACAATCTTATTATTACTATGCACAGGATTTTTCTCACAAATGTTAATTACAAAATCATTTATACCTAAGAAAAGAAATCCTAAACAGTTAGCGGAGGAAAAATTATGATTGAACATTTAGGCATTAACACACCATATTTTGGAATTTTATTATCTATTATACCTTTTATCGTAGCAACGATATTATTCAAGAAGACGAATGGCTTCTTTTTATTTACACCATTATTTGTCAGCATGGTCTTCGGTATAGCATTTCTAAAGTTAACAGGTATAGATTATGCAAATTATAAAATCGGTGGCGACATCATCAATTTCTTTTTAGAACCTGCAACTATCTGTTTTGCGATTCCGTTATATAAAAGACGTGACGTGCTTAAGAAATATTGGAAACAGATCCTTGGTGGTATTGCTTTCGGAACGACAGCTGCTTTGGTATTTATCTATTTCATTGCAAGTGCTTTCCAATTTTCAAATGAAATCATTGCATCTATGTTACCACAAGGTGCTACCACTGCCATTGCTTTACCAGTATCAGCCGATATTGGTGGTATTAAAGAACTAACATCATTGGCAGTAATCTTAAATGGTGTCATTATTTATGCTTTAGGTTCCAAACTCATTAAATTATTTAACATTACAAACCCTATTGCTCGTGGGCTCGCACTTGGTACAAGTGGCCATTCATTAGGAGTGTCATCTGCACAAGAATTTGGTGAGACAGAAGCTTCAATGGCCTCTATTTCACTAGTAATCGTAGGTGTAATCGTAGTCGTTGTTGCACCAATTTTAGCAACAGTCTTACTATAATATCTAAAATCACAACGATAAAAAGTTAGAACATAAACAATGCTTGCTCAAGCTTAAGCGTCAATTTCTATGATAAATATAGAAGTTGACGTTTTCTTTAGTTTTATGAAACCTAAAATTTTCTCCCCCCGTTTTTTCTTATATTTAATACAGTTTAATTAAATATAAATGTTTATATCATTTTATATACGTTTTGAAATTTTTTAAAAATTAACGTTAGATGTTTCCCGAAAGATTTTACTTTACATAGAATATAATTTTTAACAATTATCAGAAAATTAAAATAACATCCTTTTATATCCTTGTATTTTGATAAGAATTATAGTACTATGCATTTATTATAAACATTGGAGGTTCTATTAAATGACATTATATTTACTCGAAGCAAATAATCTTGATTTCGCAAAGTCTAAAAAAGACTTAGAAGATAAAGCAGCAAAACTCACTACTGGTGATGTACCAACACTAATTGAAGTACAAGCAACAGAAGATTTAACACATGGCTATTTTATTGTAGAAGCGAACAGTGATACAGAAGCTAAACAATTTCTTGAAGATGCATCTATCAACATTAATTTAGTTAAAGAAGTGCGTTTAGTAGGTAAAGACTTAGAAGAAGTTAAAAAAGGTGATGCACACGTTGATTATCTTGTTACGTGGAACATCCCAGAAGGTATCACAATGGATCAATATTTAGCGCGTAAAAAGAAAAATTCTGTCCACTATGAAGAAGTCCCTGAAGTTCAATTCCAACGTACTTATGTATGTGAAGATATGTCAAAATGTATCTGCTTATATGATGCACCTGATGAAGACGCCGTTCGTCGTGCAAGAAAAGCTGTAGATACACCTATTGATGATATTGAAAAATTATAACTAAACTTTCTCTTTATATTTATAATTCCACAGGTTTAGTTAGCAAAAGTTATTTATAAGTATGTATCACTCGTCACACCATTGCTAGCTAACAATCTTATTTAAGCTAAAAATTGGGGTAAACTTATAAATAACCTAAACACTATTCAAGGAGCGGCAATATGAAATCAAATGATACATTTTAGATTTCTGCCGCTTTTTTTTTCATCAAAAAACATATTAATTAGATAGGAATAATAGAGGTGTTGCCATGATTCGCATTAATCACATCCAACATCAATTTGGAGACCATCGTGTTATCGATGATTTTAATTTAAATATTGAAAAAGGTAAAATAGTTACTTTTCTAGGTAAAAGTGGTTGTGGAAAGTCTACCATGTTAAACATTATAGGCGGATTTTTAACACCTTCGTCAGGTACTGTTAAAATTGAAGATCAATTAAAACAAAATCCATCACCTGATTGTTTAATGATTTTTCAGCATCATAATTTACTGCCGTGGAAAAACATTAATGACAACATTCGTTTAGGATTAAATCGCGAAATGAGTGATGATGAAATCAATAATTATTTAAAATATGTTGATTTAGATCATAAAGGAAAGACGTTTCCAGAGCAATTATCTGGAGGAATGAAACAACGCGTAGCACTTTGCCGTGCACAAGTCCATCAACCCAAAGTCATATTGATGGATGAACCATTAGGCGCACTGGATGCTTTTACACGTTATAAATTACAAGATCAACTTGTACAACTCCAAAAACAATCTACAGCTACGATTATATTAGTTACGCATGACATTGATGAAGCCATTTATCTTTCTGATTACATTATCTTACTCGGCGATGGCTGTAATATTATAAGCCAATATTCAATTGAACAACCACATCCGAGAAATAGAAATGATAGTTATTTATTAACTTTAAGAAATAATATTATGGAAAAATTCGCATTAAACCACCATCAAGCAGAACCTGAATATTACATATAAGGAGTTGTAACTATTGAAAAAAATAATCATCTTTCCAATAATTATGATCCTTATACTAAGTGCATGTAATAATCAATCTATACAGAAGAATAATCAACATAATCAACCGCAAAAGACTTTAAAAATTGGTTATTTGCCAATTACACATTCTGCTAACTTAATGATGACTCAAAAAGTAAAAGCACAAGCTAAACATAATGGTTATAAATTAAAATTAATTAAGTTTAATAATTGGCCAGATCTTATGGATGCATTAAATAGTGGGAGAATTGATGGCGCATCAACCTTAATAGAATTAGCTATGAAATCTAAACAAAAGGGTGCTGATATTAAAGCAGTTGCGCTAGGACACCACGAAGGTAACGTCATTATGGGACAAAAAGGTGAAACGGTAAACAATTTTAATAATGAGCATCAATATCGATTTGCCATCCCTCATCGTTATTCAACGCACTACTTATTATTGGAAGAAATGAGAAAACAATTAAATTTGAATGCTCAAACATTCAGTTATCATGAAATGGCTCCAGCAGAAATGCCAGCTGCCCTAAATGAACATAGAATTTCTGGATATTCTGTGGCCGAACCATTTGGCGCATTAGGAGAAAAGTTAGGCAAAGGAAAAACTTTAAAACATGGTAATGAAGTGATTCCCGATGCATACTGTTGTGCTTTAGTACTTAGAACTGACTTAATAAAAGATCAAAAACATGTTGCTCAAAGTTTTATATCTGATTATAAAAAAGCTGGATATCGAATGAATGATAAATCACAAAGTGTTGATATTATGTCTAAGCACTTTAAACAAGATCGAAAAGTGTTGGAACAATCCGCAGAATGGACATCATATGGCAATTTATCAATTAATGAAGATGGTTATCAAAAAATTACACAGTTGATTAACCAACATCAACTTTTCGAAACACCATCTTATAAATCATTCGTTGATCCAACATTGTATAAGGAGGCATAAGCAGCATGTCAGGTAATTTAATTAAAAAGCAAACTTTACCTATACTAACATTCATACTTTTCTTATTTATTTGGCAATGTGTCATTTGGATTGGAGATTATAAACCGATATTACTCCCAGGTCCTATCCTAGTAGCACAGAGCATTTGGCATTTTATTATTACCGGGGAAATATTTACCCATCTGGGCATCAGTTTATTTCGATTTTTTATTGGATTTAGTATCGCAATTTTAATTGGTGTCCCAACAGGTTTTATTTTAGGTCGAAGCACCTTATTGCACACTGCAATAGAGCCGTTATTTCAACTTATACGACCTATTTCACCTATAGCTTGGTCGCCATTTGTTGTTTTATGGTTTGGTATTGGTAGTTTACCAGCAATGGCTATCATCTTTATCGCTGCTTTTTTCCCGATTGTATTTAGTACGATTAAAGGCGTTAGGAATGTTGAGCCACAATACTTAAAAATTGCGTCAAATATGAATTTAAGTGGTTGGACGTTATATCGTAACATCTTATTCCCCGCTTCATTTAAACATATTATGGCTGGTATTCACATGGCAGTGGGAACAAGTTGGATTTTCTTAGTTTCAGGTGAAATGATTGGAGCCCAATCTGGACTAGGATTTTTAATCGTAGATGCGCGTAATATGTTAAATTTAGAAGATGTATTATCAGCGATCTTCTTTATTGGACTCTTTGGATTTTTGATAGATAGAATAATTAGTTATTTAGAAAAATTAATTTTAATCAGATTTGGAGAATAAAGGAGTAATTTATATGACTTTACAAAAACGTATTGAAACAGAATTAGATCCCTATGTTATTGAAATTGATGAAGGGAGTTATTACCCACGACCATTCATTCAAGGCTTATTTAGAGATGGCTATTTTTCTGAAAATGACTTAAAAAATAATCTAGAAGTCATTGAAGAAGTCTCAAAATCCTGCTTAACTACAGGTTTTTGTCTATGGTGTCAATTAGCATTTTCAACTTATTTACAACACGCAAATCAACCACATTTAAATAAAACTTTACAGCAACAGTTGTTAAATGGAGAAATTTTAGGAGCAACAGGTTTATCTAACCCTATGAAATCTTTTAACGATTTAGAATCATTCAATTTAACACATCATTATAATGACAACACATTAATTATTAATGGCAAATTACCTGCAATAAGTAATATTGCGTCTGATCATTATTTTGGAGCAATTTCTAAAGCAAATGATACAGATGAGTTAGTGATGTTTATTGTAAAAGCGAATCAAAAAGGTATAACTTTAGATGAAAAATCAAATTTCTTAGGTGTCAATGGGTCGGCTACATTTGCTATTGAAATGAAAAACGTAGAAATCCCTGAATCACAAATTATAACAAAAGAAGCAAAAAGTTTTGCTTCTGCCATTCGACCACAATTTGTAGCTTTACAAATTCCTATAGCGCTCGGTTCAATCAGAGCTTCGTTAGATTTAATTCATAAATTTTCTGACGCACAAAATGGCATCAATAAATATTTAGAATTCGATATCAATGCGTATGAAAACCAATATAAACAGATTAAAAACGCGTTTTATCATATTATTGAAAACGATGATTTAGACGATAATTTTGCTGAACTGATCAAAATTAAAAAAGAAGCTGGTTACCTATTATTAGAAGTAAATCAAGCTTCGATGGTAAACGGTGGTTCTAGAGCATATTCTCCACGTGCGCCACAAGCTCGTAAATTGAAAGAAGGTTTCTTTTTCGCTGCGCTTACACCTACGTTGAGACATTTAGGAAAATTAGAAGAAGAATACCGCACTACAGTTTAGTAAACGAGTATAGATGAAAAATGAAAATCATAGACACACGATGACGACATGAAAAATTCGACAATGATATAAAATGATCGTCTAATATAAAAATAAATGGCTAATCCCTATCATCATCAAGTGGATTAGCCATTTTGTATTTAAATTGATTTCGTCGTCTCGACTTTAAACGTTACTTAGTGATATGATTCACCATATATTACCCTTTTACTAACCAGTCTATAGCACGTTTGATAGCATAGTCCCAATAAGCATAATCATGCTCACCTGGCCCATCCTCAAAACAATATGAAATTTGCTTTTCATCTAGATATTTAATAAATTTTTTATTATCTTCATGTAGAGCATCTTCTGTACCACACATAATTAATAAATCTGGTATCTCTTTACCTTGTTGAATTGCCTGGTCAACTAAATAATATGGGTCCAAGTCATTACCTGTAGCATTTTTTGAAACACCTGCAATTGCTTCTCCAGAATAATCGTACCAATCATAATCCATGAACGTCTGAGCATCATATACTGCCGATAAGGGACAAGCCTTTGCAAATCGATGTCCCTCAGCTAATGCAAACTTGATTGTTCCGTAACCTCCCATGGAATGACCAGCGATAAAATTATCTTCTCTCTTTTGTGACAAAGGTAAAATTTGATGTGCATAATCAAGTACTTCTAGCACATAATCATAATACTTATGACCAAAAACCATATTACTATAACCACTGTGATCTGCATTAGGCATAATAACTGCAAGTTGATGCTCATTCGCATAGCGCTCTATACTTGTGTAACGCATATACGAAGTTTCATCACTAGACAAACCATGCAGTAATAATAGTGTTTTTAGTGATTTAGGCTGTGTACCTTTTTTGAAATAACTTTCATCCTCTGGAAGAATTACCATAAAATGATGATGCATACCTATTGTCTTTGAATTGTAATTAATCGATAATAGTGCCAATGATTTCACGACCTTCTATTCATTAATACTTTGCGGCTTAGTTTTACCTCTTTTTTCTGCTTTATGTGCAGGATCTAAACGTTTCTCCAATAATCTTAAACCGACATCTATAATAATAGCGATTAATGCGATTGGTATCGCACCAGCTAAGATAAACGTTGTACCATCTGTAGCGTTTGTTCCTCGGATAACGATGTCACCTAATGTAGGTGCACCAATAAATGAACCAACTGCTACAACACCAATTGCAACAACCAGTGCAATTCTTAATCCACCTAATATGACTGAGAGTGATAAAGGTAACTCAATCATTCTTAATACTTGATTTCGCGTCATACCCATTCCTTTACCAGCATCTTTAATATTCACATCAACACCCATTATACCTGTATAAGTATTTTTTATAATCGGTAATAGCGCATATAAAAATACCGTTACCACGACTGTAGTAGTACCTAATCCCATGACAAGCATGAGTATCGCTAACATTGCAATAACCGGAACGGTTTGAATAATATTCGCGATAGTAATAATAACACCAGAAAACTTACTATATCTTGCAATTATGATACCAATTGGAATACCAACAATAGATGCAAAGAGTACACCGTAAACAGACATTAATAAATGTTTTAAAAATAAATCCCAAAGGTAGCCATAGTTGACTGAATAATATTCTACTAATTGTTGTAATAAATTACCTTCCATTAGTTTTGACCACCTTTCTTATCATTTTCAAAATAATTATGTTTTTTTAAGAAGTTCTCAGCAACGACTGCTGGTTCTTGTCCTTCACCATCTGCTTGATAATTAAGTTTTTGCATTTCAGATGTCGAAACTTTTTTGTCTAGTTTATTGATGATTGGTTTTAACTCTGGATGTTTATCTAACAATTCATTCGTAGCAACCGCACTTGCATCATATGGTGGGAAAAATTGTTTATCATCCTTTAAAACTTTTAAGTCATATGCTGCAATACGTCCATCCGTTGAATAACCTACAGCTACATCTAAATTATTAGAGTTTAATGCATCATATACTAAACCAATTTGCATTGGTCTGATAGTATCAAATTTAAAACCATATTCTTTTGTAAATCCAGGATAACCGTCACCTTCACGGTTTAACCAAGAACTATCTACACCGAGTTTAAGTTCAGGATGTTTTTTCAAATCAGATACAGTTTCTAAATTATATTTTTCTGCTGTTTCCTTAGTGACCATAAATGCGTATGTGTTAGCAAAACCGTAAGAGTTAAAGAAGGTTTGGTCGAATTTTTTTTGGAAACCATCTTGAGTTGCTTTCATAGCTTTTTTAGGATCTTTAATTGGATCTTCATTTAAGGCACCAGTTAAATCAGTACCATTATATCTAGCACCTGACATATTCGCGTCACCATTTACTAACGCATTGTGTTGAATGGTACTTGATCCTAAATTATTAATTAAAGTGGGTTTAATTTCACCATTTGTATCGTGTTCTATTAACAGTCTCAACATATGAGACATAATTTGTGATTCACTTGTTGCAAGTGCTGTGATTTTAATATCTTGTTCTGAACTGTTGCTACCTAATCCTGGTAAACTACATCCAGATAAGACCGTCAGACACAACACAAGCACAATACAATATTGTTTCAATTTCTTCATAATGTCCTCCTTAAATTATCTGGATACTTTTAATCCCTTAGGTACAGCCCATCTTTCTACTAGTGACAGTAGGAAATCTACGATCAATGCTAAAGCAGTGACTAACACTGCTGCACTTACAATCATTAATGGGTCATACAAGTTTAATCCATTAAATACAAAATCACCTAAACCACCTGCGCCTACATAACTGGCTAAAGTTGCCCAACTAATTACGTAAACAGAAGATAAACGAATACCTCCTAGTATAAGCGGTAAGGCTAACGGTAATTCCACATCTTTCATTAATTGAAAACGTGTCATACCCATACTTGTGCCTGCTTCTTTAATGTTATCATCTATGTTTTGCACACCTAATACAGTATTATTTAAGATTGGCAATAATACATAAATAAATAAAGCTACAATTGCAGGTAATTTACCCACACCAAAGATTGGAATCATGACTGCTAACACTGCTAATGTTGGTATCGTTTGTAACACACCAGCAATAGTTAGCACAATATTAGATGTTCTTTTCATTTTTGATAATAAAATACCCAATGGTACAGCGATGACGATAGCAATTAACAAAGCGATGATTGAGATATAGAAATGTTCAACGGTTTTTGATATCAGTTGACCACCATACTGCTCTACAAAATCTTTCATTACTTATCAGCTCCTACATTATCGGGCTCAACAATAGCATTTTTTTGTGCACTAACATCTTCGTCTAACTCGCCCCAAATACTATCGTAAACGATGTCAACTAAGTTTGCTCTTGTAACTAGTCCAATCAATGTCTCTTCATCACTATCTACAACTGGTACATTTCTTACATTTCGTTTTAATATCGTACGCACCGTATCTTGTAATTTACTATCTACTCTTACTCTGTATATATCACGTTGCATTGTGTCAATGAGTTCTTTATGAGCTCGTAAACCTTGGTTAATATCTTCTATATCTAAATATCCAAGTAATCTATCATTATTACCTACGACAAATAATGTATCGACACGTCGATCTCTCATAACCTTAACCGCTTCATTTAATGAACTATCTGCATGTACAGTTACTGGTCGGATCATTGCATCTTTGACGGTTCTCATATTAGGTCTATCTTGAATCAATCTATTTTGACCAATAAAGTCACGTACGAAATCGTTTGCAGGATGTCGTAAAATATTATCTGGTGTATCATATTGAACGACTTTTCCTTCAGACATAATACAAATTTTATCTGCCAATTTAATCGCTTCATCCATATCATGTGTGACAAAAATAAATGTTTTACCTAATTTTTGTTGCAGTTCTTTAACCAAATCCTGTAATGTATCTCTCGTAATTGGATCTAACGCACCGAATGGCTCATCCATTAAAATAACATCTTGTTCAGCTGCTAAAGCACGCACAACACCAATACGTTGTTGCTGTCCTCCAGACAATTGTGAAGGATATCTATCTAAGTATTCTTCTGGTAAATCTACTAATTTTATCAATTCTTTAGCTTTTTTTTCTTTCTTTTCATCAGACCATTTTAATAATTTAGGTACTAAGACTATATTTTCTTTAATGGTCATATGAGGCATTAGACCAATTTGCTGAATCACATAACCAATTTTTCTACGTAATTCAACGGCGTTCATTTTGCGCACATTTTTACCATTGATTGCAATTTCGCCTTCTGTAGCCTCTATCATTCTATTTATCATTCTTAAAGCAGTAGTCTTCCCACTCCCACTCGTACCGATAAACGCTATAAATTCACCAGATTCGATTTCCAATGATATATTATCTACAGCTTTTTTTGTGCCACCATAGACTTTAGATAAGTTTTTTATACTTAACATGTGTTAATTCCTTTCTATATTTGTATTTTCATTTAACATTTCATTTATAAATATAGGGCTAACTGTGGATGTTATACAAATCCGAAAATAAGTAAAAACATGTAGCACAACTAGCCCTACTTTATTCATGTGTTGGTCAAAAATATCAATTTTGACTAATTTTTTTCATCCTATATCTATTAAGATAACTCAACAAATGAAAATAAACAATTTATAACCTTAAGTTTTGTTAATTAAACTATTGAAATTAATTATCAATTCAATAGCTCAAAACAATGTTTCAAAAATATTATTTTCGTTTTATGCCAATCAGTCGACCTAATTCTTTTGGCGCTTCATGAATTGTTCCAACTTTAGCATAATCATCTATAGCATTTTTTATTTGTTCAGGGAAAGCTGCAGGTCTGCCTATTGTAGTGTCCATGCCCATAAGCATTACTTCATATGTTGCACAACGGTTATTTTGAGCATCTACTAAAGTCATAAAAACGTGTAAACGCTTGGCATCATAATCATATAGACTTACGTTCACAGTAATGAGCTCAGCTACGCTTATTTCTTTTAAATACACTACATGATTTTCTAAAGTGAACACTGTATAATTCAATTTTTTAATTGTACTCACATCTAAGCCTAGTGATGCCAACCATGCATCTGTGGCATCACTAAATACTCGATTATATTCAGCATCATTCATGTGCTGATTATGATCGACCCAAATATCTTTAACAGTGGTTTGATATTGAAATTGAGTCATATGAACCTCCAATTATTTAATACCCTTTTTCATTGATGCAGTGTCTTCTGGCCAATATGCTTCAGCTAATTCTTTCACTTTAACTAGGAATTCATTACGCTTTTGATCTAATTCTGACATCGTTTGCCCTTGTGAAGCCGTTTCACAACCATTTACCACATTATCATATAAATCCTGAGTTAGTTCAGGCGCAATTAATTTTGTCCATGGTTTCTTCAGTGCTGGACCAAATTGTTTCAACATATGACGCATGCCGCCTTCTCCTCCAGCAAGATGGAATGTCATAAATGGTCCATACTGTGCATAACGTAAACCTGCTGCATGGGTAAATGCTTTATCTACTTCTTCAGTAGTTGCTATTCCTTCATTAACAATGTGTAATGATTCTCGCCATAGTGCCTCCATCAATCTATCTGCGATGTGTCCTTCAATTTCATGTCTGACATGTAGCACATCCATACCAATGCTTTCGTACACTTTTTCTGCTTCTACTGTGACAGCTTCAGTTGTTTCTTTACCAGGTACAATTTCAACTAATGGCAAAATGTATACTGGGTGAAACGGATGTGCAACAACCAAACGTTCAGGATGTTTTAAATTTTGTTGTAATTCTGAAGGCATAATGCCAGAAGTACTAGAACCAATAATGGCATCCTGACGTGCATAGGTATCGATTTCAGATAATACCTGTGCTTTTAGTTCTTCAATTTCTGGAACATTTTCTTGAATATGATCTGCATCTTTAACAGCCTCTTCTAAGCTTACCGTAAACGATAAATTCTCTAAAGACGCACCCTCTGCTAAACCTTGTTGCTCAGCATATGGCCAGTTTTGTTTCACTTGTTTTAACATGCTTTCATAAGCACCTTCACTGGGATCTGTCGCAATTACTTCGTGACCATGCGCTAAAATACGCGTAATCCAACCACTACCTATAACGCCCGTACCTACAACTGCAAATTTCATTATTTGCCTCCTTTAGGATCTCTAAGTTGGTATTGCTCACGCGCTTCAGCCGGTGTCATTGGCTCTATATCTAATGTTTTTAGTATTTCAACTGCACGTTCAACTAGTTGTTCATTTGAAGCTTTAACACCTTTTGATAAATACAAGTTATCTTCTAAACCTACGCGGACATTTCCACCACGTTTCGCCGCTTCTTCTACAGTAGGTAGTTGCATTCTCCCAATACCAAAAGCTGACCAATGCGCATTTTCAGGAATACGTGCTTTAAAATATTCAATTGTCTCTGCATCGTTTTCAGCACCCCATGGAATACCTAGACAGAATTGGAACATGGGTTCACCTTCAATGAGACCTTCATTAATTAATTGTTTTGCAAATGAAATATGCCCACTATCAAAGCATTCTAATTCAGGTTTTACACCTGCATCTTTTACTAATTGTGCTTGTTTTCTTAACCAATCAGCTGGGCTTAAGTAAACAGCGTCACCCATATTCACACTACCACAATCAAGTGTGCACATTTCTGGTAATAATGCGCCAATCGCTTCATGTCTTTCTTCAGGTGTTTGCATATCTGAACCTTCACCTGCTGTATATGGATCTTCTAGGTTAGGGATAAAATCTCCGCCACCACCTGAAGTAATATTAATAATAATATCTTCATCAGCTTCTCTTATTAATCTTACTGCTTCTTTAAAAAATTCAACATCATGGCTTATGCCGCCTGTTTCTGGGTCACGTGCATGAATGTGTGCAACAGTAGCCCCTGCTTTCGCACATTTAATTGCTGAATCTGCAATTTCCTGAGGTGTTACAGGAACACTTTTATTTTTTTCTACAGTATCTCCAGCACCTGTTAAAGCTGCTGTTAGCATAACTTTTTTCATATATAAACCTCCAACAGAGTTTTGATCACAGTTGATAGTGTACCAACCGGACGGTTTAGTTTCAACCCTTGCTACAGCTAAAAAAAGGGATAAGTGATGGTTTCTCATCACTTATCCCTATAGCATCAATACTTTCAACGAATCGAAAAATTTATTATTTTTTTATAATTTCAACTTTTTCATGCATCTTTTAATTCGATTTGCTTCTTTTCTGTATAAGATGTTAGTCGTTCTAAAACTTTTGCTCTCATTGTTTCATCAAGTGCGTCTAGTCCAAATATTTCCGATAACCATAAGCCGTCCACTGCCAAACGTATGATTGTTGCATCGACTTTATCAATGCCATCTTTTTCAATTTTTTCTTGCCAATCTTTATAGGTATCTTGTAGTGGTAATAATAAATTACTATTAATACCCTGTGCAGCCAGCATACCAGAAGTAATTGATGCATTTTCTGAACGGTGTTCTCTAGTAGCTTCAATAAATGCACGCAATAATTTGCCAACTTCTTGTGACTCATTTTTAACATGTTCATTCACATTATTTCGATACAACTCATCTGCATGATCCACAAGTCCTTGTATCAATGCGAATTTATTTTTAAAATGATACAGTAAACCACCTTTACTAACACCTGCTTTTTTAGCAACTGCATCAAGTGTTAAATACTCACTACCTTGCTCATTTACGATAGCCGCTGCTGCTTCTAATAGTTGAATACGTTTAGACACTCTTGCCATATCTACACCTTCTCTTACAAAATATTACTTGATTCATCTACTATATTTATATTTGAGCAAACTATAAACGATAAATGACAAAGTTGCAAGATTAATCTGGATTTTATAAACGACGCGATATCTATTTTTAAATAAATACGATGGTTTGGTTCAACCAAAATACGATTAAAAAATTTTGACAACCACGAACACTTTTTTGTCATTGAAGACTTAAGTCATGCTATAGCTTAATTGGTTACTTATCATTCATGCCTTTACCTTCTAAGATATGATTGATATACTTTTCAACTCTATTTTCCCTTGTTGAAGCACGTTTAGCTTGACCTATATAATACATATATTGACGTTGTCTTCCAGGCGTTAAATTATTAAATGCTTCTTTTAATTCTGACGAAGCTTCTAATTTATTTTTCAATTCCTCAGGCATATCGAATTCTTCTGTCGTTTTCATCGGTACTTTTTCACCCGACTTTTCTACTCTAATGGCTTCTTCTACATACCAAGCAATTTCATCTTTACGTTGTTCTATTTCGTCTAAACTTTCAAATCTCAACTGGCGAGCAGCTTGAACATTTTTCGTTTGTTGAATTAAAGTATGATATGGATCTTTCATAATGGCACCTTTTTCAAATAACAATGCACAATAATGTTTAAAATCTTGAATGATGACAACATTTTTATTGTCCAAAGTATAACAAGGATGCATCCATTTATAATCTTCTGTTAATTCTGTTTGATTGATTATATTTCTTAATACTTTAAAAGCATCTTGCCATTGATCTAAGCGTTCAATAAACGCATCTACTTTATCGTTTTTAATTGATTCATTCATAAAAAACCGCCTTTTATTTTAATTTTACTATAAATATATACATTTAATCCATACTATCTTTTATATCATGTTAACGTCTTATTTTCTAAGAATATAATACTTATTTATATCTTTAATAATTCAAAATATTTCTTCAAACCATTTTTAAATGTGCTCAATTTAGATAATCCTTTATTGATCTTCTTCACACTACTCTGGTACAAAACCTATATATTGTCATACTAATACAATTCAAAATACATTTGTTTTACTTATAATTTAATATAAGTAATATATATAAGTATTTATATATATTACTGATACACTTCGCTTTTCTCTGTTACACTTATAAATAATCACTTTTTAGAAGTGTGAACAATCATTGTTCAATTTTTTGTAAGCGCTTTAATATTTGGAGGGGATATTTTATGCAACAAGAGAGTGTTTGGCTAACAATTATGGGGCTAATTATTATTATTTCCATTGTTGGTTTACTAATTGCTAAACGTATTAGTCCAGTTGTAGGCATGATTTTAATACCGAGTGTAGGGGCACTCATATTAGGTTACAATATAGGTGATTTAGTAAAATTCTTTAATAGTGGTTTAGATCAAGTCATTAACGTCGTCATCATGTTTATTTTTGCAATTATTTTCTTCGGCATCATGAGTGACGCTGGCTTATTTAAACCATTGGTAAAGCGTTTAATTTTGCTTACTAGAGGTAATGTTGTAGTTGTTTGTATTGTAACTGCACTTATCGGAATATTCGCGCAACTCGATGGTGCTGGTGCCACAACATTTTTATTATCAATACCAGCATTATTGCCGTTGTATAAAGCACTAAATATGAATCGGTATCTACTACTTTTGTTACTCGGACTGAGTGCATCGATTATGAACATGGTGCCTTGGGGTGGTCCTATGGCTCGTACAGCTTCAGTAATTCATTTTAAGAATGTCAATGAATTATGGTATGGTGTTATACCTGTTCAAATTATCGGTTTTATTTTAGTTTTACTATTCGCTGTATTTTTAGGTTTTCGAGAAAAATCAATTATACAACGTAAAATCAATTCGGGAGAAGTAACTAATACACAAGATGTGGATATACATAAATTGGTTGAAATATACGAACAAGATCAAGATATTAAATTTCCAATTCGTGGTGTTGCCGTTACGAAACCTTGGATTAATTGGATTAACGTGATACTTACGCTCGCTATCATCGTAGTAATGCTAGCTAATATCGCTCCGCCTGAATTTGCATTTATGATTGGTGTTGCGATTGCTTTGATTATTAACTTCCCAAATGTAGACGAACAAATGAGTAGGCTTAAGGCTCATGCGCCAAATGCACTTATGATGGCTGCCGTGATTATTGCAGCGGGTATGTTTTTAGGTGTACTTAATGAAACTGGTATGCTTGAGGCAATAGCAGTAAGCTTCATCCACATTATACCGAATGCCGTAGGGCCATACTTACACATTATTGTCGGTATTTTCGGTGTACCACTAGATTTATTAACGAGTACGGATGCTTATTATTTCGCAATCTTACCTATTGTTGAACAGACAGCCGGTCAGTTTGGTGTGTCATCTGTGTCAACAGCATATGCAATGTTAATTGGAAATATTATCGGTACGTTTGTCAGTCCATTTTCACCTGCATTATGGTTAGCAATAGGGCTTGCAGAAGCAAATATGGGAACATATATAAAGTATGCGTTCTTTTGGATATGGGGTTTTGCCATCGTCATGTTAATTATCGCTATGTTAATCGGAGTCGTTACATTTTAAGTTCTAAACTGTGTGACTTTAGTAAAAACATTTGCACAAAAATTAAAAAAACAGGGTGTCGAACTGAAATTACATTTCAATGTTCCACGCCCTGTTTTATTTATATATAATTAAATTTTGCAGTCTTATATTACCATTAGCCCATGCTCAAATCATGATGCTTTATTGTATTTAGCGACATTTTTAAGGCTAATCACTAAAATAAATGCTACTAACGCAATTGCAGCTGAAAAATAAGTCGTTGCGTAGACATTTAAGTTCGATACTACTAATCCACCTACAATACCGCCGATACCGATACCTGCGTTTAAACTAGACATATTCCAGCTCATCACTTGGCTCGTATCACCCTCAACATGTTCTATAATGCCACTTTGCACAGCTGGATTCGTACTCCATTGCATGATATTCCAAATGAAAATAATCATGAGTAATAAACCTGTACCTGGTAAAAACATATTAAGAATAAGCATCATAACAATAAATACTGCTGTCGCAATAACCAACCAGCGTTTGCTCGTAAGTCTATCTGATAAAAAGCCACCCATTGATGTTCCGATTACACCTGCAATACCATTGATTAATAATGCAATAGAAACAAAGGATAGTTGATGCCCACCGGAAAGGATTAACGGATTAATATAAATAAACGTCACCGAGTTGGCTACTAATAATAAAAACGTGATACCTAAATATTTTGTAACTTCAACGGGTCTTAACACTTTAGAATAAGCGTTTGAACGATTTGAACCTGTCTCCATGTCAGTGTTTGACGATAGATGATCACTTAGCTTCGGTACATATATATACATTAGAATACCAACGAATAAACTAATAATCACAATAAATAAAAACGTATATCTCCAACCGACTAAATCACCAATGACTGTCCCGATTGGCACACCAAAAACATTTGCCCCACTAAAGCCGGAATACACAATACCAATCATTTTCCCTCGGTGTTGTGGCGCAGTTAATAACGCAGTTAAAGCTAATATTTTAACCACAATTAATGCTGCAGCTGCAGATGATAAGATACGTCCAATCACTAAAATAGAAAAATTAGGCGCAATCGCAATAATGATATTGCCTACAACAAATGTTAACAGTGCCCACAATAAAACCATTCGTGGTGAAAAACGATTTGTTAGCTTTACTAAAATAGGTCCTGCTACTGCAAAAGTAATGGCATATAAGGTAACTAATTGTCCAATGATTGCTTCAGAAACATGTAAATCACTACTCATCAAGTTCATAATACCTGCAACCATCATTTCAACCATTCCTACAATAAATATACTTAATATAAAGGTAAATATGCGCATAACTGACATAAATATCCTCCTCTCTTTAATCTGATTTCAAAAATTCTATAACTGCTACATTATAAACCATTCGTCAATATATATGAATACTTAGCAATACATGCTATTAAATTCATTTCAAAAAACAGGAAACGCAAGAAATATCAATAACCATTTTGATACTTCTTGACGTTTCCTGCTCATCTAAATTTAAAATTTCTCATCAAATAGATTTGATTTTAGTAATTGTCATCATGTTTATTATAACAAATATACATCAAAAACTTTTAGCGATTGTCTTTGGGGATATGTCGCGCAATTAATTGGTCTCGTTCATTAAAGAATTGACGATAACTCAAGTATGTTGCAATCAACGCTGACATAATTGTCGCTGTCGTATGAATAAATACTACTAAAAGTTGAAATTTAACAGCTTCCAATGGATCTACACCACCGATAATCAACCCTGTCATCATACCAGGAATCGAAACAATACCATACGTTTTCACTGAATCTATCGTTGGCACAATTGCCGTTTTGATACTTTCACGGATCGTTCCTTTGGAAGATAGTTTTGGATTAGCACCTAATGCCAATTTGGCTTCGATTTGACTCATTTCTTTAACGAATTCACGATCTAAATTTTGATACGCAAGATTAATAGCAATCAAACCATTACTTCCAAGCATGCCTGCAATTGGAATTACTTCATTAGGTTTGAATTCAATTGCGCCAGTGATCACAATACCGACTAATGGTAGCGCTACACCTATAAATATAGCAATAAAAGAAATCCAAAATACATGATGCATCACAGGTGAAGCTCTACTGATCGTGTTCCACGATGCATTAATAATGATGATCAATACAAACAAGAGCAACAACCATGTTTGGTTTACATCAAATATAAAATGAAGTAAATAACCTAAAATCACCAATTGAACAACTGCTCTTAAAGTTGCAACGAGTAAATCTTTAATTATGTGTAATTTTTCTTTATATGACACGATGATTGGAAAAAGTAGGAGTGTCGCAGTAAGTACTAAAGCAGTGGTACTCATCATAATTCCTCCTCCTTTTCAATTTGTCCATCCACAATTCTAATGCGCTTTTGGAAATGTCTCATACTTTGATCGTTACTATGTGTAATCCATAAAATTGTTGTACCTTCCTCCGCAAGCTTAAAGATTAAAGATTCAATTTTTTCACTGTTATGTACGTCTAAAGCACTTGTTGCTTCGTCTAATAATAATACTTTGGGTTTATACATTAGCTGTCTCGCAATCGTTACACGTTGCCGTTCCCCACCAGAAAGATGGTTTACGCTTGTATCAAAGTTATAATGACCTAACCCTACCGACTTCAAAAGTGCTTTAGCTCTTTTACGATTAAACTTATCATTTCTAATTTGAGCGGGGAAAGCTAAGTTATCACCAATAGTACTTTCAAACAAATCGCTTTCTTGTAATAAATAACTAATTTCCATTCTTAACTTTTCTGGACTAATATCTTCATATACTTGATTATTAAAATATAATTCCCCTTCTGTAGGACTTATCAAATTATTCATTAAGCGTAACAAAGTACTTTTACCACTTCCTGAAGGCCCAACAATCGCAATCGTTTCTCCTGCTTCGATTTTCAAATTAATGTTCTTGATAATTTCTCGGTTATCCACCTGGTATGAAACATTTCTAAGCTCTAACATTTTGAACCTCCTAGGTCATATATAGTTTATACCCTATTACGACTGTTTGATTTCCTATCATTGTAGCATTCAATCGTTTTATTCAAAACACAACATTAAATATCATACGCAAACATTATTTTAAAAATACAATCGCAATAAAAGATATTAAATTATTAAAAGCATGCAGTGATATGGATACTGCTAGGTTTTTCCCACTTTTCAAATATACAAATACTAGACCAATCGCAATAAAAATATAGCTTCCGATTTCAAATGGGGATGTAGCCCCTAATACATGAATACCAGCAAATAATATAACTGATAATACACTTGCAGCAGCATATGTAATTTTTTTACCTAATTCATGAATGATGAGATGCCTAAATAATAACTCTTCAATAATCGGCGTCAAAATAACAATATCTAAAAATAAAAATGGGAGCATCCAATTGTCTTGAAATAGTGCTTCTAAAATCAATTGATTCTGTGTTTCATGATATTGTAATGACTTCGGTAAAAAAGTCATAAGCCAATCATATAAATTATTCAACAAGAGCGTAGATATGTATGCTATAAAAATAAGCAAAATATATTTACGAACTGATTTTAACCTGTTGATCGCAATTGCTGTAATATTATCTTTAGTATGCATGCCATAAAAACTTAAGATGATACATATTTCAGCAATAACACCACCAAAAATCAGTATATTCATATCACTTAAACGATACTTACTACCAATATTAAAAATGTCATATGATACGATTAATATCAGCGTTAATATAAGTGGTATAAGGTAATTAGCAATGATGTATATAGGGATTAACCAAAAGTCTTTTTTAACAATTTTCTGATGCTGCCATATATGCTTTTTGGTTAATGGCGTTGCTGATGATTTGTCAGTCATATGTCACCTTCCTTGTAGCTGTTTAACAATAATATAACACAATATTTTATCATTATTATAAGTTGATTTACTTTTCTATTTGAAAATTACAATTAACCATTCTACCCCTTTACAGTGGAACACATTGTAAATTGCATAATTTATTGTATTATATAACTATATTAAGGGGGAATGTTACATGACTATTTTGACTATTTTACAGTTTATCGTCAACGTAATCATTGTCGTTTGTTTAATAAGCGTACTTGTTTTAGGGGCTGTATTGCTTTTTAAGGATAAACGACAAAAGCAACATAGCGTTTTACGCAATTATCCATTACTTGCACGTATTCGATATTTTGGTGAAAAAATAGGTCCAGAATTACGCCAATATTTATTTTTAGCAGATACCAAAGGCAAACCTTTTTCTCGTAATGATTACACCAATATTGTATTAGCTGGTAAATATAATTCAAGAATGACTAGTTTTGGTACACAAAAGGATTATGAAGATGGGTTTTACATTCAAAATACGATGTTTCCGTTGCAATCTAAAGAATTACATATTAATCAATCACCGTTGATTTCATCATTTATTTATACAATTGATAATGAACGACTCTTTAATCGTGACGAACATCGCACAAAAGCAGAGATAGATCCATTTTATTTAACAGATGAAGATGCCATTATTTTAGGTCCTGAACTGAAACATCCGTTCAAACTTAAAAGGCTTGTTGGTCAATCAGGAATGAGTTATGGCGCATTAGGAAGTCATGCAATCACGGCGCTATCCAAAGGATTAGGACAAGCTGGAACTTGGATGAATACAGGTGAAGGCGGTTTATCAAAACACCATTTATCGGGCGATGCAGATATCATCTTTCAAATAGGTCCAGGTTTATTTGGCGTACGAGATAAATCGGGAGAATTTGATATGAATGCTTTCCAAAGTTTAGCAAATGAAGATACGGTCAAAGCTTTTGAAATCAAGTTAGCACAAGGTGCAAAAACAAGAGGCGGCCATATGCAAGGTAATAAAGTCACACAAGAAATTGCTGATATTCGTAATGTTGAACCTTGGAGGACGATTAATTCCCCTAACCGTTTTGAATCTATAGATAATCCAACCGATTTATTAGACTGGGTTACACAATTACAAAAAGTAGGTCAAAAACCTGTTGGTTTTAAAATTGTAATCAGCAAAGTATCAGAAGTAGAAGCGCTCGCACAAACAATGTTTGAAACAAATCAGTTTCCGAATTTTATTACTATTGACGGCGGCGAAGGAGGCACTGGTGCAACATTTCAAGAATTGCAAGATGGCATAGGTTTACCTTTATTCACTGCTTTACCAATCTTAACAGGTGTACTCGAAAAGTATGGTATACGCAATCGAATTAAAGTATTTGCTTCAGGGAAACTTGTAACACCTGATAAAATTGCGATTGCATTAGGTCTAGGTGCTGATTTAGTCAACGTTGCAAGAGGTATGATGATTAGTGTCGGATGTATTATGAGTAGGCAGTGTCATATGAACACATGTCCTGTAGGTGTTGCAACAACAGATCCAAAACGTGAAAAGGGATTAATTATAGATGAAAAAAAATACCGCGTCACTAATTTTGTAACCAGCTTACATGAAGGCTTATTTAACATTGCTGCCGCTGTAGGTGTAACTTCCCCAACTCAGATATCGAAAGAACACATCATTATCAAAAAGAAAGACGGTAACATTCAATCCATACATGATTATAAATTAAACTTACTAAATCATAATTAACTTCAAAGATTAAAACAAACACCTTTGTTAAAAATAAGCTTCAACAACATTTCGAAGGATAAGATAAGCATACGTCTGGGACGAATCACTGATGTCCAGACGTATTTATTTTGCAAATAGATATTTAAGTCCGATGGTTCATTATCATATAAAGTGATTCAATTGCTTTGTTAGCTTAGATTCTATCGTTTCTTGTTGATCTTCCAATGGATTGAATTCAAATAAATTACCATTAATAAAAACGGTCGGAATGCCTTTAATTCCTCTTTCAAATGCTTCTTCATGAATCGCTAACGAACGATCGTCAGCTTCTTTATGAGGTGTGAGATTATATTCTTCTTCCATTTTGGCTTCAATTGTCGAAAAACTTACTTTCCATTGAGCTTGTGTTTGGTATAACTCACGAATAATATCTAAGGTTTCTTCAGGTCGTTGATAGTTTAAATATATATTTGCTATTGTTCCTTTTAATAAGCCTTGCTTCGTTTTATCAAAATGTTTAATTGTATGTTGAACCTTCCCTTGATCAATGAATGGCTTTAATACAGTGTCTGCAGCGAAAAAGAAGTTTTTACAGTATGGACAAGCTAAATTGATAAAAGACTCCACTTTAATCGGTGCTGATTCTGAGCCTATTGTTAAATAATTAATTTCTGTCATCGTCTATCCCTCCACTTTGTTTATAATTATATTGAATCATGGACAGGTATTGAATGCACACGTTTAGCCTTACAATAGCGTGCAACGTAAACTTCATCTAATGTTATGTAAATTAAATTAATAACACAAAGCTCAAACAATTAGCTTATATCAAAGTTCATGATAAAATGAATATAAATATTTGATTAGGGGGTATAACATGAACAATTCAATAAAATTACTAGAATCATTAACAAATGTTGACGGTATTGCAGGTCATGAAAAAGCAGTAAAAACACTTATGCGTGATTATTTGACGCCAGTAAGTGATGAAATTATTGAAGATAATCTGGGAGGTATTTTCGGTAAAAAAACGACCTCTACTGGTAATAAGACATTAATGGTGGCAGGTCATTTAGATGAAATTGGTTTTGTAGTTACTAAAATTGATAAAGATGGATTTTTAAAATTCACACCTATTGGTGGTTGGTGGAACCAAGTGATGTTATCTCAAAAAGTAACTGTCACAACTGATGAAGGCAAGAAAATCAGAGGTATTATTGGCTCCAAACCACCACATGCTTTATCACCCGAAGAACGTAAAAAAAATGTAGAAATAAAAGATATGTTCATTGATATTGGAGTTAAAAGTAAAAAAGAAGCTGAACAATTCGGCATTGAAATTGGCAATATGATCACACCATACAGTGAGTTTGAAACACTAGCTAATAGCAAGTATTTAACTGCCAAAGCTTTTGATAATCGTTATGGTTGCGCCCTTGCTGTAGACGTTTTAAACAACCTTAAACAAGAATCCATTGATATTAATTTAGTTTCAGGCGCTAACGTACAAGAAGAAGTAGGTCTTCGTGGCGCTAAAGTTGCAGCTAATAAGATTAAACCTGACTTAGCTCTTGCTGTCGATGTAGCTGTTGCCTATGATACACCAGGCATGTCTGGCCAAACTAGCGAGACAGCTATTGGACAAGGACCTGTAGTCATTATTATGGACGCTTCAAACATAGGTCATGTTGGTTTTACAAACCATATTAAAAAAATAGCTAAAGCACATAATATAGATATCCAGTTAGATTCTACACCTGGTGGCGGTACTGATGCTGGAAGTATTCATGTTGCCAATGAAGGTGTGCCTACGGTCTCTATTGGTGTCGCTCTACGTTATATGCATTCAAACGTCTCTGTATTGCATAC
Source organism: Staphylococcus sp. GDY8P196P (assembly GCF_017891705.1). Taxonomy (NCBI): domain Bacteria; kingdom Bacillati; phylum Bacillota; class Bacilli; order Caryophanales; family Staphylococcaceae; genus Staphylococcus; species Staphylococcus sp. GDY8P196P. The sequence goes on along the minus strand of NZ_JAESJS010000003.1, from coordinate 306,330 downwards.
AGATGACTATAAAAATTCGGTTGCCTTAGTCACTGAAATCGTTAAATCTTTAAACGACGATGCCGTAGATAACATCATTTGGTAAACCACTCAAACCTATAAAAAATAAAGCCGTAAACAAAGTGCTACCACTAATGTTTACGGCTTTTTGGTGCTTCTTAATAACTATTAAACTCAAATAATATCACTTTCACTCTAAATTATTCTGTAGAATCTTTCCAACGCGCATCACTCAACATTTCTCCTGGCCAAGTATATGCCGTCACACCACCATCAATTGTAATGGTTTCACCAGTTATAAAAGAACTGTCATCAGAAGCCAAGAAAGCAATGAGTTTACCTACTTCATCAGGTGTGCCCAAACGACCTAAAGGCGTAACCCACTTCTGATTTTCTCTAAATATTTTTCCTTGTTCATCTTCTTTAGTACCTGTTAATTTATCTACAAGTGGTGTTTCTATCGTACCTGGTGCGACTGCATTCGCTCTGATATGCTCACGTCCATATTCTATCGCTGTTGATCGAGTGAAATTGATGATACCTGCTTTTGCAGCATTATATGCTGAACGATTTAAATCTGCAGCATTTCCAGAAAATGACGCCATATTGATGATAGAGCCACCATTTGACATCATTAGTGGTAAAAAGAATTTAGTCATCAAAAATGTACCTCTTAAATCAACATTCATAATTCTATCAAACACATCGATTGGAAATTCATGAATACGTCCAGCGGCATTATCAATACCAGCATTATTACATAAAATATCAATATGATTATAATCTTCTTTAATAGATTGCGCAAGCCGTTCTACTGCATGTGCATCTGATACATCTACATTATATCCTGAAGCTTTATTACCGCCCTGGTTAATTACTTTTACTGTATCATGTACAGATGCAGAAATATCAATCGCTAAAACATGTGCCCCTTCTTTTGCCAATATTTGTGCAGAAGCAGATCCTATGCCAGTACTAGCGCCTGTTACCACAGCAATCTTATTTTCTAATCGTCTCATCTATGAACTTCCCCTTTCATTTCCCTACTGTTCAATATTAATTTATCTGTAATACATTTCCTTTTTAAATCAATTTTAAAACCTTTGTATAAAGCATTCATAGATGCCTTTTGCTTGGAAACATAAAATTTATCATACTCATTTCAAAATGAGTTTGTTATAATTTCGATAACTTATTGGGGAGGTAATAATAATGGGGTCAAATACGAGAGAAAAATCGACAATTATAAATAAATTTCTGAATATTGTAGAAAAAATTGGAAATAGATTACCTGATCCAAGTATATTGTTTTTTCTAATGTGTCTTGGGCTCGCAATCATTACATGGGTTGTTTCACTTTTTCATGTCACAGTAAAACATCCTGGAACAGGTAATACCATTGCCATCAAAAATATTTTAAGCAAAGATGGTATTGCTATGATTTTGAATGATGCGATCAAAAACTTTTCTGAGTTCCCTGCACTCGGTTTAGTATTATCAGTGATGCTTGGGGTAGGTATTGCTGAGAAAACAGGTTATTTTGATAAATTAATGGTACAAATTGTTCATAAAGCACCCAAGCAAATCATTGTGCCTGTAATAATACTTATAGGTATTATTGGCAATTCTGCAGGAGATGCTGCAACGATTGTTTTACCACCGTTAACAGCGATGGTCTTCATTAAATTAGGCTATCACCCTATTGCCGGGTTAGCGATGGCTTACGCATCAGCACTTGGTGGTTTTTCTGCGAATGTCATGATAGGAATGTCAGATGCATTGCTTTATGCCTTTACAGAACCAGCAACAAAGATTGTTTCTGATAAAATTGCAGTTAATGTAGCGATGAATTGGTACTTTATTGCAGCTAGTGTCGTTGTATTATTGCCAACAATTTATTGGGTTACAATGCGTTTTGTCATCCCCCGTTTAGGCTCATATGACGATACACAGTCTAATATTAAAGTGGATGATACTAATCAAGGATTAACACTTAAAGAAAGTAAGGCTGTGTTTTGGGCAAATATAAGCTTTTTCACTACACTTATTTTACTTATCATTATGGCAATACCACAAAATAGTTTCTTACGTAATGCCAAAACTGGTAGTTTATTGAATGATTCTCCTATTATTAATGGGGTTGGTTTAATTATTTTACTTATTTTTTTGGTGCCTGGTTTGGTGTACGGCATGTTAATGAAGGAATTTAAAAATTCTAAAGATTTAGGTAAGATGCTTGCTGATTCTATGGCTTCTATGGGGTCTTTTATTGTTATTGTCTTTTTTGCAGCACAATTACTGGCATTTTTAGAATGGAGTAATTTAGGTGTGATTGTAGCAGTACAAGGTGCTGAAGTACTTCAAGATCAAAACGGTATCGTCCTTATTTTAGGAGTGATTTTTTTAGGTGCGCTCATTAACTTATTAATCGGTAGTGCATCTGCTAAATGGGGAATTCTTGCTCCAATATTTATTCCAATGCTGATAATTGTAGGATTTCATCCTGCATTCACACAAATGTTGTATAGAATTGGAGATTCAATTAGTAACCCAATTACGCCAATGATGCCTTATTTGCCATTACTTTTATCTTATGCTCAAAAATATGATAAACACATGAAATTAGGCTCACTGTTATCTAGTTTAATGCCTTATACCATTATTCTAAGTATTGTATGGCCCATATTCATGATTATATGGTACTTACTTGGCTGGCCATTAGGCCCTGGAGGCCCTTTACACATCAATGATTAAGTCAAAAACAATATTAAATTTCAAACTATATAAAAATCATTACCATGAATTGAACAATATTCAATTGATATATCACAAATCATGCTATTTATTGTAATATTAAAGAGAAAAGTGGGTAAATAAATTTATAAACAACTATTTACCTCATATATACAGGAGGAGATTATGGAACGCATAGGATTAGTAGACATCGGATCAAATACAATAAGGTTAGTTATTTTTGAATTCGATACTAAAACAGGATTAAATGAAATTTTAAATATTAAAACGCCCGCACGCTTAAGTCAATATTTAACCGATGATTTAAAGATGAACCAAGATGGTATCGATGTGTTGACAACAACATTACACAGCTTTAAAAGCGTCGCTAATAAATTTGAAGTAAACGAATTACATCCTGTTGCGACAGCTGCTATTAGACAATCTACCAATCAAAAAGAAATCATCAAACACATTAAAAGCGAACTTGACATCAACATCAAAATTATTCCTGATCAAGAAGAAGCTTTTTATGGTTTTTATGCCATCACTCATACTACAGATGTAGAAGATGGTGTTTCTATCGATATTGGTGGTGGTTCTACAGAAGTCACTTTATTCAAAGATAAAACGATCATTGAAGCGCATAGTTTCCCATTTGGCGTTGTAACATTAAAACGAAAATTCTTCGAAGATAAAGATCATAATGATAAATCTGCAATTAAAGCAATGGAAAAATTTATAGCTAAGCAATTCGAACAGCTACCATGGTTACAAGACCAAAACATCGCTCTAGTCGGTATTGGTGGATCAGCTCGTAACGTAGCACGCATTCATCAGTCAGAACATTCTTATCCCATTGGTGGTGTTCATAACTACTCAATGACTGAAGAAGATATGGATGAGGTATATAAAATAATTAAAAAGAGTTCACGTGATGACTTAAAAGATATTGATGGATTAAGCAGAGACCGTATAGACATCATATTACCAGCAGTATCCGTATTCAAAACTTTATTCGAACAAATCAATGCAACCCACTTCACTTTCTCACGTAAAGGGCTACGTGAGGGCTATATAATGAAGTTGATATCCGAACGTCACCCACAAGAATTTAAAAAAGAAAATATTAGAAAAGATGCATTATATCATTTAGCTAATGAATATAGCATCGAAGAATCTAGTGCAAAACAACGCGTTAAATTGGCTCAATCATTGTTATCACAACTGATTGACTTAGATAAAATTCAAGTTACTAAAAAAGAGCAAGAACTTTTTGCGGAAGGTGCATATTTATATTATTTAGGAAGATTTATTGACGCAGATTCTAGTTCACCGCATACGTATTATATTATAGCGAATTCAATGATTGATGGTTTTCCACATGAAGATCGCGTCAAACTTGCAATGTTAGCAAGCTTTAAAAATAAATCTCTTTTAAAATTTTATAGCCAAGAGACCGCATGGCTACGTGGCAAAGAGTTGGATCATATTCAATTTTTAGGCGGTATTATTAAATTTGTAAATGCCCTAAATATATCACATACTAGCCCAGTGGAACGTGTGTCATTACAAGAAGAAGATGGTGCTTATACTTTGTATGTCCATTATATTGGTGAACCGATTGCTGAAGAATATCAATCACTTAGACAAAAAAAGCATATCGAGAAAATTTTAAAAGAAAATCTTTCTATCATCTTTACAAAATCTTAAAATTCATATGATAAATTGTACGTAGCAAAATATGTTAACAAGACTACAATAAGGTGGAATTAGAATTATGCAAAAGAAATTGGGAGAGAGAGATTTAAATTTACCACAATATTATAATAATAGAGAGCTCAGTTGGTTAGATTTTAATTATCGCGTATTACAAGAAGCTGAAGATAAAAACAATCCTTTATTGGAACAATTAAAATTTATTTCTATATTTAGCTCTAACTTGGATGAATTCTTTATGGTGCGTGTGGCCGGATTACAAGATCAAGTTAAAATGGGCTATGATAAACCTGAGAACAAAGCACAACTCACACCTAAAGAACAACTTGAGCAAATAAAAATAAAAAATAAAAAATATGTAGATTTACAGTATGCACGTTATAACGAATTAGTAGAACTGTTAAAACAACATCGTGTGGAAGTAACAAAACCTGAATCTTTACCAGAGTCTTTATTACCACAGTTAGAACGTGAATTTAAAACAGGTATCTTACCTACATTAACACCATTAGGTATCGATGCTTATCATCCTTTCCCAAAATTAAACAATAAAAGCTTGAATATATTTGTAGATATTGATACCGATGATGCAATTAATTCGGCTATTGTACAAATACCATCATTAATTCCAAGATTTTATACATTAAATCAAGGTCAAACTCAATACGTTGTAATGTTAGAAGATATTATCACTTATTATATTAATGAATTATTCACTGGCTATGAAGTGTTAAATACCTTCACCTTTAGAATTACACGTAATGCCGATCTAACCATCCATGAAGATGGTGCCGAAGATTTGTTAATTGAAATAGAACGCTTCTTAAAAGAGCGTAAACGCGGAACAGCAGTACGTTTAGAGATAGACGGAAGACAAGCAACTTATGAAGACGTTGTTTGGATTATCAATCAGTTGGAAGTTCATGATAATGATGTCTATTTTGTAGACGGTCCATTAGATTTAACACTGCTTTTCGATCTTGTAGACCATTTATCTAATAGTTTAAAACATTTAACATATAATAAATATCTACCACAACCACCTCAATCTTTGGGTAATGAAGACATTTTTGATTTATCATTAAAACGTGATATTTTCTTTCATCATCCCTATGAATCCTTTGAACCAATTGTAGATTTCATTCGTGATGCTGCAAATGATCCGAACACGATTGCTATTAAACAAACATTATATCGTGTAAGTAAAGATTCACCAATCATTAATAGTTTGAAAACAGCTGCAGAAAATGGTAAACAAGTAACTGTGCTCGTTGAATTAAAAGCACGTTTTGATGAAGAAAATAATGTTCACTGGGCAAGAATGTTAGAAGATGCAGGCTGTCATGTTATTTATGGTATGACATATTTGAAAACGCATAGTAAAATTTCGCTTGTGGTCAAACGCAACAATAACAAACTCACATCTTTCGTACATTTAGGTACTGGAAACTACAACGATAAAACAGCTAAGCTCTATACAGATATGGGCATTATCACAACAAATCAAGAAATAGCAGAAGATGCTATTAACTTCTTTAACTACCTCAGTGGATATACATTGAAACCAGAATATAATAAACTCATTGTAGCTCCATACGACATACGTGATGTATTCTTAGCTCGAATAGACAAAGAAATCAAATCACATCGTGAAAACGGTAATGGAAAAATTATGATGAAGATGAATTCATTAACAGATAAAGATATTATTCTTAAATTATTTGAAGCTTCTCGTGCTGGTGTCAAAGTTAAATTAATTATTCGCGGTATTTGTTGTTTAAAACCAGGCATCCCAGATGTCAGCGATAATATTGAAGTAGTAAGTATCGTTGGGCGTTTCCTTGAACACTCTCGTATCTATTACTTCCATAATAACGGTGATGAAAAAATTTACCTCTCTTCAGCAGATGCAATGACACGTAATATGATTAAGCGTGTAGAAATATTGTTCCCTGTCGAAGATAAAAAAATTGCTAAACGCTTATTAGATTATATGAATTTACAATTATCAGATAACCAAAAAGGTCGATATCAGGACGAACAAGGTTATTATCATTATATTCATAATAATTTATCACCATTAAATTCACAGGCTTATTTAATGAAAGAAGCGATGACATTTGGCCAAAAATTAAAAGAAGCTTCTACCCTGCCACAAGAAGTTCCTATACAACATAAAAATCGATGGTTTTCTAAACTAAAAGATACGTTTAAACGATGATAAAGAACCACTTCCCAACTTGTTGGGTTAGTGGTTCTTATGCTTTCGAACGGCAGAGAGAAAGTAAACTTATTCACTTCCCAACTTGTTGGGTTAGTGGTTCTTATGCTTTCGAGCAGCAAGTGAGAAAGTATACGTTATACACTTCCCAACTTGTTGGGTTAGTGGTTCTTATGCTTTCGAACAGCAGAGAGAAAGTAAACTTATTCACTTCCCAACTTGTTGGGTTAGTGGTTCTTATGCATGAGCTAAAGCTCAGGTAATCCTTATTGCGAAATCATCTTTATCGGTTTCGTATGATATCCTCTTATTAAATAATAAAAAATTCATCTCATTCTCAACTTATAGCATTTTGAAATATCAGTTATATAACATCTTATGTATCTAATTTTGCTATAATAAACACTAAATACTATTAACTTTTATGAGGTGTCACTTATGATAAATGTTGAAAAATTAAAAAGTAAATTTCCTTTAGTCAATGACATGCAACAATATAAACCGATATTTTGGAAAAATCCAAATTTTCGTAATGATGAAACATTCCCTTTTTCATTAGATGATATAGAAGATGCTGCAGCAAGGTTAGAACGTTTTAGTAGTTATATACGTAATGTTTTTCCTAAAACTGAAAAAGACCATGGTCTGATTGAATCCCCACTAAAAGCAATCCCTTTTATGCAACAAGCATTAGTTGACTCTGAACACCTTGAGCAAAGTGGTAAATTATGGCTTAAATGCGATAGTCATCTTGCTATTTCAGGCTCTATAAAGGCAAGAGGTGGTATATATGAAGTTCTAAAACTAGCTGAATCTATCGCTATAAAGGAATGTGGTTTAAAATATACAGATGATTACAAAATTTTATCCGAATCAAAATATAAAGCGTGCTTTCGTAAATATACCGTTGCTGTCGGTTCAACTGGTAACCTAGGTTTAAGTATTGGCATCATAAGTGCACAATTAGGCTTTCAAGTTATTGTACATATGTCTAGTGACGCGCGCCAATGGAAAAAGGACTTACTTCGGTCACGCGGTGTGAAAGTTGTTGAGCACCAATCTGATTATCAATATGCAGTTGCTGAAGGACGGAAGGCTGCAGAAAACGACCCTACTTGTCATTTCATAGACGATGAAGGTTCTGCTGATCTTTTCTTAGGTTATACAGTTGCTGCTTTACGGTTAAAAACACAACTTAGCAATGAAGGTATACAAGTAGATGCACAACATCCCCTTTTTGTTTATCTGCCTTGTGGTGTTGGTGGAGGTCCAGGTGGTGTTGCCTTTGGATTAAATCAAGTATTTGGCGATCATGTGTATTGTCTTTTTGCTGAACCTACACATGCACCATGCATGACATTAGGAATGATGACACAACTGCACAACCAAATAGCTGTAACAGATATTGGATTAGACGGCCGTACTGATGCAGATGGTCTTGCTGTTGCCAGACCTTCAAAACTCGTTGGTCATATAATGAATTCATTATTATATGGTGCTTTTACTGTAGAAGATCAACAAATGTACCGATATTTATATTTGCTTAGTCAAAAGGAACGTATATTTGTTGAACCCTCTGCAGCATCAGGGTTTGCAGGTTTAAAAGCAGTGTTGAAACATACCGACAAAACTCATTTTAATTTATCTAATGCCAATCATATTGTATGGGCAACTGGCGGTAATATGGTACCTAAGGAAGAAATGTTAAAATATGTGGCTCAAGGCAAACAATCATAAACGTCAACGATTTAGAAACATACCTGACAACAAACATTTAACTTTAAGTATACACCCCACTTTATGTTTTGCTCGATACCTTATCTAAAAAACGCATATATAATAACCTTGCTTCTTTTTCAATGATGGCATTAGGCTTGGTTAAAATTTATAATAAATATAATATGTTCGAAGTGGTATCGTCACACTTACTTTAACTCTAAAACCTAAAACAATATTTTAGGTTTTATTTTTTTATATAAATATAGATAAAAGCGTCTAAAGTCACGTTGCTAAGAATATTTTCTGAATATTTATTGAATTCTAAAATCAACTGTGTTAAAGTATGTTTTATCAATTCACTTTAGTTCGGTAGAGAAACAAAGTATTTAATAAAGGATGGTCATTATACTATGGATACGAAAGCACTTATTAATAACAAAGAATATGAATTATCATTTTTAAAACATTTTCAACAAGCGGATTTTAAACTTGTTGATTTTAGTTTTATAGAATCATTATCCTGGCAATCACTTACGCCTGATGATTTACAACAAATGACAGAGCGTAGCTTTTGGCAACATGACCATCATATTTTTGCTTTGCGCAATGATTTCACTGACCAATTATTGCGTTACTACAGTAATTATCAACCTGAACAACAACGTTTAGCTTATAGTGGTCCAATAGTCAGAAATAATGAAGTTTACACTCAATTAGGTATAGAACATTACAACCCAACTGTTACAGATATGCAAAACGATTTTAAAACGTTTTATAACTTTATTAAATATACGTTGAATGATGATATCGACTTTGTCATTTTAGGACATTATCAATTAATCGATTTATTATTAGCAGCTAGCGAACAAAGCCAATCGATATTAAATCTTATACAAGAGCGAAATATTTCAGAGTTAACTGCACAGTTAGGTCTTGCGCATCCTGTGGTACAGTTGCTCACTACAAAAACAACTGAACAACTTGATTTATTAACACAACTATTTCCGCATGACCATCGCACCATCCAGTCTTTACATCGGTGGGAACAATGGTTTAAATCACAAAATATTACTGAAATTCATCTTGATATAACCCCTAGACCACCACGTTCTTATTACAAAGGATCATTCATGAAATGTCATTTAAAAAATAATAAAACTCAGCGTCTCACTGGTGGATTTTATAAAGGGAAATTAGAAGGCTTTGGACTAGGTTTTATACTATAAACAAGGAGTGAAAATCATGCTTACTGTCGCATTGGCAAAAGGTAGATTACTTAAAAGTTTTATAAAGTATTTAAATGAAATAAGAGAAACTGAAATAGCATATGCACTTGAACAAAGAGAGCGTCAATTACTTATAACAGTTAATGATATACAATTTATTTTAGTCAAGGGTAGTGATGTACCGATATATGTTGAACAAGGCGTTGCAGATATTGGCATCGTCGGCAGCGATATTTTAGAAGAAGGTAATTATTTTATTAACAACTTACTGGATTTACCTTTTGGCGAATGTCACTTTTCACTTGCTGCTAAACCAGAAGCTTATCAATTTAAAAAAGTAGCTACTTCATATACCCAAACAGCACGTCAATATTTTGAAGCACAAGGTTTAGATGTTGAGCTTGTAAAACTATCAGGTTCAATTGAATTGGCATGTTTGGTAGATATGGTAGATGGCATTGTTGATATTGTTCAAACTGGTACTACTTTAAAGTCAAATGGCTTAGTTGAAAAAGAAAAGATTAAAAACATCAATGCTAAACTCATTACAAATAAGGCATCATATTTTAAAAAATCAACTGAAATTGATGATTTAATTAAAACTTTGGAGGTGACGCTCATTGATTACAAATAAAGAAACATTTATGAATAACTACCTGAACCAATCTGAACTAAACGAAGATTTATATCCAATCGTAAAAGAAATTTGTGATCAAGTGAAATTTCGAGGGGACGACGCCTTAAAGGAATACAATCTAAAACTAGACAAAGTAGAAGCATCACAATTATCAGTTTCTAAGGAAGACTTATTTACTGCTTATCAACGCATTGACTCATCTATACGGGAAGCTCTTGAACAAAGTCATGACAGAATTAAGGCATATCAAATGTCTATTAAACAAGAGCATCAGCAGGATAATTCAGAATGTTACGAATTATATCACCCGTTAGAGCGTGTCGGTGTCTATGTCCCAGGTGGTAAAGCTAGCTATCCCTCCACCGTGTTAATGACTGTAACACTTGCTAAAGTTGCTGGTGTTAAAAATATCGTCGTCGTTACTCCACCACAAATTGAAGGTATACCTGATATTGTACTTGCTGCCTGTTATATTGCTGGTGTTGATCAAGTTTACCAAGTTGGTGGCGCACAAAGTATTGCTGCTCTTGCGTATGGTACTGAGACAATTCCTAAAGTGGATAAAATTGTTGGACCTGGAAATCAATATGTTGCCTATGCCAAAAAATATTTATATGGGCAAGTTGGCATTGATCAGATTGCTGGTCCAAGTGAAATTGCACTAATCATTGATCGATCGGCTGACATAAATGCCATTACTTATGATGTATTTGCTCAAGCAGAACATGATGAACTCGCTAGAACATTTGTCATCAGCGAAGATAAAGACTTATTACAACAATTAGAAAATAATATTCAAAAAACTCTAAGACAAATCAAACGGCAACCTATTGTTGAAGCCAGTTTAAAACACAATCACTTCTTAATTTCAGTAGAAAACTTTACTGAAGCTTGCGATTTGATGAATCAAATTGCACCGGAACATGCATCTATACAAACACAATGTCCACATGACTATATCAACCATGTGAAATATGTAGGTGCACTCTTCTTAGGACATTATTCTCCAGAAGTTATCGGAGATTATATTGCTGGCCCAAGCCATGTACTACCTACAAATCAGACTGCTCGTTTTACCAATGGTCTATCTGTGAATGATTTCTTAACGAGACATTCTGTCATAGATTTATCACAACAAACATTTAAAAACATTGAACAATCCGCACGTAAATTAGCACATATTGAACACTTGTATAATCACGAACAATCCATAGAAATTCGAACAACAAAGGAGCCACACAATGATTAGAATTAATAAAAATGAAAGTCCACTTAAACCATTATCTAATGAACAACTTGCAACAATTATTCAACAGGCAGCATTTAACTTTTATCCTGATGATGAGTATGAGCGCTTCAAACGAGCTTATGCAGCTTTTCATAATATTTCTCCTGATCAAGTCATAGCAGGTAATGGTTCTGATGAGCTCATTCAAAAATTAATGTTAATCATGACAGAAGGACCGGCATTGACCTTAGATCCTGACTTTTTCATGTATCAAGCTTATGCTAATCAGGTAGCTCGACCTATTGAATTTGTACCAGCAAATTCAGATTTAACATTTGATTTAGAAATGATTTTAAAACGAATTGATGAAGTACAGCCTGCATTCTTTATTATGAGTAATCCACATAATCCATCTGGCTTACAATATAGTACGACATTTTTAATGGCTATTGCAGATAAGATGCAAACATTGGGTGGTTACTTTATCATTGATGAAGCTTACTTAGATTTTGGTGAATCTTATGATATTAAGATGCAACCTCATGTTATTCAAATGCGTACGCTCTCGAAAGCGTTTGGTATCGCTGGCTTAAGACTAGGTGTGCTCATCGGTACTAATGATACCATCAAACTCATCCAAAGCATTGAGCATCCGTATCCTTTGAATACAATTACGCTTCATATCGCGATTTATATGTTTGAAAATCAAACAATGACTCGCGCGTTTATAAAGCAACAACGACAGCTTGCCCGAAAATTAAAAGATATGTTTCATGAACTTGTTGACGATGTCATGGTAGTCTTCCCTTCTGCTACAAATTTCGTATTAACCAAAGGAGAAGCTGCGCAAAGTTTAGGTGCTTATATTAAAGACAATGGATTCCTTCCAAGATTATACGATGAACCAGAAATGTCTGACTATGTACGATACTCTATTGTTACAGATGAACAATTAGATCAATTATTTATACTTATTAAAAATTGGAGGTCGCAATATGATACTAAATAAAACACGTAATACAGCAGAAACACAATTAAGCATTTCTCTGGCTGATGACCACCGTGAAAGTAATATTCATACAGGCGTTGGGTTTTTGGATCATATGTTGACACTCTTTACTTTTCACAGCCAATTATCCTTATATATAGAAGCAAATGGAGATGTTCAAGTCGATGATCATCATGTGACAGAAGATATTGGTATTGTTCTTGGACAGTTACTGTTATCGATGGTAAAGGAACGTAAATATTTTCAACGTTACGGGGTTAGTTACATACCCATGGATGAAACACTTGCGCGTACAGTCGTAGATATTAGTGGACGACCTTATTTATCTTTTAATGCTCAATTCAGTAAAGAAAAAGTAGGTACATTTGATACTGAACTCGTTGAGGAATTTTTCAGAGCACTTGTTATCAACTCACGTCTAACAACGCATATTGACTTAATTCGCGGTGGAAACACACACCATGAAATAGAAAGTATATTTAAATCTTTTGCTCGTGCGCTTAAAGATGCATTAGTCTCAAATGACGCTAATATCACTCCTTCTTCTAAGGGTGTGATTGAATGATTGCAGTGATTGACTATGGTTTAGGAAATATTAAAAACATACAACGTGCGCTTAATCGTTTAGGTTTTAATGCAATTTTAACAGATCGTGTAGAGGATATTGAGGCAGCAGATACCCTTATATTACCTGGTGTAGGTCATTTTAAAGATGCTATGCAAGCGATTGAAAAACGGGGATTAAAGTCTATTTTACAAAATATATCACATAAACCGATCATCGGTATTTGTCTAGGTATGCAATTGCTTTATGAACACAGCGCAGAAGGTGATGTAGAAGGATTACAACTTTTCCCAGGAAATATCATACCTATTCAAACACCTTATCCGGTACCGCATTTAGGGTGGAATAATTTAATCAGCAATTATACAACATTAACGCAAGATGTATATTTTGTACATTCCTATCAAGCTGAAATGTCAGATCATGTTGTTGCTTATGCAGACTATGGCACGTTGATTCCTGCAATTGTTCAATATAAAAATTTTATAGGTATCCAATTCCATCCTGAAAAAAGTGGTGAAGATGGTTTAGCGATACTTAATCAAGCTCTGAAAGGTGGTTTCTTATAATGATCAATATTTGGCCAGCTATTGATTTAATTAATGCAACAAGTGTGAGACTGACTGAAGGAAAATATGATTCAGAAGAAAAAATGACGCGCAGTGCCGAAGATAGCGTCGTTTTTTATGACAAGTTCGACTGTGTAGATCGTATTCATATTGTAGATTTAATCGGTGCCAAGCAGCAAACATCTATTGAACAGGACTACATCAAACAATTAAGAAGCCTGACCAATAAACCTATGGAAGTTGGTGGCGGTATACGTAGTTATGAAACAATCAAAGCTTATTTTGCTGACGGTATAGACTATTGTATTATTGGGACAAAAGGCATTCAAGATACTGAATGGTTAGCCAAAATGTCTTATCAATATCCGTACAAACTCTATCTATCAGTAGATGCATATCAGCGTGAAATAAAAATAAACGGCTGGGAACAAGATGCACATCTAGACTTATTCGATTTGGTTCAGCAAATCGAATCGCTACCATTGGGAGGTATCATCTATACGGATATTTCTAAAGATGGTCGCATGGCTGGCCCAAACTTTGAAATAACAGCACAGCTTGTCAAAGCAACACAAAAACCTGTCATTGCTTCTGGGGGTATTCGTCATCAACAAGACTTAGAACAATTAGAAAAATTTGGTGTTCATGCAGCAATCGTTGGTAAAGCTGCTCACAACCCTGCATTTTGGGAGGGATTATCATGATTAAAAAAAGAATTATCCCCTGCCTAGATGTGAAAGATGGCCGCGTTGTCAAAGGCATACAATTTAAAGGGCTACGTGACCTTGGAAATCCTGTGGATTATGCACTTTATTACAACGAGCAAGGTGCAGATGAATTAGTCTTTTTAGATATCTCTCGAACTGAAGCAGGCCATGGACTTATGTTAGATGTTATTGAAGAAACTGCTGAAAAACTATTCATTCCACTTACAGTAGGAGGCGGCATTTCCACAATTGATGACATTTCCCAGTTGCTAAATCATGGTGCTGACAAGGTATCTCTAAACTCTAGCGCACTAAAGCACCCTGCTTTTATCCAAGAAGCCAGTGAAAAATTTGGAAGCCAATGTATTTGTATCGCTATAGATAGTAACTTTGATACAGAGTTAAATGATTATTATTGCTATACACATGGCGGAAAAAAACGTACAGATAAACGTGTCTATGACTGGGTTCAAGAAGTGGAGGCACTTGGCGCTGGCGAATTATTAATAACGAGCATGACACACGATGGAATGAAACAAGGCTTTGATGTTAAACATTTACATGAGATTGAACAACTTGTGCACATCCCTATTATTGCTTCTGGTGGTGGCGGCAATCCAGAGCATTTTGTAGATTTATTCAAACAAACAAATGTCTCGGCAGGATTAGCTGCTAGCATACTGCATGACAAAGAAACCACAGTGAATGAAATTAAACAATCAATGGCTCAAGGAGGTATTCCAATAAGATGACACAACAACCTGATTTTAGTAAAGGGCTTATTCCTGCCATACTACAAGATGTTCAGACAAAACAAGTGCTTATGCTTGGTTATATGAATGAAAATGCATACAACAAAACGTTAGCTGAGGGGAAGGTTTGTTTTTATTCACGTTCTAAAGACCGCTTATGGACCAAAGGAGAAACTTCTGGTCACACCCAAGTCGTTCAAAATGTACACCTAGACTGTGATCAAGACACCTTATTGATAGATGTAATTCCCAATGGACCAACTTGTCATACTGGGAGCCAGAGTTGTTTCAATACAACGGTTCCTTTCTATGTACAACAGCTCGAAGACACTGTATCTTCAAGTGCTAACTCTAATAAAGAAAATTCATACACACAATATTTATTGAATGAAGGTTTAGAAAAAATCACGAAGAAGTTTGGTGAAGAAGCTTTTGAAGTCGTAATCGGTGCTATGAAATCTAATCAAGAAGAAGTAACAAATGAAACTGCTGATTTAATGTATCATCTTTTTGTACTTTTACATGCATTGAACATCAAATTTGAAGATATTGAGAAAACTTTGTCAAAACGTCATCAAGTTTCCAATAACTTTAAAGGAGAAAGATCAGATATAAAAAATTGGTAAATTCGATTTACTGATTGCCTCATGATTTTTCATAATCAGTTAATTTCACTAATATATACTCATATATCAAACTATAGGCTAAAACAGATCATAACTGTTTTAGCCTATAGTTTTGAATTTATTAATTTTTTATACAAATAACACCATCAAATCTTCATCATAATACCGTTTGCCATCATAAAGTGCCTTTGGTTCAGTGCCATATTTCTGAAATCCTAATTTTTCATATAATTTAATAGCACTTTGGTTTTCCGTAAGAACCGATAAACTTATAGTTTTAACCACACCTTGTTCAGTGACAATATCTATCATTTTTTGAATTAGTTGTTGAGTAAATCCTTGTTTTCTATATTGTGGATCACAATATACACCGACTAAATTACCTCTGTGCATCACTTTTTCTAATATTTCTCGATAAAAAGTTGCATAACCGATTAATTTTCCATCGTCAAATACACCCATTGTAAAATGTCTTTCATTCGACCCTATCCTCTCTTCAAAACGTTCAATTGGTAAATGAAGCTCACGTTGATAAGTTGAAGCAAAACCTGTAGGATCAGTTTGTAGAGACTGTAAGCGCAATGAGCGATATGCTTCTACATCGCTTTTCTTAAGACATCTAAACTCCATGCTCTACCTACTTTCACATTATATTATCACTTTACTATTAACTGACTCAACATCGTAACATTAAAAATATATATTAGACTGGTCTGACAGTAATTTCATTTACATTTACATGTGAAGGTTGTTGTAATGCATAAACTACCGCTTCAGCAATATCTTTGGGTTCTAGCTTTTTACGTTCTCCCCAATCTGTCTGGCCACTTAAAGGCGTATCTACCATACCTGGCGATATGCTTGTCACTCGAACGCCAGTTTTAGCCAGCTCTTTTTCCAATCCTTGCGTAATCGTGTGCACTGCAGCTTTCGTTGCACTATATATTGTACTCATTTTCGTCACTTCAAAACCTGAGATAGAAGCAATGTTAATAATATGGCCACTAGATTGAGCTAAAAATGTTGGTATAACTGCATTAATGCCATATAGTGTCCCTTTCACATTTGTATCAATCATTGATTCCCAAGCCTTTACATTACCGTCCGTTACAGCAGAAGACATCATTTGACCCGCACTATTTACAAGTATATCCAAGCGACCGAATTGTTCTTTTGCATATGCTATTAAACGTTCAACTTCTTGTTGCTGTGTCACATCCACTATTAAATATTCAACCTTTGCATGATGTTCGTTTGAACGAATACGATTCACAACATCTTTCAGCTTTGTTTCATTACGACCAGTTAATAGTAATTGTATACCGTGACTTGATAGCACCTCTGCTATGCTAGCACCAATGCCACTACTAGCACCAGTGATGATTGCAACCTTGTTCTCTAATTTAACCATCGAATCTTCCTTTCATCAAACGTATTTTATATTTTATACCCTGTCCTCAAAGATTGTACCATGTGCCCTCCCCCTTGAAACAATGAGTTAGCTCATAAGCATGTGTACTTGTCATATACACTAAATCATTATAAAGTGGGTATATCATACATAACTCACTTATCTTTAAATAAATTAGGAGGATGATCCATGAACTTCACTGAAAGAATAAAAGAACTAAGAAATAATATTGATAGTACAAGTTTCGACTTTCGTTTTGAACAATTGTTTAATGAAGAAGAGTGGCTTGGACTATCGCTTAACCAGCGCCAGCAATATGAACGTGAATTCAGAAAATATGTCACCCAAAGTAATGTATTGCGTATTTCATATGCTTCACAAGATCACATTCGCATGCGTATGTATAATTCTATTTATAACTATAATGAAATCAAACATAACTTTAAATCTTATGTTTAATCATGATGAGAAAAGCCTACGTTACTGGATGAACAGTAACATAGGCTTTTCCACTTTGTAAGGGCTCTAAATAAATCATGAAAGGTGATACTAGGGAGAATAATATTCATGAAGTTTTACACACAAGATACGATGAAGTATATGTGTATAAACTTCAATGCTACTAGATGAATACAGTGTATTAATTACTTACTAGTAGCTTTTTTTCTAATCCATAGTTGTATAATTTTTCTGCATCAATATAAGCTATATAATCAATACTTCTGTATCCATCTTTAATGTCATTAATAATGCCTTGATTCACACCAGTATGTGTGTATATATCATAACTGCTTTCATTTGAAAAAATGACTTCTTCAATTACTTTTCTCATTTAATAATCACTCCGTATTTTTTCTTTCGTTAGGCATTGTTATCTTCTACACCCTTATCATAATCGATAACGTTAAGAATTTAAAGTGTTTTGTGATTAATTTCACAAAATAATCACTTTTAGTCCTTTTTAATATATTTCACACATTTTTAAATTGACAAATTGTTTAATTTTAAAAATGATTGATTTTAAAAATACGCATCATAGGTTAACGATAAAATTCCATTTATAGTACCTATTTCGTTAATATTGCGCTTAATCACGAAGCGTTAGTTATACCATTAGATAAATTGCTGTCATATTTTAGCTAATCATTTAGCTCAAACGCACTGAATTTAATTTTTCTACAAATGCATGTGTTTGATGAATAATCATATCTAAGTGGTTTTTTTGTGTCCCTTTAGTTAATGCATTACCAATACCGATAGCATAGGCACCACTTTTGTACCACTGCTCCATATTTTCTAATGACATGCCGCCATAAGGTATCATATGTATATTGGGGAAGATTTCACGAATGTTTTTCAAAAAAGGTACACCTAATATATTTGCAGGATACAACTTAATCACTGGTACTTCATACTGTATCGCTTTAGTTACTTCATCTTTCGAAACACATCTTGGCATGTAAGGTATTTGGTATACATTACAAATATGCGCTATTTGAACGTCTAAATGCGACGTTGCTATATAGCGAGCACCATTTATAATCGCTACACGTGCGGTTACAACATTTTGAACTGAACCTGCACCAATGATAATTGATTTACCAAATTTTTGGGTTAACGCTTTTATGGCCAATTCTGCATAGGGCGTGTTAGATGTTATTTCAATATTTTTCATACCACCCTCAATCATTTTTTCACTTTTCAATATAGCATCATCACAAGTAGATCCCTTAACTACTCCTACCAAGTAGTTTCGGTGTAATTGTTCCAAAGTCAGCAATTTATCCATTAGCGTCTGTCCTTTCCAATCCATTTTATTTCATTGTAATTTTTATCTAATTTTCGTCAATCGATGACTACGTAACCCTTTCATAGTAAGATTCATTATATTTTGTTAACAATTTGACCAATCATTAGTATCTATGTAGCATATTGATGTTTTATTTACAAAATGGATGCCATAGATGAGATATATCAAAAATAAAATGTACGCACCTTTGATCACGTACTTCTCTCAAAATAACCAATATTTTTATTAATAAAATAACTATTTTAGTAATAAAATGACATAAAACACCTACTTTGTGATTATAATCACAAAGTTATACGAAATGCGCTAGTTTTTTTCTATTATGAATGCTAACTTTAATATTATAAAGAAAGCGCTTTATTATATCCTTGAGTTTTGCTTACAACAGTATTTTAAAAGTAAGGCAATGGTATATGATAAAGCACATATTTTAACTTGAGAGGAACAGATTAAATGATTGATTCTTTATCACATTACAAACCTAGGTTTAAAAAATTAATTTGCGTTGATTCTGACGGATGTGCCATCGATTCTATGACTATCAAGCATGAGCGGGCATTTGGTCCAGCTATTGTTGAAGAATGGGATTTAGAAAATATAGAGTCCAAACTATTAAAGCGTTGGAATGATATAAATTTATATGAAATCACTAGAGGTATTAATCGCTTTAAAGGATTAGAACGCATGTTAAGTGAACTTGTTGAACAAGGGATTCATATTGAGGGATACGAGCATATTAAGCAGTGGGTGCAAACAACAGATGCTTTCTCTAATCCAGCACTCGAAAAAGCTATATCAAACAATCCGCAACAAAATGGATTACAAAAAGCATTATCATGGTCCCACCGTGTTAATGCAATTATCAAAACCTTACCAAGTATTGGACCATTTAAAAACGTACAAACGTCTCTACAAAATGCTTCAACTTTTGCCGATATCGCAATTGTGTCATCAGCAAATTTAGCGGCAGTAGAATATGAGTGGGAAACATACAAATTAACAGACTATTTAAGTGGCATGTTTGCACAAGAAGCAGGTACAAAAGAGCACTGTTTAGCGCACTTAAAACAATATTACAACTTAGAAGACATCATCATGTTAGGAGATGCCAAAGGAGACTTAGAAGCAGCAGAATCTCATGGTATGTACTTTTATCCAATACTAGCAGGTCATGAAGATCAATCGTGGCTAGACTTTAACAATAAATATTTAAAATTGTTTAAAGATGGTCATTTCAACCAATACACACATGACACTTTAAAACAAATATTTTTTAATAATTTTGAAGGAGAGAACTAACACTATGGTTAAAGTAGATTTGACAGCATCACCCTATCATTTAAATGACAATCAAATAGCATGGGTAGAAGAAACACTTGGTACATTAACAGACGAAGAAAAAATTGGTCAATTATTTTTTAACTTATTTTCTTTAGAAGGTGGCAAAAAATTTTTTGACGCAGACTTAACTAATAAAGATATACTTGAACGTTATCACATTGGTGGCGCTCGATATGAAGGTGGAAACAAAGAAGAAGTTCAAAACTTACTCAATGATTTACAAAGGCATACGAAAGTTCCAGTGCTTGTAGCAGCAAACTGTGATTCAGGAGGAAATGGTGCATGTAAAGATGGTACATATATCGCAAGTGCTGCTCAATGTGAAGCTGCCCAAGATACAAAAGTTTCATATAATGCTGGTCTCGTTTCAGCACGTGAATCCTCAGCACTTGGTGTACACATTAATTTCGATCCCTGTGTAGACATACTTAAGAATTGGCGCAATACAATCGTTAATACACGTGCATATGGCACAGATGCTGAAACAGTTATTAAATATTCAAGTGCATTTATTGACGGCTTTAATGCTGAACGCGATATGATTACATGTATCAAACACTTCCCTGGAGACGGTACGGAAGAGCGTGACCAGCACTTGGTGCTTGGAGTAAATGAACTATCTACCGAGGAATGGGACGACAGCTTCCGAAAAGTTTATCAACATCACATTGATCGCGGTGTACAGATGATAATGGCAGGACATATTGCACAACCTGCTTATTCAAAAAAATTAAATCCAAGTCTCGAAGATAAAGACATTTTACCTGCAACTCTTTCTTCTGAACTAATTACTGATTTACTAAAAGATGATATGAAATTTAATGGTTTAGTCGTTACTGATGCTAGCCATATGTTAGGTATGACTGCTTCTATGCGTCGCGAAGATTATGTTCCATTAGCCATTGCAGCTGGTTGTGATATGTTCTTGTTCTTCAATGATTTGGAAGAAGATTACCAATTTATGCTCAATGGTTATAAAAACGGGGTCATCACAGAAGAGAGATTAAATGATGCCGTAAGACGTATCTTAGGTTTAAAAGCACAACTCAATCTTCACATGAAACAAGAAGACGGTTCAATCATTCAACCTCAAGAAGCATTAGATATTATCGGTTGTACAGAACATTTAGAAATGCGCGCAGAAGCAGCTGATTTAGGCATAACACTTGTAAAAAACACTTTAAATCAATTACCTATCCGACCTGAAACACATAAAAATATTATGCTTTATGTGATCGAAGGCGAAAAAGATGGCATCTATAAATCAGCGAATAACGTCACAGATGATATTATAAAAGAACTCGAATCTCGTGGATTTAATGTGACATTAAATGATGGTTCAACACGTATTAAAGGTAAAACATTAGAATATCGTGAAAAAGTAGACGCTGCGTTAGTATTTGCAAATATTATCGGCTATGCTGCTGAAAATAACTATCGCATTAAATGGGGTACAGCCATGAGCAATGAAATACCATGGTATGTACATGAAGTACCAACCGTGTTTATTTCTACCAATTTCACGACTCACCTGCATGATGCAACAATGGTTAAAGCTTATATAAACGCTTATCATTCCAACAGAGAAAATATTAAACAAACCATTGATAAGATCATGGGAGAAAGTGAATTTAAAGGTCAATATAATGACTTAGTATGGACAGAAAAATGGCAAGCAAAATTATAAAAAAGCGAGTTATAATATCATGCTTAGGATATAATACCTATGCTTAAATTAAGGACTAATCTCTCACATTAAAATGAGATTAGTCCTTTTTATATTGAAATACTTTCGTATGGGTATAGCTAGAGTATGTTTGTTCGAACTGTATACATTCACGTATTTTATTATCTACAGCGTCAACACAGTACTCTTTTGTCTCCTTTTATAACGATCATAAAGCTAAACAAACTAATTTATACTAAAACTTACTAAACATACAAAATACATTTTATTATATATAATGCCGCTAAATCATATTATTCAATTTGATACCCCCTTTTCTATAAAACCAAAATAACCCTAAAGCTTGTTATAGGCTTTAGGGTGAATATACTTATAATTGTATTTAGTTGTTTATGATTTATAGCCAAAGTTAGGTATGTTTTCCCAACGTTTCTTGAAATAATGTGCAACTGCTTTAGGGCGACGTTCACGCGTGAATATTCCTTTTTTGTTTCCTTGGACACGGATAATATCTGCAGATGTTTCAAAATCTGCAAAATTCCATGTATGTTCACCAATAAATTGTGGATATTGATCAATGACTTCATGATTTGCTTCATAATAACGAATTTGGTACTCTTCCGTAAATAATTCATCATTTAGTGAATGTAATCCTGCTACTGTGTCCGCACCATATTCTGTAAACATAATTGGCTTATGCGGTTGTTTTTCACTCCAACCATCTAACTCAGTTCTTAAAGCTTCTTTAGCAGCTTCCAAGTCGCCTGTTTGTGTATACCATCCGTAATATCTGTTCAGACATAATACATCTACTAAATCTTGAACTTGGCAATTATCCGGCTGTGACATTAAAATGGTTACGATTGTTACAGGTCTGTTTTGTGGATCGCAAGAACGTGCTAAGTTGACCAAGGGCTCAAAATATTCTTTTGCGCCTTCTTCAGTTGAAGCTGGTTCATTAGCTATTGACCACATTACTACACATGCATGGTTTTTATCTCTATCAATCAAATCTTTGATAACAGATTCGTGTGCTTTTTTCGTTCCAATTTCTTTAAATGTATCTCTTGTAGACACACCATATAATACAGTGCTAAAGTTTAAATGCACGCCGACAGCAGTTGTTTCATCTATGACAACAATACCTTGTTCATCTGCCAATCGCATCATTTCTTCAGAATAAGGATAGTGTGACGTTCTAAATGAGTTACCGCCAATCCATTTAATCAGATTGAAATCCATAACGTTTGTTACTTCATTTAATCCTCGGCCATTATAATAGGTATCTTCATGCTTACCAAATCCTTTAAAATAAAACGGTTGATCATTGATTAAAAATTGCCCCTGTTTTACTTCCACAGATCGTATACCAAAACGCTCAGTATAACTATCTACAGCTTGGTTATTATCTACTAACGTTACTTCTAAATGATATAAGTAAGCATTCAAAGGTTGCCATAAATGCGGCTGTTCAACCTTGATAGAACCCTGTGCATCAGTCGTTTCTGCTACAACCTTTCCCGCTTCATCTATCAATTTAATTAAGATATCATCCACTGGTTCATTGATGGAAACATTATAATTTATATCTGCCACATTATTTTTAACTTCTGGAACAATTTCAATATCTTTTATAAATGTTTGTGGTGTTGTATAAATTTTAACGGGTCTATGCAAACCAGCATAATTGAAAAAGTCAAAATTAGGTTTATTTCTTTTAATCAAATTACCATCTTTGTCTGTGGTTTCGCTATAATTACCAACAGGTAAAGTCGTTTCGTCTAATATATTATTTACACAAACCGTTAAACGATGTTTTCCTGTAGAGAATTTTTGATTTAATTCCACTTCAAATGGTAGAAATCCTCCTTGATGTGATGTGACTTCTTGACCATCGATATAAACAGTTGCTTTATGTGTAGCTGAACCAAATCTCAACACAATACGTTCATCTGATAGTACATTAGGTATCGTAAACATTCTTTCATACCAAACGTTTCCTACATGATTACGTATGTTTGCAGTCACGCCTTGATCATTATATGAACCAGGTACTGCCATAACTAAATCAGTGTCCAAAGGTTTCGTTACATCTATTTGATCATAGTTCTCTTCTAATTTAAACTGCCAAACACCATTTAAGTCTATGATACTTCTCTGTTCATTTGTTACTGGATATAGCATATAAATGCTCCTCTCATAAAATTAAATACAAAATAGTTATAATTCCTCTCTAAGTGCTAGTTCTTTAACAATTTGTTTATGTTTCTGATCTGTTAATGGGTATGCAATGAAGAAAAGTATCACTGCAACTAAACAAATGACCGCGGGTACCACAAAGAATAATATTTTTAAACCGAATATTGTATCAGGCGTTTGTGCCGCATTAGGTACATAACCAATAATTGTTAATGCCATACCTGGTATAAAACCTGCTAAGCCTTGTGAAATTTTTCTAGTAAAACTATAACTTGCATAAATAATACCTTCAGATCTAAGTCCTGATTGCCATTGTCCGTATTCTACAACATCAGCTATAAACGCCCATGTCACCGTATTTGGAATAACTAAGAATAATTGTGCAATCGTGTTAAATATTAAGAAAAGTACAATTTGCTCTGAAAATAACGAAAAGTTCACAATTTGGAAAATAATAAAACCACTTACGCCTATGACTGCTGTCATTTTTTTACCTACTTTTTTACTTAAGAAAGTAGTTAGGAATAATGCTGGTATTAAAACAATAAAATTCAATGTACTTACAATTCCTATTAAATTATCAAAACCAAGTACATTTTTGTAATAATATAGTTGCGCACCTTGTTGTAAAAATAAAGCAGTAATCGTTAGCAATGTATAAATTGCTAAAATTATAAATGGTCTATTTTTCAGTAAATTAAAAAACGCTTTACGCCCTAAACCTTTTACTTGCGGACGTTCAATTGTATGACGCTCTTTAACCCCCTTATAACACAACATATGTAGTGTGACACCTGCAATTGCAAGTATTCCTACTGCAATCGGATAACCAATCGCATGATTCGGAAATAGACTTACTAACGGAATAATAACAATGCCTGAAATAAACATGGCACCTTGTGACCCTAAATTACGAAACACTGATAATTGTGTTCGATCATCCGCATTAATCGTCATTGAGGCAGACAATGAACCATAAGGTATATTCACGACAGAATAAGCAGCATTGAATAGTAAATATGTTCCAAATGCCCATATAATTTTACCTGTTTCACTGATATCAGGAGAAATAAAAGTTAAAACAGTCAATATTGCTAAAGGAACGCTCCCATATAAAATAAATGGTCTAAATTTTCCTCGCTTTGAAAAATTCTTCTGATTATCGACAAGAGTTCCTACACCCGTGTCTACAAATGCATCGAAAAATTTAGCAACTAAAAATACGAGACCACCAACGGCAGACGGAATTCCCAAAATATCTGTATAAAAAAGCAGTAAATAAATTTGCCCCATATCAAACATTAATCCGTTACCTAAATCCCCAAATCCATAAGCTAGTTTTTCTTTGAATTTTAATTTCGGTGATTCAATTTCGTTAAATTTTTTCAATTTCTTATTTGCCGGTTTTAATCTGGCTGTAACCATAAGGATTACCTCTTTCCACTATCGAAACAACATTTGTGCACCTCATCTTTGCAGTTTCATAGTCTGTTTTATTGAATGTGGCCATCAATCATAACTTTCCCCATAGAATTGAAAGCGTTTTCTTACGTACATAAAAATTTTTAACCCTCTAGAATAGATACGCTTATTATTTTCACGTGCATACACCCTTAACACTTTTTGATAGAGCTCTTACTTTTATTATATTTTTATAATGACAACAGTCAATAAAAAATAACAACGTTGTTAAAATTGTGTCTTACTTATCCATCTATGCTATTTTTTTTCAACTATTGCTAAAGTCTGTAATAACGCCAATCCAAATTGATACTATACTTTATTACATACAATTGCGCGGAAAATATTAAATTAGCTCTAAGTTTAATGTGAATTGGTGCTATTTTAATTATTTTCAGAGATAATTATGATTTTTTTGATATTTTCCTAATTTTTTTTACAATTTTTTTATTGAATATTTAATTTTCTGATTTTTCATTATATCTACTAATAAAATTCTTTATGTTCTGTCCGATATTTCAATGGTGTCTTGCCATATTGCTTTTTAAAACATTGTGCGAAATAACTTTGTTCCTTAAAACCAACATATTTTGCCACTTCGGCAACAGTCATTTTTGTCCGCGCTATTAAGTCACGCCCTTTTTTTATTCTTAGTGCTGTAATAAATTGTGATAAAGATTGATGACATTCCTGATTAAAAATTCTTGATAGATAACTAGGTGCCAAATTCACATAATTCGCTAATTCTTCTAAAGTTAAATTACTATCTAAGTTTCTTTCAATATATTGAATCACTTTACTTACTTTAGGGCTAAAGGCATTCGCTTTAATTTTCATAGCCCTTTCTGCATATTCCTTTACAATTGCATACGTTAATTCTTCCAATACTTCTACATCCAATGTCCGATCAATCATTGCAGCATATCGAGCGGATATTTCATCGATATGTATAAGACTTACACCCGCTTTTTCACCAGCTTTACGGCATAAAGTATTGATCAAATATGCTTTATATTGTTCATTTGATAGATCATCCTTCACTCGTCGTAAACCAGTCACAGACAAACTCATCTTTTTTAAAATCGTTAATGCTTCTTCGACATTTCCGTTTTCTACTGCAGTCAACAATTGATTTTCTAAATTATATCTATATTCTATTTCTTGTAATGTGTAATCACTTTGAAGCTTAGAATCAGCTAAAAATGTTTCATTTGCATGAAAACTGAAGTCAATTTCTACCGTTTCATAGACAATATTTCTTTTCTTCAAAAAACGAATTGCTAAACGACACATTTTTTGTGCTTTAACATGATGACATATTGGTATTTTAAGTAGATATTGTTTCAGTGTAGGCAGCTTAGAAATTTTAATATTTAAATTAAGTAACATTTCATTACATTGGCGCTCATTGGGTCGTTTATCCATATAAGGCCCAATAATATATATTTTTCTATATTTTTTAAATTTAAAAATCAAAAAGCTAACATTAAAACTATTTTTATAGTGATAAATTTTATTACTTTGCATATGCACAATAAAATGTTTCAACTCATTTCTATATTGTTTTTTGGTAGTATTCATAAAAGGTGTCTTAATATGGTTACTAATCTCCTTTATGTTGTCCATATCATAACCTTCTAACTGAATACCCAGCAATTGTATAGCATGCATTTGCAATATTTCTAGCGTTTCATTTTTCATAAAAAACACCCCATTCCTTATATTTTTATTATATCTAAATATTAAGGAATAGAGTATCAAATGAATAAAAAATATTTAATTTATTTTTAGTATTTTATATATTTAGTCATGTAAGGCTATTGATCACTCTGTGTCTATTGTTTCTTACCCAATTTTAATTTAAACGGCGCATAGAATAAGACAAAGATAAGTACCAAACCTAAATAACCGATTAATGGATAGAAGATTGCTACCAGATCTGTAAATCCGACAAAACTTAAGCAAAGTCCTACAAGGATTGTAATAGTATAAAATATCTTAAAACGTATAGAATCTACAACAGTGAAACGTGTTGCAAATGCATAAAACATACCTAGTCCTGTATTGAAAATCATACCAAATATCACGATTGCCATAATGATACCTAGAATTGGTGATATATGATTCACAATACCTAACATAGGCATTTCCATATTACCGACAATATTGATTTGTGTAAAAATTGCTAAATGACTTAAGACAATCATAGCACCCAATATCAGGCCACCTACTAAGCCTCCAATTGCTGCTACTTTTGAATTTTTTTCTGCTCCACCCATTACAATAGCCATTGAAGCACCTACTGCTGTATTAAATGAAGCATAATTAATACCTGCAACAAACCAATTAGGTAATGTCGAAGGTTTCGCATCTGAAATTGTATTTAATTCAGAAAATGGTACATTTGTAGTTAAGAAACTATAAATCGAAATAATTAATATAAAAATAATTAAAAACGGCGTAATATTGCCAATAACTTTAACTACACCTTCTACCTTTAACATTCCTGCAAGGATGATTAATACAGTCATTAATAATGTACCAACGAGCGATGGTACCCCAAATTGTTGATTTAAGTTTGACCCAGCACCTGCAATCATCACTACACCGACACCAAACAAAGTAAAGATAATGACTAAATCAATAATCCATCCCAATAATTTTCCAAATAATGATTTTCCAGTAATATTATGTATAACGACTTTATGTGAATCTGTATCAAACTTACTCCCTAACCAAACAAGCATCATCCCAACATAAGCAAACAACGCTGTGGTAATGATAGCACCCAAAGTGCCCAAAATACCAAAACTAGTAAAATATTGCAGCACTTCTTGTCCAGAAGCAAATCCAGCACCAACGATGACACCGATAAAAGCACTAGCAATCAGTAATATTCTTTTCATCATGTTACCCCCTTATTGAGTCTACTATATACAACTTAAATAAAATTTCAATTATAATAACTATGATTATTGTATATTTGGCATCTAAACTACTTAAAATTTCTACGATTACTCAATTTTATCATTTTATCCATAATTTATGTTGAAATACTTAAAAGACTAAGCAATTCATGCAATATAGCATTTGGAACATAAACCCTAGAAAAATAACATGAAGATGATTTAATTCAGTCCATCTGTGTGATTCATTGTTACTCATCAATACTACGACTTATTTATGTCTAAATTCACATTAAAATATTTTTAAAAATAAGGACTTATATTAACCCAAGTAGTAAATCAATGACCTAACTATAATTAAAATAATATTGAAAAAGGCAATTTCTATATGATTTCAATAGAAATTGCCTTTTTTCACTTGTTCAAGAACTTTATGTTCCAGACTCTATTTCGTAACACACACCCATTTATATGTGTTTTTATGTGATTTTATTATACAAAGATACTTAATATAAAAATAAAAACTAGTCCTGAAACAGAAATAACCGTTTCAAGTAATGACCAAGTTAGAAACGTTTCTTTAACAGTTAAACCAAAATATTCTTTAAACATCCAAAAGCCTGCGTCATTCACATGAGATAAGATAACACTACCTGCGCCAATTGCTAATACTACTAATGCAACATTCACGTCCGATGATTGTAGTAATGGCAATACAATGCCTGTTGATGAAATTGCGGCTACTGTAGATGAGCCTAAAGCAATTCTTAAAACGGCTGCAACTACCCATGCTAGTAATATAGGAGACATTTCAGTACCTTCAAACATTTTAGCTATTGTGTCACCAACACCACCATCTATCAGTACCTGTTTGAAAGTACCACCGCCGCCTATAATTAAAATCATCATTCCAATAGGATAGATTGCGTTTGATACAGAATCCATGATTTCAGCATTTTTTCTACCTTGTCTGACACCCATTGTTATAATTGCAAACAAAACGGCAATTAACATCGCTGTACCAGCAGTACCTATAAAGTAAATGAAGGATTCAAAGCCATTTGTCGCTTCTTCATTACCCGTCACTAACTGAACAATTGTAGAAAGTAACATAAGAATAACTGGTGAAATTGCAGTTAGTAAACTGATACCAAATCCAGGCATTTCAGACTCTGAAAATTCTTTTTGCGCACCTAAAGCTGAGATATCACCTTCGCGTTGATAAGCAGTTGGCGTAATTTTTTGTGCCACTTTATTAAATAATGGCCCTGCAATAATGGTAACAGGTATTGCTATAATTATACCGTAAAGTAACACATGACCTAAATTAGCTTGTAGTTCTTTAGCAATTACAACTGGTCCCGGATGTGGTGGTAAGAATCCATGTGTCACAGATAGTGCTACAACCATAGGAAGTCCAAGTTTTAATTGTGATACATTCGCGCGTTTTGCAATTGTAAATACTAATGGTATTAATAGTACTAATCCTACTTCAAAGAATAACGCTATACCTACAATAAAGGCTGCAATCAACATTGCCCATTGTACGTGTTTGTGTCCAAACTTTTTAATCAATGTATCGGCAATACGTGTAGCACCACCACCATCAGCCAATAGTTTACCTAAAATCGCACCTAAACCAAAAATTAGAGCAATATGTCCTAAAGTACTTCCCATACCATTTTCAATGGTTTCTATAATTTTATCTAACGGCATTCCGAGTAAAATAGCAGTGATAATAGATGTAATAATTAATGATATAAATGTATTTAACTTCAAGAAAATGATTAATGATAATAATACAACGATACCTATAACCACTGTAATTAATGGCCAAATTGTTTCAAACATAATTGTTCTCCCCTTTAACACTTAACATAATCGTTCATAATATCAAAAGGGCTTGCCCTCTCAATGATAACGCTTACTTAAATGTTTAAAATTTTAAATTTTTTAAACTGAATGAAATGATAGCCTTAAATGGAATTTACATATTTTTATTTATAGCTTATCATTCACTCAGTTTGTACCAATAAATCGTATCTACGATTTATCTTCAACCACATGTTCACGCTGAAACGTAGCGATTTCAGCATAGCGTTCTTCTAATGAGCGACTTAAATTGATGAAAATTGAAATGAGTTTTTGATAAACATTCACATTATCTTGATTTGGACGATGCTGATTTGTTGTACCCACCATTTCTTCAATAATAGAAAAATCTTCAATTTCACCAAGTGCCTTCATGCCAAGTACACAAGCGCCTAAACATGAGCTTTCATAACTCTCTGGGACGATTAAATTCGTATCAAAGATATCTGCCATCATTTGACGCCACACTTCACTTTTAGCAAACCCTCCCGTTGCTTTTATCGTGGACGGTGTTTCATTCATTACTTCGACTAATGCTAAATAAACTGTATAAAGGTTATAAAGAACGCCTTCTAACGCTGCTCGAATCATATGTTCTTTCTTGTGAGCTAGCGTTAAGCCAAAGAATGAACCTCGTGCATCTGCATTCCACAATGGTGCACGTTCACCTGCTAAATATGGATGGAATATCAACCCATCTGCGCCCGGTTTCACACGATTAGCAATTTTAGTCAGTACATCATAAGGGTCGACGCCTAAACGTTTTGCTGTTTCCACTTCACTCGCCAATAATTCGTCACGTAGCCATCGTAATACCACGCCTCCATTATTCACTGGTCCTCCAATGACATAATGATCTTCCGTCAAAACATAACAGAAAATTCTACCTTTATAATCTGTTCGTGGTTTATCTATTACTGTTCTTATGGCGCCAGAAGTTCCAATGGTTACAGCAACTTCACCTTTTTTAAACGCATTTACGCCTAAATTTGACAATACGCCATCACTAGCACCTACAACAATTGGCGTATTTTCGTCAATACCCATTAATGTTGCGTAACGACGTTTCATTCCTTTTAATATATGTGTTGTCGGTACAATTTCAGGCAATTGAGATTTACGAATGCCTAACAACGCTAATGCTTCTTGATCCCAATCTAAATTCTCTAAGTTAAACATGCCAGTAGATGAAGCCATCGATTGATCAATCACATAGGTTTCAAATAACTGATAAAAAATATATGTCTTAATGTCTGCAAACATCGCTGTTTGATTATATATTTCTTGTTGTTCGTGTTTCATCCAAAATATTTTAGATAGAGGTGACATTGGATGGATAGGCGTACCTGTTCTACTGTATATCGCGTCACCGTCATATTTGTCTTTAATCATTTCTGCATATTTTGTCGCACGATTATCTGCCCAAGTCAAATTCTCAGTTAATCGTTGATGACTTGCATTCATTGCAATCAAACTATGCATTTGAGCACTAAATGAAATTAATTTCAAATCATTTTTATGAACATTGGCTTCCCTCATAACATATTTAATCGTCATCAATACTGCATCAAATAACTCATCAGGATTTTCTTCTGACACCTCCACATTTGGTGTATGCAAAGGATAGCCAATATTATGTTTCATAATAAACTGCCCTTTTTCATCATAAAGCACTGCTTTTGTACTTGTCGTACCTATATCAACACCTATCATGTATTTCATAGTTTTTCCTCCTATTGTACCTCTTGTTTCACAATTACTCTTTCATCCAAAAACTATCTATATCTTCGCCAACATCATCAAAATTCAAATGAAATGCTTCTCTTAGTTTTGTTGCACTTTGCTTTGCAACCGCATCGATAAACACTTCATGATTATGATGAATTCGTTCAAAATCAACCGGATTTTCAGTCATACGTTTGCGCATGGATAACAAGATAAGCGCTTCCATCACTGGCTTCAAATTGTTCCAAAATGTTTTTAGATACTGATGTTTAGAAGCTAATATCGTCACTTCATGAAATTTCATATCGTGTTCTGTAAATGCCTCTGCGTCTTCAAATTTAACAGCAACTCTCATCATTTCTAGTTGTTTCCGCATTTCTTTAACAATTTGCTCATGATTATCTTTTTTTATCTTATTAAAAGCAAATGATTCTAGCATAATTCTTAAATCATACAGTTCTTTTTTTTCATTATCATTAAAAGGTAAAACGTAGGCACCCATTCGTTCTAAATGAATTAACTGATCTTGCTTTAATAATTTAAATGCATCTCTTACTGGAGAACGACTCACATTAAATTCATTGGCAATTTGGTTTTCAGTTAACAATGTGTCTGGTGTAATCATGCCATCAACAATTCTTAAACGTATTTCCGAAGCAATCATTTCACCTTTAGAAACACCTTCAAGCCATTGTTCTGGATAAATATATTCCAAACGACTTCACCTCTCCACTCAATCGATATACTTGTATACAAGTATAGTAATATACATTCCGTATAATTGCAAGCGCTTGCAATTATACGGAGCATCTCCAAATTCCATAAAAAATCGGCATATCAAGTTTTCACTCGACATACCGATTTTTTCATTTTAATGACTTCCTGTTTTTAACGTTGTTACACAATGATGTGTTTGGTAACAATGCGGGCATTGTAATTTTCTAGTTTTAGGTGTATGTGCAGCAAACATCCACGTCGACAATTTAGGTTTAAATATTTGTTGACAATTCGGACATAAATAACTCACACGTTGATATATCGCTTTTGTCATAATGCCAGCATAAATTACTAGAATAGGTAATGTTGATAAAAAAGGCATCCATTTTTTTAATAATACGCTAGCGATGATAGATGTATATTGTATTATGATCGCAGGACTCAGCTTATATAGCAGTGGCATGTATAACGTCATGCCACGCTGATTTTGAATGACATATTTATGTGTGTTAATCAATTTTTCAATAGGTGCTTGCGCATCTTCACTGATACTGCTTTCCAGTTGTTTCATTTGATAAGCAGTAAGTTTCAATTTTTCAATTTCTTCATTAATTTCAGTTTTCTTTTGATGTAACATAACTTTTACTGCTTGTAACTTTTTGTCGTCTGTTAGTAATATTTTTATGTCTTTCAATGAAAAACCTATCGATTTCAATATTAAGATAATTTCTAAATTTACTTTGCTTTGTTCGTCAAATAATCGTCTACCATTACTTGATGATGGCATCGATTGTAAGAGTCCTTTTTTATCATAATACTGAATCGTTCTTACTGTTACATTGCAATGCTTTGCTAGTTCTCCTGTTTGATATAGTGTCATAAAATAACCTCCTTGACGTTAATCATACATGGTGACCTAACGTAACGAGCAAGTGTAACATTCGTTTTTAGTGCATAATATTTGTTTAAGACTCTAATTCTCAAAAATTTCGGAATGAATATTTTGCATTTTACTTTCAACAGTTGTAATTTCATTGGCACATTGTTTTAAAATTTCTCTATAATCCTCTGTATTTTTATTATTTTTGTAACGTATTTTATGTTCTAAACTCGCCCACATATCCATACCTATTGTTCTAATTTGAATTTCTACTGGTACTTTTTCTACAGAATTCGCTAAAAACACCGGTATTGACACTACAATATGCAAACTTCTATAACCGTTATCTTTTGGATTCATAATATAATCTTTTCGTTTTAATAACTGAACATCCGCCTGTTTTAACAATAATTCTTCAATAACATAAATATCATCTATATAATTACAAACAACTCTTATACCTGCAATATCATAAATATATGCTTTCGCTGACGCTGTGTTGATTTGATATCCTTTTCGATCTAATTTTTTAATCAGACTTCTCATTTCCTTAACACGACGTTCCATGTGATGGATCGGATTATGTTTATACAATTGTTGAAAATGATCGTCTAAAATATCAAGTTTAGTGCTAATTTCTTTTAGTGCGGATGAATATAATTGCTCTAAAGCAACAAAATCAATGACCATTTCAAATGCTTCTTCATAATTATTTATATATGATAAACTCTCTTTAAATTCTTCTTTCAAATCATCCATATTCAACGTTGGTTTACGTTCAATGTACATAAATCGTACCTCCAATAATTCATCTCTTTCCAAACATTATAGCTAAATTTAAAGACTACTTGAAACAATACAGTGAATATTTATCAATGAATGGTTCGAGTCAGAGATTACTTGATATGTGAAAGGGCATTTTTCAGTTTCGGCTGTTTGAGCTCATAAAAATCCATAGCTGCCTATTGTTTGTTCTAAAGCCAACTACTTCAATTGACATGTTTTGTTTTTTTCACTTATACATACAAAAGTCTCTATTCTACTAAATCAAATACATTTTCAGCTTCGCCTTCACGTTTTTTCACACTATTCGTTCATTTTATGTTCAATAATCTGAGTCCTTCTATTATCTGCAATGTTACGTGCTCGCTTCATAGCATCTGCCTTTTTATCGAAGCTATCCGTAGCTTGTTTCGCACCATCAGACTTTATTTTCCACTCACTATTCTCATAATAGACATGAACATCTTTATGATTTAATTGTGGATTTACAGATTGATCACGTTCATGCACAGTGATTTTTTTATTTTTCAACGCTTTCAATTCATCTTCAGTCGCATTTTTGTACCAATCTTCAGCTTGTTTCGTAGCGATTGGAATCGCATTGTCCTCTTGATATCCATCTTTAAGCATTGCATTTCCAATGTCTATTGCTTTTTTTCTTTCCAAGTTTTCCATATTTTTCCAACTTTGTGGATAATCTTCCATCGTCCAAGGCATGTGATAAAACCTCCATATTCAAACTTATATTAATTCTCTTTTACCTCTTTTTTCCTTTAACAAACTAAATAAATGCATTAAAAATGATATAAATATTTAAGACAACTATGATTTGTTCATTAATTGAAAGGGAATGATGAGTAAGAATCAGTGTTAAATAAAAGGAGGTTTAACTAACATGAATCTATCCATTGGCTTAATCCCTTCTCCTGACATGCCTCATAAATTAATCAACAAAATTTATTCAGAGCTCCCAAAAGATTTCACAAAACATGTAGATAATGGCGTGGAATGGCAATTTGAAATACACGTTGCATCTATGATTGGGACTGCGGAACATATGGATAAAGTTTTGGATATTGCATCCAATATGAAACAACAAAAAAATTGGGATTATACAATTTGTATTACGGATTTACCTAATTTTTCTAAAAATAAAAGTGCATTATGTGATATTGATTTCGATACTAAAACAGCACT
Source organism: Staphylococcus sp. GDY8P196P (assembly GCF_017891705.1). Classification (NCBI taxonomy): domain Bacteria; kingdom Bacillati; phylum Bacillota; class Bacilli; order Caryophanales; family Staphylococcaceae; genus Staphylococcus; species Staphylococcus sp. GDY8P196P. The sequence goes on along the minus strand of NZ_JAESJS010000003.1, from coordinate 270,630 downwards.
TTTATCATTACCAGCGTTGGGAAACTTTAAGTTAAAAGAGAAATTAAGACAGTGCTTAATATTTATTATTGAATATTTACATTCTTCTGGTAGAAACAAAAACACTTTAAACTTTAAACATTTTAAATTGACTCAATTTAAAGAAGTCATACCTAAGGATAATAATGAAAATTATAGATCCCGTATCATTGCCAAATCTACATTTTTAGGTTGGCTTCATTTGATTTGTGGCATGACTTTTGCCAATGAACCTTGGTCTGCCATTTTTGATTTTAAAAAAATCATATCTGTTTCATTTGCCACAGGAACTTATATAGCAATATTTTCTACACCTTGGGATATCAGTCTTGATTATAGTTATTGGCGGTATATTTTACTGATGTTACTATCTGTATTAGGCATGGTTGGTTGGCTAATTTATTCTTATAAATTATGGGAAAGACCTAGCGCTAATACACAAAAACTTTATCGCTTTATTTATAACATCACGACCTTCACAACCTTATTGACCATCACCTTTTTAAATTTTATAGTACTATATATCTTGTTATCTCTAAGTACAATATTATTTGTACCTCCCGAGTTGTTTTCAAATTGGACATCATTAAACAGTGAGCATCCAACTATTTTAAATTATATTAACTTAATTTGGTTTATTACGTCATTAGGTATACTCGCTGGCGCTATGGGATCCACTGTTGAAAATGCTGAAAAAATTAAACGTGTGACGTATTCTTTTAGACAATACTATAGATCTAAATCACTGGAACAAGAAGATGAAGATAGCTCTAGCGCATATGCAAAAGCTGATTACTACAAGGGCGAAAAACAATCACATCATGAGGAGGAGGGATTAAATGAACACAACAACGGCTAAAATAGGTATTATTGCTGCACCGGGCGTCACTGAGAAAGTAGCGCGTAATCTTGAAATTGATTTGCCCCACATCCTTAGTGAGCAATATGAGCATTCAGTTAAATGGGAAATCGATACAATTATTGATCCTTTGACTGGTTCAGCAGAAAGCGTCCAACAAATTTTCAGTAAAATTGCTGATTATCAAGAGCATAATCAATGGCATTTTACAATTGGACTCACTGACCTACCGATGATTGAACAACAAAAAGTAGTTGCCATTGATATCAATAGACAAAATGGTGCTAGTTTAATTTCTATCCCTGCTTATGGATGGCGTCCAATCAAAAAAAGAATTCAAAACTCTATATTGGCTATTCTAAAGGCAATAGATGAATTTAAGCATTCTGAAAAAATTAACAATAATCATGACGCTATGTCATTGATGAATGCGCAGTTTCCTTTATCAAATTTACAATCACGAACTGTTTACTTTGAAAATACTACCTCACAACATACGCAATATTACGTATCGTCCAAGTCTAAAGGTATTTTTCGTCTTGTTAGTGGTATGACATTTGCAAATAACCCATTTAACATGTTAAAAAGCTTAAGTAATGTTGTGGCAATCGCCTTCACTACAGGTGCCTTTGGAATCATTTTTACGACAATGTGGAATTTAAGCTTTGTATATTCTGAGTGGCGCTTGTTATTAATGATGCTTGTAGCAATTTTCGGTATGATGATTTGGATGATCATTGCACATAATTTATGGGAATCAAAAAAAGAGAGCATGAATAAGCAAATCACTACCTTATACAACTTAACTACAACGATGACTTTAACTGTTTCAGTTATTATTTATTACTTTATTTTGTTCTCACTCTTTTTGATTGCAAGTTTAATTGTGCTCCCCTCAGATTATTTAGGTCAAGCATTACAATTAAAAACATCTGCAGGTTTAACAACTTACATAAACTTAGCTTGGTTTGCTGCATCAATTTCGACTGTAGCTGGTGCAATAGGTGTTGGTCTAAATAATGAAGCACTCATACTTGAAAGTACTTACGGATATAGACAAAAACAGCGATACAAGCAATTGCATAAAGAACAACAACAACAAGAACAACAACAAAGAAAAGCACAAGAAGATATAAAGGAAAAAAGACAAGAAGAAGAAGAAAAAGCTAGAAAACAACAAGATTCCAACTAGATATCGGAAAATAGCAATGCTTATTAGAGCATTGTTATTTTTCCATATTTGTAAAGACTTCACAAAACACTTCATTAAATTTTAAATATAAAACAAGCCAATGTCATCGGATATTAACTGCCGTAACATTGGCTTGTTTTGCATTATTCATGAGGTAATTTATTTGCTTGTCTTGCATTTTGACAATTATGTTGAATACTCATTAAAGAAGTTCTAATGTGCATGTATTGTGGTAAAGTTGCCATTTCTTGAACATTGATATTAGAACCGATTTCAAAGTGTTTAGCAATGTTTTCAAATACTAACAAATACTCTCCCATGGTTTCATCATTAATATGGTAACGTTTTTCATTACTTAATGCCCTCGTCAGCATAAAGCTGATTTCTTCTAGTGCATATATACTAGGATAATAGTATTGTATAACCCTTTTATTACTAAATACTTCACCATTCGCACTATTATATATTTGTTTCATATTGTTTAGTTGAACACTTAAATGCAACATTTCTTTTTTATCTCGCTCTCTCGATGAGTATTTGTTGCTTGAAAATAAATAATGGAATAACACTGCTTCATTACGAGCTACTGTAGCAAGCGTGCCTGGTAACATTGAAGAAGCAGTCTTTCTACCTATGATCAGTAGCGAAACAACAGCAATAATAATACCAACAATCACATCAATAATTCGTGGAAGTGCTATTAAAATCGAGAGATGGTTCGATGCTAAACCATTTAATAATATAACTTGGATTGTGATAAATATAACTGCAAATGAATAATTTGCTCCAACGAATATTTCTGTTATACCTGCTGCAACCGCAAGGAGTAATATAGCGATAGGTACAGGTGGTGTAGACAATAGTATTAATGACAGTACAAGTACACCTATAATCGTACCGATACCTCTTGATCCAGCACGTTCAAAACTGTGTAATGTAGTTGAACCTAATAATACTGTATGCGTACTAAGTGGAATCCAATATGCTTTGTCAAAATCAAACATCAATGCGATAAAAATCGCAATTGCCATAATAACGATATAGCGTATAGTATTTCTAAAGACAAATGAATCTATTGTCAAATTCGTAACTAATCGATGACCATAAATAGGTACACGTATATCCACTTCGTGTTCCAATTGTGCATCATTTGCATTCATTATGGCATCAACTTTGAATATATTATCTACAAGTTTTTGATAAGCTTCATCAATATCAACTTGGCGAGTCCATGTTTTATTTGTCTTACCTTGCGTATATACTAAATTGATTACGTAGTCTACCATCAATTTAATATCTTGAGGTAAAGGCCGTACATTTTTTTCATTTAATTCCAGTAATTCTGAATGTATACCTTGTGCAATATTATGTAGCAATATTAAACGTTGGAATTGTGGTGACTTTTGAGATTTGGCAGAACTTGCAGTGATGAGTTGGTTATCAGTATTTCTAAAAGCAGTCACAGCAAATCGGGATGCTTTTGAAAATGCTTTTGGATCATCAAAATTATAAACTAATTGTTTTATAATATTATAATCATTTTTAATTGATTTAACTTCAGCTGATTCTTTTGAAAGTAAAATCACCACGATTACTACAAATGTTGCTAATAAACCTCCGATAAATACTGAAACACCTCTTATTAATGCTTCATCTGGAGCAACTGGTAAATTAATTGGCAAACTAAATGCCACAATAAAAAAAGTTGATGATGGTCCAGGAATGTTTAATGAACTAAATACATAATATGGTATTACTGCTACAATCAATAATAAAATACCAAATATGATGGGTTGATTGACGGTCAACGTGCCTAACATCATCGATAATGCAAATACTATTGAAGTAAAAAATACTGTACGAAGTTTAGACTTTGCCGTACCGCCAAACACATAAATATGTGCTAACGTACCTGTTGAAATTAATAGACCGATTGAAAAATAATCGACTAAATAACCAATCATTAATGGTAAAAACATTAGTATCGCTTGTCTAATACCTTTAGCAACATCGATTTTCATAGCATTAAATTTTGTGAGTGACTTTAAATATTTAATCAATGGCGATTCACCTCTCCTTTTTATTTTATTTTAACAATGATATTTCATCTGATTTGATGGCAAAACATAAAAAAGACGGGTTAGAAATCTAAAATTTATATTTCGATCTCATAGTCCCGTCCCCGTTAAGGTCATTTTGTTTTGTGAAAAACTTGTTATACATAGCTTTAAATATAAATACTTTGCTTTTATACAATATTAAAGATATTTTAATTTATCCTTCAGCTCACTTTATCAAATACATAAATCTACAACTGGGGAAGTACATTGCAAAATAGTTCATTTCACAAATTTTGGTTGAGAAATCAGATACATTTTAATTAACGATTACTAAACTATTTTAACACTTTTATTGGTTTCTGCTAGGGCATTTCCTACAAATCGTTATAATGAATATGTTTAATCATTACTATATTCTACTTTAACGAGTAATTTTATTCTGATTGTTTGATGTCTTCGTGCACTGTTGAATAATCAATATCAGATTCTAAAAATGTCGCGTTATTTACTGGGAAATGTTGTTCAAGTGTTTCAATATTACTTATTTCTACATCGCCATGATTCATTTCAAAATCCAATACATGTCCACCTATTGTTTTATCTCTATCTACAAAATGTAAATGGAAACCTCCGGCAGCTATGCCATGAAAAAGTGTTGGTGCATAAAAACCAACGATCGTACCTTCAATTTGATCATAATGAAACTCTGGTTGTTGTTTAGCCGATTCAATTAGTTTAGTATACGGTTTTTCTTGTTTTGGCATCATTCTAACATGTACATTTTCAAATTTCCCAGATATTTTAACCGCAAAAAATAAGTTTTCACTGGCAGCGTAGCTTTTAGTTTGATTTAATACATATTCAGAATCAGTAATATGTCTCACTTCAAAACTAACATCCGGTTGAAATGGTGTGACCGTAGAAAAAGGGGTCATTTCACTACCTTCTAGTTGTTTGAAATTACCATGTGCATCAGCATGATAAGCGACGCCATCTAATATAATAACTTCACCGTCTGATCCTGTTAACGTACCGATACCTAAATCACCATGTTTTAAAATTTCATTCATTTCCATAGTGCCATCTAATAATCCAGCCATCAATGTACCGAGCGTGCCATGTTGATATAGCATGATATTTTCTCTCCTTATATCAGTATCTTTTTTAAAGAATTTCACTATTCACAATAATTCACAACATATTATTATACAATATAATTGTGTTTTTCAATAACTTTGTGCTCACAAAGCATTAATGAAACATGAATATTTCTCGATATCAACCTTATATGCTTTACTTTAAAACTATGATAAAACACACTTTGATTTCATTTATAAATATCGATTCAAGCTATAAATAAACGTCAACTTCGTTTTACCAAGATGGCATCCATCCTAGGAAAATGTTCAGTTAATACGCTTCAATATTTCAAAAAATGAAAGCGCCCGTTTCTATTCAATTGAATTTGAAACGGGCGCTTATGCGTTAATCACAGATGTTTATCTTCTATACGCTTATGTTATTAATTATTTAATTGTAGCAACTTCTATTTTAGGCGCTTCAAGTAAATAAGTTTCTATTTCTTTAAAAAATGTTTGAAAATGTTCTGATTGATTATGTGCTTCTAAAGCAGCTTGATCTTTATATTTTTCTATAAAAGCAAAAGTTTGAGGTTCATTTGTATTTTCAAAGTGCGCATAATATAATGCACCTGCTTCTTGATTTGCTGCAATGACTAAGCGTTCAACCTCTGCTAAATAATTTTCTCTATGTTCTGATTTAATCTTCATTACTGCAGTTACTAAAATCATATATAACCTCCTGAGATAATCGCTCTTGCAAAGTTTGTTTATAAGAGTATTAAAGTTCTTCTTTTTCAATGATTAACGGTTGATCCGGTTTAACAAAAAACCACATAATTATTGCAAACACGACTGGGATAATAACTAATTCTAATGTCACTGTCCAACCAACAATATCAACCATCATACCTGCTAATAAAGGACTCAGCAATGCACCGATATTGCCCCATAAATTCATCCAGCCAGATACTGAACCAGAAAAATTACGTCCTAAATCTGTAGCTGCCGCCCAACTCATTCCTGTAGCAATTCCTATTCCGCCTAAACATAATGACAACCACAGCACATTTGCTACTAAATTGTTTGTTTGAATTGACATGAATAATGAGATACAAAATACCACAAAACCGATGATTGCAATGGACGCTCTCGCAACAAATCTTGATTTTCCATTTTGTAATAGCTTATCAGAGATTGCACCGCCACATAATATTAATAAGAACATAGCAATCCATGGTGCACCTGCTGCCCAAGCCATATCAGGGTCGGTTAATTTGACATTATATTGTTCCGTTAGATATGTAGGTAACCATATTAAGAATAGTGACACAACAAATTGTACAACAAAATATTGTGCAGCCAATGCATAAAAGCTAAATCTTCTTAAGAAGATATTCCACGGCGCGTTACTTTTTTCAGTTTTTATGATATCACGGTTTTCCATAATATATTTTTTTTCTGCTTCATTTACCATTTTATGTTGTTCCGGTAAATCTTTTGAAATAATAATCCATAATAATGCAATGACAATACCAATAGCACCAAAAATATAAAATACAGCTTGCCATCCAAACATATTAACGATAGCAATCGTAACTACAGGTGCAATCACTGGTCCAAAATATGAACCCGCTAACAATGCACTCGAAGCACGTCCTTTTTCACCTTTAGCAAACCAAAATGAGTTAAACACTGCATTCGAAGGATACATAGGTGCCTCACCTATACCAAATAAAAAACGTACAGCATATAATAAACCATGATTTTTAACAACACCAGTTAAAATCGTGAAAGCACTCCACCATACGAGCGCAATTGTTAACATTTTTTTAGAGCCAAATTTTTCTGCCAAAAAACCTGAAGGTACTTGCATCAACGCATACCCTAACGAGAAAAATGATGCTAATAAACCAAACTGTGTTTTCGTCAAATGTAAATCTTCCATCATAGGTCCTGCAATAATGGAAATATTTGATCTATCCATATAAGCAATTACACCTATAATGAAAAACGCAATAGCAAAATACCATCTTATATTTGTTCTTTTTTGTTCCATTTTTTTACCCACACTCTCTCCCTATTTCACTAGTCATCATATGACCTATTGTGTGCCTAGATATTACCACAATATGAAATCGCTTACAACTACTTTTTTCATTTTATGATAATACCTTATTCATTCTTATGAACAGCGTACACAGTTTATGTGACAGGTATTAACACCAGTTCTTTAAAAACCTAAATCTTCACTATAATATTAGTTGAAATAAGTTTTTCTTAAATCCCTCAGTGCATTGAAATTTTAAGGCAACAAATTTATTAATTATCTTTATATTACCTTAAATATGCATTACACATTAATTTAGATTATAATACAGAAGTAATTAAAAAATACCATCATGTTTGATTAAGAAAAGGAGCGACACTTATCGCCATGGAACAAATACTGACAAACTTTATAAATTCATGGGGTTATACTGCTATTGCAATATTAATCCTATTAGAAAATATATTACCTTTTATTCCATCTGAAATTATTTTGACATTTGCAGGACTGATGACAGTTAAATCTGATTTATCCATACCTTTACTTTTTATCATATCTACCATTTCATCGTTAATCGGTTTAATCATACTTTATTACATCAGTAGTATCGTCTCTGAAGCACGTTTATATCGTTTTGTTGATAAATATGGAAAATGGATCAAACTCAAAGGAAAAGATATTGCTCGCGCTAATGAATGGTTTAAAAAATACGGTGCTATTGCAGTCTTTCTTTGTCGCTTTATTCCTGTTTTACGCGTATTAATCACCATACCAGCAGGCATTAATAGAATGAATATTGTATTATTTACTATTCTTTCGTTAATAGGTACTACAATTTGGAACATTGCACTCATCTTCTTAGGTAGCATGTTGAGCAACAGTTTTGATACGTTAATGAATGGCTTACACACTTATTCATATATTATGTATGTCATCATCGCTATAGCTGTCGTATATCTCTTTATTCGTATCTACAAAAAGAATCGCACACATCAATAAGTGTACGCTTTGCTTTAGTTTAAAACTTTTTACGTCATTTGCTCGTATAACTGATATCTATCTTAGCAATCAGACAAAATCCGTAGGGTTTTTGTCTGATTTTTTTATAAAAAAAGACTAACTTCCCCCTTTGAAGTTAGTCTTTCACGATCTTTAATTTCTCCCTAAAATTTTGAACAGAAAATTTTCTATTACTTATGTGCGCTTTTAATATTTATATAATCAAAATACTACCCCTTTATCAAACTACAATGATAATGATTATTTATTACCTTTTACTATTTGACGAACTTCTTCTAAATCGCCTTCTACATCAATTTGAGGTTTCTTCGTCATTTTACTAACTAAAATGGTAACAATTAAACTTGTTAAAAATCCTGGAACAATCTCATACAAATTAAAGAAATCATTAATTTCACCTAATGGTTTAACAAAAGCAATCCAAACAATTACAACAATTGCACCTGAAATCATTCCGCTGACTGCACCAGTACGACTTAAACCTTTCCAATATAAACTCATTAATACAAGTGGTCCAAATGCAGCACCAAAACCTGCCCAAGCGTTACCTACAAGATTTAAAATTGTATCATTAGGTGACCATGCAATGATAATTGAAACAATTGCAACTAAAACAACTGACATACGTCCCACAAAAACAAATTCTTTTTCATGTTTTTTTGCTGCTTCCTCACCACGGAACAATTTATAAAAATCTTCAGTTAATGAACTTGATGTCACCAATAGTTGTGACGAAATCGTACTCATAATCGCTGCTAAAATAGCTGCAAGTAAGAAACCGCCCACAAGTGGATGGAACAATATTTGACCCATTAATATAAACAGTGTTTCTGGATCCTCAAGTGTTACACCACCACGATTGACAAATGTAATACCTACAAGACCTACACCAACTGCACCCAGTAAGCTAATTGCCATCCAACCTATACCAAAACGTCTTGCTGTCGGTAAATGTTTCACTGATTTAATAGACATAAAACGCACAATAATATGTGGTTGTCCAAAATAACCTAAGCCCCAAGCAAAGAATGATATGATACCAATAACCGTTGTACCCTTAAATAAATCAAGGTTTGTCGGTTTCAAATCTGCCGCTTGCGACAAAGTATCCAATCCACTTAATTGCATCATCGCTACTATTGGTACCATGACCATAGCAATTAACATGATTACCCCTTGGAAAAAGTCCGTTAACGACACGGCTAAATATCCGCCGAAGAAAGTATACGCAATTACAATAATAGCAACTAATAATAATCCAAAATGGTAGTTTAAACCAAAAGCACTATCAAATAATTTACCACCTGCAACCATTCCAGAATGAGTATACAGTGTAAAGAACACGACAATAATACCACCTGATATAATTTTAATCACATTTGATTGATCATCTAAACGATTTCTAAAGAAATCAGGTAATGTTATTGCATCTCCAGCTTTTTCTGTATACACACGTAATCGTGGGGCTACAACGAGATAATTTATGTATGCACCAATAGTCAGACCGATTGCCAACCATGCAGCTGATAACCCTGTCGTATAAACTTCACCGGGCAATCCCATAATCATCCAACCACTCATATCTGATGCTCCAGCAGATAATGCTGTAACATAAGGTCCTATGTTTCTACCACCTAACATATACTCACTGATATTACCTGTCGCTTGCTTATAGCCGTAATATCCAATGACTAATAGCACAACAAAATACGCACCAAGCATAATATATGTCTGCCAGTTTGGATTTACTTGACTCGATAACGATGCTCCCAAAGTAAACATAAAATAAACTCCCTTTGTATAATTTTGTTACATGCACTTATTATACAAAAGTTTAAAAATTTTTAAACCGCTATTTAAAAAATATTTTTTGCAAATACATTCCAAATCACCTTCAATACGCTCAAAACAATTGTTATCAAGCTATTTTTATCGCTTTAAATAATATGTGTATTTTTACAAATATAGGGTTAAATACTTATTTTTATAATTCAAAAAAATGTATGTTTCCTACAATATTTACATTTATATGAGAATTTGCTTATTTGAGTAACATCGTTATTTTTAACAATTTTACCGCTTTTTTGACAAAAAAATGAAGCCATTCCCATTAATTAAAAGATAGTATAAATAATGTAATCAATACTAGACACTCACCCCAAAAATAATGCTACAATATTACACATACAATGGAAACGTTTTATTAAATAGAATGAGTAACAAAACTACCTAATTGGAGTGACATAAATAATGCATGATGCAACAGAAAAAAGTGTAAAAGAAAAATATTTAGATTTATTATCTCAACAATTTAATAACAGAGAGGAATTAGCAACTGAAATTATAAATCTTGAGTCTATTTTAGAACTTCCAAAAGGTACGGAACATTTCGTCAGTGACCTACATGGAGAATTCCATGCATTTCAACATGTATTAAGAAATGGTTCAGGAAATGTTCGTTCTAAAATCAGTGATATATTTCAAGATACTTTGACACGCCAAGAAATAAATGAATTTTCGGCACTTGTATATTATCCAGAAGAAAAATTAAAATTAATTAAAAATAGTTTCACCTCAAAAGAGCGCTTAGATGAATGGTATATCACAACGATTAATCGTCTTATCAAATTAGTCACTTATGCTTCTTCTAAATATACACGAACAAAATTACGCAAAACTTTACCTAAAAATTATATTTTTATAATAGAAGAGCTGTTATATAAAAGTAATAAATATAATAATAAACATTCATATTATCAGACACTAATGAATCAAATTATTGAACTCGAACAATCAGATGATCTGATTATCGGTCTGTCCTTTACAATTCAACATCTCGTGGTGAACCATTTACACGTTGTAGGTGATATTTATGATCGTGGTCCAGAACCTGATAAAATCATGGACACCTTAATTGACTATCCTTCTGTTGATGTACAATGGGGAAATCATGATGTCTTGTGGATTGGTGCCTATGCTGGTTCTAAAGTGTGCTTAGCAAATTTACTCAGAATTTGTGCGCGTTATGATAACTTAGACATTATTGAAGATGCTTATGGTATTAATTTACGTCCATTATTAACACTTGCTGAAAAATACTATTCAGGTGACAATCCTGCTTTCAAACCTAAAAATGCTGAAGGACTGTCTCAATCCGAAATAGAACAAATCACTAAAATTCACCAAGCAATCGCAATCATCCAATTTAAACTAGAAGCACCTATCATTAAGCGTAGACCTAACTTTGAAATGGAAGAACGATTAGTGTTGGAAAGCATCGACTATGAAAATCATACAGCCACACTTTATGGTAAAACTTATGCTTTAGAACATACTTGTTTCCAAACAATTGATCCAAGCAACCCTAACGCATTAACTGAAGATGAACACGAAGTAATAGAAAAATTATTATTATCAGTGCAACAATCTGAAAAATTAAAACGTCACATGACATTTTTAATGCAAAAAGGGAAACTTTACCTTCCTTATAATGGCAATTTGCTAATTCATGGTTGTATTCCTGTGGATGAAAATGGAGAAATGGAATCTATGGTTATTGATGGTGAAAAATGCTATGGCAGAGATTTGCTCGACCATTTCGAATACTTTGTAAGAGAGGCATTTGACCATAAAGACATACATGATGATCTAGCAACGGATCTTGTTTGGTATCTATGGACAGGTAAGTATTCGTCCTTATTTGGAAAAAGAGCAATGACAACATTTGAACGTTATTTTATTAATGATAAATCAGCACATAAAGAAACTAAAAACCCTTATTACTATTTACGTGAAGACGTAAATATGTGCAAAAAAATGTTAAAAGATTTCGGTTTAGATCCAGAAGAAGGACATATAATCAATGGCCATACACCAGTTAAAGAAATTGACGGCGAAAACCCAATCAAAGCAAATGGTAAGATGATTGTCATCGACGGTGGATTTTCAAAAGCCTACCAATCTACAACTGGTATTGCCGGCTATACTTTACTCTATAATTCTTTTGGAATGCAGCTTGTAGCACACCAACACTTTAATTCTAAAAAACATGTCTTGCTCAATGGGGCTGACGAGCTTTCTATAAGACGCGTGGTAGACAAAGAGTTAAAACGTAAAAAAATACGTGATACTAATACTGGTAAAGATATACAAGAAAAAATTGATGTGTTAAAAGTATTGATGCATGACCGATTTGTCAACTAATTTTATCCATGACTTCTTCAAAAATGATAATGAAATGATGCCGTATTCAGTGACTAAAAGTTCAAAAAAACAACGCGGCGAATGCTACGTTGTTTCATAAAAATATAGAAAACGACACTATTTATAAACGCCGTTCTCTTAAATTGTAAACTTAATCAAAGCACCATTTTCTAGGCTGTTAATCCCTAAATTCCATGGGTATGCAGCCTAGTTTTTTTAGGTTCTGCCTTTATAAATATTTTCAATTTGTTTACTCAACCTTAGAGCTGTTCCGTTCTCTCAAAAAATACAAATGTATATATGATATGAACTTTATGATTTATTTCTCGTTTCGTTTAAGATAAAATAAATCATTGTGATGTTTATTAAATAAGTATGATTACCATATGTATGGCAAGAAAGGATTCCAATTATATGTCTAGTTTAAAAGAAAGTATCATCGTTGCTTTTGCGTTTGTAGGTGTTGTTGTGGGTGCCGGCTTTGCGACGGGCCAAGAAATTTTCCAATTTTTTACTAGCAATGGTAAATTTAGTGTTTTAGGCGTTATTATCACCGGATTTATCATTACCATAGCTGGTGTATTGGTATTAAATACAGGCTACCGATTGCGTTCACACAGCCATACTGAGCCCATAAAGTTTTACCTACCTCGAACAATTGCGACAATTTTTGATATGATTTTAACACTGTTTTTACTTACATTAGCTATGATAATGACAGCTGGTGGCGTTTCAACGATTCATGAAAATTTTGATATACCTTATGCTATTAGCGCTTTGATTTTAGTCATTATTATCTTGGCTACTTTATGCTTAAAATTTGATCGTTTAATCACTGTTTTAGGCATGGTTACACCATTTTTAATTATTATTGTATCAATAATTGCTATTTATTATTTCACTACTGGAAGTTTTGACTTTGATTCAGCGTCGCAATATGCCAATAGTGGCACACGTACAGATAAATGGTGGTGGTTTGATGCAATTAATTATGGCAGTTTGCAAGTTGCAGCTGCGTTTAGTTTTCTTTCTGTAATGGGGGGACGTATAAAATCTGAAAAGGCAACATATTTAGGTGGTATTTTAGGTGGCATGGTCATAACGTTTTTATTATTAATGTTAAACCTTGGTATGGTCACAGAATTTACAAAAATAACAAATGTAGCGTTACCGTCACTATTATTGGCAAAACAAATTTCACCTGTGATTGGTCATTTTATGGCCATTATCATGGTATTAGTGATTTATAATACAGTTGTGGGATTAATGTATGCATTTGCCTCTCGTTTCACAGAACCGTATAAACAAAATTATTATATTTTAATTATAATTATTGCAATTATTACATTTGCTACTACGTTTGTCGGTTTTATTGAGTTAATTGGAAAAGTATTTCCATTGATGGGACTCTTTGGTTTTATTTTGTTAATTCCTATATTAATCAAAGGTATCTTTTATAAATCACATTCATCATAACAAAAACCTCTAGACGAGAGTTTCAATATTATCATCATTCAATCATAATATTGAGTTGGTCTAGAGGTTTTTTATTTTGCTATCGCAGCACTTACATATCATTATTCTAATTAAATTGTTATTTATTCATCTTCTAATAATGATTGGCCTGCAATAATGCCTTCACGTGTCAACTCGTGACTATTCACCCATATTTGTTTAACTGTTGCGCCAGCTTGATTAAAGATATCAATCACATGTTGACTATCCTGAACAGAAACGATAGGGTCATTTTCACCCATTGATAATAATACCTTGGTATTGGATAAATCTTTGTCATTTACTGACTCTAAAGGATATAAAGGTGCGTAAAGTAGTGCTTTGTTAAATGAAATATCTGGGTGTAACATCATGCTTATCGCAATATTAGAACCATTAGAGAAGCCTACTGGTATAGCTTGGGTCAAATCAAAATGATACGTTTCAGCCGCTTCTTTTAAAAATTGTATTAAATTGTTTGTTCTATATTTCAAATCTTCAACATCATATTGTCCTTCACCATATCTCTTGAAGAAACGATTCATACCATTTTCCGAAACTTCTCCTCTTACACTTAGTACATTATAACTTGCATTTAATGCTTGTGCTAAAGGTAAAAGATCATGTTCATCTCCACCTGTGCCATGTAATAAAATAAAAGTTGGACCGTTTAAATCACCTTGTTTAAAAATGTGTTCCATTATTTATCATCTCCTTTTTAATATACTTATATTCGAATAGGTGGTAATAATTTCAATAATGCTTCTCTTTGTTCCTCATATTGTGGCGGTAACATAAGATGTGTACCCAAGTCTTCAAATCGTTCATCTATCGTAAATCCTGGTCCTTCAGTAGCAAACTCAAAAATAATGCCACCACGTTCTTTCATGTAAATAGCATTAAAATAATTGCGATCTTTCACTTCCGTTACATGATAGCCCTTGTCTTTCATTTTCATTTGCCAAGCTTTGTGTTCCTCATCATTAGGTACTGACCATGCAATATGATGCACGACACCAACACCCCATCGTACACGCACATCGGCAACTTCTTTTTGAACTATCACATGGTGTCGCCATTCTCCTTTAGTTTCAAGGTGAATATGACGCTTATTTTCATCTATTAGCTCTAACCCCATATCCTCATTTAATGTTCGTACTGTTTGATATGGCTCAATTGATAGCATGCTAACACCATGAAAACCTATAATATTTTCTCCACTATCGTACGTATGCGCTTCATCAGCTTCCACAAGTGCTAATGGTAACGCATGTGTATCTGAAAATTCGACCGTAGCTTTATTAAATAATTGTGTTCTCGCAGTTTCTATCCCATGTGATTGCAAATGTTTTTCCCAATCTTCTAATGATCCTTTAGGCACTCGAAATGCTATACGTTGAACCTGACCAGAACCGATACGTCCTTTATAATTGTTGGGCCAATTAAAAAATGTCAATATTGTTCCATTATCCACATTGCCATTCGCAAAATATAGATGGTACGTGGAAGGATCATCAAAATTCACTGTTTTCTTAATTAATTTTAAATTGAGTATATCTCTATAAAATTGAATATTCTCTTCTGGATTACCTACAATCGCCGAAATATGATGAATATGACTAATATCTTCCATAAAATAACTACCCTCTCACTTTTTAATATTAAGATTTAAGCAATCTCACAATTTAATGTGAACGTCTTGTATCAAATGGACGCACTTCTGATTCTATATAATCACGTTTTTCTTCTAAAAATGGTGGTAATGCAAGGCTTTCGCCCAATGTTTCATATGGTTCATCTCCCATAAATCCAGGTCCATCTGTAGAAACTTCAATCAAAATATGACCAATACGTGCATATAATGCTTCAAAATAAAATCTATCTACTAAGCCTGAGTTACCAATACCATACTGTTCATATTTTTCTAACCATTTAGATATTGCCTCATGATCTTTTAATCTGAATGAAACATGATGCACTTCACCATAACCTTGTCTTGCTTCTGGTCCAGTTGCATCTTTTCTTAAAAAGACTTGGCCACCATTACCACCTTCACCTACTTCTAATACTGCAACGTTTTCTTCTTCTATAATTGTTGTCATACCAAATATATCTTCTAAAATCTTTTTAAAGTCTTCAAAATAACTAACAGTTATTTCAATCGGGCCTAGACCATAAATCGCTTTATCTGTTGGTACTGGGCCTTCTTTCCATGGTTGACCAGCTGCCACACCTTTATTGTTTTCATCTGAGATTAATTGATAACTTTGTCCATCTGCTTCTTCAAAAGGCAATACCTTTTTACCAAATAATGTTTGAATGCCTTCATGTTTAATATTATATTCATTAAATCTTTGTTCATAATATGCTAACGCTGCATCATCAGGCACACGAAATGACGGACGTGTAATTGAATTTGTACCAGAATGCCCTTGAGGAACATTAGGAAAATCAAAAAATGTCATATCTGTACCTGGAGAACCAACATCATCTGCAAAGAATGTATGATAAGTATATATATCATCTTGGTTTACAGTCTTTTTCACAAGTCTCATTCCTAATACTTCAGTAAAAAATTTATAGTTTCGTTCAGCATCATCTGTGATTGCTGTTACATGGTGTATTCCTAATAATTGAGTGTTTGTCATAATAAAACTCCTTTTTCCATTATATTTATCTCGATTTCGAAGTAATTTTGAATAAAATTTTTAAGTGCTACGACTTATTGATAGGTTGAGCACTTAATTTTTTTAAAGCTTGTTGCAATGTTGCTAATTCTTCGTTTGACAATACTGAGAAAGTTGATTCTAACGTAGCTGCATGTTCTGGAAATATATCATTCATTAGTGCATGTCCTTCTTCTGTAATTGAAGCATTCGTTACGCGCTTATCTTGTATATTTCGAATTCTTACTACATATCCTTTTGCTTCTAACTTATCAACGACATATGTGATACTGCTACTCGCAATTAAAACTCTGTCACCAATACGTTGTATCGGCTGATCACCTTTATTATATAATAACTCTAAAACTGCAAACTCCGTTATATTCAAACCATAACGTTGAATATCATTTCTAACGATTTGTTCTAAATGATCTACGGTTCGATTTAAACCAATAAAGGTATTCAATGACTCTTTAGTACGATTCATTGCATCACCAACTTTCAATTTATTTCGATTTCGAGATAAATTATAATACCCTTTTGAACATAAGTCAACACATTAAGTATAAAAAATATACTAACATCCCATTACTTAACAAAACCAAAGTTTTATGATTATTTCTCAAACCGTTTCTTCTGCTCAAATAAGTGGTATATATCATAGTGTGGAGGTGTCGTAATGAATAAATTATTTATAAACAACCAATTTGTAGAAAGTGAGTCTAATGACACAATGAATGTCATTAATCCTGCGACAGAAGAAATCATAGACACAATTACATTTGCGACTAAAGACGAAGTAAATTCAGCTGTGGAAAAATCTAAACATGCACAATTAGAATGGGAAAAGGTCCCTCAACCAACACGTGCTGACCATGTAAAAATGCTAATTCCGTTATTAGAAGAACATAAAGAAAAAATTGCAAAATTATATGTTCAAGAACAAGGTAAAACACTCAATTCAGCAATCGGTGAAATAAACAAGGCAATACACTTTATAGATTATATGACAAGTCAAAGTATGAATAGCAAAGGTGAAGTGATTCAAAATAGTCGTGAAAATGAGACGATACAATTAACTAAAAAACCTATTGGTGTGACAGCAGGTATCGTACCATGGAATGCACCCATCATGGTATTAATGAGAAAGGTCATTCCTGCTATAATCTCAGGTTGTTCTGTAATAATAAAACCTAGTGAAGAAACATCATTAGTAACTTTAAAAATTGCAGAATTGTTCCGACAATCAACGATTCCTGCGGGTCTTATTCAAATTGTTCCTGGTAAAGGAGAAACGGTAGGTACGCAATTAGCAGAACATCCAGATATACAATTAATATCAATCACAGGTAGTATGCGCGCGGGTAAGTCCGTTTATGCCAAAAGTGCCCAAACGGTTAAAAAAGTTAATCTTGAACTTGGCGGTAATGCGCCTGTAATAGTGACACCAAATGCCAATTTAAATAAGGCAGTTGATTACATTGTGGCTGCTAGAATTAATAACGCAGGACAAGTATGTACTTGTCCTGAACGCATCTTTGTTCATCATGATATTCACGAAACTTTCATTAACAAACTAAAAGATAAAATGGAGACTTTAAATGTAGGCGATCCATTCGATGATCAAACTGATTTCGGTGCAATTATCAATCAAAAACAATTAGCAAGCATAGATGAAAAAGTTCAAAAGGCAATTCAAAATGGGGCTCAATTAATTACAGGTGGCAGCATCATAAATCGTTCTGGTTATTTTTATGAACCAACGATTTTAGACCAAGTTAATCCAGACGACGAAGCTTTTAAAGAAGAAATTTTCGGCCCTGTACTACCTATAATTAAATATTCTGATTTTGAAGCAGCTATTGAACACGCCAATCACACAAATGCCGGTTTATCATCTTATATATTTTCAGAAGATTTAAAAGAAGTAATGACAGCAACTGAACGTCTTAAATTTGGTGAGGTTTATGCAAATTGTGAAGCAGAAGAAGTTGTGAATGGATATCATGCTGGTTGGAGAGAGTCAGGTATTGGAGGCGCTGATGGTATTCGTGGGCTTGAAGAATATTATAATACAACAGTGTCTTACATCAGATATGATTAAAATGTTAATTATTGAAAAATACAAACATGTTGAAATGACTAAATGTATATTAAAAAACGATGATAGTACTTTCTATCACAAAATCAAAAGAGGTTGGGACAAATTTTTTGTCTCAACCTCTTATCTTTATATTAAAATTACTCATTAAGTGCTTTATTTAATGACTTCATATTTTCTTTCATTAAAGATTGATAAGATATTTGCTTATCCTCTATATCTTCTTTTGATAAGGTTGCCATATTATGAAATTTTAGCGGGGTTGTATTAGATTCTTTTTGAATAACATTTGTAACTTTAGATGTTATATTTTGTTCATATAATACATAAGGTTGTTTAGTTTTATTTATATTTTGAACGATATTCATGAGTTCACGTTGACTAGGTTCTTCATTATTCATGCCACTAACACCTTGCTGTTTAAAATGATAGCGATTTGCAAGATAACCTATAGAGTCATGAGAAATTATGGCTGTATCACGTTTAGGATGTTGTGTGATTCGCTTCATCTCATGATCAATTTCATTCATATCCTTTATCAAATGATTATAATTACGCGTGTAATACGTTTTGTGCTTAGGATCCTTCTCGATCAAATCATTTTTAATCACCTTAGCAAATTTTTTATTTAACACCGGATCTAGCCATACATGTGGATCTTCCCCCCCATGATTATGGCTTTCATGTGTTTCATGATGTTCATGTTCGTTATGATCGTCATGTGCTTCATGATTTGAAATTAAATCATGGTGATCAAGGTGTGCAGCAACAGGTAACTTCAAATTATTATTTTTAATTGAACTTGCAACTTTCTTGGCAACGGGATCCATTTCTTCATTCGAATAGATAAACAAGTCACTTTTAGCGATATTAATCATTTCTTTTTGTGTCGGTTCAAAAGAGTGCATATCTGCACCAGGTGGATAAATCGAATCAACTTCTACATATTTGCCTCCAATCTGATTAGTGAAACTTTGGAATGCAAAGGCTGTCGTATATATTTTTAATCTATTGTTCGAACTGACGTCTTTTTTCTCAGAATTTATATTTCCGCATGCACTTAACAATACGATGAATATACAGGTCAGAATAAGTAACATAATTTTTTTCAAAAAACGCCCCTCCAAATCGAAATTATTCCGTTAAAACTATAAACTTATTTTCACATTTTTTCAATGGTTTTTTATTATTCTTCAATTTTTACTAACATCATTTATGTTTGAAATATATGCTTAATTTTAAAATTTGTTTAACTTAAGGCAAAATGTGATATTAAATATATATGATGTTAATAACATGGAGGTGTTAGAATGGCGGAAATCAAACAAGGTACAAATAAATTTTATGTAGGCGATAACGAAGATAATCCACAAGCGGAGATTACATTTCAATCTCAAGGTGACAACCATATAATCATTGACCATACAGGTGTACCAGATGAACTTGGTGGTCAAGGTTTAGGTTCACAACTTGTAAAATCAGTAGTTGACTATGCACGTGATAACAATTTAAAAGTCTCCGCGACATGCCCTTTTGCTAAGTCAGTTATTGAGAAAAAACCAGAATTTCAAGATGTATATGCAGATTAATTAGGTGTCTACAACCTTTTCAAAGTCCAAAATAAATTTGGATATAAAACATCTTAAACTAAATCATCATTTTGAATGAGCCTGGGATGAATCAGTAGTCCCCCAGGCTCATTTGCTTTGTTTATTCTTTAAACCTACATTCGATTCTAATACATAACGAACGCACTTCCATAATTATAAAATATAGAGCTACCTCAATAGTTCTTTGACTGCACCCCTTTTATTTTGGCTTTTGATTGTTTAGTTTCATTTAAATTTTGTAATAACGTTAATTTCCATACTTCATTGATTTTGTTTAAAAATGGGTAATTTAACCATTTTGTAATGCATACATATTATAATAAATACCATTTTTTTTAATCAGCGTTTCATGTGTACCTTGCTCTACAATTTCTCCGTGATTTAATACAAGTATTTTATCTGCATCCTGAATCGTAGAAAGTCTGTGCGCAATGGCTAAAGTGGTTCTTCCCTTTCTCATTGTATTCAAAGATTGTTGTATTTGTTCCTCTGTTTCAGAATCAATGTTTGCTGTCGCTTCATCTAAAATAAGTATTTTAGGATTTGTAGCAATTGTTCTTGCAAATGCTATCAATTGTCGTTCGCCACTTGAAAATGAGCTTCCTTTTTCAATCACTCTATGTTGATACTGACCTGACAATTTTTCAATAAAATGATGCGCATGTACAAATTCTGCTGCAGCTTTTACTTGTTCAAATGTCATCGTTGGATGATACAGTTTAATATTTGATGCAACCGTACCATAAAATATAAATGCGTCTTGAAGCACTAGCCCTATTTTCTGTTTTAATTCTTGTTTAGGGATTGTTTTTATTGAATATCCATCCACATTAATGCTCCCTCGTTCAAATTCATAAAAACGCATAAACAAATTTATAATTGAACTCTTCCCAGAACCCGTATGACCAACAAGAGCTACCATTTCACCAGGATTAACGGTAAAATTAATATTTTTTAATACATCTGTCTTTCCGTCATAGCTAAAACTGACTTCTCTAAATTCAATCTTTCCTTCTTCAATTGTGTACGATGGTACAGGTTGTTGTTCAGGTTCGTATGTGTCATCATCAATTAAAGTAAATACCCTACTCGCTGAAACTAAAGCTTGTTGCAAAATATTTAAATTTTGACTCACTTGATTAATTGGTTCAAAAAACCGTTCCATATATTGAACAAATGCAAATACAACGCCAGCCGTAATGCCTGTCGTAAAGCTAATGATACCAAAATATCCCAAAATCATAACTACCGCAAAAATAGCTAGAGAACTTATTGCAGGTCTCAATAATAAACTATCAAGTTTCACAGTTTTTAACATATATTGATAATGTTCATCATTAATACGATTGAATTCACTGTTTAATCTTTTTTCTTGGTTAAACGCCTGTATTATCTTCATGCCTTCTATAGACTCTGCTAATTTTGTATTTAAATCGGACAATTTTTGTCTAGATTTTGCAAATAAAACAGCTGAGTATTTACGATAACTCGCAAGAATAAATATAATAACTGGTAAAAATATTAAAGATATTAAAGCCAATCTCATCTCTAAAATAAACATCATTATATAACTAGAAATCATCATAAAAAAGGCTATAAGAAATGTTGAAAATACGCCTATAATCATATCAACAATTGTCTCAGTGTCATTCGTTAACCTAGAGACTATACTACCACCTGATACCTTATCAAAATATTTCATTCCCAATTTACCTAATTTATTAAAAGCGTCAATTCTTAATTGTTGGATCACTTTAAAAGCAAGATATTGAAAAAGATATTGGCTTAAATACATTGTTACTGCACCTATTATTTGAATACTAATAAAGATAATCATCAGCCATATCATTGCTTGTTGGGGAAAAACGCGTGGCGTAAGATAATCATCAATAAATACTTTCACTAAGTAAGGCGTCAACATACTTGCAATCGTTGATATTGTTAACGTTAAAAATGCTAAAGCAATAGTTCCTTTATAAGGGGTCGTATACTTAAATAACCTAATCAAAGCCTGAGCTTGATCTTTTGCAGTTAAATTAACTTTCTCAGCCATTGGTATCGTCCCCTTTCGTTAAGTCATCTAAATTACGCGTGAGCTTTTGTTGTAAAGCTTGAGCTCGATATGTTTCGTAATACCATCCTTTTTGATTCATCAAAGTAGAATGTGTGCCCTTTTCCACAATCGTTCCTTTATCCATAACAATAATTTCATCCGCTTGTTTCACAGCACTCATCCGATGCGCAGTAATAATATTAGTTTTTCCTTTTCTTAGTTTTTTTAAATTGCTTAGTATCACTTCTTCGGTTTTGGCATCTACTGCAGAAAGGGAATCATCAAGTATTAATACCTCTGGGTCTATTAATAGCGCTCTCGCAATGGAAATTCTTTGTTTTTGTCCTCCTGACAATGATACGCCTCTTTCACCTACCACTGTTTGATATTGATCAGGAAAAGATAATATATCTTCATGAATATCACTTGCTTGACTTGCTGCAAATATTTGATTATCACCTATTTTTTCATTACTAAATGCAATATTATTACGAATTGAAGTTGAAAATAAAAAGTGTTCCTGTGGTAAATATCCAAACTGATTTCTCAAAAGCTGTACATTATAATCTCGAATAGGATGCTCACCATATGTGATTTCATGCGTTTCTTTTGTATCATACTCTCTAAGTAGCAATCTAATCAGCGTACTTTTCCCTGAACCAGTTCTTCCAACGATGCCCACAGTAGTACCCTCCCTAACTTCAAAATGTACATTATAGATACCTTCTTTCGAATCACCCGGGAAATTAAATTCCTTAATATTAAACTCAATATTTCCAAAGGGTCTAGTGTTAAGTTTATAATCTGTATCTATATCATTAGGGGTATTTTCTATTTCTTCAATTCGTTCATATGATGCCTTTGCCCTTTGAACGATATTAAAAAATAGTCCTAGTGCTAGTAATGGCCAAACGAGCATCCCTAAATATGTCGTGAACGTAATCAGTTGACCAAGTGTGATTGTATTATTAAAAACCAATTTTGCACCAAATACGATTGATAAAAAGTAACTCATTCCTATCACTAATGTGATTGTAGGATCAAATAATGCATCAATTTTCGAAACTTTTAAATTTTTATCAACTACATCATCACTTAAATCTTTAAAATCTTGTTGGTCACTCGCTTCATAACCGAATGTCTTAGTTACTTTGATACCAGCAACACTTTCTTGAGTCTTATCGTTCAATCTACTAAACGCTGCTTGTGCTTTTTTAAATCCTTTACTAAGTAACGATCCATAAAAATTTGTTAACAATACCATAAAAGGTAGTGGTATCATTGCAATCAATGTTAATTTCCAGCTTACTGTTACAGCCATTGTAATCACCACTGTTCCACCAGTTATCAAAGAATCTGCAATCATCAATATTCCAGCCCCCGCGGCATTTTGCACTGCTCTTATATCATTAGTTGCATGTGCCATTAAATCACCAGTTCTTCGATTTTGATAAAAGATAGCACTCATAACTGTATACTTTTTATATAAATATGTTCTTAATATTTGCCCCAACTTTTGACTAGTTCCAAATATTGATAATCTCCATATATACCTTAATACATAAGTTAAAATTGCTACCAATACTAATACCAAAAGATAAATTATTAATAGTTTAGGCGTTAATTTGTTTCCCACCATATCGTCAATAGTCTTACCTATAATCTGTGGAGGTAAAATTTCAATTAAAGCAATTAAAAATAATGTACTCAATCCAACAAGATAACTGCCTTTATGTTGTTTGAAAAACCATCCCAATTTCCAAAAAACTTGCATACGCTCACCCCACTCCATCCTCCAAATTGTCCATGTTCACATATTACCATATGTTGTTAAATGTAAATATAGAAGTGATATTAAACTTTATGTAATTCTACGTCATGAGACACTTAAATTGACTTGGTATACTTTTTATATTAATTTATATCTATAACTCATAACCGAATATAAAGGAGCAAGGCGATGACTTTTCACGATAAATCAGCAATTCAAGTAACAAATATCACCTTAAACATTAAAAATTTACAAACGATGTTGAATTTTTATTCACATATTTTAGGACTTAAAGTGGTATCAACAAATGATACTTCTGCAGTTTTGCAAGTAGGTTTGAGCGGCCATACAATTACGTTATGTGAAATACCAGAGGGACGTCAGCCTACTTTAAGTGAAGCAGGACTATTTCACGTAGCATTTCTACTGCCCGACCGCAAAGACTTAGCTAATTTCTTATTTCATATTTCGCAATCAAACATTCCGGTTGGTGGTGGAGATCATCTAGTAAGTGAAGCTTTATACCTTAATGATCCAGAAGGTAATGGCATTGAAGTTTATTATGACAGACCTAAGTCTGTATGGTTGTGGGAAAATGATAAAGTGAAAATGGATACGTTACAAGTAGATACGAATGATTTACTTAATCAAAGAACAAAGATGGGCTGGGATGAAATGCCAAATAATGCGAAGATTGGACATTTGCATTTGAAAACATCCGACTTAACCATCGCTCAACATTTTTACATTGAGCAACTAGGTCTCCAGCATATTTCTAACTTCCCGCAAGCTCTATTTATGTCATCTAAATATTATCATCACCATATTGCAGTAAATACTTGGCAATCACGCTTACCTAGAGTTGAAAATGATACAAGCTATGGATTAGCCCATATCGATATTTATAAACCAAGTATCGATACTGAAGAAACTTTTTTTATAGATGGTTTAAGTATTAGATTACACAATAATATGTCATTAATTGCTGATAAAACTTAAAAACATTGACATCACACGCCATCAGTATAATAATCCAACTCACTTTTAAAGTTCATAAAACAAAGAAAACGTCAATTTCTGTAATGACAACAGAAATTGACGTTTATAATTCAATACATTGTATGAATGAATTGGCTTTCTTTTTTATGAATTTTAAATATTTGAGTCCTCGTAACGCTTATTATTCAACCCACTCTACTACATGTGATTGAGGTTGACGTACTTTTTCTTTTGCTGCGTTTTCTCTATAACCAAATGCAACCATTACAGATGGTGCAAAATGCGCTTCATCCATCAAACCTTCATCACTTAAAAATTGCGTAACAGCATCTAAATCAAATCCTTCCATAGGGCAAGAATCAATATTTAATAATGCTGCACTCGTCATCATATTACCTAGTGCAATATATGTTTGTTTTTTAGCCCACTCCAACAATGTCTGCGCACTATCATTAATATGGAAACTTGTTTGGAAATTATCAAATTTTTCTTCTGTAGCAGGTATACTGTCTTCGCTATATTGTTTAATGTCTCGAATCATATGTTGTACAAATGGTGATTTAGAAGTTACGTTTTTTCGCGCTAATAAAATTACAAAGTGGCTTGCTGTCTCTAACTGCCCTTTTGCACCCCAACTTATTTCTTTTAACTTATTTCTAATTTCAGAATTTTGTACTACGATAAATTTCCACGGTTCTAATCCTAGAGAACTTGGAGACAATCTACCCGCTTCTAAGATTGTGTTAAATTCACTTTCACTTATCTTTTTATCTGAATCAAACCTTTTTGTTGCATGTCTAAAATTAAACGCATTTATAATTGTCTGTTGCATATCATTCATTTCTTGTTTGCCTTCCTTTCCATTTGTAGCTTATATTTTTTAGTATAGAATAGGTTGTTAGACGGATGAAAGTAATATGTTTAAGCGTAATACTGCCAAAATTTTAAATATTAATTTTTCATTTTAGTACTTTATCTTCAATAATTGATAAAACACCTTGTTTATCATTTGACGGTGCTACATACTTTGCAATTTCGAATAAGGTTTCATCTTCACAATTTTCCATTACATAACTATGTGTTGCTAATTGCAGCATATCTAAATCATTATTTGCATCTCCAAAAGCCATGAGTTCATCTTCCGTTAGTCCCCATTTTTTTAATAATCTTGCTAACGCATTGCCTTTGGTCATACCAGGTAGAATGATATCGATACTATCTCGACCACTCGATACAAGTGATAAATCTTGTGAAAAGCGATTTGACAAATCTTCATCAAGTGTTGGATGTGTTGTTCTATCTATATTTAAGGCTATTTTTACATATGCATCTTCTGGTAAATTTTGCAAAGATGCTATTTCTTTTAATTGTCGATAATAAAAATGTGCATCTTTTTTAAATGATTGTGCATTATTCTTTAATATGTAAGCACTTTTTACGCCACAAACAATTATTTCATTGATACCACGCGTGATGTTTAAGTAATTAACAATATTATGGAAAACATCTTTTTCAAACGCTTGATAATCATACAACGTATTGTCTTCATAAATAACCGCACCGTTTTCCGCAACAAAAAACATAGCTTTATCTCCAAAAATAGATTTTAATTTTGCGTATTGATTACCACTTGCTGCTATAAATTTAATATTTTCATTTTTTAATTGTTGAAAGATACGATTAAACCTTTCTTGATCATATTGTTTTTTTGAATCCAAAAATGTACCATCCATATCTACTGCGATTGCTTTTATCATACTTTTCATCCCCTCGAATACTCTGCTTATATCTGTAATTCATTATATCCATAATTTTCGAGGAATTAAAATGAATCACATATTTTATGCTGTAAATAACATGGTTTTCAAAGATTAAAAAAAGAGGCAGAATAGAGCGCATATACACAATATGCTTCATTCTACCTGCCTTTAATAGCTTATTCATTTTCTCAAAAATATTTTGAGATAAACAGAAGTAAATCGTTTTATAACTATTCAACGCATCATTTATTATACCTAACTACATAAAGCTTTAGACTTCTTGATTGTCTTCTTTCATACGGACTATAGAGACATAATTAGATTTTTCTTTAATATCATAGATGGTTAAACCAGTAATGTCTTTTTGTTTGCCTGGCACAATAATACTTATGATATAAGAGAAAACAAAGGCTACTATAAACGAAATAATTGATACATAAAATGGAGAATTGCCGCCACCCATACCATTAAAGATATAAGCAAAAATAATTCCAAAAATTAATCCCATCAGCACACCGAATGTATTCGTACGCCGTGTGAATATACCAACCGCAAACACACCAGCCAATGGCACACCCACTAATCCAGTAATTAACAAGAAAAGATCCCAAAGATCATTAGAATCTGCTGCAATTAGATATATAGACATGCCGAATCCAAATAAACCTGAAAGAATAATCATCCATCTCGCAAATCCTACTTCGCTTTTTTCATTTTTCTTGCCGAAGAATCTGTGCTTAATATCAACAGAAATACAAGCTGAAATTGAATTTAAACTTGAAGAAATGGTTGATTGTGCCGCTGCAAATATGGCCGCTATCAATAATCCAGCAACAAATGGTGGCATTTCAGTAAGTATAAAGTATGGTACTACAGATGAAGTATTAAAATCTTTAGGCAATGCACTTTCATGACTATAAAATGAGTACATCATTGTTCCCATACCATAGAATAAGGGCGCTGATATTAAAGCTAATAATCCGTTGGTCCATAAAGACTTTTTAGTTTCTGATATAGAATCTGATGCTTGATAACGTTGTACCACATCTTGACTTGCTGTGTATTGATGCAAGTTATTAAAAATGTTTCCTAAAAATATGATAGGAATTGCTGCGGCGGCAGTATTAAATTTCCAGTTATCAGCACTAATGATTTTATTATGTTCCAGTGCATCACTGACAACGGTGCCCATTCCCCCTTGAATGTGGACGACACCTAAAATAATAATTGCTGCTGCCCCACCTAATAGAATGACACCTTGAATGAAATCACTCCATACTACACCTTCGAAACCTCCAAGAAATGTATAAAGAATACATAAGATACCAACCAAACTTGCCACAACATAAGGGTTCATATCTGACACAGATGTAATCGCTAATGTAGGTAAATAAATGACAATGGCTACTCTCCCAATATGGAATAATACAAATAGTAATGAACCAATAACACGAATACTAGGTCCAAAACGTGCCTCTAAATATTCATACGCAGATGTCACTTTTAATTTTTTAAAAAATGGTACATAAAAGTAAATAAGTAAAGGAATAATTGCTACAATCGCAATATTACCTGCAATATATGACCAGTCTGTTAAAAATGCTTTTTCTGGGGTAGACATAAAAGTAATCGCACTCAAAGTCGTTGCATAGATAGAGAACCCTACTGCCCATGAAGGCAAACGACCACTAGCCGTAAAGAAACTATCTGTACTTTGGCTTGCGCGTTTGGTAAAATATGCTCCGACTAAAAGCATAACTAAAAGGTAAATAACTACTGCTATCCAGTTCCATGTACCAAAACCTACTTGTTCCATTTAATTCATCCCCTTATACGGTAACCTACAAATCGTATTTGTTAATTAATGTTTCTAATTTAGCTCTGTTATTTTCATTGAATGGTTTAAATGGGCGTTTCGGTAAACCTCCGTCAATGCCACGTGTCGCTAAAATTTCTTTTAATGTAGAATAAATGCCCATAGACAACACATTTTCAATTATGTCGTTAGTATCATGCTGAATTTGATATGCTTCATCAATTTGACCGCTTTTAGCTTTTTCAAAAATTTGTCTTGCGCGTCTACCATTCACGTTATAAGTAGATCCAATTGCGCCATCCACACCAGAAATAGCTGCTTGCACTAACATTTCATCAAAACCTGAAAGTATTAATTTATCTGGATACGCTTTTCGAATACGTTCTAATAGGAAAAAATTAGGAGCTGTATATTTTACGCCAACCACTTTTTCATGATTAAATAATTCACCAAATTGTTCTATAGAAATGTTAACGCCAGTTAAGTCTGGAATTGCATAAATAATTAAATTATTTTGTGTCGCTTCAATTAATTCAAAATAGTAATCTTTGATTTCTTCAAATGAAAATGGATAATAGAACGGTGTAACTGCTGAAATCGCATCATATCCTAATTCAGTTGCATATTTACCTAACTCTATTGCTTCGTTTAAATCTAACGACCCAACTTGAGCAATCAATTTTACATTTTCATTAACCGCCTCTTTCGCAACTTTAAAAACTTGTTTCTTTTGTTCTTTATTTAATAAGAAGTTTTCACCTGAACTGCCGTTAACATAAAGTCCATCTAAGCCTTCAGTTTCAATGGCATTTTGAGCAATTTGCGCCAATCCTTTCTCTTTAACCTGACCATCTTCATCAAATGGTACTAATAATGCTGCATATAAACCTTTTAAATTCTCTTCCATCGTATAACCCTCCATCTATATATTTAAGTTATTATTCAAAATCATTTATATAACTGTATAATGCTTTAAAAAATATCTTTTATTTATTCTATTTACAGTTCAAATTGTAAACGCTATCATAGAGTGTGGCAATAGAATTTTGAAAAAATACATCATTTCGAAACAATATAAGTGAAAACTTTTTTCAACATCGATTTTCTTTTAAAAATTAAGGAGGATTTGTTTATGCATCCATATAAGATTGCTATTGATATTGGAGGGACAGAAATTAAAGCAGCTGTAGTTGATCAATCATTAAATTTTATAGAATATATCAAAACACCTACCCCTAACAACATAGATACATTTATTAAGGATAAAATTTATAACATTGTAATGACGTTTCAAAAATCTTATCAAATATCCCCACTTTATGTCGGCATTTCTAGCGCAGGCGTTATAGACGAACGCCGTGGCATAGTTGAATACGCTGGTCCAACCATACCCAATTACGTAAATACTGACTTCAAGTGTTTGCTTAAACCATTAAATGCTCAGGTGAACGTATTTAACGATGTCAATGCAGCTTTGTTAGGGGAATTGGTTTTCCATGATTACAGCGAACAAAATATTTTTTGCTTAACACTGGGTACAGGAATTGGGGGCGCTTTTTATAATAAATATTCCCAACTATACAACGGGGAACGAAATCGTGCTAATGAAATTGGTTATTTACTTTTTGATAGACAAACAAACAAAACATTTGAACAACGTGCCTCAACAACTGCCTTAAAAACACTCATGTTAGAAAAAGGATTTATTTATCAAGACAATGTACCAAAATTATTTGAACTCGCAGATCAACAAGATAATCTTGCATTATCTATACTCAATCAATGGAGTGATTCAATCGCAGAAGGTATCGCTCAAATACAGATTATTTATGATCCCGGTTTAATTCTGATCGGTGGCGGTGTTTCTTCACAAGGACAAAATTTATTAAAATACATCGTACCTAAAGTCGAACATTACTTACCTGAGCAATACGGTCATGCTCATATACAAACAACGCGTACACAGAATCATGCTGCACTTTATGGCGCAGTCTCTAAATTTTAAAACAGCTATTGACGACGTTATGCTGTTATAGCCATGAAAATTACGTCCTTTATGTACCAAAACCATCAAAAATCCTACTATCAAAGAAATATTGATATTAAGCCAATTTTTCGTTTATGCAGGTATTTACTGTTGCACACGAAGAAAGCGGTCATAAATAAACACAATTAAGCGAGCACAGCACTTACTTGTTTCTTCATACTTTGAAATATATCCACCATATTAATGTCCATGGACTACAAAAGCGCCAAATTCTATATAATCTCAATAGAATTTGGCGCTTTTGTTTTAATCAAGGATACTTATATGCCTAACGAACCTCGTAACATTTATTTACGTGTTTACGTTCACAATGACTCTATTCATTTAACACTACTTTTTTCGTATGTTGATATACATTATGCATATATGTATCATCTAATAATAAGTAACTGACAATATCTATTAAAAACAATGTTGCGATTTGAGTATTAATAAATTGTGTGTCTTTATTTCTAGATTGATCAGTTGTTATGAGCACTAAATCTGCACACTCAGTAATTGGACTTCCTTCATAATTCGTTATAACTACGACATAAGCCCCGCGTTCATGTGCTACTTTGGCTGCAGCTATAAGCTCTGTAGTTTCACCACTATTTGAAATCGCTACAAATGTATCTGATGCTGATAACAAAGAAGCAAATATTTTCATTTGATGAGCATCTGTAGACACATTCCCTTTCAAACCCATTCTCATCATACGATAGTAAAATTCTGTAGCTGATAATCCAGAACTACCAAGACCTGCATAAATGATTTGTCTACTTCGAATAATTTGGTTAACAAAGCTTTGAATTTTTTCATCAGAAATAAATTCTCCTGTTTGCTGAATAATATTTTGATGATATTTATGAATACGTTGAATTAAAGGACTATTTTCTATTACTCTTTCCGACATTTCTTGCTGTAAATTAAATTTCAAATCTTGAAAGTTCTCATAATCTAATTTATTACTAAATCTTGTAATCGTTGCAGGCGAAGTACCAATCGCATATGCTAATGAATTAATTGTTGAAAATGTGTCGTCAAAGTCATTGTTTTGAATATACGCTACGATTTGTTTATCTGTTTTAGTAAATAAATGATGGTAACGTTGCACGCGATTTTCAAATTTCATATTATCTATCCTCCCATCCCAATCATAGCTATAGTATAAATGAAAATGTTTTTCATAACAATGAAATATATTGATTATTATTTTCTTGGTGTTATATTAAAAATATAAATCTATTAGATAATAAAGTATTTTATTAAATCTACTAAAGTTACGGAGTGTATTATTATGTTACCACAAGGATTAATTGTCTCATGTCAAGCCTTGGAAAATGAGCCGTTACATTCATCTTTTATCATGTCAAAAATGGCTTTAGCTGCATATGAAGGTGGTGCTGTTGGCATTAGAGCAAACTCTAAAGAAGACATTATAGCGATAAAACAAGAGGTGAATTTACCTATCATCGGTATTGTCAAAAGAGACTATGCAAATTCCGATGTTTTTATAACCGCAACACGTAAAGAAGTCGATGAATTACTAGAAAGTAAATGTGAAGTTATTGCCTTAGATGCTACAAAGCAGGAACGTCCTGAAGAATCATTACAAGAACTTGTTTCTTATATACGTCAGCAAGCACCAAATATAGAAATTATGGCTGATATCTCTACACTTGAAGAAGCACAATATGCTGATAAATTAGGTTTTGATTACATAGGAACGACCCTTCGAGGCTATACTGCTTATACTAAAGGACATATTTTGTATGAAGATAACTTCAAATTTTTAAAAGATGTGATTTCACATGTTCATGCAAAAGTTATAGCTGAAGGAAATGTCATCACACCTGAAATGTTTAAACAAGTTACAGCCTTAAATGTTCATTGTACAGTCGTCGGAGGTGCGATTACACGCCCTAAAGAAATCACCAAAAGATTTATTCAAGCAATTGAAAATTAACATTTAAAAAAGCCCGTATTCAAACCCATGTTTTTACTTGGTAATGAATACGGACTTTTTATATGATTTTTTATTTAACGGTGCATGTTATAGTGCTTCGGCAATAAATATTTTTCTATCTTCCCACTCACCTGTTTGTTCATTGTAATTATCACATGTAATTAATGTTAGTTGCTTCTTATTCGATGCTTGTTCGTCCAACACTTCAACTTCATCTGGTTTCACATCATAAATTTTAGTAATCTGATACGTTCTTCGCTCATCTCCAACTTTAAAATAAACTTTGCTTCCCTTTTTCGTTTCAGGTAACCTAGAAAATTGATAATCCGAATGACCCGTTAATGTATGACCTGCAATTGCGATATTTTGATCCTCTAATGATTCGTTTGATTCCACAAAACTTACGCCTCTATCTAATTGTTTCGGCGTGGCCGGGCCAGGATAAACAGGTGTTTTAATATCTGCATCAGGAATTGATAAATAACCTGCCATCTTTGTCTTATCTTTAGGTATTTCTACTTTCTTTTTTTCAGAAGTTTTAGATTGTTGGTCATAATGTTCTATTTTATTTTCATTGTCTTTTTGAGTAAAATAATTATCAATCTTTGGTTTCATAAATAAATAAATTGCTATTATAATGAGTGCCACACCAATTAATGTGACAAGTCTACTTCCCCATTTTTTCATGTCACGCATGCTCCTTTGTCTAAATCAAACGATTCATTATAAGTATAGCACAACTCATTATCTAACAAAGCATATTTTTTTTGCATTAATCCTTTTATAGTTTTAAAAATTAATAATGTGGTAGATACTAAAGTATTCAATATATATAAAGGATGTGTTTGTATGTCAGTATTTTCTAATGATGAGCGTGTAAAGATATTGTCTGACATTGTTGAAATTCAATCTGTGAACGAAAAAGAACTTGATGTCGCACATTATTTACAAGATTTATTTAATAAATACGGAATTCAAACCAAAATCGAAAAACTGGAAGGCGAAAACACAAGAGCTAACTTAGTTGCAGAAATTGGTAACGGAAAACCTGTGGTTGGTATTTCAGGGCATATGGACGTTGTCACTACAGGTGATGAAAATTTATGGAATTATGACCCATTTAAGCTTACAGAGGATAATCAAGGAAGATTACACGGACGTGGCTCTGCAGATATGAAATCAGGACTAGCCGCTTTAGCAATTAGTTTAATAGAAATTAAAGAAGCAGGTACATTAAATCAAGGTACTATCAGATTTATGGCGACTGCAGGAGAAGAAGTAACGAGTGACGGCGCTGCATTATTACATGAAAAAGGCTATATGGATGACGTCGAAGCCCTATTAATCGCAGAGCCTTCACAAGATGGCATTGTTTATACACATAAAGGTACCATGGATATTCAAGTGATATCCAAAGGTAAATCTTCACACAGCTCAATGCCTGAATTAGGTTATAATGCGATTAATCCATTGGTCGATTTTATTCATTATTTAAATAAAGCGTATAACAAAGTTGATATTAAAAGTGAGTTGCTCGGTACGCCAACAATGAATTCAACAATCATATCCGGTGGTGACCAAGTCAATTCTATACCAGCGTATGCTGAGTCACTGTTTAACATGCGTACCATACCAGATTATGATAATAATAAATTTGAGGCGTTATTTAACAGTATAAAAGATCAAGTTAACCAAGAAAGTGACGCTGATATAACTGTTAACCCTTATGTAAACCGCGATCCTGTATATACTAAGGGAGATAATACATTCTTAAAATTAGCTAAATCTTTAGGTGATTCCTATTTTGATAGAAATCTGGATGTGACTTCTTCTACTGCAACTACAGATGCATCATATTTAATGAAAGATAAAGATGAAAGTTTCTCATTTGTAATGTATGGCCCAGGTGAGACTGGACAAGCACATCAAGTTGATGAATATGTTTATAAAGATGCTTATCTAACTTTTATAGATTTATATAGCCAGTTATTACCACAATATTTAAATACGGCTAAATAAAATCACTAAGCACGTGATATAACACGCTTACAATCACTAAACAAAGCTTAATACAGAAACTGCGTACTCTATAAATGGCTAATCCATACGAAGTGGATTAGCCATTTTGTATTTAACATTTTCAATTTTACCATCATATATTTGACTAGAGTAAATTGTATAAACATTCAAAACTAACATCCATTTTTTCATTCAAATTACTATGATGATTTTTCACTTTTAATGACTGTAAATACTCTCTGGACAATCTTAAATGTTTATTTATTCATCTCTAACCAATTAATTAATTCATTTAAATTGTTAACTGTTATTGTAGGATTTTGTCCATTATAATCAAAATGTCCATTTTGTCTATTCACCCAAGCTGTATCAAAACCGAAATTGGTTGCTCCCGTTACATCCCAAGAATTAGAAGAAACAAATAATATCTCTTCTCTTTTCAGATGATGATATTTCAAAATCAATGCATAACTTGCAGGGCTGGGTTTATATTGTTTAATTTCATTAACGCTCATAACTGTATTAATATTTTCCCCTAACTCAGAATTATCAATCAATGGTCTAAGCATGTTATCATTTCCATTAGATAGTATACCAACATCGATATTCATATTATTAAGTTGCGCGAGTATTTTAGGTACTTCGTAAAAATACTCTAAATTTAAAAAAGCATCAAACAACCTGTTTATATCTTCACGATCATATTGTATTTTGTGTTCATCCATTGTATAACGTAAAGCTTCTTTCGTTAACTCATCAAAGGAAATATATCTTTGCATAATTTGTTTTAAAAACATGTGATTTAATTGCGTTTTTCTCCACATCTTTGAAATTGATGTTGCTTGTTCATCATCAAATTGCGTCATACCTTTTTTTAAAGAGGACATGTCAAAAAGTGTTCCATAAACATCAAAAATAATTGCTTTATACATTTTAAACCTCCTATTCAAAACACACATTTACTTATTCTTTATCACATTTCAACAAAGTCAAACAGTTTATTATCATTTTTATTTTTATGTAAATTGATAAGGACAATTGAAAAGATATTCACTCTATCGTTTATTAATTTTTTGTAAATTTCTTTAAATATAGCTTTATTATACTACAAATCGGTTATAGAACAGTAAGAAGGGAGGCTGGTTGTTATGAGAAGGATGTTTCTATTAGATTTACTAAACCTCTTTTTTATCGCCGTAGGTTACATGTTGATGATTACTTTGATTTTACTTTCTTTTGACTTCTTACAAATAAAAACAACCGGTTCAGTATTTTTAGAATCATTAAGTTCAGTTACTATTTTCCAATTTTTCAGCAATCCTATTTTTAACGGATTATTCACTTTATTTTTAATTGTATCTTCCCTAATATTTCTGTACAAAGCATTTGAACTTTATCAAAAAAATAAGTAATTATCATTGCTCTTCAATTAATTCAAAGCTTAATTTTATTTCACTACAAATAAGCACCTATTTTTTATTTATAACGCATATCATTTATTTATTTTAAATTTTTTGAATTTTATATTGTAACAATACATTTTAAGATATATAATATTCTAAGAGAATGTTTCGTGCTATATCTCTAGGCTTTTATTGCCATCTATCATCATAGTTATATTCCATTCCCAGAATTAAACTTTATGCACCCATTAACACTAATGGTATCGCACTGCATTCTCAACAAATGTGCTAAAGTTGCTCATTTGAAAAGAGATCTAAAATCACTTTCAGGCAGTGATTTTAGATCTTCTTATAATACTATTACTTTAATTTCCCATTAGGATAAACCATAACTTTTAATGATCCGCTTTTATTGGTTCTTGCTCTTTCCATTGCCTCTTGTGCATCTTCCAAATCATATGAATCGGTAAACATTGTATTTAAATTAGCTGCAGTTGAAGATAACATCTCAAGGCCCATTGGATAAGTATTGGCATATCTAAAGATACCTACGACATTAATTTCATGGTTAGCGATAAAAGGTATATTTAACTCAATATTTTCTTGTTGTGGCAAGCCAACTATTGCTAAAGTTCCGCCATTGTTCAAGACCGCTAGTGCATTTTGTAAGGCTGTTGGATTACCTGCAGTTTCAAAAGCATAATCTACACCGTTATGATTTGTTATTTCATTGATACAGGTAATAACATCTTCTTCTTTAATATTTATAACATGTGTTGCACCAAGTTCTAATGCCTCATCCAATCTTATTTGTTCAAGATCTGACACTATAATTCTTGTAGCACCAAAAGCTTTTGCTGCTACAACAGCCATCAAACCAACTGGGCCCATACCCATTATTACTACCGTGGAACCTGGTTGAACGTTTGCACGTTTACATGCTTGTACGCCAACTGAAAATGGTTCATTTAATGTTGCTTCTTCATATGATAGTGCATCAGGAATATGGAATAAAAATCCTTCAGGATGACTTATATATTGACTAAAAGCACCATCAATAGGAGGCGTAGCTAAAAACTTAACATCAGGACATAAGTTATATTTACCAGCTTTACAGTATTCGCACTCTCCACAGGGAACTCCAGGTTCAATAGCAACTCTATCCCCGGGTTTAAAATGTGTTACTTTTGAGCCGATATCAGCAACGATCCCTGAACATTCATGTCCTAAAATCAATGGTTTTTCAACAACAAATTCCCCTACACGACCGTGTTCATAATAATGAACATCCGATCCACAAACACCTACCGCCATCACTTTTACTAAAACATCTGTAGGTCCTAATTTAGGAACGTCTACTTCTTTAAGTTCCATCTCAAATGGTTTATTTAATAATGAAATGTTCATAGTTTCTGGAATATTATTATTCATTTTAAATTCCTCCTAATAGTTAATTAATATTTAATAAGTTTTCTGTTATCGTTTTGGTCTGAGCGTATATATTCTTATAAATTTCAAAATACTGTTTATATTTTTTATGATTTTCTATATTTGGTTTATATGTCTCTCCTAGCGCTATAAATGTTTCAGCACATGCTTGCATTGTATTAAACCAACCTAATCCATATGCAGCTAACATGGCTGCTCCTACACCTGGACCTTCTTCATATTTCAATGCAGTGACCTGAGTATTGAAAATATCTGCTTGCATTTGTAACCAAAAACTACTTCTAGCGCCACCACCAATCGAAATAATTTCATCAATATGCCTACCGTTTTCTCTCATATATACAATGGATTCATATAGTGAATAAGTAATGCCTTCCACTGTAGCTCGTGCAAAATCCGCTTCTTCTGTATTACTATTTATCCCAATGAAACTTCCTCTAATATATGCATCACCATGTGGTGTTCGCTCACCTTGAATGTATGGTGAAAACAACAAACCATTTGCTCCAATAGTAGATTTCTCAGCAAAATTCAAGATTTCATCAAATGAATATGCTTTAAAAAGCTTTTCTTTGAGCCAATTTAAACTATGACCTGCACTTAATGTGACACCCATTGCATACGACATATTAGGCATGGCATGTTTAAAGAAGTGAATGTTATGTCCATAATCTACTTGATTATTTGTAGTACACGATAAAATCACACCTGAAGTTCCTATACTACATAACGTTTGACCTTCATTAATAACACCTGAACCTAAAGCGCCACATGCATTATCTGCACCACCAGCAAAAACAGTAATATCTTCTTTAATGTTTAGTTCTTTTTTAACTATTTCTGTAACATTACCTACATAACTATGCGACTGTACTAACGGTGGGTATATATCACCAAGTTCCAACTTGTCCCCAATTTCTTTTTCCCAGTCATTTGTTTTTGGATTGAAAAGAAGCGTACCTGCTGCATCACTATATTCCATAGCAATATGACCTGTTAGTCGATAGCGTACATAATCTTTAGGTAACAAAAACACTTCTAATTGTTGCCAATAATTTGGTTCGTTCTGTTTCATCCATAAAAGTTTAGGTAATGTAAAACCTTCAAGTATAGGATTATTTAAAAGTGTCTTCCCAAATTTGTTTTCTAATTCCTCGCATTGTTTAGTAGTTCTAGTGTCATTCCATAGTATTGCATTTCTAATAGGTTGGTATGTTTTATCCAGTGGTACTAAACCATGCATTTGTCCAGAAAACGAAAGGGCGTTAATACGTTTATTTGTCATTGTTTCTGTATTTATTAACTTTTTTATACCTTCTTTTACTGCCTCCACCCATGATTCAGGATCTTGTTCACTGTAGCCAATATATGGCTGACTCAATTTCAAAGGAATACTTGATTGTTCAATAACATGACCGCTTTTATTCACAGCAATAATTTTCACTGAACTCGTACCTATGTCTATACCAAGTACAACCTGTTCCAATTTACATCTTCCTTTCTTAATAATTTTCAATTTGTGCATTTAATGCTTCAACTTTATCGTCCCCAATGCCTGGTTGATGAACTTTAATATAATAAGTGATTGCTGCACCTACGAAATAACAAATAGCAAAAGCCCATACGACGCCAACTTCGTTGAATAACGGTAATATAAGCGTGGCAATTAATGGTGCAATAAAATTACTCAATCCAGCAGCAAGATTATGTGAAGAAAGTGTAGCACCAATATGATCAGGCTCTAAAGCTGTAAAAATTGCAAAAATAGGTACAAATGCTGATTGTGTAATACCGAATAATACTGCACATAAAATTGCAATTGCAAACACATCACCACTAAGTATTGGTAAATAATAAAATAATAATGTCGTGATGCCACAACCGATACAACCAAATAACATCACTTGACGTTTCCAACCAATTTTATCAGCAATAATACCCCAAACTACATCACCAACGATACACGTCACATGCATTGTTCCCCATGTCCATAACCATTGTTGCATTGAAAATCCAATAGTTTCCGTGAATAATACTGGAAAGATAATAACTAGCCCAAACAAAGATAATTGATTAATGATGCGTACGATAAAGACTTTAATAATTTCTGGATTCTTATAAACTACGCCGATATCTTTTAATACTTTAGTATATCTTTGTTTAACCGAAAGCGTTATATTCGGCTTTACATCCCGTTTTCCTACAACGATAAATGCAATTAAACCTCCTATAAAAATCCATATTAATGACATCCATAGTGTTCCATTAAAACCTATAAATGGAATAGTGAAACTAGGTAAATAAGTACCAATTACCCCCATTCCAACTGAGAACATTGCCCAAAACCAACCAATTGCTGTGGCTAATCTTGCTTTATCAGTGATATAGGTTACCCATACTAAGAAACCATACAAAAACAAAGGATAACCTAATCCTCTAATACCATATAACACTAACATCATAGGCAAATTTTCCATTCCTATTCCAAACACTAAAAAAAGCACGTGGAAAATTAACCATATTATTGTTCCTAAAGCCATTATTTTCCTAGGACCGTAAACATCAGATAAAACAGCCGCTAACCAAGAACCCACAACTACCATCACGCCATATACAGTAAACACTAAGGAAGCTTGACCACTAGAAAAACCGATATCAACAATATTTTTTGATAAAAATGCCTGTTCGATCCCATCTCCTGTCATAAAAATAAATATAGCTATAAGTGCAATAAAAATAATTTTCGGGATTCCCATCCATGTTTTTGGACTATCTTTAGAAATTGTAATGTTATTCAAAATATTTCCCCCTTATTTAAAAATATAACTAAAATAAACTTAAACGTTTAAGTTTTAGCGATTAAGTTAACGGGATTAAAATCAAATGATTTCAAAAACCCGTCTTGTTTAAACAATTCATATTACAATATCTACTCCAATGTATATAATCATAACAACAATCAACAAGTATCAGACTTGGAATACATTTTAGTTTTTATCATAATGACTTATCTTTTATAAATGAACAAGATTCACGTATGATTAGTTTTGTATTTAGTTCAATCGAAGAGACATTTTCCCCTTGAATTAGATGATTGATCATTTCGCCTGCGACACGACCTATCTCTTTTGTAGGTTGTGAAATGACAGATAATTTTGGAGTATAAATTTCATTCCAGTAACTATCATCAAAACCAATGATAATCATATCTTGAGAAATTTTTTTGCCTCTTTCTTTTATTGCTTGTAAAGCACCTAATAACAATAAATGATTAGTTGCCACAACAGCTTGAACCTGTTTGTTAATTAATGATTTAGTCGCATGATACCCACTGTCAATTTGTGCATCCGTACCCAATTGCTGATTGCTATAATAAATGAGTTGCTCATCTAACTTAATATTATTTTTTTTCAACGCTTGTTCATATCCAGATTTCCGTTCTGACGTTGTGCTTATATCAGGATTCGCTAACAGTAACCCTATATTTTTACAGGTACTATCAATAATTCTCTGAGTTGCATCAAACGCTGCTTTCTTGTTATCCACGCTTATAGAAGGTAAATATGTACCATCTACTTTCCTATCTATAGTCAAGATAGGTGTTTGGCTCCACTCTTTCTTAAATTTTAATTTAGACTTCACTGGAACTAATATAATAGCGCTTACATTTTGCGCGATAAATGTTTCTATCAACGCTTGTTGTCTTAACTCGTTTTCCTCAGACGACACAACAGCTACATGCAATTGATGTTTTTGACATTCGTTGTTTAATTCTGTCAGTATCTCAGTAAAAAAAGGATTTTGATCAGGTACAATAAAAACAATTAAATTAGACTGCCCTGTTTTTAAACTTCTTGCAAATTGATTCGGTTCATAATGCAATTTATCAATTGCATCTAATACTTTCTGCCTCGTCTTTTTACCTAATTCAGTACTTTTGTTATTCAATACATTGGAAACGGTCGCAATTGATACCCCAGCAACTTTTGCTACATCATGAAGTGTAGGTTTATTTTTTTCCATGCCACTCACCTTAAACGTTTAAGTTATTTGCTTCGACTTATTCATGTCAGCTAGATTCATTATATATATTCACCACAATAAATGCAAGCGCTATCATAAATATTGAGATTTTTTCATTTTCAAGTAAATTAAATAGAAACCTATCATTTTATTACTTCAAAAGGCATTTTATTTTCCAAAATAGTGATTTTTCTATCTATACTCATATCCAAAATACGAATTATTAATTCTTAATATCATTTTAACAAACTTTATTTGTAACCTAACTATTTTGTCTGTGTCGGTTGTACAATAACGTTAATCATTTAATTGTGAGTGTAACAAAATAAAGTAAAGGTGATCTTTGTGATAAGCTCTCTATCAATAAAAAATCATTATATGACTGAGTTGGCAAGATGCATAA
This sequence comes from Staphylococcus sp. GDY8P196P, assembly GCF_017891705.1. Classification (NCBI taxonomy): domain Bacteria; kingdom Bacillati; phylum Bacillota; class Bacilli; order Caryophanales; family Staphylococcaceae; genus Staphylococcus; species Staphylococcus sp. GDY8P196P. Next base: position 228,587 of record NZ_JAESJS010000003.1, on the reverse strand, counting down.
ATGAAATTATTATTTTAATTCCTATAAATAAATCATGTAAAATAAATTTAAATGGATCGATGATAACTATTGATCACGCTTGTATAATCAATAATGCAGACCTTTATCAATATATCGATATTGATAATTTAATAGAACTTAAGATTCCATTACCTTTATTTATAGAAAAAGATAAATCCATCGCTAATGCTTTGTTTGATATCAAACAAATTAAATATATAGAGCAATTTCGAAACTTAGTTTTGCAAAAATTACAGAATCATATTCAAAATAGAAAATGTATGCATCTTTATATATCTAATATTATTGAGTTTTTACTTAAAGAAGCAAAAGTTGATTTAGACGATCAATATCTACCTATTTTGTATACTAAACACCCTCTGGTTCAACGTTTGACTCAATACATACATAAACACATCAATGAACCTTTAACTACAAAACAAGTATCTAATGCTTTTTATATATCACAATCATATATATCTATTTTATTTTCCAAAATATTAAATATGAACTTCAAACAATATACAAGTTCTCTTAAAATTGCATTATCTTTATTTGATTTATTAGAGAAAGAACAAAGCATTTACGACGTCGCATTAAAATATAGTTTCACTAATGTTAGTACATATTCTAAAAATTTCAAATTCTATATAAAGATGCCGCCAAAATTCTATATTCATCAATTCAGAAAAAATGATTTAAATTCACTATACCAAGTTTCGTTAAGCACTCCCAACTTAAGCAAGACTATCAACAAATTATATAATTTTTCTCATAATCAACATATTTCGTCTAATCAAATCGTCTTGAATAAACTGAAGTATACTCAGAAATTTAATATGACACGTACTTTTATCACGTTTAATGATTTACATAAGTTAATCTCATTTAATCAATCTACTTTTTCAATTAATATGCTATCGCTAATTTCAAAACCAAATTTAATTTTACTTCACACTAATTTCGATGATTTAAACAAATTAGACCATCACAATGTATTTGCAGCAATCAAACAATTGCTTATCAAAGGTTTTGAAATAACTTTGAAAGTTGATAATCCATCCTTTTCACAATCAATTGATTACCAAATTATAAAACTATTGACTTCATTAACGCTGCTTAATGAACATATTTCAAATGTTAGTTTACTTATTGAAACAAACCATAAAACATTTAAAAATGACCAAAGATTAATTGATAACTTTAAACAACAGTTCCCCACTATAAAATGTGCGGTTAATGTTGGACATATCTTGGAAAACAGTGGAAACTTTTCAAGATTTCAAAAAAATATTAGTTCATTAAATGCTGATTTTTATTTCATTGATACAGATTGGTATTTACTAAAAAACATTATATCAAGAAACTGGTTCAACGCTGATAATGCTTTTGATACCCATCAGACCATTATGTTATTTTTAAACCAATTACATCCAACTATTGCCAAAAAAGTGGTTTTTAATAATCTCACACATTCCAATTTAAAACATTATTATAAAGATATGTCCATTTCGCCACATATCTTACTGATGCATTTGCTAATTGATTTTCAAACATTAATTGGTGGCTTTGCATTTCCATATTTTTCTGAAGATGATGAACAATTTATGCTGATTAATCATAATTGTAGTACCATGCCAATCGTTCACGTTTTCAGTTTATTAAAACCTTTTTTAAATTTGCATATTGCTAAATTCCCTTATGGTTTAATTGGTAAATCTAAACATCATTTTCACATGCTATTATTTAATAGTTTAAACTATTCAACACCAACATCTGACCTAATTGCAAATATTGTTCATAATTACATCACTGATTTTCCAGTTTACACACGAGTGCTTAACGAAAATCATGGTATCATTTCACATTTGATTCCCAATAACCTGGACTTAAGCGCTATTGATTCCAAAATTCTCGAACAAATCAACAAGGCTAATACTCCACTTTCTAAGTTAACGATGCATAGTTATCATAATTTACTAACTATTACAGTTACAAAATCAGAAATAAAATATATCATGTTTCCGATTAATTCTTGATTTATCAAAAATACATTAAAAACATGACAAACGAGATAGATATCAATAATATCTATCTCGTTTAATTATTTACATCTTGTATTTTTCAAATGATATTAAAAAATGATTGTAAACATTCAATTGTATCGTTGTTAATTTCATATTGCTTTTTTACTTTTCCTTTTTCTAAATGAAGCACTTCATCTGCACAAGCGAGTAACATTTCATAATCATGAGTTATAACTAATACTGTGTGTCCTTCATTTGCCAATTGGTTAATAATTGTACTCATTTCCCGCATATGGTGACCATCTAAACCGCTAGAAGGTTCATCAAAAATCAATATATCCCTTTTCGTTTCTACTGCACTAGCAATAGCTAAACGCTGCTTCTCACCTCCAGACAGTGACAAAGGATGTCTGTCTAGATGTTCAGAAATACTATAGTTTTGCAAACACCGCTTAATTGTCTCATCATTTAAAGTTGGATTACTTAACCTCAGTTCTTCTTCCACACTTTCAGCAAATAATTGATTGTTAACATCTTGAAATACCAAATAAGCTTCTGCAAGACTTTGTTGTGGTGTTACCCACTTTTCTCCAGTATTAATAGTCCCTTTAAATTTTTTCTCGACTCCAGTTAGACAGCGCGCAAATGTTGATTTACCTGAACCATTATGGCCAATAATCGCTGTCACTTTTCCCTTACTGATACTGATATCATCTATATCTAAAGCTAATTTTTGCCTTCTCTTATATCTAAAATAGTAATTTTGTAAACTTAAGTAACCCACTTTATTATTCACTTTAGTTTTTACTTGCAATTGTTCTAAATGAATAGCTCTTAATCCTAGCTTTGCTAATTGTTTATTTGATAACTTATTAAATTGTTCATTTTCATAAATTGCACTTATTTTTCCGTCATCCATTATCATAAAACGGTCAGCTATTTTAGTTAAATAGTGTAATCGATGTTCAGCAATAATAATTGTTTTACCTTCCGCTTTCCAAGTTTCGATCATTTGTTGTAACTTTAACATTGTATTAAAATCTAAATTTGACGATGGCTCGTCCAAAATAGTCAATTCGTGACCATATACTTGAATAGCACTGCAAGCTAGCAATTGCTTTTCACCGCCAGACAAATTAAATATATCCCTATCTAAAAGGTGTTTAAAATTAAACTGTTCAGCGGTTTCTTTGATTCGTGTCATAATCCGACTAGCTGATACACCATAATTTTCAAGTTCAAATGCCAGTTCACTTGTCGTATTCAAACAAAAAAATTGTGATCTTGGATTTTGGAAAACTGAACCACTTTGCTGTGTTAACTCATAAACATCTTGTTGCTGTGCATCTTTATGATTTATTAAAATTTGACCTTCTATCTGTCCTTTATAAAAATTAGGAATAATACCATTTAGCAATCTTGTTAAAGTTGTTTTTCCACAACCTGAAGTTCCTGTTAAACAAATAACCTCACCATCATCAATAGTAAGGTTAATATTATTTAATATTTTACTTTTGCTTTCATCGTATTTAAAAGATACGTCTTTAAATTGAATCATATCCTACCCTCACATTACATAATAAATGATACAAAGGAACAGTATTAACACTAACAACAACCAATCTAACCAACGTATTTTAAGCGAAATGATTGATGTACGTCTATGCGTTAAATTCAACCCACGTGTAATTGAAGCAATAGTTAATTCGTTACCAATTTTCACAACACTGTTTAGTAATGGAACAACTCGATATTCAACATATTGTATTGGATGTATAAAAGCAATTTTCAAAGATATACCTCTCATCTTCATAGCATCCTTTATAGCAGCCGATTCTTCTCTAATTGTCGGTAAAAACCTAAACATAACGGCAATTGGAATCGTGATTTTTCTAGACAATTTCATTCGTTCTAAACCTGTTATTAGCACTTCAATTTGTGTGGTTTTAAATATATAATAGCCCATTGCGAGGGATGGTAAAAAACGTGTTATGATGCCTGCCGGTACAAAAATTAACAATGTAGCAACTTGGTTACCATCAATCGTTACAAACGCTTCTCCATACCACGCCATCACAGTTAATATCAAGATGACTAGCCCTATAGTATATTTTTTAATACATAATAATAATAATGCTGGCACAAGTATGATTACTGCCCTTAAATACACTTCAACACCTGTAACGCCGCCTGTTAATGCAACGAGTGATATCATCAAGATAAGCGCAATTTTAATTCTAGGATCTAAATTTAGTAAGTGGCTTTGTGGGATCGTTTGACTATACATGTTAAATCATACCTGTACGTTTGAAATGTTTTTTTAAAATTAATTTTGCTATATAAACGCCGATCCATGCACCAATGATTGTAGTAATAATAATAACTGGTATCATTTCTACAGAAAATAAAGTGGCGACCGTTTGCTCATATTCAATACCGTATTTATCTTGAATAAAGGATAAATATGAATTTCTCATAAAGTAAAATGGTATAAATGAACCAATGGGCCAAAAGGAAAAGAGAATGTACCCTAAACAATTGTGTTTCCAACTTTTATAACGTTTCATAGCCATTAAGCCATCAGCTAGTAATATCACAGGAATACTAAATACCAACGCAATCCATGGATGTCCCATAATAGCTAAAATAAGACTTACAATCGTTCCGCATATTGTCAATGCACCAAATTTTTGAACTTTTGATATTAGTAATATAATAGGTATGCCACCTACTAAACCAACCATTGCCGGAAGCAATAACATGAATATAGGTATAATACCTAAAATGCCAGGAGGTGCTATAAAAATAAAATATATAGCCGTAAAGAGTCCTATATTTATTAAATCTTTAACTTCTATCTTACTATTATTCATCTAAAACTCCCTCTTTACATATAACGATAAATATTATTAATACAAGTAAACATAACTATGCTATAACATTAGTGTAGACTCAAGATACTATAATTGAAAACAATTATCAATTACATCGAATTGTATCGCTCATATCATTTATATTATAAACGAAAAACTTCTCAAAACCTAACTATCCATTTCATCGTTTTATATATTTCATCTTCCCTATGTTTTGCTCAATTATCAATACATCATTTCTATAAAATTTTAATAAATGCATATTTTGTCTTCATACAACGCATTACGCAAGATTATATGTGTCATATTACAAATTTTAAGTGTTATTCAACTTTAAATTTTCAGAATATATTTACAATTCCGAATTTTCTTAGTATATTCATACGTATCACCATCTCATTATATTTAAGAATATTAATGAAATTATATAAAACATATTTAATAACACCTCACTCTTTAAAAAACGGGATATGAAGTTAAAGGTGCGAATTGAATTTGTATAACTTTTAAACCAATTTATATTGAGTAATACATGGGAGGAATGATATTTATGGACAGAATGGAAAAAGCCACTCAATTAATCAATGAAGATAGTCAGTATTTTGCTAAACCAGGACGAATAAAATATTATCCATTAGCTATTTCTCATGGTTATGGTGCAACACTTGTTGATATGGACGGCAATACATATATCGATTTACTTGCTAGTGCTAGCTCACAAAATGTAGGGCATGCACCCCAACCAGTGTCAGATGCTATTAAATCACAAGTAGATAAATTCATACACTATACGCCTGCTTATATGTATCATGAGCCTTTAGTTAAACTTGCTAAGAAACTCTGTGAAATCGCACCAGGAAACTACGAAAAACGTGTTCTTTTCGGACTTTCTGGTTCAGATGCAAATGACGGTATCGTAAAACTTGCAAGAGCATATACAGGAAGACCTTATATCATCAGTTTCGTGAATGCTTACCACGGATCTACTTATGGGTCATTATCGATGTCCGCAATAAGCCTAAACATGAGAAAAAAATATGGTCCAATGTTGCCAGGCTTTTATCATATTCCATTCCCTGATAGCTACAGAGGCATGTTTGGTAGTCCAAACGCTAACACCGTTGATGAATACCTCGCGCCACTTAAAGAAATGTTTGAAAAGTATGTACCTGCTGATGAAGTAGCTTGTATCGTTATTGAAACAATACAAGGTGACGGGGGATTATTAGAGCCAATAGATGGCTACTTTGAAGCTTTACAAGATTTATGCAAGACACATGGCATTTTATTAGCAGTGGATGATATCCAACAAGGTCTTGGTCGAACTGGCGAATGGAGTTCAGTTTCACATTATCATATTGAACCGGATTTGATTACCTTTGGAAAATCATTAGCAGGTGGACTACCTATGTCTGCAATTATAGGACGTGCTGAAATCATGGACACATTAGAAGCGCCAGCACATTTGTTTACAACAGGAGCTAACCCAGTAAGCTGTGAAGCGGCCTTGGCTACAATTGGTATGATTGAGGATGAGCATTTACTTCAAGCGAGTACAGAAAAAGGTGAATATGTACGCAAACGCATGGATACGTGGATCGAACGATTCGAAGCAGTTGGGGACGTCAGAGGCAAAGGATTGTCGATAGGTATTGATATCGTTGCTGATAAAGATAGTAAAACACGTGATGCGGAAGCGGCATTAAAAGTTTGTAATCGCTGTTTTGATAATGGCGTTGTGATTATTGCAGTAGCTGGAAACGTACTCCGTTTCCAACCTCCATTAGTCATAACGTATAACCAACTTGATACGGCATTAAATGTCTTAGAATCTGCAATTGAAGATTTAGCATCTGGAAAATTAGATAATTACGACATTGCTGGTCAAGGTTGGTAAAATTGGGGGAATCAATGATGCAACAACAAATTAAACTCACAAATATTATAAAACTTAGCGGTGCTTACATCGCTTATCTCATAGGATCTGGTTTTGCAACAGGACAAGAAGTGATGCAATTTTTTGCTTCCTTTGGCATGTATGGTATATTCGGAGCTTTAGTTAGCGCATTATTGTTCTGTTTACTTGGTTCAACTTTAATGATGAAGGGATTTGATCTTCAATTAAAACAACCTGGCAAAATATTTAAGTATTATTGTGGCAATATCATTGGAACAATGATTGAATACTTTACAATTATTTTTATTTTTAGCATTGTTGTCATCATGATTGCTGGTACAGGAGCTGTAGTTTCAGAGCAATTCCATCTTCCCAATCTAGTTGGTGTACTAGGTATGGGCATTATTGCAATGATTACAGTGATTTTAGGTTTAAAAAAATTGGTTGATATTATTGGTACTGTAGGTCCGATTATCGTCATCTTAACAATAGGTATTTGTCTAATTGTCTTTTTCTCAAATATCGGTAATTTATCTAATATGCTCTATTTACCAGAAAGCGCTAAAAATTTACAACCAACAACACATTGGTGGCAAGCTGGCGGTTTATTTTTCTGTTATAACATCTTAGCAGGAAGTATTTTCTTTTCACAGCTTGGTCAACAATCTAATAGTAGAAAAGAAGCAGGCATTACAGGTATTGTTGGTGGCTCTGTGTTGATGTTAACTGTGGTTGTAATGATTATTGCACTATTAGTGCATTCTGATCATGTATTTGAATTAGAGGTTCCTGTACTTTATTTAGGTAATACGATTGCGCCATTGATAGCATTTATATTTTCAGTATGTATTTTATTAGGCATTTATTCTACAACTGCACCAATGTATTGGTTAGTTAAAAATGAATTTATGAAAATTTTTCCAGCAAAACTTAGCGTGCCTGTTACAGTTGTGTTAGGTGTTATTTTTATTATTTGTGGTACTTTACCTTTTGGAGAATTAGTTTCCATTATATACCCATTTGTAGGTTACATAGGTGCAATTGTTGTAGTTATTATCTTTGCGCGTACGTTATATAATAATTTCTCAAATAAGCACAGTACATGAATGATAGAAATTAAAACTCAATAAAAAAGTCCAAGACATCATTTGATGCCTTGGACTTTTTTTATACATTTTTTTAAAAAATCTACCTGTTACCCACATCATGACCGATTTCTACTGTTTTATCATTTTTATTATATAGTGCAGCTTGTACACTACCAAAGTTAGGGTCATTACGTTTTTCTTCAATTTCAAATCCTAAACTTTTGAAAATGTCTATATCTTGCTGATCTGTGGCATTTTCGTAAAAGATTTTTCCTCCATCGTTATAAAAACGTGGTTTATCAATAGAATCTTGTAGTGTGCCATCGCTACGTAAGTAATCAATAATAACCTCATTGAGCGTAGTCGGAATTTTGTTACCACCTGGCGTTCCTATACCCATGTAATAATCAGGTCCAACTACGATGCTCGGTGAAGTAAATGAGCGTGGTTGCTTATGCTTAGCACCATAGTTTGGACTAGATGGATTAGAAGAGAAGTTACTTAATGAATTATTCATATAGAATCCTTCTTTTACATACTCCCCTGAACCAAAGAAGCTTGCTAACGTATTCGTTGTACTTGTCAACTGTCCATCTTTATCAACAACCACAAAGTGTGTTGTGCTCGTATTATCGATGTTATTTGTATTGAAATTACTTTCAAAATTAATTTCATTTAATCTACCTAACAGGTAATCTTGAGAAAGATATTCATCATAGTCTTCATCTTGTCCATTTACAATATCCCTATTTCGGTACATCAAGTCTCTAGATTTTAAAATACCAGTGATATAATCCAAACGATCACCTTGAGCTGCTTGATTATTAGTAGCTTCATCAATTTCTAAACCTTGTAGCATCAGTGATCCTCCTAAAGGATTAGATGCAGCATAAACTTTATTATTTAAATAGTCTGTACTTACTGGCTCTTTTTTCTCTGTTTTATAACTTTGGAAATCTTTTTCTGTCAGTTTGTCATCCGTTTGCTTAGTGATACTTTTACCAACTTTATCGTAGAAATAATTAGGCCCGTTATCTCTAATCCCTTTTAATGTTTTAGCTAAAGCTGGTTGCTTAATGACATCACCTTCTCTTTTGGTTTGCTCTCCTTCAAAGAAAGGTGAATCTCTATCTACATCTGAACCATATAGTTTCAAACTTCTTTCTAATTCTGAATCAACTTCAAAGCCTTCTTCAGCTAAAGGAATAACATAGTTCATGATTTTCTTTCTATCCATTTTTCCTGCCTCTTTATGAGCGTCTTCAAGACCTCGAACGAAACCTGGAACACCAATTTTATCTTTTTGCTTGTAATTAAAAGAAGAAATATCTTTATACTGCCATTGTTTTGGTGCAACATTTTCTTGACCATCGTAAGCCAGCATCGCACCTCCGCCGCCTAGGCCAGAAGAGTGTGGTTCAGTGACAGCAAGGGCATATGACACTCCGATTGACGCGTCAACTGCGTTACCACCATCTTTCAATATTTTTTCTCCAACACGTGTAGCAATCGGATTATTTGAAGCTACACCGTAATTTTTATCCGATATGTCTTGTTGATGATCCGCAATTTTATTTTCATATAAATCATCTTTATCATAATTATCCTTTTTTGTAATCATATAAAATGCAAAGGATATGATAATAGTAAGGAGTAATATTACGATGAGCGTTTTTTTATTATAAATACTCATAGCTAAGCTCCTTTAGATAAATATTGATGGTGTGAAGATTTAAGTTCATTTTGTTCATAACGGTCTAAACCTTCGTTCGCTCTAGCGAATACAATTAGTAAGAATATTATCAACACAACTGCAATTATTGTAATACTTACCCAATGATCTTTAATGTTCATACGTATAACCTCCATTCTCTTTTTTAAGATTTATATTGTCACCTTTAATATTATTTAATAATTTTGTTTCTTCAATTTTGTTAGGTGTAGATTTAGTCAATTTACCGCCCACTGATTTGATAGGCGTAATCATGAATTTAGAATTTTTACCGTTCCAATTCTGTTGTACAGCTAAACCTTGTTTATTTTTTGATAAAAAACCTTCTGAAGTTACATTACCTAAACTATAAAAAATGCTGGCATCTTTATAATTTTCAATTTCCTGAACAACTGTGTTATGTCCGACGATGACATCAGCACCTGCATCTACGAGTGAGTGTGCATACTGTTTTTGCCTTGTTGTTACTGACCTTTCATCGGTTATACCCCAGTCCACATTAACGACTACATAATCATTTTTTTCTTTCAATTTTTTTATTAATGGAACATAAATATTAGGTTCCAAGCTGATGGATGTAGTGTTTTTTAAAGGATCTGTGTAATCAGACTCAACGTCTGTAAAGGAAACATTAGCTACTTTTTTACCTTTTACTGTTTGTTGTACTGTTTTACTGTTGATAGGATTAGAACCATTACCAGTTAAAAAATTATATCCATTTTGTGCCTCAACAGCTTTACTAAAATCTCTTGCTGTAATGTTATCAGTAACTTGATTTATAATATTTAAACTTTTAATATTTAAGCTTTTTAAAAACATTACATTTTCTAAATTTTTATTAATATTTGTTTTTCTATCATCTGAAAACTTGGTTAAATTCAAGCTTGCTGTAGAATAATCACTATCTTTTAACATGTTTTCGACAGCACTAAAAGTATCATTAATATTGTTTTTTCTTGTATGATTGTTTAATTCCACATTACCTAGATATGTTAGCTTAATTTCATCTTTTCCTTTATTCATAGCTTTAACAGGTTCAAAATCCTGTTGCTTTAATACAAATACTAACAAAATGATCGCTATAATTAATATCAAGCCGGTATATATGGAATTCCTTCTTTTATGGCGCTTTGTCCACTTCAAAACACGCTCATCGATAGAAAATCGTTTAGATTGCTTCATATATCTGCTCCTTACTAATTAATAAAGCTATAAAAGAATAAGACAATGTATGTAATACATGTTAATAACATACACGTAGATAAAGTTATTACGACACCTTGTTTTTGTATAGTATTTGCGATGATACCTGGTATTACAACACCAATACCGGACATTTCTACCATCTCAAATGGCGTTAATGGATAAATTAAATCAAATATAAATTTTAAAACCATTCCAGTTAATATCATTGCAGCAAATTTCCTACGCCCATAAAGAATAACAAAGCGGCTAATACCATGGTTCACAATAAAATATGTAATGCAACTAATGATTAGTACAGATAGCAGCATGATTGGTTGATCGAAAATCAGCGCTAGATATCCTGGAACAACTAATCCAGCAGGACTAATGCCGAATTTTTCGGCAAATATGAGGCTTAAAACAATCCCCACGAATAATGAAAAATATAACTCTGAACCTATCATATTAATGTATCCCTTCTATATATTGTGCGATTTCTTTTCCTGGTCCATGAATATTACCAACACAGAATATCAAAGCATTATGTGATTCTGCATAAAGCGCACGTTCAACTTCACTTATATTTTTACCTTCAAAATTCAAATATTTTTTATCGGGTAATTCTCTCATCACTTCCGATACCATTTGGGTACTTTTTCCAGTACAAATTAATGTATCGAACGGTACATCTTTTATGAAATTTTCTACAAATTGTCGGGTTCTATCTACCCTATCTGAGCGACAATTTAAAATTATAACAATTCTTTGATATGGGTAATTATATGATTCTACTTTATTTAAAATTGCTTTAGTAGATTGTGGCTCATTTGCTGCAAAGGCATTCACATAGACATTCGTTGTATTGTTTGCATTAAAGTATTTAACTTCAACAGCACCTACATCTGGTGGTGCGTTTAACATACCTCTTAAGGCAGTGTCTCTGTCGATGCCTAATGCTTCAGCAACTCCCATTGCAATTGCTACATTATCCGGAAAGACAATATATCCAAATTCTCGTAAATATGATTCTGGTACTTCTTCTTTATCGACTACAATTAATTTTGTTTTACGCCGTTTAGCTACTTTAGCAAAAAATTTAGTATAGTCGTCCTTCATTACCACGAGATGTCCTTTATATGGAATCGTTGCTGTAAATGCTTGAGCAACTTCGTCTAAAGTTGGTCCTAACACATCCATATGGTCTTCCATCACATTAACAATGACACCAATGTTCGCTTTCACTAAATCTTTTTGGAATGTAATTTGATAGTCTGGATTAACTGCCATACACTCATTGACTAATGCGTTAGCTCTTTGTTTCACAACTTTTCTGACGATATCTCGTTGTTCGCCGATATTTGCACCCTGAGGTTTCCTATATACTGGATATTCTCTTGGTGTAAACCAGTACATCATACGTGCATCTGTACCAGTTGTTTTACCAATCACGCGGTATTTATCTTCCCGCAAAATACTGTAAATCAAGCGTGTAATCGTTGATTTACCTCTAATACCATTTATATTAATACGTATAGGAATCTTTTCTAATCTGTCAGAATGTCTTCGTTTCTCGACAATTCCTAACCATAGAATAACGCCTACACAAATTATGATTAGTAGCAAACTCTGTCCCTCTTTTCATCAGCGTATTTATTAATTACATGCTAAAATCATTAATTTAGCAAAAAAACATTACAAAAATGATCTTAAATTTATAATCTAATCATTATACCTTTCAATAATGACATGCTACCACGTAGTTGTTGATTTTATATAAAGTCTATAAATTAACTGTTAATTGAATGTAAATACACATTTACATTTAATGTAAAATTATATTAAAGATTATATTAAATACTTTCATATCAACGATAATGCTTTTTCTTCAGTTAAAAATTTTAAGCAAAAAATAATATAAAAATTTTTCATCAATTACTAATTAAAGTTAAAAATACGAAATATAATATTTACTTGAAATTTACACATTATTAAAATTCGAATGTTATCTTAAGGGTGAAAGGAATTAAAGATATTCTAGGAGGATGGACATGAGCAAACCTGTAAAGTTAACTTTTTCACTCTATCTCATTATTGTTGCGCTTATAACTTGTGGTTATTTAATCATGATTTTAGTAGGCAGTTTCCAAGGCAATGATATGCGTGGTGCAGTACTTGATACAGATAATACGAGACATATTGAAAATGTAGATGAGACTAACAACACCACAAAATCTTCCGAACCATCTACTTCATCTACACAAGAAAATCGTTCTACCCCTAAACATTTGCAATCTAAACACATAGGTCAACCAACAATCAACCAATATAAAACGATAAAAACATGGTCTTTAGATAATGACGCATCTAAAAACCATGTTTAATTTTTGTAACTTATTTTTGACAATTTGTTCAAATTCTCATTATTATGCCTTTTTACGAAGGGGTTTAATTTCAAACAGTCTGAATTTTCAGATATAATTATGGTGTTAGTTTTCTTATTATATCTGAAATGGGGTTTTTATTATGAGTAAGTTTACTGATCAAGAGAAAATTCAAATCTTAGAAGACTTGATTAGCATTAAATCCGTTAATAACAATGAAATCGAAGTTTGTGAATATCTGCAAAAGTTATTAGCAGAACATGACATAAATTCCGACATCATTAAAATTAACGACAGTCGTGCAAACTTAGTGGCTGAAATCGGTAAAGATGGCCCAATATTGGGCATTTCTGGTCATATGGATGTTGTTTCTGCTGGTGATGAAAGTAAATGGACATATGATCCATTCAAACTTACTGAAGTTGATGGCAAACTGTATGGTCGTGGTTCAGCTGATATGAAATCAGGTTTAGCAGCATTAGTCATCAGTATGATAGATATTCATGATCAAAACTTATTACAACATGGGAAAATTCGTTTATTGGCAACTGCTGGTGAAGAAATTGTAGGTGAAGGTGCAAAAACTTTTCAAGATAAAGGATACATGAATGATGTCGATGCACTTGTGATTGCTGAGCCTTCTCAAGATCGAATTATCTATGCACACAAAGGCTCTATGGACATTCGTGTCACTTCCCGTGGTAAAGCTTCACATAGTTCTATGCCACAGCTAGGTTTCAATGCAATTTCACCATTAGTAAAATTTGTTTATAAAGCTGATGAAGGCTTTGAAAAATTCACTAAAAGCAATGATTTGTTAGGCAATGCAATTATGAATGCCACAATTTTCAACGGTGGTAACCAGGTAAATTCAATTCCAGAACATGCTGAATCTGAATTTAATATTCGTACAATCCCTGAGCATGATAACGAACAATTCATCTCATATTTCAATGAAATCTTAAAGCAAGTCGAAACTGAACAAACGGATATTGATATTGACACATACATGTCTAGACCACCTGTTTATACTACAGGAGAAAATAAATTGACTGAACTTGCTGTTGAAATGGGAGAAAAATATTTAAATACTACATTACCAACTGAAGCTTCACCTGGTGTTACCGACGCGTCTGATTTACTGGTAGACAAAGATGAAAACTTTTCATTTATTATGTATGGTCCCGGTGCTGTTAACCAAGCACACCAAGTAGATGAGCATGTGGAAAAAGATGTATATCTAACATTTGTTGATTTATTTACAGATTTCTTCTCTACTTATTTAAATAACTCAAAATAAGCATGATTATAAATCGGCCATCATTACGCTTTTGATATAATCTTATAAAAACATAATAGAATTTGGTACATAAATCCTAGAAAAAAACACGCAGATGAATTGATTTAAATCAATTCATCTGCGTGCTTTTTTGTTACTCAATACTTCGTATTATTGGCTCGCTCTTTTATGGGGACAGCTTCAGCCTGTCGTCTTCAACTTATCCTGTTCCCTCAAGCATCTCGCTAAAATACAACGCATCCATATGTAATTTTACATTAAAACACTTAAAAACAAGTCACTTTGATAATTTAATAAACACTAACTATACTAAATTATCAAGGTAACTTATGTATAATGGTTATAACATGGCTCAACATACACTACCAATGGAAGCTTCAGTACTTATTCCTACAAATAATATATCAAAGACATGTGAATGAAATTGTTGAAAAACCTCTAAATATATATTCAATGAATTCAAACCTCATCGTGGTATTTTATCATATCAACCCAAAATGTTTACCGTGTTAATATGTGATTATGTTAGTCTATAATCTTTTTTAACTTTTTGATAAATTGTGCTCTTTCAGGAATTGGGAAAATAGGATGAATATGAAATAGTTGGTATCCTGGGATAAAGTTATGGTGAATACCTTGAGCATTTAACATTCGCGATAGCTTAACAGCATCTGGATAAAGTGTTTCTTTGGTACCTATTGAAATAGTCATTCTTCCTAATCCATTGAATGTTCCATATATTGGCGATACTCTCCAATCCGTTAATGACAGTTTGTCAGCCCATAAGCTAATTAAATATTTGCTTCCTGCAACACCTAACATAGGATCAATTTTTTCATAGCTATGAATTTCTGGATGACTAAATGTACCATCCAGCACAGGTGAAATCATCACAATATCACTTGGCTGTGGTAAGTCCAACGTTCTCAAATATTGTGCGAAAGATAATGCTATTTGACCTCCAGCCGAATCGCCCATAATAACAATACGCTCAGAACTCATCTTTTGATCTAATTCATATCTATAAATTTCTTCTAGTAATTCGAAAGTTTCCTTATAAGTTGCGTGTGGAATTTTTGGATATATTGGCATGATTACTTTTGCGTCAAATGCTGTTGCCAACATATCTATATATTCGAAATGATATGGCAGCGGATCTTGGAACCATGCACCACCATGAATGTATATCACTACTTTTTGTTGATGATCTTCTCTATCATTCACAACATAATTGGTTATATCGTGCAATTTTTTAGTATAAACGGCATTGTCAAAGTTATAATCCGTGCCTGCATACTCGCCTTGCGTTTGTGCTTTTACAGACGCAAGCGCCTTTTGTGCGTTTATTTTCTTTTCAAATGGCTGTTTCATCTTTGTCGCTCTAATCATTATTTCATACAAAAAGCTTTGATAACTACGTTTTTCTATAAGCTTGGCAAATAAGTATGAAGCTATCACGCTAACACTTGCAAAGGTTAATATTTTTTTTAGCATCTTATACTACCTCCAATAAACGATTGATTTATGACTAGAAGATTAAGCTCAATTATTAGATAGGTCACTCAAAATATTAATATGTATTGATAACTTATATTAAGTTAACGTTCGAGTATAGCTGAATCTATTGAAAATGATTGATTTATCATCATTGACATATATAGTTCATCATAAAAATGATGATCCATATAAATAGATTCATGTTTAATACCTTCAATTTTAAAGCCTAATTTTTCATAAAATTTAACTGCCGGAGTATTGGTTGTAATGACCGTTAATTCAAGTCTTCTTAACCCTTTCCGCTCTGCCCACTTTATTGTTTCTTGAAACATCTTTGTAGCTAATCCTTGATGATGTTGTTCATTTAACACGCCTGTCACGATGTAACCGATATGTTTAATTTTAGCTAACCTACTAATATGTACAGATAAATATCCTAAGATATCATTTTCATCTGTTTTAACACCAATATAAAAATTATGTTTAATATCATCAACCAGGCTATCTTTATTAAAACTTCTTTCATCAGGTAAATAAAGCATGTATTGTGTCTCTTGATCAATCTTTTTCATGCAAGTATACAGCGCTTCAGCTTCATTCGGACATATTCTTTCTATGCGCATAAATACTCCTCCTCAATTCAATAGATTAATCTTATCATACATTATTTTTATTATATATGATACTTGTGTTTTAATTTACCTCTTTTTTATTTTAGGCAATTTATTTTTAAATATAATCCTTTTAAATTGAAACATCCTATTATTAGTATTACTTTTATGTTAATACACTAACAACAGGATGTCTAAGCACTTATAATATACAATTTTTATCTATTTCACTTTCACTTATGATTTTAAACTTTCATGCATCATGGATAATTGGTGTTCTAACTGTTGCATATCAATAAATCTCCCTTGGCGATGCATTTCTTTACCGTTGAGAAAGATTAAATCAACTGGTACCGTAAATATTGATAATTCACCAGCAATTGCTTCTACATTACTTTGATTAATCACGCCTAACGGTATGTCTGGAAATTCGCCCATCAAGTCTTCAATTTGTGGCAATACCGCGTGACAAACACTACAATTTTCTCTCATTACGTGAACGACTACGAGCGGATATTTGTTAATAAATGAATGATATTCATCCATAGAAGTTAATGTTTGCGTCATTTAGAACACCCTCCTTAATTATAAAGTGTTTAATATTATGCACTATATACAGTCTTTTTAGCAATTTATTTGCTTTAGACTACAAAAAGTTATCATAATCCTCAATCTCAATTTATTATAAATTATTATCGAAATGTGGCAGCAATTGTTGAATACGTGTTCTTGTTTCTTCTGTATAACCTTGTAAACCACCCGTATGAATAAACAAAATTGCTTGTTGATCATCATATTTTCCTGCTTGAATTTCTTTAACCATACCTCTAAAAGCTTTCCCTGTATAAGTTGGGTCTAATACAATACCTTCTAGTTGTGCAATGTCAATATAAAATGCTAATTCTTCATCTGTTGCTTGCGCATAACCTAATCCAATATAACAGTCGTTAATGGTGATTGTATCGAATGTGTCTATGCTTTCATCTAAATGATTAATGATTGTTTGCACTTTATTTTTAAAGGTCGCTGCACTTTCATTGACTGCATAGCCAATTATCTTAGTATCAATTTTATTACTGTGCTTACCAAACCATAAACCAGCATATGTGCCACCTGAACCTACGGCGACATTAATAGAGTCAAAATGACAACCTAATTCGGCTTCTTGTCTTAAAATTTCTTCAAAGGCATTGATATAACCATGCGTGCCTATCCAATCTGATGCACCCGTTGGTATCATAAAAGGTGTTTTATTTTTGCCTTCTAGTGTATGTCTCAATTGAGTCATCGCTATTTCTCTAGACTGATTGTCGTCGATCACATGTATATGTGCGCCAAACATAGCGTCTAAAAATAAATTACCTTCAAAAGCTTTCATGGTGCCTTTTAGTACGAGATGACATTCAATTTGATACTTTGCACATAGTGCTGCTGTTGCTCTAGCATGATTAGATGTGATTGCACCGGTTGTAATAATCGTATCATATCCATGATCAATTACATATTGTATCGTATACTCTAACTTTCTTACTTTATTCCCTGATATTTCTGTGCCAGTATAATCATCTCTTTTAATATAAATTTCTTTGCCTAAACGTTGACTTAAGTGCTCTAACTTATGAATAGGTGTGGGTAAGTTGGCGACATCTAATTTTTTGCTTAACATTAGTTTTGACCTCCTGTGTCAATATTTCTTACACGTCTGGAATAAATACGCTTGCCTCGCTATCTTTAGGATAGTAATAACCATTTGGTATTGTTTGTAATTCAATCAAACTTCCCCATGGTGTTTTCACATATACAGTACGATTACCATCTGTATCTTCATATTTTGTATTACTATGAGGTTCAGAGATAGGTCGTCCCCCAGCTTGTTTAATTTTATTAAGCGATGTTTCAAAGTCATCCACGTAAAACGAAATATGTGTATAACCAATATCTTGTAAATTTACGGCGCTTTTTTGGTTGGCTTGTACAAATTCAAACATCTCTATATTAGGACCATCATTAAACACCATCATTCTTTTTTTTACAATTTCAGCGCCATTCTCCAATCCTAATACATGTTCAACAAATTGACCTCCTCTAGGTTCATCCATTTTAGTTTGGCTATCATAAGCAATACGACCACCTAAACCTTCCTTGAAGAAAGCTGTTGCTATTTCAATATCAGGTACAGTTAAACCAATATGATTAATGCCTCTAGCCATCAAGTCCGTAACCCCCTTTTTATCATCTTTTTGTCAGCGTATTGCCAAAGTAAATATGGGTCATTTCAATCATTTAACAATTGCTTGAGTATTGGATACACCAGATACAATTAAGCATGCTTGATATAGACAATCAATCTTACGTTGAATTATTTTCTGCCAAATCATAATGATCTCTTAATAAAATATAGCGATTCATATCTTGAAAATTTTCACCATCATTCATGTCTTGAACGTCAGTAGCGACAAAATGAAAACCTGCATTTTCAGCAACTTTATTGCTAGCAATATTTCGCACATCAGCAATAATCGTGAGTTTATTCAGTCCTAAAATTTTAAATGCATAGCCACATATAAATGCAACACTTTCTGTCACAATTCGTTTACCTGTATAGCCTTTCGCCAGCCAGTAACCTATTTCTGCTTTGCTGTTTTTTAAATCTATTTTATGTAAATCTATTGTGCCAATCAATTTATCTTCGTAATAGATTAGAAATAATTGACCTTTACTTTCAGCTTGATGTTGTATCATCATTTTTAAATATGATTTTTCTGCATCTACAGTGAGATCCTCTGTAATAAAATCTAAAAATCGAGATAAATGCGCGAAATTTTCTTGAATGGTTTCAAATAATGCCTCGGCCATTTTAAGATCTGGCGGTCTCAATGTAATTTTTGGCAGTATTTCTATAAATGGTCTATATTGCATTGCCTCACCTTCTTTACTAGTGTCTTATCTCATATCTTATTTGTAATTTCTGAATATTTCAACATTTTAATAATTAATAATATAAAAATAGGCGTATATCCAATATTCAATTCATACTTTAATATCAGATACTACGCCTAACAACATAAATTTCAACTTAATTGTATAACTTAATCCATATTGATTAATAACCTATCATCAGGGCTATTGACATACCAATGCAACATATAATGACCCACACTAAAATTAATTTCCAAGCAAATTTTAGCCACTGTGTATAGGATATCTTTCCAACAGCTAAAGCACCCATTAAAATTGCAGAAGTTGGAAATAAGACGTTACTGATTGAATCACCATATTGGAATGCAAGTACAGTAATTTGTCTATTGATATGTAACAAGTCGGAAATTGGCACCATGAGTGGCATAGTAGTTAATGCTTGTCCAGAACCTGATGGTATAAAGAAATTTAAAAAGAATTGTAAGATAAACATCGCGATAATTACTGCCGACGAAGGGACATCTGTAAGCAAAGTAGTCATACCATGGACGATGGTATCTATTACCTGCCCATCTTCTAAAATAACAATAATACCTTTAGCAAAACCAACAATCATTGCGCCAAATAAAATATCTTTCATACCTTCTATCATAGCTTCAAAAGTCCCATTGATGCCCAATCCACCAATGACACCTGCAAGTAAACCTGCTAATAAGAAATTAGCACTCATTTCGTTAAAGGACCAACCATAATTAAAAATACCAAACACATTTAATATAATCGCTGCAACAATGAGTAATAAACCTACTTTTTGTCGCTTTGTAAAGCGTGGTGTATCCATCGTTGCCGTTGACTGTCCTTCAGCTTGTTCCAGTTCGTAAACAATACTTTTCGACATATCTTGTTTCACTTTACGTGCATATATCATTACTGTTGTTATAGCTGCCAATAAAATAAAAATATAAATAATCGAACGCAGTCCCCATCCTGAAAATAGTGGCAACTCCGCTACAGATTGCGCGACACCAACAGTAAATGGATTTAACATACCACCAATAAAACCACTTGCTGCTCCAAGTATAACCATTGCAGCTCCTGTCAACGCATCATATCCTAATGTTCTCGCTATAATAATCCCAATAGGAACAAAGATAATTGTTTCTTCTGCTAATCCAATTGAAAATCCTAATATAGAAAATATCGTCATAGTCAAAGGAATCATCAATACTTTATAAGAACCTAGTGTGCTCATAGCTTTATTCACACCATTTTCAAAGGCTCCTGTTTTATGAACAATACCGAATGCGCCACCTACTAAGAAAATGTAAAATACAATTTCTCCTCCACTCAATAACCCTTCCGGAATCGCCCGAAATATATCAAAAAACGAAACGCCATGTTGTGATACTTCTTGATATGAACCTGATATAACCAATGTTTGTCCGTCTTTTTTTTCACGTGCATATTCCCCTGCTGGTATTAAATATGTGAGGAGACTTGCTACAACAATGATAAATAACAACAATGCATATGTATGCGGCGTTTTAAATGTCATCCTTTTGAAAATTGATTTGAACATTTTAAATATCCCCCATTAAATTGTTTTTAATTGAAAAATACTGTGACTTAAAACTGACCTGATAAATCAATTTAATAAATAACTATTATAATAATACACTTTATAGATATTATGCTGAATTTTCAATCTATTTTTAAATATCTTAAATTAAATCATCAAATCATCTTTTTGAAAAAGTTTTAAAAAGTGTATTATTAATCTCTTGATAATTAAAATATTGTGATTTTGTCCGTGCATGCTTGCCTGGGAATATGATTCGAGCCTGTAGTCTCTCACTCATATCTTTTCCCTAGGCGTCAGCACGCTACAAAATCACTTTGTATTTATTAAAATCCGGCCGCAACTTGATACAAAACTTTACAAAGCAAAAAACGCCAATTCCTATCATATTTCAATAGGAATTGGCGTTTAATCTTAGTCTGAGAAATTAAAGTCTCTGAATCTTTTATTTATAATGATTTAGAAGAAACGTTTGACAGCTGTTGACATTGGTGGAATTTCATCTAAATCTAATTTTTTATCTTCTGTAATAGATCTGTATGCCCATTTACCATAGTTAATAGCTTCATCTTTTACAATTTTACCAGGTAATGGTGCAGCATTTGGATCAACATAAACATTGACAATTGTTGGTCTATCTTGAGCCATTGCTTCTTCTACGACTTCATCAATTCTATTTGGATCTTTAAGTGTATAACCAACACCACCACAACTTTCAGCAAATTGCGCTAAGTCTATGTCAGTGAAGTTAATTGCATATTCTAACTCTCCAGCAGCTTGTTGTTCATATTTAATAAATGATAATTCTTGGTTGTTTAAAACAAATATAGTCATTGGTAAATCATATTGAACTGCTGTTGCAAAGTCTTGCATTACCATTTCAAATGCACCGTCGCCTGCTATACCAACTACTTGACGATTAGGATAAGCACGTTTTGCTGCCAATGCACCTGGTAGCGCACAGCCCATCGTACCTAACCAACTAGAAACGATAAACTTATTATTCACTGTTAGATCTAAATAACGTGTTGACCAAACAGTAGATGTACCGACATCGATTGAGAAAATCGCGTCATCTGTTTTTACTTGGTTGATTGCATCCATTAGACGTTCTGGACGAATTGGTGAACTTTCATCTGCTTTATCTTTATCCATCCAAGAATCCCAAGTCGCTTTTCTTTCTAATGTTTTATTTAAGAAGTCACGATTTTTCACATGTTTAGCACTATCTGTTAATTGTTGCAATGCTAATTTGCTATCACCAATAATACCAGCATTTACGTCAAAACGATGACCAATATTTTCTGGATTTGTATCGATTTGAATTGCTTTGATATTTTTCTTAGGTAAATAGTCAACATAAGGATAGTTTGTACCTACCATTATTAGTAAATCAGCATCTTGAATCGTTTGATAAGATACTTTAGTACCAATTTTACCTAAGTTACCTAAATTATATGGGTGTGCATCAGCTAAGATACCTTTTGCTGGTAAAGTAATGATTGAAGGAATTTTAACCGCTTCAATAAATTCTTTCACTTCATCTTTAGCATGTTTAGCACCAGTACCAATAATCATAACTGGACGTTTACTTTTGTTGATCAACTTAGTAGCTTTTTTGATGCTACGTGGTTTTGGTGCAATACGTGCTGGTGGCGCAGTGTCCACTGGTGTATTTGTTGTATCTTTCACTTTGTTTGTCAATAGGTTATTTGGCAGAATTAAAACTGCAACACCTTTTTTCTCATAAGCTGTACGAATAGCTTCATTAACAATACCAAATATATCTTTATCATTTTCAGAGATTTGACGATTATAGACTGCCACATCGTCTACCATTTTACTGATATCTGTTTCTTGGAATGCTTTTGTTCCTAGTGCTGTACTATCTGTTTGTCCTGCTAAAATAAGTTGAGGCACATTGTCCATTTTGGCATCATACATACCATTAAGTAAATGAACGACACCTGGTCCACCGATACTTAATGCAACACCAATTTTACCAGTTAATTTTGTATGACTGGCAGCTGCTAAACTTGCTACTTCTTCATGACGCACATGAACAAATTCAATATTATCTCTTTCAGTTCTTAAACTATCTACTACTGCATCTATAGAATCTCCTGGAATACCATATAAATGATCTATTTCCCATGCTTGTAATGCTTTTACTAATGCTTCATTTGCTTTAATTTTTGCCATTGTAAAAATTGCTCCTTCCAAATTTTAACGATTTATTTATTATCCCTTAAAATAGTTAATACTGTGCTTTAACACTATTGCTTAATATAAAAAGATTATGAGTATCGGGAGAACGATTGAACTTAATAATGCAGTCAAAATCATTCCAATTGAACTAAACGCGCCTGCTTCTAAATCAATATCAAGTGCTTGAGCTGTACCAAAAGCATGTGATGCATTACCAAAAGTTAGGCCTTTTGCAATAGAAGTTTTAAATCTTCCGAACTTAATCAAATATGCACCTAAAATGCTCCCGATTAAACCAGTTGCAACGATAAATAACACTGCTATGGCATCAACACCACCCATTTGGTGAGATACCTGAATACCTACTGCAGCTGTAATTGATCTTGGCAACATCGTAACAATAACTTCTTTTGAATAACCAAACATTTTTAATATGACATAAACAAATGCAAAGTTCAAAATTACTGCTGTAATTACACTGCTAAATATAATTTTACCATTAGCTAATATTTTATGACGATTTTGATATAGTGGATATGCTAATGTTACAACTGTACAATTTAATAGTTGGTGTATCCACTTACCACCGACCATGTACTGTTGATAATCTAAGTTAAATAATAATAATACAACGATAATTCCAATCGATGATATAAGGGCAGGGTTTAAAAATGGGCTTCGGTATTGAAATTGTAATTTTTTTGCTCCAACGTACATACAAACTGTCAATAGTATCATTAACAATGCTTTTAGAAGTACCATCTAATCTTGACCATTCCCGTATTGTTCAGCTTTAACCATTTTTTCAGCAATAAAGCCTGAAATTAAAGCAACACAACATGTGCCTAGAACAATCATGATAAAGAATAAAACAAAATTAATATTAATCATACTAGCGACATCCATAATACCTACGACAGATGGAACAAAGAAAAATACCATGGTAGCTAAGAAAAATTTAGAGCCTTCTTCTACCCATTTTGTCGGAATAATTTTAAATTGCAGTAATAAGAAAAATAAAATTAATCCAACAATACTGCCTGCAATCGGAATATCAAAAATCATTTGAATTTTATTACCAATAAAAGTAATACCCATAATAATTAATGCTTGAAACATAATTTTGACAATCTTTAGCGCTACCTGCAATACTCATCACCCTTTTTAATACTTTTGAACTGCTGACTTTTAACTACTTTTTTGATTACATGACTAAGTATAACGCGCCATTAAATATAATAAAAATATTGTTTTTTCATAATACCTATTACTATTTTCTATGAAAGCGATTTTACATATTCCAAATAGCTATAACCTATTAATTTGATCGACTATTTTTCGATGTATCTTTTCAAATGACTTTTTAAGTATCGGTTTTTACAGCTAAAAAATAGCGGGAATAGGTTTGAAAACAAAACATTCTTTTGATTCCCAAACTACTCCCACAAATATACGGATTATTTAACATCATGATTAACATTTACACGATTATTAACGCATTATTGAGCTAATCATTCTATTCAAATGTTGCTCATACCCTTAGATAAGTACGTAGCGCCTATCTACTTCTTTTATAAACGTTGCTTCATAAAATCTATCCACTGTCTGGTTGCATAACTTAAATATTTATCTCGTTTCCATATCACACCTAATTCCCAACTCATGCCTGGATCTTCAAGTGTTATATTTTTAAAGTCACTGTCTAATAAACCTACGATATTTTCCGGTAAAATACTGACACCTAGATGAGCATTTAACAGATTTTCAATAAAGTTCCATTGTGAAATCTTAGATATTGTATTAGGTATATAACCGGCATTCTTTGCTGCTTCAATAATTTTATCATTCAAGTAAAAATCTTCATTAAAAAGGATAAAGTCTTCGTCTTTTAACATGCTCATTTTCACTTGTTGATATTGCGCAAGACGATGTTCTTTATTCAAAACTAATTTCAACTCTTCTTGATATAACGGCAACGAATGGAAAATAGACTGGTCTACTGGTAAAGTTGTAATACCGATGTCAATTTCATCATTAATTAATTGATGTTCAATCATTTTGCCACCATTTTCCACTAAATTATAAGTTACATTAGGATATTGTTGATGGAATTCACCTAAAATATGTATAAATTTATTCATATTCATGACTGCAGACAAACCAATACTAATATGACCTGTTTCCAAACCTAGTAGACTATTAATTTCTTTAGGTAGATCTTTGTATAAAGATAGGATTTCTTTACTTTTATGATAAAAAACTGAGCCAGCATCTGTTAGTACAAGTTGGCGTTTACTTCGATCAAACAGTGGCATATCCAATTCTTTTTCAATGTCTTTGATCGCTTTACTTATTGTTGGTTGGGCGATATATAATGATTTAGATGCATTTGTCATACCATGTTGATTTACGACTTCCACAAAATACTTCATATGTTTAATATCCATATATATGCTCCTCTATATTAAACTTCAATTTGTATATCCTAGTATACGGTTAAATAACTTTTTTTCAATCTTTTAAATCAATTCATCATTTGGAACATTAGCATGATTAGTACGTTGACAAGCCAAAGTAACTTGAGTGATCAAATTTTTGTGCTAAATTTCACTATAAAAGGAGAAAACAAGTAAGTTTCACTTGTTTTCTCCTCTGTTTAGATTAAATGGTTAATTTTTATAAAATTCAAAAAATTAAGCTAAGTTTGTATTATCTGTATGCGCCTTATCTGAATCTTTTAATTTAATTATTTTAAACCCAATGTAGCCAAAAATGACTGAAATTATAGGAACAGTGTAATTCACAATAGCAAATGGTGCATATTCCATTACCGATACGCCTAGCGTTGATGCAATAAATACGCCACACGTGTTCCAAGGAACGAATACTGACGTCAACGTTCCACCATCTTCTAATGCCCTAGATAAGTTTTTAGGATGTAAACCCTTGTCTTTAAAAGCACTCGCATACATTCTAGAAGGTACAATGATAGATATGTATTGTTCTGAACATGTAAAATTAGTACCAATACAAGAAACAATGACTGATGCAATCAATGAACCAGTTGTTCTCGCTACTTTTAAAATCACTGAAATCAATGCAGATAACATGCCTGAGTATTCCAGCACACCACCAAAAGTCATCGCTACTAAGGTCAATGAAATCGTATAAAACATTGATTCTAATCCGCCTCGATTAAATAATTCATCTACAAGTTTATTACCTGATTCAATCGTATATCCTGTTTGCAAAGCTGTCAGCGCTTCTGTTATTGTTCCACCTTGCACAAAAATTTGAGCAAAAAAACCAAATATAATACCGACGCAAATGGCTGGTATCGCTGGGACTTTGAACGTGACCAATACAATAACTACTAAAGGTACTAACAGCAACCATGGTGAAATTACAAAATTATCTTGCATAGTGCTAAGAATTGCATCGATGCGTTTCGTATCAAAATTTTTATTGCCATACTGCATACCAATAAAGAAAAATGCAATTAATGCAATAATTACTGCCGGAATAGTTGTATAGAACATATGCTTAATATGTTCAAATAATTCAACGCCAGATAAGCCTGAAGCAAGATTTGTTGTATCCGATAATGGGCTCATCTTATCCCCAAAATAAGCACCACAAATGACTGCACCAGCAACCATACCAGGAGAAATCCCCATACTAACTCCAATCCCCATTGAAGCTACACCAACAGTCGCCATTGTAGACCAACTACTTCCAATCGCTAACGCTACAACACCACATAATATAACTACAACTGCTAAAAAATACCGCGGATCTATTAATTGTAGTCCATAATATATCATCGTTGCTACAACACCACTACCAATCCATGAACCAATAACTAAACCTACAAGTATAATAATAACAATCGCTGGCAACGCATGCCGTATACCCTTGTACATCATTTCTTCTACTTCACTAAATTCATAACCATGTAGCATTGTCACAATAATCGCTACCGCAGTACCTATCATTAATGGTATATGAGGTTCTTTTTCTAATACCGCCACAGTTATTAACATAGTAATAATCATAATTGACAATGTAACAACTGCCGACGTAACTCCTAACGGCTTCTTTAAATCCTGTTTTTCATCATTATCCTTATCTTTTGACTTTAAAATAGCAAACACCTACCTTTGTTAATTTATATCATACTTAAAAATGTATGCGCTTTCAATAGTGTATTTATAAATTTTTAATGAATTTTATCTCAATTAATTTATTGTTATACTTAAAATTAACAAAGCACCTCGCCTTACGATCGTGTTTATAAACTTCAATTAACAATTTAATGCTATGATTTCTACATAATTAATATATAAAAACTACTAACAAAGGTAGTGTATACTGAAAAAGCCTGGGACGACGTTGATTCGTCCCAGACTTTCATATTGTCAGTCATTAAGTTAGTAGGAGTTAAACATGTACTTTAGCTCAGTTAATCACTTTATGCTTTGTTTAATGCCTGTTGTTCTTGTCGCGATGAGACGACGAAACCTTTTTAAGAAATCGAGATTCCTGTCCCACTCAATGACTTAAAACGCTTTTTTATCTTACTTTAATGAAACTGGTAGCTATGATGACCTTTTGCAAATCCCTTTGCTGTATAAATCCAAGAACCGCCACCTTGTTCAATATCATTGGCACAAATCACTAATTGATCCGTACCTGGAATAAATGCAGGATGTGTTGAACGAAGCATATGCCCTTGATCGCGTCCTGGTATTAAAATTTGTCCAATAGGATAACCTTTTTTATTAAACACTAACACTCTGCCTTGTCCGTACATTGCAACATATAAATTATCATCACTGTCTATACAACATGAATCTGGCCCTTCATGGCCAGTAAAATGATAAGGTATAGAAGCGCCAAATGGTGCAATGGTCACGCCATCTTCTAGTAAATCAATGCGATGTAATCGATTCGCATTTGTTTCAGTTACCCATAGTGTTTTTTCGTCAGTACTTAAAGCTATGCCATTAGCAACTGCTAAATTTTGAATCACAGGCGTTATGGATTTATAATCTGGCGCAACATAATATACACCGCCTTTAGGATTTGTAGAGTATCCTCTAAAATCAGTGAAATAAAATCCACCTTTACTATCAAACACTAAATCGTCCACACAGTATTCTGTATCAATGTCTGACACAATCGTTTCTTCTGCTTTTCCTTCAGCATTAACCGCAAACACGCCACCCGAACGTTCGAAATCACCCAAATAACAAATAAATAGTCTTCCATCTTTATGGATTTTAACAGCTGCAGGATTTTCTTTATGTGATTTAAAAAGCTGAGTGACTTTTTTGTCTGGTAAAGTCACGTGAAAGATAGTTCCACCAAATACTTCACAAAGTGTTAAATCTCCATTTCTATTAAAGCATAACCCTTCTAATTGTAATCCTTCATCTGAAATTTCCAGCCACGGTTCTGCAGTAATTGTTTGTAGGCTTTGTTCCGATGCTAAAAGTGGCACCACAGAATGATTCGTGTGATCATATGATAATGCCGGTATATTATTGCCCATCATATTCCCTCATTTCTTTTAATCTTTTCATTTATATTATATTGAACTCAAATCCCAAAATAAAATATTTATAGTTTAATTCACAATGATTGATTGTACAAAAAGACGGAGTAATGAAAACAATGTATCATCACTCCGCCTTTCATATAAAATGTTTTAAAGACACGATTACACCTATTATAAAAACATCATTTAATTACTAATGTGCTTCTCTCATTTGATTGAGAATTTGTTCTGCCATAGCCGCATTTGCGCTCGGCTTTTCTTTTAACAATTCAGCGACTTTCGTAATTTCGTCACCTTGAGCACCTACGACAATTGCTAATGATTTATATTGTAAACTCATATGACCTTTTTGAATACCTTCTGAAACAAGTGCACGACATGCAGCGAAGTTCTGAGCTAAACCAACTGCAGCTACAACATGACCAAGTTCTTGTGCCGAGTCAACTTTCATTAAATCTAAGGCAGCACGTGCAATAGGTAATACACGTGTCCCTCCACCAACTGTTGCCAATGTCATTGGAACCTCAATCGTACCAACTAATTTTTGACGTGATGCATCATATTGCCAAGTAGCTATGCCTCGATACTGTCCATCTTTACTCGCATAAGCATGAGCACTGGCTTCAGCGCCGCGTGTATCATTACCTGTAGCTAAGACAACTGCGTGAATACCATTCATAACACCTTTGTTATGTGTTGCTGCACGATGAATATCTACTTGCGCTAACACAGATGCCCTTTCCATTCTATGTGCTACTTTGGCCCCGTCACGTCCATCTTTCGATAGTGATTGGACATCTATCTCGCCTTGTACTTTAACCACAGAAGCAGTGGCATGGTTAGAAAGAATACTCATCAATATATCTACATCTTCAATTTCTGTTTTTAAATATGCAGAAATCCCCTCTAATATTGTATTTAACATGTTAGCGCCCATTGCATCTTTCGTATCTACAAATACTTTGAGTGATACGAACTGTGCTTCAGGAAAAGTATCTATTTCAACTCGACGATAACCGCCACCTCTTTTAATAATACTGGGATAAGACTCATCTGCAATTTGCTTAATTTTTGGTTCAAGATTTTTAATATTTTGAGATAAGCGTTGGGTATCCTTTACGTTATCAAAAACAATTTGTCCAATCATTAACCGCTCACTAGCGATGACATGAAAACCTCCTGTTTCATTAACTAATTTTGCACCATAGCTTGCAGCTGCAACAACAGAAGGTTCTTCAACCATCATTGGAACAACATATGATTTGTCATCTACAATAATTTCAGGTAGTAATCCGACAGGTAATGCACCTTGACCGATCACATTTTCAATTAAACTGTTAGCTATTTCTTCTGGAATTAAAGGATGTGTTAATAACATATCCTGATTTTCTTTATTCAACCAACCATATTCGACTAGACAGTTTAACTTTTCTTCACGTGATAAATGACGAAAATCTTTGCCTAATGGTAACATCATGCATCCCCCTTTTCTACATATAATGCAATACCTAAACCGCCACCAATACATGCAGTTGCAATACCATTTTGTTTATTTTCTTGCGATAAGATATTCACTAAAGTTGTCACCAACCGCGTTCCACTCGCACCTATAGGATGACCTATAGCAATAGCACCACCGTATAAGTTAAGCTTATCAGGATGTATCCCCAAATTATTTTTAACCGGTATACTTTGAGCAGCAAATGCTTCTGTCATTTCTACAACTTCAATATCATTTATATCTTTCTTAGCTTTTGCTAATAATTCCGTCACTGCATGGTACGGTGCGTACCCCATATAGGCAGGATCACAGCCAATTTCCGCGTGTTCACCTAATGTTGCAATAATTTCAAATCCTTCTTGTTTTGCATAATCTACATCCATCAAAATAATTGTTGATGCGCCATCGTTGATACTTGAAGCATTCCCTCCTGTGACAGTACCATCTTCTTTAAATATTGTTTTTAATGTGCTTAATTTTTCAACACTGCTATTTCCACGAATACCTTCATCTGCTGTCATTAATTGGCCTTCACTATCTGTTAAGGGAACAATTTCATTATCAAATTTACCTGAGCTGGAAGCTTGTGCCGCTTTATGTTGCGAGTCATTCGCAAATTCATCTTGTTGTGCTCGTGTAACATTATATTTTTCTGCTATTTTCTCTGCAGTAATGCCCATTGGTACATTTAGAAATGCATCAGTTAAACCGTCATGCATAAAACTTTCTACTGGCGCTGCATCTTCATTAAGTAATATTTGGGGAGCATTGGTCATACTTTCAATGCCGCCTACTGCTACTACTTTTGCTTCACCTAATTGAATTTGTTGTTTGCCTAATATAATCGATTTCAATCCTGAACCACAGACTTCATTAATAGTCATCGCAGGTGTAGTATTAGGTACACCTGCGTTGATACTAACTTGTCGCGCAGGATTTTGACCATTTCCAGCTTGAAGTACATTGCCATAAATGACCTGCTCTATCATTTCAGGTTTGAGATTAATTGCTGACATTGCAGCTTCTAACGATTTTGTACCTAATTCTACTGCAGTATAATTACTTAATTTTCCTCTGAATTTTCCTATAGGTGTCCGCTTGGCACTTACGATTGCTATTTTTTTCATTATTATTCTCCTTCTGAACATGTGGTAAATCATTGTATTTTATACATGTGATTTGATATGATACAATTGCTTATTTATTAAAGAAAGGTGTCGATACACTTTATGACAGTTGGTATTGATCAAATCAATTTTTATGTTCCAAATTTTTATGTAGACATGGCTAAACTTGCCGAATCTCGTCAAGTTGACCCAAATAAATTTCTTATTGGTATTGGGCAAAATGAAATGGCAGTCAGCCCAATGAGTCAAGATATTGTATCTATGGGTGCCAATGCTGCCAAAGAAATCATCTCTGAAGATGATAAAAAACAAATTAGCATGGTTATTGTTGCAACTGAATCTGCTATAGATTCTGCTAAAGCATCTGCAGTTCAAATACATAATCTTTTAGGTATTCAACCATTCGCACGTTGTATTGAAATGAAAGAAGCTTGCTACGCTGCCACGCCTGCAATTCAATTAGCGAAAGATTATATAGCTAGCCGTCCCAATGAAAAAGTTTTAGTTATTGCTAGTGACACTGCGCGCTACGGCCTAGAATCTGGCGGTGAGCCAACGCAAGGTGCAGGTGCAGTTGCTATGATGATAACACAAAACCCACGTATTCTTGAACTAAATGATGACGCAGTTGCATTTACAGAAGATGTATACGATTTTTGGCGTCCAAGTGGACAACCGTATCCACTTGTGGATGGTGCATTATCAAAAGATGCCTATATCCACTCATTTCAAGAAAGTTGGAATGAATATGCACGTAGATATAATACTACACTAGATACATTTAAATCATTATGTTTCCACGTGCCATTTACTAAAATGGGTAAAAAAGCACTTGATTCTATCTTAACTGAAGATATCAACACAGAAACTAAAGAACGATTAACTTCTGGATATGACGCGGCAACTTATTACAACCGTTATGTAGGTAATATTTATACTGGGTCATTGTACTTAAGCTTGATTTCATTATTAGAAACACATACCGAATTAAACGCTGGTGATACAATTGGTCTATTCAGCTATGGTTCAGGCTCTGTTGGTGAATTCTTTAGCGGTAAATTAATGGAAGGTTATCAAGATGCGCTTGATATAGAAAAACATAAAAATCTATTAAATCATCGTACAGAAATCTCTGTTGACACATATGAAACATTTTTCAAACGTTTCGACAACCTTGAATTTGACCATGATGTTGAACTAGCAAATGAAACAAAAGATATTTTCTATCTCGAAAGTATCAATGATCATATTCGTAATTATAATACATTAAATTAAGTTTCAATTCACTTAATCTTATCTCACTTTATTCAGAATGATTAATGACATAAAAATGTCTATATCTGAATAACTTTATCTAACATCAAAGATTATTTATAAACCCGTAAATGAATTTTTAATATTCACTTACGGGTCTTTTTATATAAAAGAAAGAGGATGCCTTTTACTTCACTTACATAAAGGCATCCTCTTTTATCATATTAAAGTCACTATGTTGAAATTTCCTATAAGAATTAATCACGATTTGTTTCGTTTAAATCTTGTGTTTCAATCTCTCTTTTGGGTTGTAACGATAACCCTAAATATTTACGCTCTTCATTTCCATCTTTATATAAGGAAATCATCATTAATATAACGACAAAACTAAACGGTAAAGCAGAAATAATTGCCGCTGATTGTAATGCATCTAGTCCAGTATCACCACCAGCTAATAATAATACGTAAGCGATAGCTGCTAATGCAAGTCCCCATACAATTTTGATAAATCCTGAAGGATTCAAAGTACCATATGCAGTTTGCATACCTAGAACAAAGGTTGCAGAGTCTGCAGAAGTGATAAAGAATGAAGCAATTAATGCTAACGCAATAATTGATAATACAAAACCAAATGGTAACTCATTAAAAATACCGAACAATTGCGTTTCTGGTGGCATTTTAAATATCTCGCTATGAGCTTGTCCAACATCTATGCCAGTTACACCAAAAGCACTAAACCAAATAATACTAATCACAACGGGTACGCCTAATACGGCAATTACAAATTCGCGAATACTACGACCTTTTGAGATTCTCGCAATAAATATACCCACGAATGGACTCCAACTCATCCACCAGCCCCAATAATAAATCGTCCAACTTTTCAACCACTCAGCTTTTTGTTCATTTAATGGTGCTACATCTAAACTATTAAAAATCAGTGAATTAAGGTAATCACCAGTACCGCTTGTCATCATATTTAATATCAATACGGTTGGTCCTACAATAAAGATAACAATAAGCAACAATGCTGCTAAAAACATATTTAAATTACTTAAATATTGGATACCTTTACTCAAGCCACTCCATGCACTATATAAAAATAATACGGTAACTACAGCAATAATAATTCCTTGAACAACAGAGTTATTCGGCACACCAAATAAATAATTTAAACCACCGTTTATCTGTATTGCCCCTACACCTAAAGAAACCGCAACACCAATAATAGTTGCAAATACCGCTAAAACATCAACAATGACACCAATTGGGCCATCTACTCTATCGCCCAACACTGGTCTTAGCGTTCTAGAAATTAAGCCATTTTCTCCTTTACGAAATTGAGAATATGCCAAACCTAATGCCACTACGCCATAAACTGCCCAAGGATGAAATCCATAATCAATAAATGAAGACCTAAAGGCTTGTGCCATCGCTTCTTTCGTTTCAGGATCTGCTGTTGGCGGTGCTAAATAATGTGATATCGGTTCTGAAGAACCATAAAACACTAAACCTATGCCCATACCTGCACTGAATAACATCGCTAACCAAGATACTGTATGAAATTCCGGTTTATCTGTCGGTTTGCCTAATTTCAATTTTCCAATAGGACTGAATACTAAAAATACACAAAAACCTAAAATTACTGTATACAGTAACATATAATACCAACCAAACGTTTTCGTCACCCAAGAAGAAATAACACCAGTAATTTCTCCAAATTTAGCTGGAAAAATAGCTCCAATAACTACTAATAAGCCTACGACTAGTGCTGAATAAATAAACACACTAGAAAACGACTTTTTTGTATTATCCAAATTTTCCACCCCTCTAATAATAATAAAAAAGACGTTTTATAGGATAACACACTGAGCAAGAGAAACAACTTTATATTTTCAGAAAATTTTATTGATAAAAAATACAAAATGTATAAGATAATAATATTTATTTACAATAATTTTCAGTCATGCGCAAATTTACGCTTAAGGTTTCGTACTATATTTTGGTCTGTAAAGCGGTTGCATATCTACTTTTTCCAATTTCAACAACTCTATTTTTGTATCAATGCCACCACCGTATCCAGTAAGACTGCCGTTTTTTCCAACGACTCTATGACATGGAATTATAATAGAAATCGGATTTGTACCAACCGCACCACCAACTGCTTGTGAAGACATATTTGGCTTATTTCTTTTAATACCTATTTCTTTAGCAATTTCACCATAAGTAACAGTCTCTCCATATGGTATTTTCAATAAAACATCCCAAACTTGCTCTCTAAATTCGGTTCCTATAGGTTTCAGTGCAAAATCAATTTTCGGGTTATTTCCTGAAAAATATTTATCGAGCCAACTAATAACTTTTTCAAAAACTGGTAATTCCGCTTCTGTTAATGCCTCGTCATAATTTGATTCGAAATCATCGTGTTTCGGTAACCACAAGCCTGTAATTGCTTCACCATCTGACGTAAGTGCAATCCGACCAATCGGTGACTCATAATATGTTTTATAGTGCATCATACCACTTCTTTCTAGTATATTTTGTGATTATCATAATCCTTTTATATTTTAATGTAAAATAGATACAGTTGATACAAGTCATGATAGAAAAACACGGTAATCGCGCTTTAAGTCATTGTGTAGCAACAAGATTAGTTATACTTATTAACAACATTTTGTCATGATATATATTCCTCATAATCACTCCATTTCACATGTTTAGTAAAAAAAGGCGTGGAACGAATCATAATATCAGACTCAACCTAGCGATTAATAAACGAAATACCCTTCACTGACTCACTTTCCGTGTTGGTATAACAAGTGCACTTGCTAATACACCACATAATACTAAACAAGTCCCCATGATAAAACCTACACCCGCTGCAATGTGTATGCTATGACCACTTTGAATTATACCAGTAAAAATAGAAGTCATAATTGCTATACCGAATGCACCGCCTAATGTAGATCCCATTTTAAAAATCCCTGAAGCAACACCTACTTTTTCCGGTGGAGTCGTAGAAACCGCCGTACTTAAAGCTGGTGTCGCAAATAATCCTGTACCGCCACCAAAACATATAGCACCAATTAGCGCTACAACAACATAAAGCGTAGTATCAAAAAATGTCAAACTGAACATTAATACACCTAAGCCAGTAAATATTGGGCCAATAATCATTGCGCGTTTTGCACCAAATCTTTTAATACTCTTCTCACCTAAGCGAATGACTAGCAATAATGAAATTAAATAAGGTAAAGTTAACAATCCTGCTTGGAAAGCTGTTAATTTCAAGCCGGATTGTACGTACATATTTAATAAAGCAATCACACCTACACCGGTATTCAATAAAAAGTTAGCTAAAACGGCACCAATATAAGGCCTATTTTTAAATAAATCTAAATCGATAAACGGCACCTTTTTGACACGTTCTACTTTGAAAAATATGTATATACAAATTAAAAATATGACAAATAAGATTACTGTTACAGCATTTAACCAACCTATTTTATAGCCTTGCGTGATGACAAAACTAATGCTACCAATCATAATAATAAAAATGATTAAACCGATATAATCAAACGGGCTCGTTTCTGCTTTATTAATCCGACTTTCTGGTAATTTACGCAGTAAAACTAAAGCTACGATTGATAATATGATCGATAATATAAAAATAGACTGCCAAAAAATAAATGTAGCCAGTGCTCCTGCAAAAAAGGAAGATAACCCAGTACCACCAAATGCACCGATTGACCAAAAACTGAGTGCTTTTTGTCTATCATCACCGTCAAAAAAATCATTCACTATAGAAATTGTGGCTGGCATGATAATCGCTGCAGAAAGTCCCTGTACAATACGACCAAGTAGTAGCATTACAACATTTCCTGAAACAATCAACATCAAAGAACCAACAATACTTAACACTAAAGCAATTCTCGTCAATTTCACTTTACCAAATTTATCTGATATATTCCCAGCTACTACCATAAATACACCTGTTACAAATGAGGTTAGACTCACTGAAATATTTACGATATCCGGACTCGCATCAAAAGTAGTTTGTATTTTAGGTCCAATATTTAAAAATGCTTGGGCAAATAACCAGTATGTTAATATAGATAAAACAATGCCAGTTAATAACTTACTACCTGAAACTTTTTCTATTTTCACTGTCATAAAAACATCCCCTATTTCAATGTTAATAACGATATATTCATTCATGTATTTTACAAATCTGAAAATTGCAATCAGTGATAATACAATTTATAAAAATACATATAACTAAAATATTACCATTGTTTTATTGAAAAGGGGGTTATTGACCGCAGATTATTATGAATTTTCTGATAATTTAAACTAAATACTTAATTTTTTCCTAAAATTGACAATATCAAAATAATTTCTTAATTGCTTTAGCAAAATAGCTTTTAAAATACAATACATTGTGTTTACCGTTCCTATTAGTAGTATAATAAAATATTGCTTTGTCAGAAAACAGTAATTCACTTAATATATCTACAGCGAATTCTGTTCGAACAAACATCTCTTGTTTCATGCTAAATTGTTGTTGTCCTTCGAGCGCTCCGACATACCAATAAATTTGTTTGTCATCTTTAATAACGGTTTGTTGTTTCATAAACTGTACAAATCCTGGGTACCATACAGAAGGTGATATTAATATGTAGCTGCCAAAATTTTCTGGACTTTTAAATAATGTATACAAAGCAAGTAATCCACCTAGTGAAGCGCCAGCTATACAGATATCTTCGTTTCTTTGTGATATATTAAAACATTTTCTTAAATAAGGAAGCAAATGCTTAGTCATCCATAAAATATAAGTATCCGCTTCCCCTTTATAATGAACCCCATCTACAACCGTTTCCCATGGGCTATAATCCTGATTTCTATTGTTGGACTGTACTCCAACCAATATCATATCTCGCTCAATATCTTTAAATAACTCGTCTCCATCTTGCATTAATATAAGTGAATAACCACTTTCTTTTGCTTCATCGTATGCTTTGGGCAATTTCACAAAAATATCATGTTGTTGAAAATGAATTTTAAATGTTCCAATATTCATTTTAATCACCACTTTCTCAGCAGTTCAAATACACATAGATTTTAACTAAGAAAAATTAAATAAGTTTATTTTATTTTTCTTAGCATATTCTAATGCTAAAATTTCTAAAATATTGATAAAAGCTAAATTATCTTTAACCTTAATGTATTGAAACTTTAAATTTTTTTCACTTGCCTTAATATTTTTCATTTCTGCTTCATCTAAACCATGATGCGCTAAATACGCTTTTCTAAATTTTGCAGTACCAGCGTCTGAAGCTGAATTAAATTGGCCTAATTTATCAGATAAATCTTTTTGTGTAAATTTAAAACCAGTCATAAATCCACCAGCTTGCCCAACAAATATTGGTTTTTTATTTTCAAAAATTACAAAAACACCTTTTTGTTCTGCGACTTTACTTCTACTTTCATTATCAAAACTCAGTGCGTTTGCTTTATCATACTTAAATAATTTCTTTAATTGCTTTTGATAATCATCTAACAGGGCGTTTATTTTTTTCTCGCCATTCAATGTAATCATTCCTTTCTTTTTTTCAATTTACATATACACTAAATGACCTAATATTAAACCTTTTGTTATCATGATCACTTTTTTAATTAGCGAAAAACCTCATTAGTTATTTAATGTAATTTTATTTTTGTCCTATATCAACGTGTGATTTATACAACAAAAAAACAGGTGTATACGTATGGTTGGTTTATCAAGTAATAAACCTCGTATGCGCCTGTTTTTTATTTATAAATATTAATTAGGTTTATAACACTAATCAATATTCTACTATCGTAAATCATGTATTCTACTGCAATAGAAATGTATGGTAGCTTTCATAATTAATT
The DNA here is from genome assembly GCF_017891705.1 of Staphylococcus sp. GDY8P196P. NCBI lineage: Bacteria > Bacillati > Bacillota > Bacilli > Caryophanales > Staphylococcaceae > Staphylococcus > Staphylococcus sp. GDY8P196P. The sequence continues at coordinate 189,932 of NZ_JAESJS010000003.1, read as the reverse complement.
GTATTATTTAAGATAATTTAATACTGTTAGTCCTACTGCTTCTGCAGAAACTCGCATTGAACTTTCACTGATATTAAATTTAGGATGATGGTGGGGATGGATTTCACCATTTTCTGGTGCAGCACCAGCATAAATAAATGTGCCTGGAATTGTTTTTGCATAGTAAGCAAAATCTTCTGAAGGCGGTTGTGGTTCACATCTTTCAACATTTTTAATGGCATCAGTATCCGCTTCTTTTATTGTGTCTACAACAAATTTTGTAAACTCAGGATCATTGTACAATGCTGGGTAATCATCATGGTAGTCTAATTCACATTTGACACCAAACATCGCTTCCAATCCATCTGACAAACGCGTCACTTCTTTTTTAATTGTGTTTTTAGTATCATCTGTTAACGCACGTACGTCACCTTCTATTTCAACACTATCTTTAATCACATTGAATTGTCCTTTACCATCAAATGAACCTATGGTAACAACACCTGTTTCAAATGGATTTAAGCGTCTGGAAACAACGGTCTGTAAAGCATTTACAAAATATGCACCTGCTACAATACTATCATTTGCTGTATGTGGAGAAGAGCCATGTCCGCCTTGACCATTGACTTTAAGCTTAAAGAAGTCACGCCCAGTTTGTACATTTCCTTCTCGATAATAGATATTACCTGCAGGCATATGACTCATGACGTGAACACCTAGTACGTGATCAACACCATCTAAAACACCATCTTTAATCATTGACTGAGCACCACCAGGAGGTACTTCTTCGGCAGGTTGATGTATAACAACCACTTTACCATTAAATTGGTCTTTCATTTCAATAAGTGTCTCTGCAAGAATCAACATATATGCAGTATGTGCATCATGCCCACATGCGTGCATCACACCATCATTTTTAGAAGAAAATGCTAGACCCGTATCTTCTTGAATTGGTAAAGCATCGAAGTCAGCACGAATTGCGATTGTCTTACCTGGTTTACCGCTATCTATAATAACTTTCAAACCATTTGGTCCTACATTCGTTTCAACCTTACAATCTTTACCTTCATAAAACGACTCTATATACTTAGGTGTTTCTTTTTCACAAAATGATAGTTCTGGGTGTTGATGTAAGTATCGACGTATCTCAATCATACGTGCTTCTTTTTCTTTCAATTTTTCAATCAGTTGTTTCATGATAATCATTCCTCCAATGAAATATACGATACCTTAATGTCATTATATACTTTTCAAATGACAACGTTGTAATATTGAATTATGCTTTATTTTGTTTCTTAAATGATGGCACAGCTAAAAGAATAATAACGAATGAAAGCAATGCCATTAATACATTTAGCCATAAACCAGCCATCGCTCCAAATTTCACATTTGTAGCTTCTGTAACAACGCCATATAATGCTCCTGATAAAGCTATACCAAACGCACCACCTAATGAGGAAGCCATTTTATAAATACCCGAAGCTACACCAACTTTATCTTCAGGAGAATTAGATATCGCCATATCTGTAGAAGGTGTCGCATAAAAACCTAATCCTAATCCATATAGTAAATAACCTATGATACATACTACGACATATAGTGCGCTTGGCAAAAATGTAAATGATATTAAAATAATACCAACCATATTAAATGTTGTACCTAACAACATCGGTTTTTTAGCACCCACTTTTTGTAAAACTTTTTCACCGACTCTAATCATCAACAATACAGTAACCAAATATGTAATCGATAAAAGTCCTGTTTGGAATGCGTTGAAACCTATACCTTTTTGAACGAATGTATTGGCTACCAGCAAGGCACCTGCAACACCATTAAGTAAGAAATTGGATAATGTCGCGCCTGTATAAGCTTTATTTTTAAATAATTTAAAATCAATTAATGGATTATGCTTTTTGTTTTCAACTATGACAAAAGCTATAGTTGTGATAATAAATACAATAAGCAATCCTATTATTATAGGTGAAAGCATGCCAAATGTACCACTTTGCGTAATCACGACATTAATACTTAACATCATAACTACAAAAAGAATTAGCCCAGTAAAGTCAAATTTCAAGTTTGTTGTACTATCAGATTTCGTTTCCGGTGTCCCTTTTATTAATAACATTGCAATTAGTGCAACAATGATAGATAAAATAAAAATCCATCTCCAACCAATAAAAGTTGAAACCATACCACCGAATAAGGATGCTAAACCTGAGCCACCCCATGAACCAATCGACCAATAACTCAGTGCACGCTGTCTATCCTTACCTTCAAAATATGTCTTCATAATTGCTAAAGTTGAAGGCATGATTGCTGCTGCTGATAAACCTTGAATTACCCTTCCTATGATAAGTAGTATTGGTAGATTACTAATTATAATCAATAAAGAACCAATGATACTTAACCATAAACCAAAATATGTTATTCTCACACGTCCTACTTTATCCGCTAGACTTCCTGCACCAACAACAAACATCCCTGAGAATAATGCTGTAATACTAACAGCAATACTGATTGTACCAATATTACTATTAAATGATTGTTGTAACGTAGGAACTACGTTTAATAAAGATTGCGCAAATAACCAAAAAGTGACAACCCCTAATACAATACCTAATATTAATTTGTTGTCACCTTGATAACTCTTCGTATTTCCCTGTTGCGTCATTTGTTCATCCTCCTAAAATATTTTTAAAATGACAAATAGGGAAGATTAGCTTAGTTGGAAAATGTACTTATCTCTCGACATTTTCAATAAATCAATAAATGATACTTGCTATCCTCTCTATAAAATATAGTAGTCGGATATATTTTGCTAAAATATATAATAATTGTGGTTTTAGTATCGATTATTTTCTAAATAGCATTTGTGGTTTTAAATGACAAAAATGGACTATGCTATTTTTGTCATTTTGCATTTAACATTAAACAAATTTGATGACCATTTTATCGTCAAACATACTACTCAGCGAATCATATTGTATTTTTTCTCTATAAATATAATTAAAAGTATTTTTTAAATTCAATTATCTGTATGGCGTTGGTTTGTAATTTCAAATGATAAGATATCGTATCTACGACATCAACTTCACTGACATCTAATTTAGGGTAAGAGATTCTATTCACATAATTAATTGTTTCTATATCCATACCATGTTGTGTATTGTACTGTTGCCAAACTTGATAAAGCGCACCATTATTTTTATCTAGTGTTAAATGTTTTATCTTATATGATCCAGTAGTAGCATTTAATATATTGAGTTGATACTCTTTATGACTTAAATAATCTGTTTGTTCATTCGTCATATAATATGGATTGTAATGTTCTGCATCCCATATTACGATTTGAAAATGATCACTCTGTCCTACAACCATACAGTCTTCATTTTTAAAAAGTACTTGATTAAATAATTTTTTAAAAAACATACTTGTAAAAAATGCAGGTCTTTTTCCATCAAACTGATGATATAAATCAATACCATTTAATTCAGAAGTAACCTCATTTGAATTATATTGATGGTGTAATTCGTGATTGAGCCAATAGCCAATTGCGTTAATTTGATGATTCATATCAATCAATTGCTCAAATATGATACCTGCTCTAAAATATTCACCATTTGTAAGGCTTGTATTACCTGTTAAAGTGTTCCAATTAAGTAAGACAATTGAAACATCTTTTCCTTTTATATTAAATCGTTCAGTGATCTTATTATACTGTTCTATGATATGTCTTTTAGCTAAATCATACTGTTGACTTTCAATTGATTTGAAATTAATAATATCATTTTGGTTTGCGCTAAACGCTATACTATCAACATTTTCACTGGAACTATCCAAGATTTGTTGGGCAGTTGTCACTTCATTAATATCAGTGATATCCGTATTAAGTATAATCTGAGTATGTTCAAAGTATTCCTTAAATAACATTATTATTTTTAATAGCATATTGGCTTTTTTGCCCTTCAAGTAAATGACTAATTTGAATTGTTGTCTATTCGGCACAGTATTATAAATATGCTCTAATAAAAATCTTAATTCTTTTGTATATTCCGCAAATTGGGATGGTAATGTTGGAGGATCAATTTCAATTCCTAAACCTATGTGATGTTCAAATAAAAAACTTAAGCATTCATCTACTTTCATATAAGGATGCATAGTAGGAATGAGTTCATCACTTTCAATAACTTTATGATCAATGTAGCCTTTTAAAATAGGATCTTTAATCAAAACATGATCCAAGCCTAAAAATTGTTGCACTTCTATCAGTTGTTTTCTGTATCTTTGAAGACGCAATGTATCAAAACTACCAATTTGAATCACATGGTTATAATCTGATAAATCGTATGTTTGATCGTAATTCAATGTAATATCAATAACTTTTTGATTATAGGGGGATTGGATCATAGTACCTAGCGTTTGTTGTATATAAGAATTTAAATAGTATAGATACATTTGATAGTTTTCTGACTCAGTGGGTTTATCGGCGGTGCTCACTATATCTTCTACCTGATATTTTTTTCTATATTGCGAAGGCGTTAATGCTGTGTCTAATTTAAAATATTTCAACAGCATATTAGAGTTACTAAAGCCATTTTTAAAAGCAATTTGAGTGATAGCATCATCTGTTTGTATTAAGTCATTTTTACAATGTTCAATTCTAATATGGTTAACATAGTGATTGAAACCGATACCCATATGTTTTGTAAATAATTTAGACAAATATGTGTGACTTAAATGCACCTTTTCAGCTACTTCACTTAATGTGATTGGTTTGGTGAAATTTCTTTCAATATATTTACATACAAATGCTAGACGATGATCATTGACATGATGTTCATGATTTATATTTTCATAAGCTGGCAAATATCTAACAATCATAAACATTAAGTCAATTAACAGTTGTTCCATATATAATCTATAAAATTTACCTTTTCGAATATAGACGACACCTATCTTAGCCACAACATTCAGAATTTGTTGATAAATGACGTTTTGCAATGTCTGGGAATTTAAAATATATACTTTATCATTATAATCACTGATATATTGTTTTAAATACGATGCTTTCAAATGAATAGCGGTATATAAAGTGTCATCCTCCTCAATCAGTCGATAACGCTCTCGATGATTGATAATAAAAACATCACCTGCTTGAAATTTATGAATACTAGTCCCACTGACAAATTTTAATTTATTTTTTAATACGAGAACGATACGTACACCATCATTAAAATTAAATACTGAATTATTGCTTGGATTAAATTCGATATCATAAAATTTTTCCATAACACACCTCTTTATTAAAATATATTTTAATAAAATAAGTGCATATTTGCTATTTTGATTTTAATTTGTCGTTAATTGGACAAAAATCTACCTATCTTCAAATAAAGTCTCTGATTTTGTTGACGGTCATTTATGTGCTTAATATATCTTGCTAATTTATGGATATGCTAAAACGATGTTAAAGTGTGTTAAACTGGTATGCTTTAACACTTCAAGTGAAGTAGGTACAGAATCGAACGATACTCCAACAGACTTTTAAAAAAACTTTAGCTCTAGGAATATTATAAATAAAAAAAATACTAATCCGTACACAACGGATTAGTATTTTTCTGGGAACAGTGTTAATTCCCGGAATTTTTACTTTTTATTAATTGTTTTTTCAATTAGTTCATTTAAATGTCGAATGTTTTCACTTTGTTGTGCTAATAGCTTAACAATTTCATCATCTTCACGGCCACGCGTATTTTCGTTTTTATTCTCTACGTGTGTAGCGAAGGATGTTGATTGTTCACTATCATTTTGCGACTGTGCTAAATCTTTTTTATATGATTTTAAAGCTTCATATAAAAATGCACGTTGCGTTGTTTGTTGTGCAATTTCGTTATATAACATTTTCGTTTTTTGATCCACAGGTATTGTATTATTTTCTTCATTATATGTGTTTTGTTGTTTGCGGATGCTAAATGTACGATCATAGCTATCATTACCTGCAGACTGATTGATATGTGCATAATTAGATGCTGGCATCTCACCCTGTAAGGCATGCCCTTCAATATCTACATGTGGTAATATTCGATTTAACCATGCAGGCATATACCAAGATGCTTTGCCAAATAATTGTGTCAATGCAGGAATCAGTAATAAACGTACGATAAATGCATCAAACAATATACCAAAGGCAAGTGATAATCCCATAGATTTAATCATCACATCATCTTGGAAGACGAATGCAATAAACACACTAAACATTATAAGTGCTGCAGCAACAACGACTGGACCACTTTCTTTAATACCTACTTTTATCGCGTGCTCATTATTACCTGTTTTACTATACTCTTCATGAATACGGGACATAAGGAATACTTCGTAATCCATCGCCAAACCAAAGAGCAAGCCAATTGTAATAACTGGTAAGAATGCTAGTAATGGTCCCGTTGTATCTACGCCAAACAGTTCAGACATAAATCCTTCTTGCATTATTAAAGTCGTAAAGCCTAATGTTGCCACTAAAGAAAGGACGAAACCTAGAACTGCTTTTAGTGGAATAATGATAGAACGGAAGACAACCATTAATAGTACGAACGCTAATGCTACGATTACGCCAGCAAATAATGGGATAGCTTCATTTAGTTTTTGCGACATATCTATATTAATTACACTTTGTCCAGATACTTCAGTTTTGAAGTTATATTTGTCTCTCGCATCATCATTATAATCTCTCAAATCATGAACTAAATCATTGGTAGATTTAGCATTTGGACCTTTATCAGGAATTACCGCTACTAATGCATAATCTTTATTTTTGCTTAATTGTGGCGGTGCAACCATTTTCACATTATCCATATCTTTAATATCTTTGCTCAAGCTTTGTAAGTCTTTTTGCAACGCTTCAGGATTATCATTTTGATCTTTCACATTGACAAGCATTGCAATTTGACCATTATATCCTTCTCCAAACTTATCAGATACAATATCATATGCTTTTTTCTGAGTTGTATCCGCTGGTTTCATACCATCATCAGGTATACCTAAACGCATATCATTAATCGGTATAGCAGCTACAACTAAGATAATAAGTCCAATAAGCACTGCTGCAAGTGGTTTTCCAACTACAAATTTGGACCATTTCGTATCTACATCTCCCTCAAACTCAGTTTTCGTTTGTTTAGGATGAATTTGCTTATGGAAAATACTAATCAATGCTGGTAATAAAGTTAATGCACTAATCACTGCGACAAATACACTAATTGCAGAAGCGAAGCCCATTACGGCTAGGAAATCTATACCAACAAGTGATAATCCACAAACAGCAATAATGACTGTAACACCTGCAAAGATGACTGCACTACCTGCAGTTCCTACAGCTAAACCTATTGCTTTAATATGATTTGGTTCGCTTTTAACAATTTGACGATATCTAAATAAAATAAATAGTGCATAATCGATACCTACTGCTAAACCAATCATAACCGCTAATGTTAAAGTAACATTTGGAATATCAAATGCATACGTCAATAACGATATGATACCTACACCCGTGCCTAAACCAAGTAAAGCACTAATGATTGGCATACCTGCTGCAATAAACGATCCAAACGTAATTAGAAGTACAACAAATGCGACAATCACTCCGATTAATTCAGAAGAACCGCCAATTTCAGTCGATTCCATACCTGTACCCATCAGTTCTACTTGTACATTATGCTCATCTTCTAATTTTTCAACTTGGTCTTTCACTTTATCTTTTGAATCTTCTTTTAATGACGTTGCAGACACATCATAATTAATATCTGCGATGGCTGTCGATTTATCCTCACTGATTTGTTTATTGTCATAAGGGTCTGAGATATTTTTAATATCTCCATCATCATCTTTAATATCTTTCAATGTATCTTTGATATCTTTAGTCATATCTTGCTTCACTATGCCATTATCTGAATCACTTTTAAAGACTGCTCTAATTTGAGCTTTCTCACTGTCTTGCCCAAATTCGTCTTCTATTTTGTCATTCGTATCTAATGACTGTAAGCCATTCATAGTTATATCATTATCAAACTTAGGTGAACTTATTGTAAGCGGTATAATAATTGCTGCAAGAATAATCACCCAAGCAACAACACTCCACCATTTGTGCTTTGCAACAAATGAACCTAATTTGTATAAAAATTTCGCCAAACTATTGCCTCCTTAATTAATCAACGTTATAGTTTATACATATACTGTAGATTATTTCTATTGACATCTTATAATGATTTACCCTATTTAAAAAAGAACTAAATATCCAATTCCGTATATTTAAACTACAGATTAGGAGAATTGTAGAATGAATGAAAAAGATTTGCGTGTAATCAAAACAAAACGGGCATTATCTCAAAGCTTATATGTACTATTAGAAAAATATGCGTTTTCAACTATTTCTGTTAATCAAATTTGCAATGAAGCGTTAGTTCATCGTACAACCTTCTATAAGCATTTCTATGATAAATACGATTTACTTATTTATTTAATGACTTACTTAACTCAAGATTACTTTTCCACAGATATTAAAGATCGTATCAATAACCCTTTTACTAGCATGGAACAATCCGTCACACACATTGACGATTTTAGTAAAATAAAGCATAAACAAGAAGACGATAAAGAATTTGAACGTACAGTTGAAAATCATTTTATCCGTATACTGCAAAATGATATTAAAGCAAACGAACACCGTATAACGGTTGACCAAAGCGTTCCAATAGATTTAGTATTTTATGTTTACGGTGCGACTTTATACGGTTTTATGGAATGGATGCGTGAACATAATAGTAATATGTCGTATGAAGCCATTGATGCACTTTTTCATAAAATGATTAATATTCAAGTTAATGATGAATAAAAAGAAGCACTCAGATGAATTGAATAAATCATCTGAGTGCTATTTTTCTGGGATTTATCCCAGAGTCTTTATTTTACTAGAAATGTTATCCTAGCCGATTGTTAACAATTAAAACATTTCTGAAACAACTTTTTGTTCTAAGAAATGTAATAGATAATCTGGGCTACCTGTTTTTGCATCTGTACCAGACATTTTGAAACCACCAAAAGGATGATAACCAACAACCGCTGCAGTACAACCGCGGTTTAGGTATAAGTTACCAACGTCATATTCTTTAACAGCTTCAATCCAGTTTTCGCGATTATTAGTAATAACTGCACCTGTTAATCCATAATCTGTGTCATTAGCGATTTCTAATAACTCATTAAAATCTTTTCCTTTTACAAAACCAACAACAGGCCCAAAGATTTCTTCTTGCATGATTTGATCGCTTGATTTAAGTCCAGAGAAAATCGTAGGTTCAACAAAGTAACCAGTAGCACCATCTGTACCGCCACCTTGTTCTAACTTACCTTCTTTTTTACCAATTTCGATATAATTTTTAATTTTATCAAATTGTTTTTGGTTAATAACTGGTCCCATTGAAGTGTTATTTTCTGTATTTCCTAAAGTTAAATCTTGTGTAAGTTTAACTGCTTTTTCTAATACTTCATCATATACATCTTGATGAACAATCGCACGTGAACAAGCAGAACATTTTTGACCTGAGAAGCCAAACGCTGATGAAACAATAGATTCTGCTGCCAAGTCTGTATCGATCTCTTTGTCAACAACAATCGCATCTTTACCGCCCATCTCAGCGATAACACGTTTTAAAAATTGCTGTCCTTCTTGAACTTTTGCGGCTCTTTCAAAGATTCGTGTACCTGTTGCGCGTGAACCTGTAAACGTAACAAAGTGCGTATGAACACTATCAACAAGATAATCGCCAATTTCTTTTGGATCACCTGGTACAAAATTCACAACACCTTTTGGTAAACCTGCTTCTTCTAATACTTCCATTAATTTATACGCTGTTAACGGGGTATCTTCTGCAGGTTTTAAAAGAACTGTATTACCAGCAACAACTGGCGCTAAAGTAGTACCCGCCATAATTGCAAATGGGAAGTTCCATGGTGGGATTGTTACCCCAGTACCAATTGGTTTATAAAAATATTTATTGTGTTCGCCTTCTCTATCTAATACTGGTTTACCGTCTGCTAATTCCATCATTGATCTAGCATAATATTCGATAAAATCAATACCTTCAGCTGCGTCACCAACTGCTTCATCCCATGGTTTACCAGCTTCATACACCATCACTGCTGATATTTCTTCTTTGCGTCGTCTAATAATAGCTGCAACTCTAATTAAAAATTCAGCACGATCTCTGTGCGTCCAACGTTTCCAAGATTTATAAGCTTCATTAGCTGCATCAAAAGCTTTATCTACTTCTTTTGTTGTAGCTTTTGATACTTCAGCAATAACTTCAGAAGTGTTCGCAGGATTGATAGACTGAAATGTATCCTTAGTAAAAATTTTCTCCCCATTAATCACTAACGGAAGTTTTTGATTTAATTCACCTTTAACTTTCTTTAATGCTTCTTTGAATGATTCGACATTGTTATTATCAGTAAAGTCAATGCCTGGTTCATTTGTATAGTTGACAACCATTTTTTCTACCCCCATGTAAGTTTGTAAATAGAAAACTAAAATGGAAAAATTCCATTCTTATTTTCATTGTATAGGTATCACACAACAAATGCAATCGCTTACAATAACTTTTATAAAAATAAATCGTATTTTATGTCTAACTTTTACTTTTAAAAACTGTATTGCGCTTGATTTATATCGTTCAAGTGATTTCAAAAAACACTTTCTTTAAATTTTTTACATTTATGAACTTAAAGAAAGTGTTTAATTCGTATAATGTCACATTAAAATTGTTACAACGTCCATTCAATTCAACCATCGTTGAATAATGACATTTATCAAGTCAACAAACAATATTTAATTTTTATGTACTTTTTTGACTTTTATTATATTTATGTGGTTTTTTAACTAACAGTATGATGCCTGCAATTAGCCATAACAATGCTGTAAATATATTTAATGTAAACACACAGACAATTGCAAGTAATATAAATACAACACCTGCAGTTTTTGGTATCTTCTTGATTAATAAAACAAATATTAATGCTAAGATTGTCGTTACAATAACTAAGCCTAAAGCAACGATAAATAATTGACTAATACTATCTAATAATTGTGATGTTTCTGTTTGAGTTAAATTATCGCTAATAGCATCTTGATTTTTAAAAGAACCCATTAATGAACGTTTAAAACTCCGATCGTTTAAAAATGGTGCAGCAATAGCCATTAAAAAAATCAGTACAAATTGTATGAAAATTCCTAGCCAAATTAGTACTTTTTCCAAAGTACGTTTCATATGCAACCTCCTTTGCAATTTATAATTTTTCATATGTTCTATACCCACAAAAATATGAATCATGCAACGTCATCCATATTATAATATTCGCTAGCATTTTCAATGAATAGTGTCATTGTATTAGGGTAATTTCTTAATATAAATGAAAACAAAGGGATGATTTAACACTATTATGAGTGACAAAAATGCACACGACAGAAAGAAGAAACATAGAAATCTTGTTTATATGATATCTGTTGCAATTATTGTACTTATAACATTAATTGCAGGTATTTTCCCTAAAAGTTTTGGTAATCACGCACAACAAGTCTACGATTATATAGCAAATAGTTTTGGATGGCTGTTTTTAGTAATTATTTTTATTTTAGATATATTTTTAATTGCGTTAGCCATTTCACGTTATGGTCGCTTTAAATTGGGTGATGATAATGAAGCTCCTGAATTTTCTATGATGTCTTGGATTGGGATGCTCTTTTCTGCAGGTTTGGGTGTCGGCATTGTATTTTGGGGTGTAGCAGAACCATTAACGCATTATTTACACTCTCCATTTCCTGGAAAAACGCCAGACGCTTCATCAGAATCAGCGCGTGTTGCTATGGGCTATACTTTTTTTCATTGGGGTATTTCTCAATGGTCTATCTTCGCAATTGCCGGTTTAACAGTGGCGTACTTCCAATTTAGAAAAAAACGTGATGGTCTCATTTCAACGGCGATGGAACCTGTATTTGGTGAATCTTATAAACGACCATATCGAAATGTGATAGATGTATTAGCCATTATAGCTACAGTAATGGGGATTGCCACATCTATTGGTTTAGGTATTATGCAAATTAGTGGTGGTCTACAACATGTCTTTAACGTTCCTAACAATAATGTTACCAAAATATCAATCACTATTTTAATGGTAGGTATTTTTTTAACATCAGCGATTACTGGTTTAAATAGAGGTGTAAAATGGTTAAGTAATATCAATATTGGCTTAGGCGCAATATTACTTATCTTCATGTTTATTTTTGGTGATTTTAAATTTATTTTAGAATCTTATACATTAGCAATCGGTGATTATCTACGTCATTTCATTGAATATAGTTTACGCATCAGCCCATATACAGGCGATAACAGTTGGATACAACAATGGACTGTTTTCTATTGGGCATGGGTTATATCTTGGTCACCATTTATTGGTGGTTTCGTAGCTCGTGTCTCTCGCGGTAGAACGATTAGAAAATTTGTTATTGGTGTATTAATTATCCCACCTTTAATTTCATTTACTTGGATAGCTGGATTTGGTGGTACAGCTGTTAAAATAGCATTGAATGGTAACGACAATATCGCTAATATTGTCGACAAGGATTATACTGTTGCTCTTTTTGAATTATTATCCAAATTTCCTATCGCTGACATCACAAGTGCATTAGCAATCGCACTTATCTTTATATTTATTATTACAAGTGCTGATTCTACTACACATATTGTTGCGGGTATGGCAACTGGTGGTATTGCTAATCCTAAAATCAAACATAAAATTATTTGGGGCATATTAATTGGTGCTATATCTGTTTCTATGACAATTGCAGGTGGTTTAACGAGTTTACAAACTGCCTCAGTTGTAACAGGTCTACCATTTTCAATTATTTTATTACTCATGATTTTTTCTCTAATGCGTGCATTGAGAAGAGAACCAACGGAACACTTTAAAATGACCTACATCAATGATGATAAAGATTATTCTATACCACTAGAAGAACGCGAAACAAATCATTTAGAAACCGATGAGGATTCCCCGATAGAAGAAAATGAACCAAGTAATCATAACGATAATGGCAAAAACCATGATAATAAAGATACCAAAAACAAAGATGATTAATCTATCATACTGTTTAAACTCATCCAGCTGACCCAATAAATTACCATTGTTTAATTGAGTATTAAATATCACAAACGGACATCGTATTGAAATCCAAATGTACTTTAATTTCAATACGATGTCTATTTATATTTTCCAAAAGATTCTGAACATTTTATACAACTTATATGCTACTTTTTGCTAAAATGTAGCTAAGACGTTAAATTTAAGGGGATGAACACTTAATGAATTTACAAAACCAACACCCAAGTATATTAAGAAAAATGATTAGTAAAAATGAACTTACAGGTCATACAAGCGGAATGGCTAAAGGTTATGTCCAAGCTAATGTGGTCATATTACCCTCTATTTATGCATATGATTTTTTAAAATTCTGTTTCAGAAATCCAAAAACATGCCCACTTTTAGATGTTTCAGAAATTGGTTCAACCTCTTTTCCTACTTATGGTAAAGAAGCTAACATCACAAATGAAGTAGCACAATATAAAGTATACCGTTATGGCGAATTAGTAGAATCTCCTACTGACATATCTCATTTATTTAATGATGACATGGTCAGTTTTTTGATTGGCTGCAGCTTCACTTTTGAGCATGCTTTGTTGGAGGCGGGTCTACCAATACGTCACATTGAAGAAGAACATAATGTTCCAATGTACATAACAAATATTCCAGCCGCACCAAGTGGCCATTTCTCAGGAAATATCACTGTTAGTATGAGACCGATGACTATGCAACAAGCTATAAAAGCAACAGAAATTACGACACACTTTAAAAATGTTCATGGTACGCCAATACATATAGGAAATCCATCAACAATTGGCATCGAAAACATAACAAATCCTGATTTTGGCGAACCTGTCACGATTAAAGAAAATGAAGTACCAGTATTTTGGGGCTGTGGTGTTACGCCTCAATCTGTTGCGTTAGATGCTAAACCAGAATTGATGATTACACATGCACCAGGACATATGTTTATCACTGACGTCCCAGATAGTCAGTTAAGCGATTAATTTCACATGATACACATTTTTACACACTAAATTTAATGATGGAAATTTAAAAAGCAGCATGATAGCATCCACAAATACTAAATGGCTGCTATATGCTGCTTTTCATTTTTATAATGGTTTTTATGATCAGTATGAAACACGGTTGACTATTTTAAGATTAACATTTACATCATTTACTTATAACGTAGCATTATCGTGCTTCTATCTCTTCTTTCGAAACGACTGGATAATTTTTAAACCAAACTGAACATACATATCCTACGATTAAACCTATAACACCTACAATGGCGCCATAAATAATTATTTTTATCGGGTTATTGAAACCGAACATAACAAGAAAACCTGCGAGCGGGGTAGCTGTACCTGTCGCATCATTAATCATACCTGATGATGCTATCACCGCACCTGCTAAAGCACCACCAATAAAGTTAGCGGTATAGACGGGTACTGGATTGGCTGACACAACATCTGCTTGTGATAATGGTTCAATACAAACTGCAATTCTAGATTTACGATCTCCTAGTTTAAGTTTATTAAACATCGTACCGTTAATGAAAGATGATGCAAATGAAACCATGGCTGCAATTGCCATTGGCATCCCAGTTAAACCTAATAACGCAGTCAATGCCATGGAACTTAATGGTGCCGTTCCAACAACTGTAATGACGCCACCAAGTATAAGACCCATAATAATCGGGTTAATTTCTGTGGAACTTTGAATAATATCCCCAATTTTCAATAATGAATTATTTACTAATGGCGTAATTACAGTAGCTACTAATCTTGCTAGTGGCGCTATAATCAAAATACCCACTATTAAATCTACGCCGTCCGGCACTTTATGTTCTGCAAACTTCATTAAATAACCAATTGCATAACCAGCAACAAATCCTGGTATTAAATCTAAACCGCCACAAGCTGCTGCAATCACTAAAGCATACACAGGCGAAACCCCGATTGCTAAAGCTACCAAACCTGCAGCTGCCACACCGCCAAGTCCACCAGCAGCATCACCAAGATCTCCTAAAAATTTAATACCAAACAGATCTCCACCAACATACTTATGAAAAGCTTCCACTAAAAATGTTGCTATCGCTGCATTAGCTAATGCTCCCATTGCACGCATGCCATTAGGAGCACGATATGTAAATAATGTAAATAACACTAGTACAACGATTAAAAACAAGGTCCCTATTAAAATATCCATGAATCATTCTCCTCTTTCTTTGAACTGCTCACACAATAAATTTGTGCAATAAATCGTTCAATCCTTTCTAAATATGGATGGCAAAGCTACTTGCAAAAAATAAATATTAAAATATTTGAAAATCACAAAATATAAACTTTTCAATTTCCATATTTATATATTCTAACATAATTTTTTATTATATTCCGAACAATTTTATTAATTTCTAATTAAGCTCCGCGGAACATTTTTTAAAACAAATTTAATTTATTTTAAAATTTCACGCAATAATATTTTATTTATCCTGTTGAAAAATAAAAAAGAGTCGTAACATGATCCGTTGCAAACGTTGAATCATGTCACTAACTCCTATCGAAAAAATTCAATATTTAATATCATCATGTCGATGCGTTGTTTTCAATCGTTTTTATTGGTTTTGCCGGAGAGCCAACTGCAACTACATTCTCAGGAATATCCTTAGATACAACACTTCCCGCACCAATTACTGAGCCATCACCTATTGTTACTCCTGGTAAGACTATGACATTTGCGCCAATCCATACATCATCTCCTATATGTATGGGTAACGCTTGTTCCAATCCTTGATTTCTATCTTGATATGCTAATGGATGTATCGCAGTGTAAAATCCACATTTTGGTCCAATAAACACATGATTGCCCACAAAAATTTTACCACCATCCATAAAATAACAATCATGATTGATAAACACCTGTTCACCTAAAAAAAGGTTATAACCATAATCGACATAAAATGGACTTAATAATTCCAAATTATTTGGTTCAGCATGTAACAATGCCTTCAAAATAGTTTGACGCTTTGCTTTATTGCTAGGTTTCGTTTGATTTAATTCAAAGCATAAGTCTTTAGCTATATTTCTTTCTTTATCCAAATTTTCATTGTAATTTGCGTCATACCATTGTCCACCTAACATTTTTTCTTTTTCCCTCATATTACATCCCTCACTCATCTATAATAATTCACCAGATTAACTATATCATCGCGTCATGATATTTCTAAATAATTGTCTTACCACTATGCAATATAAGATAACCATTGATACATTAATGTACCTGCATAATTGCCAATCACATAACCTAATGTACCTACAATTAATATAGGTCCGACTAAATCAGTCCAACCTTTACCAATAGCTAATGCAGCTGCAGTAGTAGGACCTCCAGCAGTTGCATTACTTGCAAGTAATATCTCTTCAATGTTGAATTTCAATAATTTTCCTAACAACAAGCTCAAACCCAAGTTAAATATTAAAATTATCATAACAAAAATAAATAACAACGGTGCCGTTTTTACAATCGTAACAAACGAGGCTGGTGTACCTATGACAACAAAGAAAATATAAATTAAGAATGTTCCAATTTCAGAGGCACCTGCTAATTTTTCAAAGAAGTCTCCCCAAATTGCAACGATGACAAGTGTTAAAGTTGTAAGTAAGAGATAGAAATCCCCAAAAAATGACACAAGTATAGTTAAGAGCAAATTACTTTGAGGTACAACATGTTGTATTAATTCAGAAAGTTTAAAACTGATTGCAACGATTGCTATTGCTGCAGCGATTGAAAATGCGATATCTAATAATTGAATTTTTTTTGGTTGCCAAAATGATTGTTGTGTTGCCGGTGTATGATCACTATGATAATGTGTTTTAAAGTGTTTTTTAATAAACGGAATGGATGGTATAGCAATTAATAACAGAAAATATAATGCCATGACACTATTATCTGCAACAACTGTGGATGAAACCATTTCTCCAGGCGTTTTTAATTTGGAACTTAATGCCGCAAAATTCACACCCCCACCAATGTAACTTCCAGTCATCATCGCCCCTATTTTTGATAAATAAGGCACTGAATGATTTAATATAATAAAAGCTACAGTTGTCCCTATCATGGTCCCTATTGACGCAATTAAAAAAATAAATAACAATCGCCGACTTTCTTTCCAAATTTTTAATATATTTGAACTAAAAAGTAGCAACGGTATAGATAAAGGAACAATATAATCCCACACGGTATCATAAACTGGTGCACTCGTTGGGATAACTTTAAAGTTAGAAAGTAACATCGCTCCTACCAATGCAATAATCGCTCCTGAAATCGTACTTGCCCATTGATATCGTTGTTCTAAAAAGATACTTATTGTGGCCCAAACTATAATAATCGCCCATAATACCCATGTATCATCTTTTCCTACTAGTGTACCCAAAACCATAAAATCACTCCCCTTTATTTTGCATGCATAAGATTAAATTTATTCTAACAATAAAACAGTTGTTTTTTTACAATTTTCTGAAAAATAAATTGTCATTACTTTTCCAACTTGATATTCTTACTAATGCAAGGGTACAAACAAGGGGGATTTTTATGAAACAAAAAATTGGTTTGATACTAGGACCGTTGCTTTTTCTTACTTTTTATTTTATTCCTGAGATTACTGGGCTAGATGACGCTCCTAGGGCCGTACTTGCTGTAACACTTTTTGTCGCCACGTGGTGGATTACAGAAGCGATTCCCATTCCGGCTACTTCACTCATACCACTTATTCTACTACCTTTAAGTGGAGGCACAGACGAACAAGTAGCTGCAAGTGCTTATGCTGATCCGATCGTCTTTATGTATATGGGGGGCTTCATTATTGCCTTGGCAATTGAAAAATGGAACTTACATAAACGTATCGCTATGACGATTATCGCTATGATGGGTTCTAATAGCAATAGGATTATTTTAGGTACCATGATTGCAACGGCATTTATATCGATGTGGATTTCAAATGCTGCAACAGCCTTAATGATGTTACCGATTGCATTAGCTTTAATACATGAAATCCAAAACGCACAATTTTTAAAGCCTGAGTCAGCACATAAGTTCAGTAAAGCTTTATTACTTACGGTCGCTTATTCCGCTTCTATAGGTGGTCTCGCAACATTAATTGGCTCAGTGCCAAATGCAGTTTTTGCTGCAATCGCTTCTTCAAGCTTAAATAGAACAGTTTCTTTTGCACAATGGATGATTTTTGCATTACCATTAACAATTATATTACTTATCATATTATATTTGTTAATGACAAAATGGCTCTTTAAAATTGAAGATGCAGATCAAATATCTTCTGATTTTGCTAAAAAATCATTACGTGATTTAGGACCTATGAGTCTAGAAGAAAAATTAACAGGTATTGTATTTCTATTTGTCAGTATATTATGGATTTGTGGTAGCCTGCTTCCATCTTCTCTCCACTTATCAGATACAGTTATTGCAATGATAGGTGCAGTGCTTTTATTTTTAATTCCAGCTAAATCCCACAAAGGTGGTTTACTTGTTTGGGATGATATGAGCAAACTCCCTTGGGGTATATTACTATTGTTTGGTGGCGGTCTTTCGTTAGCTGCTGCTTTTGAAGACTCTGGTTTAACAAAGTGGTTTGGGGGTATGCTAGGCGTTGTAAAACCGTTGCCACTCATTTTAATTGTTATCGTGCTTACGACTGGCATTTTATTCCTTACCGAAGTAATGTCTAATACAGCCGTATCAAATATGTTAATGCCAATCAGTATTGGATTTGCTGCAGCTATCAGCCAAGACCCTTTCATAATTATGGGTATTGTAGCAGTATCATCAACATGTGCTTTCATGTTGCCCATTTCAACACCACCAAATGCAGCGGTATTTAGTTCTGATGAATTAGAAATGAAAGATATGGTAAAAGCTGGTTTTATATTAAATATATTCACCATTATTGTCATATCACTATTTGCTTATTTCTGGTTACCAATTGCTTTTGGTCTCTAATTGAAACTTTAATTAGAATTGATAACCATATATTTTCATAAGCACGTCGTATACAACTAAGGTACGATAGTATGTAAATACTCTGGACGCATGTCACAGACTAAATTTTCATTTATAATATATGTATTATCATTAAAAGGAGTCATTACTTATGAAAACAATCATCAAAGGGGTAATAGCAATCCTCTTAATCTTAGGTGTCGTAAAAACATTTCAAGATCACGATATCGTAGCAGAAACTACAAATTATTATCAACAATTTAAAGAAGGAGAAATACTACAAAATATTGAAAATGTTAACTTTGACTCTTTAAAAAATATCAATGTCGATGATTTCATTCCTTCAGATTTCTTTTAGCATTTTAAAACGTATGCATCAAACTTGATGCCTTGGTTATAAATGATTAACATACTTTTTAGATATAGATGTACATGCAACCTAGCTTCTCTCAATTCAAAACTAGATCAATAACATATCTATGTTAAATATCATATTAACAATACACGCTCAACTTTAGAAAACTTTACAAACATTGCAAAAGTACTTTCATCTTTCAAAGGATTTTACAATTGCTATAAAATATAACAAAACACTTTCGTTCAATTCATGCTTTTACATGAATTGATATGAAAGTGTTTTTTACTACTAATTAATATAGAAGCATAATCAAAGTCTATCCCCTTAAGAGCTACAAAATGATAATGCTAAATCAAATATTTCAATTAACTTTAAAACAAGACACACCCTACATTCATTACTAATTTTATAGAGTAAGCTTTACTATCAAAGTTGCAGTAAGTTGTTATTTCGTTAGTCCATAATAATCAAGCTACACACTATGCTTAAGAAGTAATATAATCACCGCCATTTACATGAATGACTTGTCCTGTAATGTAAGAACTATCTGCATAAGACGCTAAAAATACATACGACGGTGCTAGTTCTGCGGGTTGTCCTCGACGACCCATTGGCGTTTCTCCACCTTGATGTGCTACTTTTTCTTCTGAAAATGTAGCAGGTATTAAAGGTGTATATATCGGACCAGGTGCAACAGCATTTACACGTACGCCCCGTTCTATCAAACTTGTCGCTAAAGATCTTGTAAACGCTACAATTGCCCCTTTGGTTGCTGAATAATCAATAAGATGCGCTGATCCTCTATATGCTGTTACACTTGTAGTATTGATAATGGCATCACCGTCTGCTAAATGTGGCGCTGCTGCTTGAGATAAAAACATCATGCCAAAAATATTAGTTTCAAACGTTTCTTTCACTTGCTCTGGCGTAATTTCTTGAAAACTATCCTGTGGAAATTGAACGCCACCATTATTTACTAAAATGTTTAAACCTCCAAAGTCTTTAACCACTTTATCAATTAATGCTTGAGCGTCTGACACTACCTTTAAATCATGTGCATAGGCTTTAGCTTTTACACCTATTCCTTTCAAATCATCCACTACTTTTTGAGCATCTTCATGTTCATCATAATAGCCAATAGCAACATTTGCACCTTCTCTTGCAAATAGCATCGCTACAGAACACCCAATGCCAGAATCACCGCCAGTAATCAGAGCAACCTTGCCCGTTAATTTGCCACCGCTTTTATAACCTTCCATCTCTGTTATAGGCTGTGGATTCATCTCTTTTTGTATACCTGGTTGTTTATTTTGTGTATAACCTTTAATTTGCTTATGAAATTCTAATAAATTCATCATTATACCCCCATGTGTAATCATTGTGTCGTGTACTACATACCACGAATAGACAACGACAAACATATTTAAAAAACCCGATACATAAACTAAAAATGCTGTGAATCATGTTATATGTTTATAACTTCATTCACAGCATTTTATTTAAGCTTATTAATAGAATGTTTTATTTTTTAAATTGAATGTTTTACAATTCGGCTTGAATGTATAAAAGACATAATTGCAAATATGCAATACACAATTGAATATACTATCATGACAACATAAACTGGTGTCATACTTGTCGCATTATAAATACCCATAAAAGCTTTTGCTGCAAAGTAAGCATGCATCAGTGACACAACTAAAGGTAAGCCAAAGTTGAAAATTACTTTTAACCCTAGTCCTTTCAACATATCCTGATGAGTATAACCAATTTTTCTTAAAATGCGAAAGTTCGGGATTTCATCTTCAGTCTCATCCATTTGTTTAATATAAATAATACATCCTGCTGCCACTAAAAATGCCAAACCTAAAAATGAAGTGACAAATAATAAAATGCCGACACTTTCATTCATTTCTTGTTTTATCATACCTTGTGATTGGATACTCGGTTCAATAGATTGTGCAATTTTCGTTGCTTTTGTCAAATCTGTATGATGTTTCAAATCATAACCGTATTGTTTATTCGTTTCTTTACCTTCTTGCTTGATTTGCTCATATTTATCCGAACTTACTAATAATACTGGACCACCATAACTTACTTCGCTCATAAATGTCGCTTTATTACTGTCGCCAATCACCTTAAATGTTTCCGTATGACTATTTTTTAACTGAATCTCTTTATTTAAATCATATTTTACTATTCCAGAACCAGCTGCTAAGTTAATCAATTTAGCTTTATTTCCAGAAACTGCTTTATCATTAAAGTATTGATTGCTTGTAACAAACAAGGTTTTCATATTACCCATATTTGATTTTTGAAATACTTGATCATTTAATATATCGTCGCGTGTCACTTCTTTATAGTCTTTCTTTACTTCAATGTGTGCTTTTTGTAATTTACTTTCAAATTGTTTTGCTTGTTTACTATCTTTAAAATTTAAGTCATGAGGTGCCATTAACTTTGTATTTTCATCCATCGTTGATTTACTAATTGCACCAAAACATAATACAGTTACGGTTACCGCTGAAATAGTTGCAATGATTGTTAATGATAATGCATTTTTCTTCATTCTGTGCATGATAGATGATGTAAACACAACGTCAGTGATTGACACATTGCCTTTTTTTGAACGTTTTAACGTTTTAAATATAAGCGAAACGGAACTACGGAAAAATAAATATGCCCCTAACACCGTTAAAAATAAAATGATAAATGGTGAATAGATAACCATATTGAGAAACTTACCAAACATTTCTGTTGAGATATAATATCCTACACCAATCATCACAATACCTAACACACCGAAGATCACTTCGATCACAGTGATTTGAGATTTGGTTGCTTCTGTGCGTGCATTGTCATTCATCATCATTAAAATACTACGCTTACGTAAAAAGATAAAGCTTTGTATGAGTATGAGTACAAATGACACCATAATAAGCATCAATGTTTGTATGACTGCTGGCAATTGGAACGATAACGATACGCTCATATTGATGTCTAATATTTTGAGCACGATCATCAGCAGCAATTTCGAACCAAATATGCCGATAATCATTCCGATAACGCCAGTTAATAAAAGCATCAACGCTTGCTCAATGACTAACATTCTCATGATGTTGTTTCTTGTTAAACCAATCAATTGATACAGCGCAAATTCACGCGTTCTACGCTTAATAAATAGTTGGTTTGCATACATTAAAAATATAACAATTATAAAGAATAAAAATACTGCGCCAATTTCTGAACCTTTTTGAATTGTCTTTAATGATTGCTCATTATTAATACTATTTGTATATTTTAAAGTTACAAAACTAAAATATAAAACGATACTGACAATTAAGGAAAATAAATACATGGCATAATGTCTAACGTTTTTCCTTAAATTCTTGATAACGATTTGATTAAAATTCATTTGCCACACCACCTAAGGCAGTTTGCATGTGAATGATGTTTTTATAAAATGCTTGATTACTATCCTCACCTTGATATATTTCTGAATGTATATCACCATCTTTTAGCATAATGACACGATTTGAATAACTAGCTGCAACGGGGTCGTGAGTGACCATTACGATGGTAGCATTCGTCTTTTGATTTAACTCTTCCAAACGGTTTAGTAAGTCTTGTGCACTTTTTGAATCTAAGGCACCCGTTGGTTCATCTGCAAAAATAATAGCAGGTTTGTGTACTGAAGCCCTTGCCGCAGCAGTACGTTGTTGTTGTCCTCCAGATATCTCATTTGGATATTTATGGCCCAGTTGACTAATACCTAATGCTTGCGTGACTTCGTTATAATTTTGCTCTTTTTCTTGTTTAGATAATTTTTGAATAGATAGTGGTAACATTATATTTTCTTTAACAGTTAATGTATTAAGCACACTATAATTTTGGAAAATAAAACCTATTTCTTTTTTACGAAAGTCTGCTAATGCTTTATTACTCATTTTATTAATTTGATGACCATTAATTTCAACAGTACCACTCGTTATATAATCTATGGAACTAATCACATTAAGCAATGTCGTTTTTCCAGAGCCTGATGGCCCCATAATCGTCACAAATTCACCTTTTTCTATTGCAAAATCTATGCCTTTGAGTACTTCTTGTTTTCTATGTTTATTACCATAATTTTTAGTTAATCCTTCTACTTTAAGAATAGACATGTGTTACACTCCTTCAATCACTTTACTTTTATTTATATTTGTATCATAGCGAATTCACTTTATTTTCTCGTTTGATTTTACTAACAAATACATATTTTCAAATTACAAAACTGTCACATGTTTATTTCGTAATAAATTATATTTTTTAAAATTTTTTTGTCATAAAGTACTATAAACTTTTTTTATGCTATGTGCTATACTATTAAAATTGACTTTTAATAAAGGAGCACAGTTTATGCTAAATAAATTAAAGAAAGAATGGCTCACTGCACCAGGTACAAATATATTAGCAGGTATTGTTGTAGCACTTGCGTTAATTCCTGAAGCAATCTCATTCTCTATCATTGCAGGTGTAGATCCAATGGTTGGATTATATGCCTCGTTTATCATCGCTGTTGTCATTTCATTAGTTGGGGGTAGACCCGCAATGATATCAGCTGCTACTGGTGCTGTTGCTTTAGTTATTGTGCCATTAGTTCGAGATCATGGTATTCAATATTTACTTGCTGCCACCATTTTAATGGGAATCATTCAAATCATCTTTGGGTTGTTGAAAATAGGTAGACTTATGAAATTTATTCCAAATTCTGTTATGATTGGGTTTGTGAACGCATTAGCTATAATGATATTTATGACACAACTTAAACATATCTTTGGTATCTCCATGCCTACATACTTATTTGTCATTATCACACTATTAATCATTTATTTATTACCTCGTGTGTTCAATCGTATACCTGCACCATTAATTGCTATCGTCGTATTAACAATCGCATATTTAGTTACCGGGGCAGACGTTAAAACGGTTGGAGATTTAGGCGAAATTAAAAAAAGCTTACCGCAATTAATAATCCCAAATGTACCATTTAATATGGAGACTTTTAAAATTATATTTCCCTATGCCATATCAATGGCAATCGTAGGTCTTGTAGAAAGCTTATTAACCTCACGCATCGTCGATCAGGCAACCGATAGTTATAGCAACAAGAATCAAGAAGCTCGTGGACAAGGTATCGCAAACTTTATCACAGGCTTTTTCGGTGCAATGGGAGGTTGTGCTATGATTGGACAGTCGGTTATTAATGTGCGCTCAGGTGCAACCACACGACTTTCCACATTTACAGCGGGTGTATTTTTAATTATCTTGATTATGGTCTTTGGTGACTGGGTTGTTGAAATTCCAATGCCAATTTTAGCAGGCATCATGGTGATGGTTTCGGTAGGTACATTTAACTGGGGATCATTTAAATTTATTCAAAAAGCCCCACGTTCTGATGCATTTGTGATGATATTAACGGTCGTTATCGTTTTGTTCACAAGTAATCTAGCGCTTGGCGTCATTGTTGGTGTTATCATCAGTGCATTATGTTTTGCTACAAAGATATCCAATGTTTCTGTCCAATATGAGGAACAAAATCATCACGTCTATTATAAAGTTAAAGGACAAATTTTCTTTGTCTCTATCGATTCTTTAATGAATCAATTAGATTTAGAAATAAGAGATCAAACAATTTATCTCGATTTTAGCCAAGCACATCTATGGGATGATTCAGCTGTCAATGCAATAGATACTTTAATAGAAAATTATAAAAAGAAAAATAATATGATTTATGTAAAACATCTTAATAAAGACAGCCGTAAAATTGTTTCTGAACTCAGCAAAGTCAATCAGCAGCAACATCTAATATAACTTTGATTTAAATCATAAGCTAACATCACTTGTTACATACATACTGATGTTAGCTTATTTTGTTTCAAACAAACACATTGACTTTTATACCTATAGGGGGTATATTAAATTTAACAGATGACATACAAATAGCGTTTCGTTATAAATCTATAAAACAAAAGGAGGCAGTCACTGAGATGAGTAACAACAAAAAAACGACACTAGGCATTACGGGCATGACTTGTGCCGCGTGTGCAAACCGTATCGAAAAGAATTTAAATAAAATGGAAGATGTCACAGCAAATGTCAATGTCACAACCGAGAAAGCAACGATTGAATATAATTCAGATCATACTTCAATCGATGCTTTAACTCAAAAAATTAAAGATACAGGTTATGATGTTGTCACTGAAAAAGCTGATTTAGATGTCATCGGTATGACTTGCGCTGCATGTTCAAATCGTATTGAAAAAGTTCTTAATCGCACTGACGGTGTTGAACAAGCCAACGTCAATCTCACAACCGAAAATGCAACGATAAATTATAATCCAGAAGTGACATCTATAGATGAATTGATAAAGAAAATACAAAACATCGGCTATGATGCAAAAACCAAAGCAGCTCCTTCAGAAAAGAATTCACGCAAAGCTCAAGAATTAAAAGGGAAACGAAACAAATTAATCATTTCAGCCATCCTTTCTTTACCTTTATTATTGACGATGTTTGTCCATTTATTCGGACTACCATTACCGAGTTTCTTAATGAATCCCTGGTTTCAATTCATATTAGCTACACCTGTTCAATTTATAATTGGTTGGCAATTTTATGTAGGCGCTTACAAAAATCTACGAAATGGCTCAGCCAATATGGACGTATTAGTTGCTTTAGGTACGAGCGCAGCATTCTTTTACAGTATTTATGAAATGATAAAATGGTTGAGCAATACAAATGATACACCTCATTTGTATTTTGAAACGAGTGCCGTATTAATAACACTTATCTTATTTGGTAAATATTTAGAAAGCCGTGCCAAAACACAAACTACTAATGCTTTAAGTGAATTGTTAAGCTTACAAGCCAAAGAAGCACGTATAATCAGAAATGGTAAAACACAGATGGTGCCACTCAGTGAAGTTGTTGTGGGAGATTATATACAAGTAAAACCAGGAGAAAAAATACCAGTTGATGGTCAAATAATTAAAGGTATGTCTGCGATAGATGAATCTATGTTAACCGGTGAATCTATCCCTGTTGAAAAAACATTAAACCATAATGTGATAGGATCAACAATGAATAAAAACGGTACGATTACAATAGAAGCAACAAAAGTAGGAAAAGACACTGCTTTATCTTCTATTATTAAAGTAGTTGAAGACGCTCAAGGTTCAAAAGCGCCTATACAACGTTTAGCTGATACGATTTCTGGTTACTTTGTTCCTATTGTCGTAGGCATTGCTATACTCACATTTATCATTTGGATTGCTTTTGTTCAAACGGGCCAATTTGAACCTGCGCTTGTAGCAGCAATCGCTGTATTAGTGATCGCTTGCCCATGTGCATTGGGCCTCGCAACACCCACTTCAATTATGGTGGGTACTGGTAAGGCTGCTGAAAATGGTATTTTATTTAAAGGCGGCGAGCACATAGAACGGACGCACCAAGTCGATACAGTTGTTCTAGATAAAACAGGAACAATCACAAACGGTAAACCAATTGTGACTGATTTTGAGGGTAATAATGAAACCCTACAACTATTAGCTAGCGCAGAAAAAGATTCTGAACACCCATTAGCTGAAGCAATCGTCAATTATGCAAATGAAAAAAACATCGACTTATTAGAAACATCTGCTTTTGAAGCCGTACCTGGTCACGGTATTCAAGCAATGATTCATAACCAAGACGTATTTGTTGGCACACGTAAATTCATGAAAGATGCACATATAGATGTTTCAATGTATGAAGATAATTTAGTTAAATATGAATACGAAGGTAAAACGGCTATGCTCATTGCTATTAATCAAACACTGCAAGGTGTGATTGCAGTCGCTGATACAGTCAAAGACTCTGCCAAGGAAGCAATACAACAACTACACGAATTAGGTATTTCCGTAACAATGCTTACAGGAGATAATGCACGAACAGCACAAGCGATTGCTAAACAAGTAGGTATAGACGCTGTAATTTCAGAAGTATTACCAGAAGAAAAAGCTTCAAAAATCGCTGAACTACAAGATAATAATAAAATTGTTGCTATGGTTGGAGATGGCGTTAATGACGCACCAGCATTAGTTCAAGCCGATATTGGTATTGCTATTGGTACAGGTACAGAAGTAGCAATAGAAGCAGCGGATGTCACTATTTTAGGCGGAGAATTATTATTAATTCCTAAAGCAATCAAAGCTAGTAATTCAACGATAAGCAATATCAGACAAAACTTATTTTGGGCGTTCGGCTATAACGTTGCCGGTATCCCTATTGCCGCTTTAGGTTTACTTGCACCATGGGTAGCTGGCGCAGCTATGGCATTAAGCTCCGTAAGTGTAGTAACCAATTCGCTTAGATTAAAACGAATGAAATTATAACTCAATTTTGTAATAATACTAATAATAAATATCCTTAATTTAAGGAGGTGATTCCTATGGCAACAGAAACAATTAAAGTTGATGGCATGAGCTGCGATCATTGTAAGCATGCAGTAGAATCTGCGCTGACGAATCTAAATGGCGTATCAACAGCTGATGTAAACCTTGAGGCTGGTAATGTTGAAGTCAATTTTGACGACAATAAAGTTACAATGACAAGCATGAAAGATGCTATCGAAGATCAAGGCTATGATGCTAAATAACCTGTACATTTATAAAATAAGGGCTGAGACGATATCAAACGTCTTAGCCCTGTTTTTATATTACCTATTTAATTAACGCGAAGTTTACTATCCCCTGTATATATTACCTCTAATGTTGCATCTAGCGCATCCACAATAAGATTTTTCACAGCTGCATCTGTATAAAAAGCAATATGTGGAGATAGAATGACATCTTGTCGCTCTATCAATTCAACTAATACTGCATCATCCAATTGTGTATTGCGTTGATCACTTGGGAATAAGCCTTTCTCACCTTCATAAGTGTCTAATGCTGCTCCTTTTAATTTCCCACTATTCAATGCATCTATAAGCGCTTTTGTATCAACAATCGTACCGCGCGCACAATTAATAAACACGGCACCAGTTTTCATTTCTGTAAATACTGTCTCATTAAACAAATATGTATTATCCTTTGTCGCTGGGATATGTACAGTGACAATATCCGCGTCTTTAATTGCTTCACTCATGCTTTCCTGATATGTCAAATACGCTTCGCATGAAATTTGAGGTTCAATATCATATGCTACTACTTCTGAACCAAAACCTTCTGCAAAAATTTTACCAACAATGGAACCAATACGACCTGTACCAATAACTGCAACTTTTAAATCTTTTATAGAACGTGACAAAATACTTGGTTGCCATCTAAAATCATATGTTGCAGTTTTATTTTGTATATCATTAAAATTTCTAATTAAATTTAATGCTTGGGATACGGTATATTCAGCGATTGAATTTGGAGAATATGAAGGTACGTTGGTTATAACTAGTTCATATTGCTTAGCTAACTCAAGATTGTAACTATCAAATCCAGCACTTCTCTGAGCAATTTGCTTAATGCCATAATCATGTAATTTTTTATATACTGTTTCATCTAATTCAATTTGTTGTGACAATGACACTCCATCAAAACCTTTGACACGATCTACCGTTTCCAAAGATAAAATGTCACTATCTAAATCTACTAAAACCTGATTTTTTTCTGACCATTCATTAATAAAAGGGATATCTTCTTCTCTGACACCAAAAAGTTTAATGCTTTTCATTAATCGTTTCACTCCTAATCTGCTTCATATAAATGTTTTAATGATTGAATGCGTTCTGCGGCTTCCATTAAGCTATCATCATCCACTGCTAATGAAATACGTACATAGTGCCGCCCATGTTCACCAAATGGAACACCTGGCGCAACCAAAATGGATTTTTCTTTTAATAAATACGTTTCAAATGTTTCACCATCATAATATTTAGGGGTTTTCAACCATAAAAATATGCCACCATTCATCGGTTCAAAAGGGATTCCCACTGCATTCAATTTAGCAGTGAACTTATCTCTACGAACTTTAAATATTTCATTTTGACTCAAGAGGAAATCATCATAGTGATTTAAAGCAAAGGTAGCCGCATCTTGCAGTGCACCAAACATACCAGCGTGCGTATGTGTTTGATATTTTTTCAATGCTTGTATCATATCTTTGTTTCCTACAGCAAAACCAACTCTAAAACCTGACATATTATATCCTTTTGATAAAGAGAAAACTTCTATTGCTAAGTTTTTAGCACCCTTTGATTGTAAAATACTTGGATTTTTATAATCAAAACCAAATGCACTGTAGGCAAAATCATGAACAATTTTAGTTTTTGTGCCTTGAAATTGTTTAATTGCTTTATCAAACACATCTTTTGTAGCAACTGAACCTGTAGGATTATTTGGATAAGTTAGATAAACTAAGCGCGTATTCAATAAGACATCTTTATCTATCGTATGCCATTGTGGCAAATAATAAGGTGGCTTTAACACAAGTGGTTGTGGCTTAGCATCTGCCAATAATACACCTGCTAAATAATCTGTATAACCTGGATCAGGAAGCAGCACATTTTCCCCTGGATTAACGATGCATGTAGGCAAAGCAACTAAGCCGTTTTTCGTACCATATAAGATACAAACTTCTTCATCCTTATCTAATTGAACCTCATATTGTCTTTTATAAAAATCCACGATTGCTTGCTTAAATGTTTCTTTCCCATGAAAAGCGACATATTTTTGATTTTCTGGTTTATAGATGGCTTCTGCGTAACAATCAAGAATACCTTTAGGCGTTGCACCATCAGGTATACCTACTGCCATATTAATCAATGGCAAAGGACCAGGCTCTATTTTACGCCCCATCGTTTTGCCAAAGTAACTATCCGGAATTTGTGATAATCGATCTGATATTACCATTAAAAGTCCTCCTTAAAATAAAAAACTATATGCCCCTTAAGTGACATATAGCTCTCACATGACACTTATCTATCAAGTATTTTACTTGTTGAATGTAGCACAGTACTTATGATAATAGATAAGTCTGTTGCTGAAGTTTCAACGGGTCAAGTCCCTCCACTTCTCTGGATAAGTTACTTTATAATTAAATTAATATTAATTTTATCAGAATATTCTAACATGTCAATATAAAAAAAGAGTGACTCGCTTGAGTCACTCTTTATCTATATCACCAAACAGAACTCGTTCAGCGTTATAGATTTTACCACCAACCGTGGTTTTTACGGAATTCTAATGCTGCTGCTTCAGAACCGTAACGTTGTTTAGCATAGTTTAACATACCTTTAGTTTGATCTGCTACTGAACCAGTACCCCATGATTCTTTAGTTTGGCCTAAACCTCTATATCCTGCTGGGTTAACCGCATTTGGATTACCACTTGATTCAGGCATTACAATTGAATTCCACATAGCTTCTGATCCACCAGCCGCTAAGAATTGTGCTTTAACTGATCCACCAGTTGAAGCTGCTGATGCTTGAGCTGTTTTATATGTTTGCGTAGCTGCACTTGTTTGTGCTGTTCTAACATTTGTAGTTGCTGAAGCTTTTGGTGCTTCTACTGCTGCTGGAGCAGTATATGATTGTTGTGAACGTACTTCACTTGCAGATTTTTCATTTGTATTAACACTAACTTCTGAACTTACATCTTGTGTAGTGTTAGGTGTTGAAGCTTGTGCACCAACTGCATGGTATTCCCATGACCATGTATTACCGTCTGATGTAAAAGTAAACTCGTTACCATCTAGTACAAAATTATAGTTATACGCACCAGCGTGTAATGGTTTTTGATTTAATTCAGCTGAATCATTTAATGCTAATTCTGCTAAATGTGCTTTGTCGATGTTTTGTTCTGAAGCGTGAGCTTGATTGTTGTCAGATGCTGCTGCATATCCTGTTACGCCTAATGCTACTGCTAATGATGAAGCTAAAATTGATTTTTTCATAATAAAATAAATCCTCCAAATTTAATTTCTAATAAAATATATTTTCGATAATTTTTTTGTCGTATTTGCTAAAATTCTTTAAATTTTATGTTTTGTTTTTTGACCATAGTTAATATACCACATATTTTTATCAAACATATTACACTTACATAACAAAACTTTACAAAAATTATTCTGATTTGTAACATTGCAATCTTTTGTAATCATTTTATACAACGTTCTCAAATAATTATTATTGCTCATACGATTTATGAATACTGGCATAAAAAAGTATTTTCACTTGAATCACTTCATTTTTTATATTGTCTGAAAAATTACAAACAACCGTTTTGTTACATAACTGTAATAATATATTTCGATATCTTTTTTATATATTGGGGTCAAACTTGCAAATTTTTTTGTACAAAATTAAAAAAGACCTTTGATTTGAGGCCTTTTTTAATGTTTTCTCTTACATTTTAACTATACGTATTTTCAATATATTACATTAATCAAGCATATATCTGCTTATTTTATGCTAAAAATTTAAATACTTCCTTATTATATAATTTCAAAACTTTCATATAGAACATATGGATTAAGAAACCTATCATAAACGGAACGACAAAAAAAGCGATAAATACATATAATAGATTAAGTAGTAACGGCGCTTCCATATGTCTAAATGCACTGATTGGCCCAACGAGTCCAATGATACCAAAACCTGCAGATTCTTTGGTACCTGCAATACCTAGCAATGCACCAAAAAAACCAGTGATTAGCGCATTGGTA
Source organism: Staphylococcus sp. GDY8P196P (assembly GCF_017891705.1). Classification (NCBI taxonomy): domain Bacteria; kingdom Bacillati; phylum Bacillota; class Bacilli; order Caryophanales; family Staphylococcaceae; genus Staphylococcus; species Staphylococcus sp. GDY8P196P. The sequence goes on along the minus strand of NZ_JAESJS010000003.1, from coordinate 157,651 downwards.
AAGATAGGTAATAAAATGATAGGATGTCGAACCATATTAGGAATCATCATTTTTACACCACCTAAAAATATTGTGATAGGTACACCTGATCGATTTATTTTCATCGTACCTGCCACGAGAACTCCTTCACATGCTACGATACCTAATGAGGCTGAACCTGCTGCTAAACCACTAATACCAATAGCTAATGCTGTAGCCACTGTAGAAATTGGTGAAATGATGATGAAACTAAAGACAAGTGCAATAAGCATTGACATGATGATAGGTTGTAATTCTGTAAATGTATTAACTAAGTTACCGATACCAGTCGTAATTAATTGTATGTATGGTAATAACGTCAAACCAATCAAACCTGAAATTACACCAACGATGGTTGGTAAAATAATCAATGTGAGACTACCAAAACGTTCACCAATTACCAATATAAAAAATACTGCAATTGCTGCTGTAATCATTGTATTAATTAAGTCTCCTACTCCAGCAAGTACCCATACGCCATCTTTAAATTGCGCAACACCACTGCCAACAAAAGCTGAACTAGCAACTACAGCGGTCGCTAAAGGCGTTAAACTAAAGCGCATTGCAATCAAAGCACCTACCAATAGTGGAACTGTAAATTGAATACCTAAAACAACCTGTAGTAAAGATTCAAAAATGGCATGTTTCGGCGCTAAAAGCTTAAACACCTCACCTAAAATAGCATTAGGTATGAGCCCAGCAACAATTGCAATTGCTACTCCAGATAATACATTATTAATAAATTGTTTCGGACTTACTTTAATCATTGTGTGCCTCCTATGTTGTGATAAATAAAATATACCATATTATCGCAATTTTCAGAATATTTATTTATGTAAAATTTTCCATTTCAAATTAAAAATGTAGTTAAGTATATTCTCAAAATTTTCCAACTCTACAGTATGCTTACAAATCACAAAAATTGCACACAAAATACGGACAGACATTCATATCTATTGCATGAACTTGTCTATCCGTATACTTTGGTTGCTATTCAAAACGATATTAAACCTTGTTGTCGCTAAAATTTAACATACTCTAGTACATGCGTATTATTGATGAAACCGTGTTATTAACATACCTTATTTTTCGTCCATGAATTCACGCGTCAATACTAAACCTTGTGTTGCATTCTCAAAAAATTCTAGCTTTTGTAGTGTATTTTGCTCTGGCAAGTGTTGCTCAAATTGTTCCCATATCCAAAAGGCAATATTTTCAGCAGTTGTATTCATTGGTGGCAATGTTTCATTAACGAGTTGACCATCCAAATAAGTTGCGATTTTTTGATTATATATTTTATCTACTTCATTAAAATCTAATGCCAATCCGGTATCGTCTATTTCAGATAAAATTTCAATATCGAACTTATAATGTTGATTTGCTAAATCTTTGTGTGCTGTTTGACTGAAATATATTCGATTATCACAAGTGAATTCATAATAATTTTTAATAAGCACTGCATTACTACGGTATCTAAATTGTTCGGGTGGTTGTACTTGATCAAAATTCGTCATAGTTAAAATCTCCTTTTCAGCATTATATTTATCTATACCCTTTAAGGTAGAATATATGACCTCTGAGACCTCTGATGTTTTTAATATTAAATTTTAGGCTATAGAAAAATAATTGAAATAATTCAAATTAAAGGAGTATTTTATGACTATTCAAATACAACGCATTTATGAAAAACCACTTAAAGAAGGCGTTCGTGTACTTGTAGACCGTGTTTGGCCAAGAGGTATATCAAAAGATCAGGCCAATTTAGACCATTGGCTAAAAAATATTGCACCTACATCCGAGTTAAGAAAATGGTTTAATCACGATCCTCAACTTTATGCTGCATTTAAAGAAAAATACGAGAAAGAATTACGTGAAAATGAGGAACAACAAGAAGCTTTTAATGAATTGCAAGATATTATTGCTAACAGTAAGCAAGATGTCATTTTGCTATATGGTGCAAAAGATGAGCAACATAACCAAGCAATTGTGTTGCAACAATTATTACAATAAGGTGTGAGTACGATGACTCAGTGGCAAATTGATATAAATGATCCGGCTGTACAAACACTTATGAATCAAGATGAGACACTTGCAAAACTTATAAAGCAAATTGGCAACATAGAAATAACACTACGTACCAATCCGCTAAAATCGTTAATTCGTTCTATCATTGGACAGCAAATTACCAATACTGCCGCTTCAGCAATTTTCCAAAAATTTTCAGATGCTATACACAATCAATGGACCCTTGAATCGATTTTAAGTTTGAAGGAAACACAAATGAAACATATTGGTCTTTCAAAAACTAAAATCAACTATATTCAAAATTTGCTTGCATATATAGAACAAAATAAATTGGATTTTGCTAATTTACATGAATTAGATGATAAAACTGTAAAACAAGTTTTAACACAGGTCAAAGGGATTGGTCGTTGGACATCAGAAATATTTTTAATTTTTACATTAAAACGCGAAAATATATTGCCCATTTTTGATGTAGGTTTACAGAGAGCTGCACAATGGCTATATCAAACCTCAACCGCAGAAAGAAAAAAACAGCTCACTCTCTGTGCAAAACAATGGCATCCATATGCTTCATATGGAGCATTTTACTTGTGGAAAGCAATTCATCGAAATTTATTAAATTACGATTCTATTGACTCAGTTATAGATAAATCAACTTCTTAATAAGTTAATTTTATAGTTCCTAACTATGCCTTCAATATGGTAGAACAAAATTATTTTATATAATTTTGTTCTACCACATTGTTATCATTACATTATTTGGTAAATTGTGCCGTGATAGGCTAAAATATTTTCTAGACATTTATTGCTTATACAAACTTTTTTCACCTTTTGGCAATGATTCTATAAATTTTCTTGGGTTTTCCGCATAATCGTTGCCAACGCCACCTTTCATTCTTTGGAAATGTAGATGCGGTCCTGAAGTTTGAGAACCAGTATTACCAGAAAGTGCGATGATTTTTCCAGCTTCAACTTTGTCTCCAGGTTCCACTTTAAATTCATTTAAATGCATATACCATTGATGGTATACACCATTTTCTTCCCTAATTTGCACTACCTTACCACCTAACTCATTTTCAAAAGTTCTAGTTACCTTACCATCTGTTGCGGCAGTTACTGGTGTGTTTTTAGCTATACCATAGTCGATGCCATAGTGTTTACCATCAAAGTCATTATATTCATAATCACCAAAAGATTCTGTCTCTCTACTAATATTAAAAATACTTCTATCTGTTTCTTTTTCATCTTTATTTCCATCATTTTGTTGCACTAAATTTTCTCTTATATATCGTTGTACCGTATCTATATTTGTTAATAATAGTATTAACGGCACTAACACAATAATTAATAATAGTATCATTTTAAATGTATTTTTCACTATCTGATTCACCTTTTAAATTATGATATTAATATCATAATAAATGCTTTCATCTATATTTTGCTAATTATTCAACTTAAAATCTTCTCATACTTTCGTACTAAATGAATGGCACAAAAATATCAAAACACTTTTAGTAAACATATATCCATTGAATTCAGATATGAAAATCTCTTGATACCATTAATGTAAAATAAACGTCAATTTCTAATTTATTTTACTAGAAACCGACGTTTATTTTCAGTGACAAATATTTAAGCTCTATGCTTTTCTATTATTTTAATAAAATTTAAGAAATGCTAATGCGCACATTCTTACAAGTGATGTATATTAATATCTTCAAAATTTATGAAGCAATACCTATTCATTTAAATTACACGTTATAACTTTCTAACATATGTTCCATCAAAGTCCAAACGCGTTCAACATCTACTGATGTAGCAAAATATGCATTTTTTTCTTTGTTTGTAACATTATTTAAGTCGACTGACATTGTACCGTAAGTGAGTGAACTTTGATGTTCTATGTCGATATGTGTCTGTTGCATGGTAAATAAGTCTGGCTGCAATAAGTATAAAATTGTACACGCATCATGAATAGGACCGCCATCCATATTAAAATGCGTTTTATACGTAGATTTGAAAAATTTTAGTAGTTCAACAACAAATTTGGATATTTTATTATCAATAGCACTAAATCTTTGAATAACTTCATCTGTTGCTAAAACTTGATGTGTCACGTCTAGCCCAAAAACATTAATGTTAATACCACTTTCAAATACACGTGTAGCAGCTTCTGCATCTACCCAGATATTAAATTCAGCAGTAGGTGTCCAATTTCCGAAAGTACCGCCCCCCATGATAGTAATAGAATCAATGTATTGAGCAATACTAGGATCTTTAATTAATGCGGTAGCAACGTTAGTAAGCGGCCCCGTTGCTACAATTGTTACAGGGTCAGATCTTTGTTTCAATGTTTTAATGATTACATCTGCAGCGTGATATTGTGTTGGTTTCAACGATGGTACTTCTGGTAATTTAGGTCCATCTAATCCAGAATCTCCGTGAATTTCAGAAGCAAACGAAGCAGGTTTTATGAGCGGACGTGAAACACCTACTGATACTTCGATATCTCGTCTTCCCATAACTTCTAATACATTAAGTGCATTTTTGGTGTTTTTTTCAACTGCTTGATTTCCAGCTACAGTGGTCACTGCTAGTATATCAAGCGTGCTATGTTTCGCACCTGCAAGAATCAATGCTATCGCATCATCATGACCTGGGTCACAATCCATGATTATTTTTTTAGTCATTTAACACACTCCAATCTTCCTATATAAAAATAAATTGTACTAACTTTATCTAAGTATCATTTTGAAATTAATATTTTATTATTAAACACAACTACCTAAATCGCAACAACATGCTTTCAATTATATTGCTCTGTCTTTTTATACTACTGTTAAATCTATCATACTACTTTTCCATTGCATCCGCTTTTTATTTTTCCGAAAATTCACTTATTTTTATAAAATATCATCTTATTTGTACGAATTATGTTTGCTGTAATTAAAAAAACTGGTAAGTTAGTATCATTAAACAACTTGAGGTGGTCTTAAATGCGAGCAATTTTAATTGGTATATTAGCTGCTTTCTTTTTTTCTATTACATTCATATTAAACCATGCAATGTCTAACGACGGCGGAAGTTGGCTTTTTAGTGCGTCACTACGTTTTATTTTTATGTTTCCGTTTTTATTAATAATGGTTATTTGGAAGCATAAAACCCGCCCTCATGTTGTTCTGTTGCATATTAAACAACATTTTTTCGCGTGGCTATTGTGGAGTTCTCTTGCCTTTGTCTTTTTCTATGTGCCTATAACTTTTGTATCAAATTATAGCCCGGGCTGGCTTATTTCTGCAACATGGCAATTAACTATTATTTGCGGCCTTCTCACTGCTCCTTTTTTCTACACATACATACAACAAGATACAGCTACAATTAAAGTGCGAGAACGAATCGCATGGCGCCCGTTAATTACATCGAGCATTATGATTCTAGGTGTTATTATTGTACAAATACCACACATTTCAAATATAGACTTGCATATATTTTTATTATCCGTTTTACCGTTAATCGTTGCGGCATTTTGTTATCCATTAGGCAATCGTAAAATGATGGTGCTTGTTGGCAATGACTTAAATACGATTGAACGGATTTATGGTATGACCTTAGTCACCTTACCATTATGGTTGCTCATCTTTCTCATTGGATTGGCTAGGCAAGGACCGCCATCTTCAAATCAAATCATGCAAACTTTCTTAGTTGCAATTTTCTCTGGTATTATCGCAACAACATTATTCTTCTATGCTACAAATATGGTAAAACACAATCAAACTAAGTTAGCTGCAGTTGAAGCAACACAAGCGATGGAAATCGTTTTTACATTAATTGGTGAAATGTTACTTTTAGGTTTAGCGTTACCAAATATATTGAGTATCGTTGGTATTATGATCATCACATTTGGTATCATTATCTATTGTTTTTTAAATAGTAAAATAAATAATCGTAAAATAGAAATAAAATAATGTTATAGTCAGTTATGTTTATTGACAACTTGTGCGTAAAGCAAGATAATTTGTCTGATGCTAATAACAAATATAGAGGTGTAATCAATTGAATCATACTCATATAGATCCCCGTATTATAAGAACAAAGAAATTATTAATGGATGCTTTTCGTGAAATTGCAAAAGAAAAAAAGTTAGTATCGATTACAGTTAAAGATATCACCGAACGTGCTACTGTCAATCGCGCTACTTTTTATGCTCATTTTTACGATAAATATGACATTATGGATTATACATTGTCTGAAACAATCTTAAAAAATTTAAATCAATCACTCAGTATGGTTGCAGAATTAAATGAAAATGCATTGTGTCAATGTTTTATTACAATCACTAGCTATATTCAAGATACGCACGAAGAGTGCCGTCTAAACAGTGAAGCATATGGTGAAATTGTCGAAAAAAGAATTAAAGAAGAATTAGAAGATATTTTTTTAAAATTAATGTCTGATGAACACAAAGATATAGATAGAGAAACGCTTGCTACAAGTGCACGTTTTCTTTCATGGGGGTTATACGGCATTGCCAAACATTGGTTTCATTCAAGTAAATTGCCTGCTGAAACGTATATCAACAAGTCATTACCCTTCATTACATCACAACTTTCAAAACAAAAATAATTCACATACAATGAGTTTAGACAATGAAAATAGTTGTTCTGTAAACATTCACCCCCTCGTTAAACCATCAGTTATCATAACTTTATTTCACGAGGGGGATAATATATTTGAGTACAACAATTGTTTAAACATTGTGTTTCTTGATAAATTCTAATACTTCACCTGTTATCGCCACTGCATTATTGCTTTCTCCTTCCACTCCTCCGTAATGTAGGCCGATTAGTTCATTATTATCATTAAAGACAGGTGAGCCTGAATTCCCACCAAATGTGCTAGCACTATACGTCAATATGTTATCATTATTACTTTTGACTTTACCGGAACTTTCCCACATCGTTGCTAAAGGTTTGTCACCTGGATAACCAGTAACTGTTATTGGCTCATTGCTCGACACAGTGGTAGATTCTCCAATAGTGACAGGTGTCACAACATCACCAACCGATTGTCCTTCACTGTTTTTATTAAAATGAATAATTACTAAGTCAGCATCACCAGGATATGCTATCACTTCTTTTGCCTTAAAAGTACCGTACGGAAAACTATTTTCATTTTCAGCAGCGGGCGCAAACGACAGATTTGCATTATTGTTATCCGCTACATGTTTATTCGTCAGCACTGTATTTTTACCAATAACCACACCGGTAGCAATCATTTCTCCTTTTTCTATGTAGCCAATTGATTGGTAATGACTCGTTCGAGTATTTTTAATTTGATGTCTATTTTCACCTGGTAGCATTACCCTTGGCGTGGCAGTACCTATTTGGTTGTGTTCATTACTCTGTTGTGAATCTGGCAAAGTTCCATTTTGCGTTTGTGCTTGCGTCTCATCATTGATAGCGCTTGATAAGAATAATAGAACACCTATAACGATGCTAACTAAAATATTTTTCAACAAAAGTACCTCCTATTTAAAAGATATTACTTTTTTAATTTACAGAATTTTAAGATTTTAATCAATAATCATTAATGTTTCATTATGATTTTATAAATCGTTAATATTCATTCACAAATTCAACAATCATTGGGACATTAACTAAATAACTTAAACAACATATTGCTCACGTTGTTGTTTACACAATGAATCTATAAACATGTTGTTTGCATTATAATAAGTCGTGACATATAATCAATCTAAACAACAGATGTTTCTTAGTTTACAATCGTTGTTTAATATGATTGAAGAGGAGGGATAGACGTGACAACAATTCAAACACACAATGGTTTCAAACGAACTTTTCAACAGGAACATTTAACCTTAGGATTAATGTTACCCTTTGACGATTCTGAAAATATCGCATTGCCGTTTGATCAACAAATAGCATTAGTTCAATATGCTGAAAGACTTGGATTCACAAGCTTATTTGTGCGAGATAGTCCTTTATATAGTCCGCATCTTGGTAATGTAACGACAAACTACGATCCGTTTGTATTTTTAACTTTTATCGCTGCCAACACATCCAAAATCGCTCTCGGAACATCTAGTATTGTTGCAACATTACGTCATCCTGTGCATATAGCTAAAGCATCTGCTTCTCTTGATTTAATATCAAACGAGCGATTATTATTAGGGATTGCTACTGGAGATCGGCAATTTGAATTTCCAACTTTTAAAATCAATCCGAATGAGCTAAGTCAACATTTTCAATCAGCTGTATCATCTTTAAAAGAACTATGGCAATCATCATCACCACAAACGTCAAATCATTTATTTGAACTGTATGAAGATTCTGGCCTACAAGTATTACCAAAGCATAAGCATATTCCAATTTTCGCAACAGGATACGCCAAACAACATATGGATTGGTTAAAAACGCATTTGGATGGGTGGTTATTTTATCCTCAACCATTCCAACAACAAAAGGCATTATTACAGCAATGGCATCAAAATGAAACATTCAAACCATTTATGCATCCTTTAGTCATTGATTTATCAGCGAATCCAAATGAACTTGTAAAGCCAATTAAAGGTGGTTATCGCTTAGGAAGAAACACTTTGTTAAACATCCTAAAAGCGTACGAACGCATCGGAACCAATCATATCATGTTGCAGTTTATAACCAACGACAGAACTTATAAAGATATATTAACAGAGGTCGGCAATGAAATAATCCCACACTTTCCACCTCGACATTTACAGGAGGACAAAATTTATGAAACTACTAGATAGAATTAACCAATTAGCAAATAAAGAAAAAGTACAGCCTTTGACTGTAGAAGAAAAACAAGAACAGCAAGTATTAAGACAAGAATATCTTCAAATGATTCGTGGCCAAGTCGTTAACACATTTTCTACTTTAAAAGTTGTGGATCCTTTAGGTGAAGATGTTACGCCTGATAAAGTTTATAAATTGCGTGAAGAAATGGGCACGCTAAATTTAGATTAATAAGAAACCCGTCAAGCAGCAAATGCTTAACGGGTTTTCTTTATATCAATTAGATTGAAATATACTAATGATTCAGTTCATCATATTTAATTTTATACTAATCTCATCATTCTAAATGGCTATTACCGTCTATTTCATTTTTAAAAATTGTATATTCATCGTGAATACAATGTGCCACATCACTTTATAACAATAGAAAATCATCTTTATCATGTTTAACCATTTAATATGTTTTCCATGGAGCGATCTACACTGCCTGCATACATACTTCCAAATTTTAATAAATGCACCATTAATAAATATAAACGATAAAATTCTAATCGCTGATTCGCACCTTTACTTAAAGGATAATGCTTATTATAAGCATCATAAAAAGCTTGAGTAAAACCACCGAACACAGTGGTTATACCTAAATCAAACTCTCTATCACCATATAGTGGCGCCGGATCAAACAATGCAGGTTGTCCATTTTCTAAGAACATATAGTTACCACCCCATAAATCACCGTGCAATAATGATGGTTTACTCGTATGATTCCTTAATGAACTTACAATTTTTTCTCTCACTTTATGATAAGTTTGTACATCATCCTCTATCCATAGACCTTGATTTACCAATCTATCTTTTAAATGATCTAAACGTCGTTCAACAAATATAGTCATCCAACTGTCTGACCAATTATTATTAAACGATACATCACCACCTTCATATGGTAAATCAAAGCCAAACTTACCATCTGGCTGCTGTTGTTGATGCATTTTAGCCACCAAGGATCCAAGATCGGCTTGGCTTCCTTGTGTTCCTTCATTTAAAAAGCTTAGCAACAGATAGGCATCACCATCGATTTCACCACTATCAATAACGATTGGCGCAGTGATGCCAGATTTCTCAAACAAATTGAGCCCAGCGACTTCTGCAGCAAAAAAATCTTTACTTCTCTGACGCTGTACTAATAAAAAATATGGTGATTGAGATGTTTCTACTCTATATGCTTCGTTAACGTCTCCACCACTTACTGGTACGATAGACCGTATGTTGTCTAATGGTAATTGTGATTGCCATTGTGTTTTCATAATATTATCCCTCCATCATTCCATCACACAATTATACTATTACCGTTTAATATAAAATTTAATCAAAATCAATGTCTTCCCCGATAATTTGAAGGTTGTATTAACATTACTTATTTACACTAGGCATATGAATGCTAAAATGCTAGTCTATTAAAGACAAATCATTTCATCTACTACTAATTTAAACAAATGGAGCGATGACAACATGTACAAGTTAATTAAACCTATATTATTTCAATTAGACCCTGAAAAGGCACATGGCATGACGATAAATGCTCTTAAAATCCCACAAAAGCATACTAAATTGTTGCCGATACTTGAAAAATTATTTCATTATCAACATCCGATATTATCGCAAAATATGAAAGGGATACATTTTGAAAATCCAATTGGATTAGCTGCAGGATTTGATAAATCTTGTGAAGTTCCTAAAGCATTAGATAAAGTAGGTTTTGGTGCTTTAGAATTAGGTGGAATAACACCTAAACCACAACCTGGCAATGCTAAACCACGCATGTATCGTTTAGTAGAGGACCATGCTCTGATCAATCGTATGGGATTCAACAATTTAGGTATGAACAAAGCATTGAGCAACTTAAGAAAATTTAGTTACCATACACCTATTGGTATAAATGTAGGTGTAAATAAAACAACACCATATGAATCACGTTATCAAGATTATATAAAAGTCATCGACACATTTAAAAATGACGTTACATTTTTCACTGTTAATATCAGTTCGCCTAACACGGAAAACTTGCAAAGTTTTCATGATAAAAATGAATTTTCTCAATTATGTTCTGCTATACAAAATTACAAAATCCAGCATGAACTAGATGTACCTATTTTTATTAAATTAACATCTGATCTTAGTCCAGAAGGTTTATCACAAATGCTTAAACCCATCACACAAACGTTTGATGGCATCATTTTAGCTAACACTACGCAAAAACGCGAACAGTTACACTCCATTAATCAAAAAGAAACCGGTGGGTTAAGTGGTAAACCTTTATTCGAACGTAATTTAAAACTTATTGCACAAGCATATAGGGAAACGCAGGGGCAGTTTTTAATCATTGGTACGGGCGGTATTTTCACAGTGAATGATGTCATCAAAATGTTACGTCATGGTGCATCATTGGTGCAAATTTATAGTTCTCTCGTATTTGAAGGCCCCGGATTAACTAAAAAGATGAACAAACAACTCGTACAATATTTGCAAAACAATGGATACAATCATGTCAGTGATATCATAGGATTAGATGTGTAAAATATTTTAGTTTTTCTAATCGAATTATTTATTGTAAAATATTAATAGTGAAATTATGATAATTTTTTATTATATAGGGTAAATAATTACTGAAGGAGGCGCTAAAATGTATAAAAATATATTATTAGCCTATGACTTTGATAATTCTTTTAATAATGTTCCTCAAGAATTACAAAATTTAACTACTGGTGTTGATAATGCAAAAATCACTATTTTCAACGTGATACCTGAAGGTGATTTACAAACCTCAGTTCGCTATGATGGCAAACATTTTGAAGAATTAGCTGAAGAAAAAGGCAAAGAGTTATCACCTTTTGTAGAAAAACTAGAATCACTTGGCTTAAAAATCCAAGTGAAGTTTCGTTCTGGCTACATTAAACAAGAAATATTAAATGAAATCGAAGAAAACAACTATGATATCGTCGTTATGAGTAATAAACGTGCCAAACCAGACATAAAAAATGTACTAGGTAATGTCACTCATAAAATCGCTAATAGCGCAAATATTCCTGTACTTATTATAAAATAATGTTACACCATTAATAAAACTCATTATTCTGTTAACAAATCTCTCGTAAGGATATGTCGTAATGGAATAATGAGTTTTTTGTCATTGTGTTAGTTTGTCATATTGTTAGCTTGTTTTAAATATCGTTCAATGACTTGCAACACACCTGATTCATCATTAGATGGCGCTCTGTAATTTGCGACTTCAGCCACTTCTGGACTACATTCAGCCATTGCATAACTATTTGGCGTCATAGCTAACATTTCTATATCATTATTTGCATCTCCAAAAGCCATCAATTCATGAGGTTGAATCTTCCATTTATCTAAAAGTGTTTTAATCGCCACACCTTTATTCACTTTAGGTAATATTAAATCTAAACTATCATTTCCACTCGTTACTGGCTTTATTTCTTCTCCGTATTGTTCAGTCAAGCCTCTCATCACTTCATCTAAAAGTAGTGGGTCTTTAATTCTAAGCGCAATTTTAACAAATTTATCTTGATTAATTGTGTTAAAGTCTGTAACTTTTGTTATATTAAAATAATATTTATATAAAAATGATAAAAAGTCGTTACTCACACTTTCTAATACATAAGCCGTTTTAACTCCACTTAACACAATATCTTCAATATGATAATGATTAATGATCAAATTCAAAACGTCAAAAACCAATTGTTGATCAAAATATTCAGCCGCTTCTAACTTGTTATTTTGATACGTCACTGCACCATTTTCGGCTATATATGCTATCTGCTGATCTTTGTCAGGAAAAAACGAACGCAATTGCGCATATTGGTTTCCACTAGCAATGATAAATTTCATATCCCTGTCCATCATGCTCTTAAAAATTTTATTGAAATAAGCTTCATCAAAGGTATTATCAGATTTAAAAAAAGTACCATCTTTATCTACCGCTATTGCTTTTATCAAATGTTACACCTTCCATTCCTGTACAAATCATTCAAAGATGAGATTGTCTTGTAAGTCATTACATTACAATAACATTGAACAAATGGCCATCTATATCACTAAATAACGCCCCATAATACCCTTCATGTTCTGTGCCCGTTTCGAGTACTTTTCCACCTGCCTGTTCAACCAATGAAACCAACGTATCAACTTCAGGTTTTGTTGAAACTGAAAGTGATACTAATGCTTCATTACTACCTATAGATGAAAGTCTAGAAACATTTTCAAATTGTTCTTTTTCTATCAGCATAATGATTTGGCCATCTTTCGTTTGAATACCTCGCATTTTATTCATCATGTCTTTATGTTTTTTGATTGTAAACCCAATCGTATCATAAAATTTTTCACTTGCTTCCAAATCTTGTACTGGTAAATTGAGCCATGCAGCGTTAATTTCCATCAGCATTCTCTCCCTTTTCAAATTTTTCAATGTATTACACACTTATAGTAAAACATAAAATACATTAGAACGCATGACTTAATCATTTTTACATTTCAATAGCGTAAAGTTTTAAAATTTTTATTTCATACGACAAACATTAATCACTATCATCCATTTTTGCTAGTGTTCTAATACTCTTTAAATTCACTTGCTTTAATAATTGGTCGTAAGTATGAAGTGCTTTTTGGGTTACTTTTTCTCCATTACTAGTTAAGTAAATATACATGGCTCGTTGATCTTCTACACACTCTTGTCTATATACAAGCGCAGTCTCTGTATTTTCCATCCTTACAATAAGTCTAGACATCGCACTTTGACTTAAATCAACCACTTTTATCAAATCATTGATCTTGTATTTTTTATTTTTTGACTTATAAATTTCATATAATACATAAAACTCTTTAATACTTAGATGGTATTGTTCTTTCAATTTCCTCTCGATCATCGCTTCAATATAATGTATATATTTCGTCATTTTAATCCAGTTATCCACTTTTTGTTCTTTTTTCATGATATATCTCCCCACTAACCATACATTTGAAAGTTTCTTTAGTTCATTAATTAATTTTTAAATGATGTTGTACAAAAAATATTAATTCTAGCTTCTGGGTTTTGTCTAACACTACCTATATAAATACTTGGCTTCAACAATAAATTTGGCAATCTATATCATTCAATATACTCAACATTTTAGCATTTTCTTTCTAGTTTAAAGGATAAAAATATCGAGTTAAAGACTAGATACTCACATCCCTTACTATATACAGCTAATCATTTTGTTATTTTCTAAACCATTTGCCTACATTCATTTTAAAACATTTTAAAAATTATATATACTTTCATCAACCCTATATAATTAGGACATTATTTATCATTGAGCATAATACAAAAACCATTTTAGTGTACTAACAACAACTACTAATAAAATAAGTTCAATTCTATTAGTGTTTAAACTGTTAATAGTAACTAAAATGGTTTTAATTTATAAAATTAATCCGGTTTATATTTATTGCTTTTTCAATAATTGATCTTTCAAATCTTTACGTTCATATTCTAAAGAGTAAGGATCATTTAGCCAATAAATACCCTCGTCTACTTTAATTGTATGTCCATTTTTGACAGCCTCGGTACTTTTCCATAGATCTTTATTTTCAAAAGATAATTTAGTTCCTTTAGCGACAGGTGTAACCACGTAATCACCCGCCATATCTGGAATTTCCTCTTCAGATATATCAGCTAAATCATTTTTCTTAGTAGCTTTTTCAACATTTTCTGGCATTTTCAAGCCAAATGCATCATACAACACTTCACTACCATGACCGTATGTCTTACCGAGTGCATACACTTTTTTATCAAAATCTTTAATAATTGAAACTGTTGTGTTTTCACCAATAGCTTCTTTTATTGTTTTACCATCATTTTTTGTTTTTTTATCCCATTTATCAATCCATGCATTCGCTTGTTTTTCCTTACCTATAATTTTCCCTAATTCTTGATGTTGCTCTTTGTAATCATGTTTCAAATAATCAAAAGCAATTGTAGGAGCAACTTTATTTAATTTTTTTAAATTTTTATCTGTATTGTAAGTAATAATTAAATCTGGTTTTAATTTTGCGACACTTTCCACATTCTCTGCGTCTACTTTTTTGACATCTTTAAATTTATCTTTTAACACTTTGCTATCATTCACGATGTTAGCTACACCTACTATGTTCCCATCAAGTTGTTTTAAGCCACCTGCATAAGTAGCCCCCAGTACGACAATGCGTTTAGGTTTTTTAGGAATTTTCACTTTATCCCCTGAATCTTGAACATACGTCTTTGTTTCTTTCTTACTTTTTGATGATTCATTATTTGATTGATTACCACATGCTGCTAATACCAAAATAAGTGCAAGTAATGGTAATAATAATTTTTTCATTTCTAAATATCCCCTTTTCATATAATTACAATTTAAACTGAGCTTAATTATATATTATACTTCATTTATATTGAGCAAACCACAAAAATTTGTTGATTGTACTTTAATTATTGCCCAGCTTAATATAGAGAAAGTAGCGCTTTCGTATAATGATGGCGATCTTCAGAAAATAAATCAGTAATCATAAAATCATCGACAATTTCTCCATCTTTCATAACAACAATACGCTCAACAAATTGATTTAAAAATGCGATATCATGAGAAATCATAATGATGCCGTTGTTTGTTTGATCACAGTAATCTTTCAAAACTTTTATCATTCTTTGTTCAGCGATGACATCTAAGCTCGCTGTTATTTCATCACAGATTAACATATCAGGTTCTAGCATTAACGTGCGTATGGTGTTAAATCGTTGTAACTGACCACCACTTAACTCGTCTGGAAATTTTTGTAATAATGCTTCTTCTAACTGCATGTATGACATTAAATATTTTAGGTTTGAGCGAATATCTGATGTTGATTGTGAACCTTTGTAATATCGTAATGGCTCTTCAAGCGCGGTTTGTATTTTGAATTTGGGATTAAAGCTGTCATATGCATGTTGGAATATTGGAAGCATACTTAATCCTTGTGTTGAATAATAACCTTGGTAATCAGTTAATAATCCTAGCATGATATGGGCCAAAGTCGTCTTACCAGAACCGCTTTCACCAACAATACCTAGTTTTTCATTTGGAGATATAGTTAAATTAATATTTTTTAAAATAGGCGCATTTTTATATGCAAAGTTAACCTGTTTCAACTTAATCATTTATGCCATCCTTCCTTAACTGACTACGCGCATCAAATAATTTAAGACTATATGGTTTTACATTCCCATCTTTAAATGCTTGTACATGGTTAAAGTCTATGACCTTACCATGTTGAATAACACTAATCCAGTCACTAAAATCGAGCACATGAGATAAATTATGTGTAATCATCAATAAAGTCACCTTATGGACTTCCGCTAAGTGCTTGATTAAATGCATCACATTATAACCAGTGATTGCATCTAATGATGCTGTAGGTTCATCAGCGATAATAACACTTGGCTTTAACATTAAAACACTGGCGATTTGCACCCTTGCAAGTTGACCTCCTGACAAGTTAAATCTATAACGCGGCATCACTGTTTCTGGATCTAAATCCACCCATTTAAGTGCTTGTTTTACAAACTTTTTAGCCGTTGTTTTGTCTACCTTATAATGCATTTTATAAATCGCAAGTAATTGCTTACCTAATTTTGTATGATCATTAAAACTATGTGTATAATCCTGAGATATAAATCCAATTTCTTTTCCTAGTAAATTACGCACACCTGTGATGGATTGCCCTTTGTAAACTAGTGAATCAAAATGTGTGGTTAGCATATTAGGAACTTGTTGCACAAGTGCTTTTGCAGTTAAACTTTTTCCAGAACCGCTTTCACCCACCAAAACATTCACTTTACTTTTTCGTAATGCTAAATCAAGTTGATCTACAAGTCTTTGTCCGCTGTTATCTGTGATGGTTAAGTTCGCTATTGCTAAAAGGTTACTATTAGCCATCTACATCACGCTTTCTTTTTAAAAGTTTATCTCTCAATGCATCACCAGTTAAATTAAACAATAAAATAGTTAATGTGATTAGAAATGCTGGTACAATCAATAGTAAAGGATATGAACTGATATAATCTCTACCTGCATTTAACATTGCCCCCCACTCTGGTGAAGGTGGTTGTGCACCTAAACCTAGAAATGAGAGTGAAGAAATATAAAGTATAATCTTCCCAAAGTCTACGGTCATTAAAACAATCACAGATGGCATCACTTGTGGGAAAAAATGTTTAATAATAATACGATGTGTTGGTACATTAAATAGTTTAGCCATTTGAATATATGGTTTCCCTATTTCACTACTTACAATCGAACGTGTCAGTCGCGTGTATGTCATCCATTTTATAATCGTAATTGCTATCACTAAATTCCAAATACTAGGTTTAAAGAAACTTGCCATAGCAATCATTAACACAAACTCTGGAATACTTAATCCTATGTCAATAACACGCATAATTACAGTATTAACAAAGCCTTTTTTATAACCTGCTAAAAGCCCCAATGGTACACCGATTATTACAGTAATTAACAATGTGATTAAACTGATGATTAATGTATATCTAGCACCTATGATTACTCTTGCTAGTAAATCGCGACCATAATCATCTGTACCTAGCCAATGTGAACTACTAGGAAGCTCTAGTGTATGATTCAAATGTACCTCCAAAGCACTATCTGTTGAAATAAAAAATTGAGCAATGATGAGCAACAATACGTATATACCAAACACGTAAAAGATAAAACTGCTTTTATTCATGTCTTTCATTCCATATCACCATCCTGACCGTGGCGTTTTAATTTATCATTGATTTTATTAAAACGACGTTTAGGATCGATCCATAAAAGTAACAAATCACTAATCGTATTGGCTAACACCACAAAGCATCCAATCATGATAACGGCACCTTGTACTACCGGATAGTCCCTCGCTCTAATACTATCCACAAGAAAGTGACCTAGGCCCGGTATACCAAATAAATTTTCAATCACTACCGTACCACCAATTAAACTCCCAACAGACATTCCTAATACAGTAATCACGGGAATAATAGCTGGCTTAAATAAATCTTTCCATAATATATATTGTTCTGACATCCCTCTTAATCTAGCCGCTTCAACTTCTTTAGATTGATACAATTCAACTAAAGTCGAACGCATCAATCTTACATAATATGCACTCATTCCAACACTCAATGCAATGACAGGTAATATATAACCAGCAATGGAATCTAAACCTGATGAAGGAAGTATATTTAATCGTTGTGCAAATATATAAATTAATATCGTTCCTAAAAAGAAGGAAGGCACACTTACTGTAAATGAAGTCAGTATTCTTATCCATGTATCTACCCAAGTATGATAACGCTTAGCTGCTAACATACCCAAAGGAATGGCAACTAGAAATACGATAACTATCGTTAATATTGCAATCGTTAAGGTTGGAGGTGTATAGAAAATCAATTCCTTAATCACAGGTTCACCAGTTTGATAACTGGTACCAAAGTTCAATTGTATTATTTGACCTAACCATTGAAAATATTGCATTACCGGGGATTGATTAAGCCCTAATCGCTCTTTCGTAGCTTCAATTTGATCACTCGAAACATTCGCTACATCTAAGTGCAAAACCTTGTCAACTGGGTCTCCGGGTGTAAGTTTCATTAATATAAAAGTAATAGTAGAAAGGACAAACAATACAATGATCATTTGTCCAATTCTAGAAAGTATCTGTTTTAATATCATTCTTTTTTATCAACCTTATAATCAATAAGGTAAATACCTTCTGGTGTTGAAGTTAAATTTTCTACATCCTTATTCATTCCAACAATATTGTCATTGTAAGAAATATAACTGTTTGCGATGTCATCATTTGTAATATCAATGATTTGATTGGTAATGCGATTTCGTTCTTCTTTATCCACTGTTTTATTTAACTCATCTATTAATGCTGCGACCTTATGATTATCATAACCCCCTGCATTAATTGCACCTTTGGGTTTATAAGCTTGGTTAAAGAAATAACCTGTATCTCCTCTAGGGATTGTGCCGAAGCTGTAAAGTGAGGCATCCCATTGTTCTTTATCTTTTAAATACCCCTGTATGTCATCCACATTGCGTAATTTGATATCAATATTTGCCTTTTTAGCATCTGACTGAATCACTTGTGCAATTTTAGGTAATTCGGGACGACCATTATACGTAGATATCGTCAGCTTTAATGGGTGTGCTTCACTGTATCCAGCATCTTTCATTATTTTCTTAGCTTGCGCAATATCTTGTTTTTGCACATCTTTATTTTCTATAAAGTCGAGTTTATTGTTGAACGGTCCAGTTGCTGATGTTGCATAACCTTTTGAAACATTATCTGTAATACGCTTGCGATCAATGACTTTATCTAAGGCTTCACGAACCTGCTTTGTCATTTTGTCACTCGTGTGATTATATAATAATAATCCAGTTCTAAAACCAGAGACAGATGAAATTTTTGTCTTATCACTCTCTTTTAATGATTTAACTTTTTCAACTGGTACATCTGTAATAACATCTGCTTTTCCAGAATCTAAATCACTCGTGCGGGCATTGCCGTCTTCTTGATATGTAACATTGACGTGGTCTAGTTTAGGTTTGCCTTGCCAATAATCTTTATTTCGGTCCAATTGAATTTTCTGTGATTGTTTATAATCTTTGATTTGATATGGACCAGTGCCTACAGGGGTTTTATTGATATCTCCTTTAGCTTTAGTATCATAAATAGCTGAGAATGGGCTAGCTAATTCTGAAATGAGCTCAGGATATGCGGATTTAGTTGTGATTTGCAACTTTTGTCCATTCACTTTGATATCTTTGATTGGTAGTGAACCTTTGACTAAATCACTTTTTTGAATACTTTCCTCCAAACTAGCTTTAACCGCTTCGCCTGTCACCTTTTTGCCGTTTTGGAATTTAATATTATCTTTTAATGTTAAATCTAATTGAGTCGGTGATGTTTGATCATAAGATTTAACTAACAACTTTTGAACTTTGCCATCAGATGTCGCTTTAAACAATGATTCTGCAGCACCTATTTTCACAGGCACATCCGTTTCATATGGTGCGATAGATGTCGTTTTCAAAGGTAACTCTACATCTAAAGTTTTGCCTTTAGACTCGCTGTTAGAGCCACTACAACCAGCCAAAATCACTGCTGCAGAAGCTAATACTGTGATGATTTTTTTCATAAATATACCTCTTTTCAACAATTTTTATTAAATAATAAACGCATAATCAAAGTTCATCCTTTTTCATTATACTTAGTTTGTACATTTAATTAAACCGCATGCCTCAGTGGTTACTTATTTTTGTACACGCATACTATTGCCTGCGAATAACATAATCCATGTAGCAATAATAAACGGTAAGGTAAATACAGGTAATCCAAATGGTGTTAGCAATGTAATCATGCCTGCATGTATAACCACTGTTAGTAAAACACCCAGTACAATACTCATATACCTTGGAATTCTAGTTTTAAATGCCACGCCTAACGCTAAAACTGTAAGAATGACATTATAACCAAATAAACCGTCATTAATCTGATCATGATTTGCACCGAGTATTGTAACTGCTGCAAAGCCAATAACATTAGCAATCATTGCGTAGCATCCTGCTTTTCTGGAAGCAATAAAAATTCCAATTAAAATGAATGTACCTGCCAAAACACTTTTCAATAAAAAAACTTCACTAAAACCTGATAAAAAGGCACTGATAAAATCGATTTGATGTCCCGAAAATGTAATTTCTTTGACTGTGTTAGGCAATATCTTTACATCTGCATTTACAAATTTGAATTGGAAAGACATCAATAAAACGACCCAGCTTACAAACACATATGGCATCGTTAACATTGGTACACCAAAAGGTTTGAAAAATTCCCTGAATGCAGATCCTAATGGCATTGTTATGACTATTGCAACTAAGACGATCAATAGGCTGTACCATTCAGGTACTAAAAATAACGTTAATGCAATTGCTGTCAATACTGGATTGAACCCTGCTAAACCACTATTAATCTCTTCCTCTGAATAATTCGTATGTTTAGCTAATAATAACGATATTAAACTAGCAATAAGTGCCATTAAACCGACTTTCCAACTACCTACAAATAGGCCTATTAAGATAAATAAACCTGTCCATGCATTGTTCAACAACAAAACCTGCGCGATATTTTTTAATAATATTTGAATCGCATTCACAATGTCACCTGATTTCTATAAAATTTACGTTATTTATCTTATATCATACAACCTATAATTAAAAGTCTTTCAAATTTTACTGAATTTGTTATTTTTGCATTTTTCACTAATGTGTAATTCTTGTAGTTAGCCTAGCAACCCTTTATTATAAAAATGTAGACACTTATACATGAGTGTTGTTTTCAACAGTTTTGGAAAGGGAGTGAACAACGTGCATTTTACACAACGTGAGCAAGATAAATTAATGTTAGTCATTGCATCCGATTTAGCACGTAGACGTCAACAAAGAGGATTAAAATTAAACTATCCTGAAGCAGCTGCTATCATTAGTTTTGAATTATTAGAAGGCGCACGCGATGGGAAATCAGTCGCAGAGCTCATGAGTTATGGAAAACAAATATTAAGTGAAGATGATGTCATGGAAGGTGTTGCAGATATGTTAACTGATTTAGAAATTGAAGCAACATTCCCTGATGGTACAAAATTAATTACTGTCCATCATCCGATAGTCTAAAGGAGGATACTAGATGAAACCAGGTGAAATTATTGTTAAGCGTACAGAAATCGATGTTAACAAAGGGCTTCATGCCACAGTCATCACAGTAAAAAATACAGGTGATCGGCCTATACAAGTTGGTTCTCACTTTCACTTTTACGAAGTGAATCCTGCTTTAGATTTCAATCGTGATCACGCATATGGCAAACGTTTAGATATACCCGCAGGTGCTGCAGTTCGTTTTGAGCCAGGTGATGAAAAAGAAATTCAATTAGTAGAATATAAAGGGAAACGTAATATTTATGGTTTCCATGGCAAAGTAAATGGTCCAATAGACGAAACCCGTGTAGTTAAACCTGATGATTATACTAAAGACTCAGAAATTATCGATGAAGCTAATTTATCTGAAGATAATGCTAATAAAGAAAGTGGGTATAAAAAATGAGCTTTAAAATGACGCAATCTCAATATACAAGTCTTTATGGCCCAACGATTGGTGATTCAGTTAGACTCGGTGATACAAACTTATTCGCCAAAGTCGAAAAAGATTTTGCTACTTATGGTGACGAAGCTACTTTCGGTGGCGGTAAGTCCATCCGAGACGGTATGGCTCAAAACCCTAACGTAACAAGAGACGATAAAAAAGTTGCAGATTTAGTGATTACTAATGCGTTAATCTTAGATTATGACAAAGTAATCAAAGCAGATATCGGTGTGAAAAATGGTTATATTATGAAAATTGGTAAAGCAGGCAATCCGGATATTATGGATAATGTTGATATTGTTATTGGAGCAACAACTGATGTTATTGCTGCAGAAGGTAAAATCATAACTGCGGGTGCCCTTGATACACACGTTCACTTCATTAACCCAGAACAATCACTCGTTGCACTAGAAAGTGGTACAACGACATTGATTGGCGGAGGTACAGGTGCTTCTGAAGGCTCAAAAGCAACAACCGTTACACCAGGTCCTTGGTATATTCATCGCATGTTAGAAGCGGCAGAACAAATTCCATTAAACGTTGGTTTTACTGGAAAAGGACAAGCCGTTAATCATACGGCTCTCGTAGAACAAATACATGCGGGTGCCATTGGCCTTAAAGTCCATGAAGACTGGGGTGCAACACCATCTGCCTTAGATCATGCTCTACAAGTCGCAGACGACTATGACATTCAAGTAGCCTTACACGCAGATACTTTAAATGAAGCCGGCTTTATGGAAGAAACAATGGCTGCAGTTAAAGACCGTGTGTTACACATGTACCATACAGAAGGCGCTGGTGGCGGGCACGCACCTGACTTGATTAAGTCAGCTTCATACTCAAATATTTTACCATCATCCACTAACCCTACCTTGCCTTACACACACAATACCATTGATGAACATTTAGACATGGTTATGATCACACACCATCTTAACGCTTCCATCCCTGAAGATGTCGCTTTTGCTGACTCACGTATTCGTAAAGAAACGATTGCTGCAGAAGACGTATTACAAGACTTAGGGGTATTTAGTATGGTTAGTTCAGACTCTCAAGCTATGGGACGTGTGGGTGAAGTAATTACACGTACATGGCAAGTGGCTCATCGCATGAAAGAACAGCGTGGCGCACTTGAAGGAGACGGTGAATATAACGATAATAATCGAATCAAACGTTATATTGCGAAGTACACAATTAATCCTGCAATCACGCATGGTATTTCAGAATATGTTGGGTCTATTGATGAAGGTAAACTCGCAGATATTGTGATGTGGGACCCAGCGTTCTTCGGTGTTAAACCTGAAGTAGTACTTAAGGGTGGTATGATTAGTACAGCAATCAACGGTGATGCTAATGGTTCTATTCCAATTTCTGAACCGCTCAAATACCGTAATATGTACGGCCAATTAGGTGGTAATATGCAAAGTACTGCCATCACTTTCGTTTCGTCTACAGCTTACGAAAATGATATTGGTAAAAGTTTAGGCTTAAAACGTAAATTAAGACCAGTTAAAAACATTCGTAATTTATCTAAAGCAGATATGAAAAATAATAACGCTACACCTAAACTAGATGTGGATCCACAAACTTATGAAGTATTTGTCGATGGCGAGAAAATAACAAGTGAACCAGCTACTGAATTGCCACTAACACAACGTTATTTCTTATTTTAGGAGGATAAAGTATGATCATCGAAGAAATTAAAGGTAATATTGCAAATCTTACGCAAAATGAAAAAAACAAACATGTTGAAAAAGTTTACCTTGAAAATTCTGACTTAGTGAAACGTATTCAACGCGTTACAACAGATCATGGTAATGAAATTGGTATTCGTTTAAAACAGCCAATCGATTTACAATATGGTGATATTTTATATCAAGACGATACAAATATGATAATTATAGACGTCAATTCAGAAGATTTATTAGTTATCAAACCACGCACATTACAAGAAATGGGTGACATTGCACATCAATTAGGTAATCGACATTTGCCAGCACAATTCACAGAAACAGAGATGCTTGTACAATATGACTATCTTGTAGAGGATTTACTGAAAGAATTAGGCATACCCTATAGCCACGAAGATAGAAAAGTAAATCAAGCATTCAGACATATAGGTCATTCACATGATTGATCATGCACATTTGCGCCTTTTTCAATTTTGTGATTCTCAATTTCCAACAGGCGCTTTCAGTCACTCATTCGGACTTGAGACATATATCCAAAGAGATATTGTTCATGATGAAGCATCATTTAAACAATGGCTTGAATTATTCTTAAATGAACAACTTTCGTTTGCTGATGGTTTAACGATGCGTCTCGTCTATGATGCACTCAATCATCAGAACACAGAAAAAATCTTGTATTTAGATAAAATACTTTTTGTACAAAACCTACCTAAAGAAACCAGACAAGGTTCAAAACAAATGGGTAACCGCATGGTCAAATTAGCAGCAGAACTTTATGATAGTGAATGGTTAAAGTGGTATCAAACGCAAAACAAAAATAAAAATGCAAAATTGCATCCTGCGATTTGTTTTACGATACTCGGTCACCATTTGGGTGTCGATATTGAAATGATTATCGATTACTATTTATACCAAAATGTTTCGAGTTTAACACAAAACGCCGTTCGTGCAATTCCTTTAGGACAAACTGCTGGTCAAAGAATCGTGCATGATATGATTCCCTTTATGAAAAATACGAGAAATCATATTATGACATTAGATGAATCACAACTAGGTATCACTGCACCCGGATTAGAAATCAACCAGATGGAACATGAAAACGTAAACGTAAGAATATTTATATCTTAGGAGGGCATTTAAAATGACAGAGACAGTTAAGATAGGTGTCGGTGGCCCTGTAGGTGCAGGGAAAACACAACTTATCGAAAAATTAGTAAAACAATTATCTAAAGAATTTAGTATCGGAGTCATTACTAACGATATTTATACAAAAGAAGATGAAAAGATTTTAGTTAATTCCGGTGTGTTACCTGCAGACCGCATTATCGGTGTCGAAACAGGCGGCTGCCCACATACAGCAATTCGTGAAGATGCTTCAATGAACTTTGCTGCAATCGATGAATTAAAAGAGCGCAATGACGATATCGATTTAATCTTTATCGAATCTGGCGGTGACAACCTTGCTGCGACCTTCAGCCCAGAGTTAGTCGATTTTTCTATTTATATTATCGACGTTGCCCAAGGGGAAAAAATTCCTCGTAAAGGCGGACAAGGCATGATTAAATCTGATTTCTTTGTAATTAACAAAACCGATTTAGCTCCATATGTTGGTGCTTCATTAGAACGTATGGCCGAAGATACAGAAACATTCCGAGGCAAAAGACCATTTGCATTTACTAATCTTAAAACAGATGAAGGCTTAGATAAGGTTATCGAATGGATTGATCAAGACGTCTTTCTTAAAGGTTTAGCTTAATGGCCGATGCACAACAAAAATGGACTGGCATATTAGATTTAACCATTTTTAATAATGGTAGAAAATCTGTAGCGCGTAATATCTTTTTTGAAAAAGCATTAAAAGTCATACGCCCAGTCTACTTAAACGGCTCAGATATACCTACATTTTATATTGTAAATGTAGGCGGTGGTTATTTAGATGGTGACCGTTACAAGATGGATTTTACAGCAGAAGAAAATGCACATGTAACGCTAACTTCACAAGGTGCGACAAAAATTTATAAAACATTAAATGATCATGTCGAACAATATCAAAATTTTACCATTAAAGATAATGGTTATATTGAATATGTCGGCGATCCTATAATTGCATTTGAAAACGCCAAATTTTTCCAACAAAATACGTTTAATTTAAGTGCTAGCGGTTCACTGTTCTATACAGATATACTGACACCTGGTTATTCAAAAGAAGACAAAGCCTTCACATACACATATATGCATCTGCTTAATGAAATTTATGTTGATAATGAACTCGTAACTTTTGATAATTTGTTACTTGATCCAACTAAAAATAAGGTTGATGGCCTAGGATATATGGAAGACTATACACATTTAGGCTCATGTTATTTCATACATCCTGAAGTAAATCAATCCTTTATTGATGATGTATATGATCACATCAAGCATTATCAAAAAGTATATAATTGCCGTTTTGGCATTACGCAACTGCCAACACATGGTTTCAGCATTCGAATTCTATCAAATAAAACACAAATTATTGAGCGCATTTTAAATGCAGTTCAAACGTATGTTGTACATCAAATCTTTGATAGAGAAGTCAATTTCTTAAGAAAATATTAATTTTCATTGTGCCAAATATCAAACAACCACCTTCACGTCAAAAATAATAAGACTTACAAATTAACTTATACAAAAGAGAACTAATCCATACAAAAGATGGATTAGTTCTCTTTTTATACAACATATTGATTTTGACCGTGCCTGACTGAGGCTATCATTTATATCATCAGAGCCAGTCAGTTTCTGCTAATTTAACAATCAGAGGCTGAGACAAAGTGCTCCGTTCCAGCCTCCTCTATTGCACATCTAAAATTTTGTGTTTGAGTCAGCTATTTGTGATAGCTTATCAACACGTAATGCTTAAATAGCTTTTTTACCATTCATTTAAACTATATTTAGCAACCATACAATACTAATTACTAACAATATAATTGTCGCAATGTAAATCGCTAGCTTTTGTCCTTTTTTTAATGATTTTTCTTCATGTGTAAACAAGCTAAATAATGATCCATCTTTCCCCATCAGCAGTGCAATAGAATAAATCAATAATATAATCGCTATTATCAGTAACAACAATGCCACATAAACCATTTGCGATTGGCTCCTTTCGGATTTCAATAGTTATCATTTCTTATACGTACCTGCTAGCTTAACATTTACACTATAAAAATATGTACCTATTTTCATATGATATTTTACAAATCTTGCAATGATTTACCTTGTTTTTTTATTCGTCTCACCTTAAATGGTGCATAAATTAATACGATTATAATAATGATTCCCATATAACCAATTACTGGATAGAAAAATGTCATTAAATCTGTAAAACCTGCAAAACTAATTGCAAAACCGATTAAAGTGAATATCGTATAAAATATTTTAAATTGTTTCGTTTCAATTTCAGTGAAACGTGTAGCTAATGAGTAAAACATACCTAGGCATGTGTTAAAAATCATTAAATAAATAACGATTGACATGAATACGCCTAATATAGGTGAAATATCATTGACTAATCCTAACATTGGTAACGGCAAGTGCCCAACTGTTTCAATCTTAGAAAAAATTGCCAAATGGCTAATCATAATCATTAAACCTAATACTATACCGCCAACTAAACCGCCCCATGCCGCTATTTTACTATTTTTCTCATTGCCTCCCATGACAATTGACATTGATGCACCTAATCCTACATTAAGTGAGACATAATTCACACCTGCGATAAACCAATGTGGGACAGCTGAGGTATGACTTTTAGCCAATGTATCCAATTCACTAAATGAACCTGACATCGTAAATAAACAATATATCGCAACGATAACAATACAGATAATCAATAGCGGCGTAATGTTACCAATCACTTTTACAACGTTATCCACACGTAACATTCCAAATACAAGTACTAAGATAACCATAAGAGCGGTACCGTACACAGCTGGTATGCCAAATTGTTGTTCAAAATTCGAACCTCCACCTGCAAGCATAACGACACCAAATCCAAATAAGGCAATAATGAGCACAATGTCTACTAACCATGCAATCACTTTGCCAAACATTGTACCACCAGTCAATTTATGTATCACGTCGTTATGTCCTTCAGCTTTAAATATACTACCTAGCCAAACTAACATCATACCTACGTAAGCGAATAACACGGTAGAAACAATTCCCGCGAGTATACCTAACGTTCCAAAGCTAGTAAAATACTGTAGTATTTCTTGACCTGAGGCAAACCCTGCACCCACGATGATACCAATGAATGCACTACCTATTAAAAATATCCTTTTCATATAAATCCCCTTCGCTAAAGTTACATTAAATTTCATTTATAAACATTTACAAATGTCTATAACACTACTTTGCTCGCTTGCATCTTTAATCTTGATATAGGATGAACGAGCTTAAAATATGTTTGTGGTTTTCACAGAACCTTAAGTCTGTACCCGTTTTTCCTAGTCACCCAAACCTTTGTTACCTACCGAATTCTGTTTAAATTCAAAATTTTTATATCTTTTATTTTAAATTTATAAATACTGATATAAACTTAAAACATTCAAAATGCAAGCGTTTACATTTTTTATAATAACTTACTTACATTTGTTTATCAATGCTCGTATTTTTAATAATTAATGCTGAATTATGCTTAGATTCAATCAAAATACTAACTTAAACTGTTTAATGTTGTTACAATAATATAGGTTACTATTAATTTTTACTCGAGGAGTGATTTTGTGGCAGAGGAATACATTTATAAAAACACCGTGCAACCATCTTGGATAGATAATAATAACCATATGCATGATGCACAATATTATTCCATTTTCAGTGATGTTGTCGTTGGCTTTTTTGAATCAGTCGACTTATATGTTTCTTATCGACAAACACATGAAATTACCATTTTTAGTTTGGAGGCACATATTTCATTTTTAAAAGAACTTGTGTTAGATGATGCCTTTTATGTTAAAGTACATATTTATGATTATGATGCGAAAAGAGTACATTTATTCCTGACAATGTATAATGACAATGATGAGCGTATTGCTACATATGAAGTTATCATGATAGGTGTTAGTAAAGTTACACGTCGGAGCATGGCGTTCCCTCAACCTATACTAGAGAAAATACAAGCAGCTTTTAATATGCAAACGCCGTTTAATCCGCCATCACAACTAGGACACGTTATTGGTATACCTAGAAAATAAAAAAAG
The DNA here is from genome assembly GCF_017891705.1 of Staphylococcus sp. GDY8P196P. Classification (NCBI taxonomy): domain Bacteria; kingdom Bacillati; phylum Bacillota; class Bacilli; order Caryophanales; family Staphylococcaceae; genus Staphylococcus; species Staphylococcus sp. GDY8P196P. The sequence continues at coordinate 128,632 of NZ_JAESJS010000003.1, read as the reverse complement.
AAAAGTAGAACGGAGATGCTAACTTCCATTTCTGTTCTACTTTCTTTATTTTAAATAAGCTATTATATTGTTAGGCTTTAAACATGTAGTAAAGACTTTCTTTTGTATAAAGTAAATGTTTTTCATACGCTTCGTCACATTGATAATTCAAATCAATTAAACAACTTATATTTAAATTGATTGTTTGAGCAATTAAACTACGTACAAAAAACTCCGCTTCGACATCTCGCATTTCACCACAACGTATCATCTTATTGATTATCGGCTTTAAATGAGCAACTAAACGCTTATTAAATATTTCTAATAAAACTGATTGAAATGTTTTACTTGTCATAGCCTCATTAAAGAATATCTTTATCAGCATTCTATTTTCATAAATAAATTGAGAACGATTGTCCACAAATGTATTTATAAATATTTCCAAGTTGCTTGCACGATTCAATTCATTTAAGAATTCTTCTGCTACAGTTGGCGCTATATTATCTTTTATGATAGGCACTAAACCTGCATATAGCAATGCTTCTTTATTTTTAAACTGTTTGTATACTGTACCTTCAGCAACACCTGCCCGCTTCGCAATATCACTTGTACTTGTTTGATTATAGCCTTTTTCACTAAAGAGTACGAGGGCACTTTCAATCACTGAACGTTGCTTTTCAGTTAAATGTTCTAACTTAGGTACAATTTCTTCCACAATATCTTTAATATTTCGATTCATTTTTGATACCACCCATATTTAAACTTTTCTATAACGCTTCATACCTAAAATATTCAATATCAAGAGCACTACAAAAATACCAAATAATATACATAAATTGATATAAATATCTTGTATACCAAATCCTTTAATCATGACATCTTGCATAGCTTGCCCCGTATAGAATAGTGGCATCAAATGTGCAAAGTATTGCAACCCTATATTCATAGACGATATTGGTATTAATCCTGCAAATAGCACTTGCGGTACAATTACAAGTGGTATAAATTGGATCATTTGAAATTCTGATGATGCAAAAGTAGACAGCAGTATACCGAAAGTTAAAGCTACGAGGGCCGTTAATACCGTTGTAGCTAAGACAAGCCAAATCGAACCTGCAACAGCTATATTTAACACATATATAGCATATATAACTACTACAAAGGTTTGTATCACGCTAAAAATACCATAACCCATTATATAACCATAAATAATATGACTACGCTTAATTGGTGAAGACAACAACCGTTCCAACGTCCCTGAGGTTCTCTCTTTTAATAAACCGATGCCAGAAATTAAAAAAGTGAAGAAGAATACGAAAAATCCTATTAAAATGGGATTAATTGTATCAAAATATGTAGCATCTTTATCCCCATATAAATAATGTGTATTAACTTTTGTTGGCTTGCTGATATTTTGCTGATTATCTGTCATACTTTGACCTGAATTAGCATTATCAGGCATTTGCGATTGAACTTCCTCAAGTGCCTTTTTTAATGATTCTGTATTTTCTTTCATTTGAGTCATATTATGATTGGTTAACCATTTTTGGTTTGTAGAAGCCATGATGCCCTTATCAGTTGGATTATCATTAGCAAAAGTGACTTCTAACTCATTATTTTGCATATACATAAAACCAGTCAATTGATCTTCTTTTATTTTATCATCTATATTTTTATGGTCCTTAAAATTTTCTATCGTAATATCTTGTGACTGTAATTCATCTTTCAGTGATGCAGGAATATCATGAACGCCTACTTTCACACCATTCGAGTTATCTGAAACTGTAAATATATAATACAGTAATGTTAATATTAGCAAAGGTGCTACTAGTAATAACATTAACGTACGTATGTCTCTGATTGTTTGTTTGAAAATTCGTTTAGTAATATAAAATGCATTCATATTTAGTCCTCCATTTTCAAAAACACATCTTCAATAGATTCAGCTTGATATTGCGTTTTAATATCTTGTGGTGATCCTATTGCAATAATTTCACCATGATTCATAAGTAATAGTCTGTCACAACGTGTTGCTTCATCTAATACGTGAGTTGTGACTAGAATACTTTTCCCTTCTTTTTTGGCTGCATCCAAATCCCTCCATACCGCTTGTCTAAGTTTAGGATCAATTCCAACAGTTGGTTCATCTAGTATCAATATTTGTGGATCTTGTAGAAAACTAATAGCCAAAGACAACCTACGTTTCATGCCGCCAGAATAGGTAGATACCTTTTTATCTAATGCTTCTTGAAGTTTTACCATATCACTACAAATTTCCACGCGTTTTTTGATGTCTTTTCTTTTTTTTATATATATACTTCCAAAAAATTCTAGGTTTTCTCTCCCCGTCAAATCTGTGTAAAGTGCATCACTTTGAGCCATATATCCAATGTCACCTAAAATTTTTCTATTGGGCATTTCAACTCCATTTATCGTTACCCAACCTACATCAATACGTTCCATTCCTAACATGCATTGGATTAGCGTTGTTTTTCCAGTTCCAGACGGACCAATTAATCCAACAATTTCACCTTTTTCAAAAGCAACATTTATATCTTCTAATACTTGTTTATTACTAAAAGATTTACTTAAATTATTCACTTCAATCATTTCTACACCCCACTCCACAAATAGTGAGTATACACTCATTTTATTGTTATATTACACTTCTAAATATAAAATGTCAAAATCATAATATGTTGATATTACTTTGACATTTTGCTATTTAGCTGTTAACTTTAAATAGAACGGTCATTCTACTAAGAAGAAAGTGTGAGACGATTGTCACAAAAGCGACAAGATATATTATCAACTGCTGAAAGGTTATTTTATGAATATGGGTTTCGTGGTATCGGCTTAAAGCAAATTATACAAGAAGCCAATGTAGCTACGATGACTTTATATAATCATTTTGAATCTAAAGACAATTTAGTTGAGGCGGTGTTAAAACAACGTGAATCTAGATATTGGCATTATTTAGACACTTATGTTGAAAAACAACCACACCAACCTTTTATTTCTGCAGTCAAAGCACATTGTCAGTGGCTTAATGATCATTCTTATAAGGGTGATATGTTTATGAGGGCTATCGAAGATTATGCGAATACAGATAACGAAATTGAAAATATTGCTAGAGGACATAAACAAAAGTTGTTAAATTACTTAGAGCAATTGGCAAATAATGCTGGTATCGTCAATGGATTGGATTTGGCAATTCAATTCACACTATTACTTGAAGGAACAACCTCAATGACAGCATTACTAGGTTCAAAAAAAGCTACATCGCACGCCATAACTATGGCTGATTTACTACTTAACGAAGCACACAAAGAAATTTAATTCTTAAACGAGCATGAGCATCTTACTTTATATACTCATCTCGTATTTTTTTAAAATTAAAATAGAATGAACATTCTATCTACTAAAGGAGAAATTTATAGTGAAATTTTCTAAACTTGTATTTCCTGGTATAGCTATGATAGCAACAACCTATGGTTTAGGACGTTTTAGTTTTGGTTTGTTTTTACCTGAAGTAACCACTGATTTACATTTATCTGCATCACAATCAGGGATTATTTCCTCATTATTTTATTTATCCTATTGTTTTACAATTATCTTTTCAACATTACAAACTGATAAAATTGGCCCTAAACGTATGATTATATTAGCAGGAATCTCTGTACTAATAGGTTTATTAGGGATAGGCATTTCAACAAGCGCAATCGTTTTATCTATCGGTGTCATCTTTGCCGGTGCGAGTACTGGACTCATTTCACCTCCATATGGCTACACCATTTCTTTATGGATTAAAGTGCATGAACAAGGAAAAGCAAATACTTGGATTAATTCTGGCACAAGTATTGGCCTTATGTTTACGGGTATAACAGCCATGTTCACTTTTATAGATTGGCGACAAACTTATTTTATCTATGCGATATTGGCACTTATCGTTTTACTTTGGAACTATCTCATCATTCCATCATTAAAGCAAAATATTAAAATTCATACAGGTTCATTTAACATTCGTGATATTTCAGCTAGTACACGTATCACGACTGCTTCTATATTATTAGGTGTATCTACTGCAACCTTTTGGACATTTTCCAAATCATTTGTTCAAAATACTGGTAATTATTCTGATATTGCACTTTCACTCTTTTGGATTTTGATAGGATTATTCGGCATGATAGGTGGCATATCAGGTGCAATTATTGATAAACGCGGACTTCGTTATGCATTTAATTTAGGTGTTATAGCACTTGCCATCGCAACAATCGCCCTTGCTTTCACACCCAAAATTTGGATTATTCCCTTTGTATCTGCTGCACTATTTGGTATGAGTTATATATTCTTAACTGGCGTACTTTTAGTTTGGGGAATTAAAATATTTGTTAAAAATGCCTCTTTAGGTATAGGCATACCCTTCTTAATGTTGGCTATTGGACAAGTGATTGGATCTACTTTTGCAGGATTATTTATAGATACGTTTAATTTTATGTTTACATTTATGATATACGGTTTAATTGGTTTTATTCCCCTATTTATTTATCCTAAAGTTGAAGCTCTCGAGAGCAAATTACCAGAAGGAGATTACAGTCAGCTACAACAGCAAAACGCTGAAGTTTTAAATCATGAAAATATGGATGATACACACGATCAATATGCGCATGATCAACATTACTAATATATAAAATTGCCTAGGAAATAATGATCCTAATCGAATGAACAGATTTTGCCTATAAAGTTCCCCATGAATATTGTTACATATTAATATTCGTGGGGACATATTATTGTTATAAACATAAAATTAATCCTTACTTTCTTAGTAAGGATACTTGAAATTAAAAAAGTGCTCTTGTATAGTAATAATTATCAGAAAATTCAAATATATAGGAGGGACAATGTATGTCTCAAAATCATTGGCATTTAGATACTTTATCGATTCATGCGGGTCAAGAGGTAGACGCATTCTCAAAATCACGAGCAGTACCGATTTATCAGACCTCAAGTTACGTGTTCGATGATACAGAACACGCAAGAAAACTTTTTTCACTAGAAGAACCCGGAAACATTTACACCAGAATTATGAATCCTACACAAAACGTTTTTGAAGAACGCATTGCTGCACTTGAAGGTGGTGTCGGTGCCCTAGCCACATCTTCTGGACAAGCTGCAATTCACTTAGCTTTATTAAATATTGTTGAAAGCGGTGATGAAATTGTAGCATCTTCAAATCTTTATGGTGGTACCTACAACTTATTTAATGTCACTTTCAAAAAACTAGGTATTAAAGTACACTTTGTGGATCCAAGTAATCCCGAAAATTTCAAAGCAGCCTTAACGGATAAAACCAAAGCAGTTTATGCCGAAACAATTGGTAATCCTAGAATAGACGTCTTAGATATTGAAAAAGTTGCTCATATTGCGCATGACCACGAGATACCTTTAATTGTTGATAACACTTTCCCAACTCCGTATTTATTACGCCCATTTGAGTATGGCGCTGATATTGTGATACACTCAGCCACAAAATTTATAGGAGGCCATGGGACTTCCATTGGTGGCATCATCGTCGATAGTGGTAAATTTAATTGGGATAATGGAAAGTTCCCTGGTTTAGTCGAACCGGATCCAAGTTATCATGGTGTTTCATATGCAAATGATGTAGGCGAAGCTGCTTATATTACAAAAGCACGCGTACAATTATTACGTGATCTTGGTTCTGCTGTTTCACCGTTTAATGTACATGAATTTCTAATTGGCTTAGAAACGTTACATCTTCGTTTAGAACGACATTCAGAAAATGCACTTAAAGTCGCACAGTTTCTTGAAGAACATCCTAAAGTTTCTTGGGTGAATTACCCTGGCTTGGAAAGTAATGCATATCATAATCTTGCTAAAAAATATTTACCTAATGGCCAAGGCGCAATTTTAACCTTTGGTGTGGATGGTTCAGTTGAAGATATTGCCAAATTTGTTGAATCTTTAAATTTATTCTCACATTTAGCAAATGTAGGCGATTCAAAATCATTAGTTATTCATCCAGCTAGTACGACTCATTTACAACTTTCACCTGAAGAACAACAATCATCTGGTGTCTTACCAGAATTAGTAAGATTATCAATTGGTACTGAAAATATTGATGATATTATTTCAGATCTTGAACAAGGCTTACAAATATTATAAAAACGTCTGCATGTCTTTAAGTCATTTGATAAAAATCTAATTCATTCAAAATGATTATGACGGTCTGCAATAGAATGGCTAAAACTTGAGCGAACAAGCTTACATTAAGTCCCACTGACTCAAAACATTTGAGAAGTGGGACTTTAATTGCTAATTAAATGTTAAAGGCTGAAACAATTAACTTTTATCAGCAATATAATATCTAATTGTCTATGTAGACGTCGCATCGATAAAAATAAGACATGTTTTTATACTTGAATTTTATTGATTTAACTTTTTAAAACCTTTAAATTTCATTTTGCTGAAACGATAACGTCTAATCATTACTTAAGACACCTCGCAACGTAACCGCAGACAACCCGAAGGCTAACGTCAGCAATGCATATTGTTTATGCTTTTTACATTTAGTAAATTCTCTTTGAAATTACATAATAATATTGGGATAATAATGATAATTATTTATCAAGTCGGAGGTACGCTTTTGGATAACTACAAAGATAAAGTTACGATGAATGTGATATTACTTGCTGGTAAAATTTTATTGTCATCTGGCGCTGAGGTTTCTCGTGTTGAAGATACAATGAGACGAATCGCCATTTGTATGGGTTATTATAATAGCCAAGGATATGTCATTAATGTATTTATCAATTTTTCATTAAGTGAAGAACACGATACTCGAATTTTGCGTATTGATAAAAACAGTACTAATTTACTTAAAATATTTCAAGTCAATAATATTTCCCGTAAACTTACAGACAATCAACTTGCTATAGAAGAAGCTTTTGAAGCGCTGAAAAATATTGATAGATCCAATTTAAGTATTCCACTATGGAAAAAAGTGATTGCGGCAGGTATTATATCGTTAAGTTTTTTATACTTACAAGGCGGTACTTGGTCTGATGCAATTACTACAATTATCGCTGGTGCTATAGGATTTTTAATCGTTGAGTATATGCAAAGTAAATCACTCACCATGTTTATACCTGAATTTGTAGGTTCATTTATCTTGGGTACGACCGTTATATTTGGTTCAGAACTGTTTCAAGTCAATCAATCTTTCGGACCAGCTATGATTGCCTCCGTTATGCCAATTGTACCTGGTGTACTAATAACGACTGCGATACAAGATTTATTTAGTAGACACATGTTAATGTTTACAGCAAAATTTTTAGAAGCACTCGTCATTGCCTTCGCAATTGGCTCAGGTATTGCGATTGCTTACTTAATTTTTTAGGAGGTCACATAATGACAATTTTATTTACTTTTTTATGTAGCTTTAGCGCATCATACTTTTTTAATGTGATTTACGATGCCCCTAAAAAATTATTTTTTCCAGCTGGGTTTGCTGGCTCAATGGGCTATTTTGTCAGCTACATTTTAGAACAATCATTTGAAATGGATAGTATATATTCTAGCTTGCTTGGTAGTTTAACATTAGGTTTGCTTGCCCATATTATGAGTCGTATTTTCAAAGCGCCCGTTGTACTTTTTATGATTCCTGGCATCATTCCACTTGTCCCAGGTAGTATTGCTTTTAGAGCGACACAGCAATTGGTGACTTTAAATTTCACAGATGCAACCAATACCTTTATACGAGCGATTTTAATTGCAGGTTCAATTGCATTAGGATTATTACTTTCTGATCAACTATCTAAAACATTAAACATAAGAAAATATATTTTGATTAAGCGCAACAGACTATAAATCAACTTAAGCATTTTAGACATCAAAAAATAGCGAGCATCTGAAATTTCCATTAAATCATTTCAGATGCTCGCTATCTTTATGAATGTGCAAACTGTTTTTATTGTTCATTTACATAATAAAGACCAGTAAGCACATTTTCTGCCAAATTACTTACTTTAATATGAAATGGTTTGTTTTGAATCAAATGGTGCTTTTGCGCATACGCTTCAATGTTTGCTTTATATGGTAATGCACTTTGTGTAACACCACCACCAAGAATAATATGATATACATTAAAGATATTAAATAAATTCGTACATAGTTGTTGTGTTAGTAACACTACTTCATTCATCATACGACTGATATTTTCATTGTCATTATTCATGTAGATGTCGATTGCTTCTCTAGTACTCACCACTTTTTGTAAAATATCACTCGCTTTACGACTGATCGCTAAACCTGACAGTTCATTTTCAACACATCCAAATTGGTGACACACCGGACATTGATAATCGCTATTATTTTTTATGATAGTATGACCAATTTCTCCAAAATTACCATCAATGCCAGTAACGAGTTGACCATTTCTTATATATGCCATACCAATACCTGTGCTAATTGTTAAGTATATGACATCTTCTACATCTGAATTTAAATATTGATATTCCGCTAATATCGCTGCATCAGTATCATTTACAAAATGTGGTTGAAATGCACTTTGCGCCTTTATAAAATCACCAGCATTAAAGCCTACATATTTCTGTAAATTAGGAGGATTCAAAAACAATCCTTCAGTATAATCACAAGGTCCTGGCATCGCGATATTCAATGTACTTTGCGCTACATTATTATATTTTTTGCTGAATTCATTTGCTATATTAATAATTTTTGTAAATTCTGCTTCCGGGTGATCTACATCCGTCTCGAATTTTGACTGTCAATCACTGATAAGTCTTGGTCTATAACCCCTACAATGGTTTTCGTGCCACCTATATCTGCGCAAATTTTAAGCATATCCATACACCTCATCACTCATATTATTACTTCAATTTTGGATAAAAAGAGGTGTAGGTTAAATGAATCTGCCTTAACGCAAATCCATGCCCTCACCTCTTAAACATTATACATAACTTATAATCATTGTCATATCACCGTTAAATGCTATGTTTTTATCTTCTGTCGTTAATATAAAATGTATTCCTTTTTCTATTTTATAAACTTCATCATTCGTTTCTACATTACCATTACCCTCAACTATGGATACAAGACAATATGCGCTTGGTTTTTCATAATTTAATGCACCCTTGATCATCCAGCGTTCGACCGTGAAGAAATCATTTGAAACAAATTGCGTATATGTTTGCCCTTGTCTCACCTCGTGTTTGGGTGTTGTATTGGGCGAAGTCGCAGCAAGATTAATCACAGCTTTACTCTGCGCTAAATGTAGTTCACGTTGGTTACCTTTGTTGTCAGTGCGCTCATAATCATAGATTCTGTATGTTGTATCGGAAGATTGTTGTGTTTCTAATATTAAAATACCTTCTCCGATAGCATGTACTGTACCAGCAGGCACATAGAAAAAATCTCCCGCCTTCACTTTAACTTTATGAAATAACTTATCAAATTGTTGTTGATCTATCATATCATTCAGTTCATCTTGATTTTCAGCGTTTACACCGTAAATAATTTCAGCATCTTCTTGTGCGTCTAATATATACCAACACTCTGTTTTACCGTATTCACCCTCATACTTTTGGGCATAGTCATTATCTGGATGGACTTGTACTGATAATTTATCTTTTGCATCTAAAATTTTAGTTAGCAATGGAAATTTAACATCACCTGAAACACCAAAAAGTGCTTTATCCTCATTCCACACTTCTTCTAAAGTTTTACCTTGATGCCTTCCATTTTCTATTGTATTTGTACCATTTGGATGCGCCGAAATCGCCCAACATTCTCCTGTATAATCACTTGGAATATCATAATTAAATGTTTTTAGAGCTGTTCCACCCCATATCCGTTCTTGAAATACAGGTTTTAAAAATAATGGCATTGCATGATACCTCCATTTAAATATCTTTTAATATATTATAAATCTGCTTACTATTTGTTGCATTTATTAAATTTTGCCTAGTTTCATCATCCATCAATGTTCTTGATAATCTTTGTAATAATTTGAGATGTGTGTCACTGCTATCACTTGGTACAGTAATTAAAAATATCAATTGAGGTAACGTTCCATCTAAACTTTCCCATTTCACGCCGTGCTTATTATTCATGACTGCTACGATAGGTGCTTTAACCGCATCCGATTTTGCATGAGGAATGGCTACGTTCATTCCAATCGCTGTCGTTGATTCCATCTCTCTCTTTAAGACATCGGATTTTAATTGTGATTGATCTGTAATATACCCTTGTTCATTTAAATTTTCTATTAACTGGTCTATTGCTTCATCTCTAGATAAAGTTTGTTTTGAAATATGAATAACTTGTTCACTAAATACACTTTGTTCTTCTAATGCTTGATTATCCATCGTTGAAACACTATTTTTTTCTGTTTCTATCTCATTTTCTGATTGATCCATACCCATTTCAATATTATTCGTATCAACTGCAAGTGATGGCGTTTGTCTTCTTAAAATTAAAACCACACTCATTGTAACGATACTACCAATGATTACTGCAATAAAAAACCACAATATTTGATCAATTCCGCCTAGCACTGCAACTATTGGGCCTCCGTGTGCAACTCTGTCACCTACACCACCAATTGCAGCAATAACGGCAGCTACCATCGCACCAATCATATTAGATGGTATAATTCTAAACGGATCTTGTGCAGCAAATGGTATAGCACCTTCCGTAATACCGAACAATCCCATGGTAAATGATGCTTTGCCCATTTCAATTTCACCTTTATTAAACTTACGTTTATTGATAAATGTAGCCAATCCTAAACCAATAGGAGGTGTACATACTGCAACTGCAACCATTCCCATAACAGCATAGTTACCCTCCGCGATTAATGCTGAACCAAATAAAAATGCTACTTTGTTTACTGGTCCACCCATATCAAAAGCAATCATAGCGCCAACTATTAATGCTAAAATAATAATATTTGTCCCTTGCATACTCTTTAACCAAGTTGTTAAACCTTCAAAAATACTCGCAATTGGTGCGCCAATCAAGAAGATAAAAATTAATCCTACAAGCAATGAAGAGATGATTGGAATAATAATGATTGGCATAATAGGTGCCATCGCTTTAGGTACTTTAATATTTTTTATCCATTTTGCAATATAACCTGCGATAAATCCTGCAACAATACCACCTAAAAACCCAGCGCCTGCATCACTACCATAAAAGCTACCGTCAGCTGCGATTGCGCCTCCAATCATACCAGGTACCAAACCAGGTTTATCTGCAATACTCACTGCAATATACCCAGCCAATATTGGAACCATAAAACTAAATGCTAGAGAACCAATATTTTCAATTGATTTCCAAAAAGAATCTTCTGGTATAACTAAACCTTTTGATGAAGCCTCACCACCTAAAGTTAGAGCAATAGCCATCAATAATCCACCAACTACAATGAAAGGTACCATAAATGATACACCATTCATTAAATGTTGATAGACCATTTGCATCCCACTTTTTTGCTCTTGATCATCATCTTTTTGATTCGTATCCCCATTACGATCATGATGAATATGTCCGTCTTTATCAATGATACGTTGAATTAATTCTTTTGGTTTATGAATGCCTTCACGAACACTTTCATTTATAATTAATTTCCCATCAAAACGTGACAAATCTACTTGTCTATCGGCTGCAATGATAATGCCATCCGCTTCTTTAATTTCTTTTGATGTTAAAACATTTTCTGCCCCTACACCACCTTGAGTTTCTACTTTTATATTGACGCCCATTTCTTGAGCAGCTTGTTCTAACTTTTCTTGTGCCATATATGTATGCGCTATACCATTTGGGCACGATGTAATCGCTAATATTTTCATCATTTCATCCTCCTCACATTCAATTGTAAACGCTTTCTAATATTGATAAAAAAACATAATTGCCGTTATCAACGGCAATTATGTTTTGATGAGTTTAATCATATACTGTTTTAGATGTTGTGCATCCATAGTCATAAGTTGATCGACATCATACTCGTTTAATCCAGCTATCACATGTATGATTTTCTTCATTGCTGAGGTATCAGAATTTGCGATGGCTAAAAAGAACACTAATTTAACTTTATTTTGTTTCCATAGTAAGCCATGAGGGCATTTAAATATAATAACATGTGAACGCAACACTTTCGCAGGATCACCATGTGGCATACTAATACCATTCCCTATATATGTTGAAGCAAATTTTTCACGTTCCAATGCACTCTTCATATAACTTTCCGTAATAGCATGTTGTTTCATCAGCATTGACTGTGCGTTTTCAAAAACATGGGTTGCAGTTTCCTCATCTGTCATCGTTTGAACATCAAATTGAATTGCAGATATTTCATCCTGTTTCAACACAGGGTTTCTTTTATTATTGATAAATGATTTAATGTGATTTATATCATTATCCGAAAGCAAAGGGGATACCTCTATCACGTGTAATGTATTTGGTAAATCAGCAGTGTCAATGGGATGCGTGGTAATCAACATATCAACATTTGAAAAATTGTAATGAGACAGTCTCTCTAATTTTAAAGTATCAACAATATTTATATGACTATCTAGATTCGCAATTTTCACTTCCAACAAACTAGATATTCCTAAACCATAATAACAGGTTATCACAATGTTAACTTCGTCTTTTTTATTACGATCAATAGATGATTGAAAATGTAATGCTAAAAAAGCAATTTCATCTTCTACTAAGCTTAAATTTGAATCTTTAGCCAAGTATTTTACAGTTTCATACAATGCATTAAAAACAAAAGGATAGTATTTTTTGATTTCATCCGTTAATGGATTATTAATATATACATTTTTAGCGATACGCAAATACGCTCTGCTAAAATGTACTTGAATGTTTTCACGTAAAATATTGTCTTGGGTAAAATTGATACCAACTATTTTTTCCATTTGATGAATCATGCGCGCTACATAGCTTTCAACAAAAAAGGTTTCTATACCCAAATCATATTTATTAAAGTAATAACTAATGAAAAAAGAAAATAACTTAGCTGTATCTTTCGATAATCCATAAGCTAATTTATGGTTGATATCTTCTATACACTGCATCGCTATTTCTTCAGCCTCTTCATTTATCACCCATGAATCTTCACTTATCTTTTCCCTTTTTATAATAATGACTAAATGAATGAGTAATTGTTGAATACGCATATCAGAAGTAAAAATATAATGTTTTGCTAATCTGTTTTTAATAATATGACATATGGTTTTGATGTGCGCTTGAGGTATTTCATTAAGTATCAAACCCTCTACTGTCTTTTCATTATTAGACAATTGATTTAAATGTAATATCGCATTCCTTATATTCATTTCATTACCAGTTATGGTAACACCTTTTTTCTTAATGACCTCAACGTTAATATCAAATGATGCACACCAAGCCTTTATTCTATTTATATAATCATTAGCTTCTGCTTTCGTTACCATAAATGCTGATTCTATTTGATCAATGGTAGTGGGTTTCTGATACATTAATAATTCATATCCAATTTTCATTAACTTTTCATTTTCTTTTGTTAAATAAGAATGTATCAATGTCTCTAATTCTGTCTCATCATAATGGTCATGATTGAGTTTATATCCTTTCCCTTTAACACTTGTAATCAAGCGATTTATAATTTCACCATTAATGTATTGTATATCATTTCTCACTGTTCTATTGGAAACACTTAAATAATTAGCTATTTCATCTGCGCTTAGGTAATGATTACTGTTGTTCAACAATAACCTAATGAGTTTAGCATGTCTTATCAACATGATTGCACCGCGCTTTCTAATCGTTTAATTTTTTATTAAATTCAATATTAATATTTAAATACATTGTAGCCATACCTTCATATTAAAGCAAGCAGTCACACTATGATACTTCTGACATAATGATGAAACAAAAATATGAGTACAAAATAAAAAAGTGGCAATTTCTATATAAAATCTAGAAATCGCCATTTTTTATGCTATGTGATACTTATGTTTCTCACTCTATATTAAATGAACTTAATTTTGTGCTATATGAATTGTTTGTCTGATATATTGATATGCTTCAACGAGCTGCTGTTCTTCTTGTTCATCCAATGTGATAGGATATCTTTGTACAATACCATGCTGATCAATTAATGTCGGCAAACTATACGCCCCGTCATCTAGCCCGTATTCCTGACTGTTTGATGTTAGTGGCATAATTGTGCGTTGATTCAAAGCAATCGCTTGTATCAATGTAGTAGTCACCCTGGAAATCGCTGCATTGGTCCACCCTTTTTGATAAAAAACATCCATTGATACTTCATTGATAATTGATGTAATATGTGCTTTATCAATTACTGGTGATTGACTTAAAGCTTCATACTCTGATAGTTCCATACCATGAATGCGCACTTTGCTCCATACAGGCACTGCATACTGACCATGTTCACCAATAACAAAAGCTTCAACATTTTTAGGATCAATTTGGTAATGCTGAGCGATAATGGTTTTGAACCTTGAGCTTTCCAATGCTGTACCCGTTCCAATGATTTTATGAGTTGGATAATTGACTTGATTAGCAAAATATACCATCGAATCCACTGGGTTAGAAATTAAAATAATAATAGCTTCTTGCGTTACTTCAGCAATTTGTTTCATAACATTTTTTATAATATCATGATTATCTTGTGCCAATAGTGTACGATCACCATCGTTTTTATCCGTTTGTATACTTGCGGCAATTACTATAAAATCTGCATCAGCTAAATCTTGATATGCGCCAGCTTTAATTCGCACATGACTTGTATTAAACAATCCTTGCGAATGATTATGATCAAGCGCCTCACCGCTTGCAATTTCTTCTTTGCTATCAATTAATACAATTTCTGAAAATAAATTCAAATATTGAACGTCTGTCAATACTTGGCTGCCCACTCTACCAAGTCCGACAATTCCTAACTTAGACATGTTTAACCATACCTCCTCTGTTTGTTAAAACCTATATCATAAATTAATGTTTTTATTTTTCATAAGGTATAACATCTTCATTATATTCTTTTTTTATGAACTTTTTCATATCTTCAGATTGTAAAACTTTTAATAGAGTTTGATACTTTTCATCATCTTTATGGCCTTTTTGAACTGCAATAATGTTAGCAAATGGTGATGATTTACCTTCTATTGCAATAGCATCTTTGTGTGGCGTCAAACCATTATCTATCGCATAATTAGAATTCATGATGACAGCTGCGCCTTCTTTACTTTTATATGTTTTAGGTAAAAATTCTGCACCCTGCTTATTGTTAAATTTGAGATTCTTTTTATTTTCCACGATATCTTCAAATTTGGCATCTTCAATTTTGACACCTTTTTTAATTTTTATTAATCCTTTATCTACGAAAAATGATAAGAAACGCCCTTCTTCAGCTGGATTATTGGAAACGTAGATTGTAGAGCCTTTAGGAATGTCTTTGATGTCTTTATATTTTTTACTGTATACGCCCATTGGTGTCGTAAATACTTTTCCTACTTCCTCAATATTATAATTATGGTCATCTCTTTCAGCCTTCAAATAAGGTACATGTTGAAAGAAGTTTGCATCAACATCACCTTTGTCTAAAAGTTTATTAGGTACTTTGTAGTCATTAACAACTTTGATTTCTAAATCATACCCCTTTTTCTTCATTTCATCTTTCGCATGTTTTAAAACTTCGCCATGAGGTGCTGGTGATGTAGCAATCGTGATTTTTTTATTTTCTTTATCTTTGGACGAACCACAAGCTACGAGTATTGCAGCAAAACATACTAAAATTGTTAAACTAATCAACTTTTTCATAACATCTCTCCTTAACCTTGTCTGAAAATAAAATTCACTCATTATGTAAAAAAATACTTTCTCTTATTGTAATAAAGAGAAAGTATCCACCTTCTCTTATCTTTGAAAGTAATCAAGATTACTTTCTGTGAATTAGCACCATTTCGTTTAACGATGGTTGCCGGGTTTCATCGGGCACATCCCTCCACCTCTCTAAATAAGAGTCAATCCTATGTATTTGAGTTGTATTAATCCTAGCATTCCACTCATGTATAGTCAATAAATTTTAGAAAATTCTAATTAATTATTGATTAATCTAATGTTAATAAAATTGTTCCATGTGAAACGAATATATTTACACTATGAACCGGCAATGCACTCACATCTTAATTATTTAATTTGTTAGTTTACATAATGGTTTTACTTCTATTTTCAAATAAACATAATGATGTCCGTATATGAAACCACCAATATTGTGTGGGTTTTCTAAAATATAAAACATTCGTTTATAATCATTGTTGGCATTTGAAAATATAGATTTCTATTACGTTTTGTATAACAGTTAAGTGGAATATTAATACTGTACTATCTATTAGGAGGTAATACAATGACTTTTGAATTTAAACATGATTTAGGAACGACTGATTTACCAGAAGATATTCATTCAGCAGTAGCTTTAGAATTTTCTTTTGTCGATGCATTCGTTGCTTTAAATATAGATGTTAAAGGCATTGCTGATGATAATGATAGCACAAATTTAATATCACCAATTAAAGAAGCAGTTGGTAAATATAGATCTGTTGGCACTCGTATTGATCCAGATTTTGAATCAATTCGTTCTGCCTCTCCGCAACTTATCATTGGAGATGTTGATCGTCATCAAGATATATATAATGAATTAAGTGAGATTGCACCTACTATTTTATTTAGAAGTTTTGATGCTGGCTATCAAGAAACTTTAGAAATATTCCAACGTATTGGTACAGCAGTTAATAAATCTAAAGAGGCTAAAGAGCGCTTAGACAAACACAATGAATTAATCAATGATTTCAACAAGCAAATTGATATAGATAAAAACAAAGAAACATTGGCGGCTGTAGTTTCTGAACAAGGTATAACTGCACATTCTAACAAAACGTATGTAGGTGAACTTCTAAGTAAATTAGGTTTCAATAATGCACTTAGTGAAAACATTGCGGATAAACTACCTGCATACAGAGAATCAAATTATTTAGAAATGTCATACGAACAGCTTGTTGAGGTTAATCCAGAAAGATTAATTATAATGATTGATGAAAATAATGATGAAGATTTAAACAAATTACAAAACAGTAATCAATGGGACCAACTTGATGCTGTAAAAAATAATAATGTTCATTTCGTAAATAGAGATGAATGGTCAAAACTGCGTGGCTTATTTGCCTCTGAAGATATTGCAAAAACTTTAGCTAATCTTAAAGAATAATGTATCTTTATAATTGTATTATCAGTTTACTCGTTTTTTAAAATTAGTTATAAATGATGAAAGGTGCATTTGGTAAGATTGTTATAGATTTTAATAAGTAGGACCATTGAAACACTAAACCCGAAACTTACTAGAGTAAGCTTCGGGTTCTTTTAGATGTGCTGTGTTAACATTCGTAAATAATGCACAATGTAAAGCTATCCTCAATAACGGCATATTGTCCATCATTGGTAATATAGGCGGTTTCGCTTTATCATTCAGATGTATAAATTGTAAATAACATTATTATTTTGATTTCAAAGACATTTTTATCTCCACTAATATACACCATAATACTATGCTTTATTGAATATTATGTAATTAATTAAAAATCTAAGAAAGCCTTAACGATAATGCTGTTAAGGCTTTCTTACATAAAAAACATACATTAATAATATCTCGCATCAATGTTTATGCCACTTTCTAATAAATTTCTAAATCTAGTTTATTGGATTCATTCCAACTTTCCATGTTTTATAAGTTAATTTACCACCTTGCCTTTTAAACTTTTCATTACTTACACCGCGTTCATAGGGTGCTGCAGCTTTTATATTAATGTGAGGTGTTACATTTAATAAGTTTGCATACCAGTCAGCCCAAACATTGCCTTTTACAGGATCATCATCTGCTACATTATAAATACCCGAATCAAAGTTTAAAGCCTGAATTGCTGTTTCAATTGCATCATCTATATGAATAAATGATTGAACACCATCTGTGATTGAAATTTCATTATTCATAAATTGATTATAAATCATGCCGTCTTTACCATACCAAGTACCTGGACCATATAATAACCCATAACGCAAAATGACATAATTTTTTATTCGAGCTGTTTCTTTTTCTAATCCATCAACGCCATCTACTGTAATTTTACGATCTCCACTAGATTCGTAATCTAAAGGCGTATCCTCAGTTGCCAACCCATTACCACCTTCATATGCGAAAGCAATGCTTTGTGATTGGATATGTTCCACGCCGTGCTGAATTGCTGCATCAACAAGATTTTTTGTACCTTCAATTCTAACTTTTGTGTTAGCTGACATATCAACTTGCTTTAAATCAGTAATTTCATTCATGATAATGTCTGGTTTGAAATCACCAATACTGCGTTCTATCGTTTCGTATTCTAAAATATTACCGATATATGCTTGAATACCTGCATTAACTAGTTTCTCCTCACCCTTTTTAGATGTTGTTAATCCAGCTACTTCATAGCCTTCTTCAAGTAAACGCTTTGTCAGTTTCGTGCCAATAAGACCTGTAGCACCAGTTACAAATACTTTCGTCATAATCATCCTCCTTCATGATTCACACTTTATAATCATTTTTATTTTTCTTGTCTAAATTTTATACTACTTTCAAAGATGATAATACACGTGACCTTCAAAAGCTTATGTAACATCTTAAAGGTCATGTTCATTATAAATATCAAAATAATGATATGAGCATGGTTCTACATTTCAAATAATTGCTATATAGTAATCACCACTTTCACTCCATGCTTCATTTATTAAATATACCCACAGCGTATTTAACAATAAACAATGAATTACGTTATATATCACTTGCTTTTGCAACTACACGGCCAATCCATTACATAATCATCAAAAATTTAATGTTTTTATATTTTGGCTTAGATTATTAAGTCTCATTTCTCAAATATGAAGGATGTTCTTTGATATTTAAAATTTATTGTATATTATGCAATGAGCATGCCTTTAAATTTTCTGTTCATTTCCAATGCGTAACTTTGAACTTTTAGTGGTATATATATATAACAATATGAATCATTACATAGATTAAGGAGTGTTTAAGATGCGTATTTTAGTCTTAGGAGCAGGTGGAATTGGAGGCTATTTTGGTGGTCGTTTAGTAGAAAATCATAAAAATGTCACTTTTTTAGTAAGACCGAAAAGGAAATCTTATTTGGAAAGGAACGGCTTAGTCATCCATAGTGAGAACGGTGATTATAGTTTTACCCCTCAATTGATTACTAAAGAAGACAAAGCAGAACCATTTGATGTAATTTTACTATCTTCAAAATCCTATCACCTTGAGCAAGCAATCGATGACTTGAAACCATTTGTTGGGGACCACACAGTGATTATCCCACTGTTGAACGGTGTTGCACATATTCCAAAATTACAAGATGTTTTTGGTGAAAATAAAGTCATGGGTGGATATTGCATCATTGAAACCTCATTGAATGCCACTGGTGAAGTCGTACAAACTAGTGATTTCGATAAACTTTTCTTTGGAGAATTAAATGGTACGAATAGTGATAGAGCTAAATTAATAGAAGATACTTTCGCTAATACAAAATCTGAATTTATATTAACTTCAGATATCATGCGTGGTATGTGGCAAAAATATCTAATGATTACAGTATTATCAAGTGTAACTACGATGATGCATGCACCAATCGGACCAATACGTGATAGTGAAGGTGGCACTGATTTTATCAAATCATTATATGAAGAAGTTTCATCCATTATGAGAAGTCACCAAGTGCCCATTGACGATACAATAGTTGATCAGTATATGAAAGGACTTACTAAGCTCTCATATCATTTCAAAACATCAATGCAACGTGATATGGAAAAAGGCTTAAATATCGAAGCCGATCACTTACAAGGCTATTTACTGAATTTAGCCGAAGAACATCAACTAAACGCACCATTGCTTTATGCTTCATATCAAAATCACAAAGTTTATAAAGAAATGCTTCAATAAAATCTTCTTAAAACTCAGCTAAAAATTATAAGGAGGCATATCAATGAGCTTAAATACGTACGCACACCCTTTTGATATCGCAACAAACCTAAAACAACAAGAAATTGGCGTTTATCATGGACATACTTCTGACGATTATGCCAATATGGTTGGCCCTTTTGGTGGTGTGATTGCATCAACATTATTACGAGCAATTATAGAACATCCTGACTGTCTTGGTAGCCCAGTTTCATTTACTGTTAATTACGCAGCACCTGTCAAAGACGGCTCATTTATTATTAAGGCAAATCCTACAAGAACCAATCGTTCTACACAACATTGGTATGTTGAACTGTGCCAACATCATGAAATAGTTATCACAGCGACTGCAGTTACCGCAAAGAAAAGAGATACATGGTCTTCAACCGAATTAAACAAGCCAGAAGTGCCAGATGCAGAACGTGTAGACAGTTTATCATTAACTGAAGTCCCACCCTGGGTAAATCATTATGATATTAAAATAGTAAAAGGTGCACCTAGAGCTTACACAAAATCAAATCATGCAGATTCAGTTACATTACAATGGATGAAAGACAAGCCAAATAGACCACTAGATTATTTATCACTTGCTTCAATGTGTGACGCCTTTTTCCCAAGAATATACGTCCGTCGTGAAAAAGTTGTTCCAATAGGTACAGTTTCTCTTACTGTTTACTTTCATTCTGACACGGAAGCATTAGAAAAACATAATAATCATCATGTATTAGGACATACACGGGCACAAAATTTTAATAACGGTTTTTATGACCAAACCGGCGAAATTTGGAGTGCTGATGGATCGTTATTAGCTACGACAACACAACTTGTTTACTATAAAGAATAAAACAACACAAAATCCTAGGTTTATGATTTTACATAGCCTAGGATTTTTATGATTACTGTTCTTTCATCGCTTTTTGGTTCGAACGTTTTTGTAATAAAATTGACACTACAGCGACAACAACAATTAAGCCAACAATACCAATGATGCCCAAATATTTTGCTACATTACCAAGCACGACACCCACTACTAAGAAATCTGTATCTGAGAACGTAGTAGCAGCACCACCTAAATCCCCTAAAAATGGCAAGAATAATAATGGTAGGAACGTGATTAATAAGCCATTTAAAGCTGAGCCAGCTACCGCACCTCTAATACCTCCGCGTGCATTACCAAAGACACCTGCCGTAGCGCCCAAGAAGAAGTGTGCCACCACACCTGGAAGTATCACGACACCACCGAATAAGAATAAAATGAACATCCCAATCACACCTACAACAAAGCTGACAAAGAAGCCGATTAACACTGCATTTTGTGCATAAGGGAAGACTATCGGACAGTCTAACGCAGGTTTCGTATTGGGAACCAATTTTTCAGATATACCTTTAAATGCAGGCACTATTTCTGCAAGAATTAAGCGAACCCCAGTTAAAATAATAAATACACCTGCTGCAAATGTAACGCCCTGAATAAGTGAAAATACAATAAAGTTTTGCCCATCGCTGATTTCTGAATGTACGAAAGTAGGTGTAGCAAACAATGATGCTACAAAATAAAGCAATGTCATTGTTAAAGAAATACTGATCGTACTTTCTCTTAAAAAACTTAACCCTTTAGGAAAATTGATATCTTCAGTCGATTTTGATTTACTTTTAAATAATTTTCCAATTTCTCCAGCAGCCCAATAACTCAATGTACCAAAATGACCCAAAGCAACTTGATCGTTTCCAGTGATCTTTTTCATTGTAGGCTGTGCTAAAGCTGGTAATATTGCCATAATCAAACCTAAAATAATCGCCCCAATAATCACTGTTAACGTACCTGTCACATGACCAACTGACAATAATATCGCTAAAAATGCAGCCATATAAAATGTATGGTGGCCAGTTAAGAAAATATATTTCAAATTAGTTATACGTGCAATAATGATATTCACTAGCATGCCAAACACCATGATTAACGCTGCAGTCGTACCATATTGTTCCAGTGCAATTGATATGATTGCTTCATTATTAGGCACAACCCCCTGCACACCAAATGCATGTTGGAAAATTTTACCAAATGGTTCTAATGATTGCGTTACTACATTAGCACCCGCACTTAAGACTAAAAATCCTAAAATTGTTTTTATCGTACCTGAAGTAATATCAGTTGCTGACTTTTTCTGAACAATTAATCCAATCAATGCGATTAGGGCAACTAATATCGCAGGTTGACTCAAAATATCGACGATAAAATCAAGAATTGGCTTCATCGTCCCACCTCCTTATTAATGATTAAAGTACGTTTAAATCTTTTAATTTTTCATCTAGTTTTTGCTGTAATTCTTCTTTATCTAATATATTATCTAACACAATGACATCACCTAAATTTTTTGTGTTTTCTTCTAAATCTCTTCCACAAATAAATAAATCTGCCATATCAGGGCTCGCGCTCATAACATCACTATGTTCAACCTTTATGTCTGATGGTGCATTTAAATTTTTAAGTGCTTCTTGTGCATTCATTTCAACCATAAAACTACTTCCTAATCCGTGACCACATACTACTAAAATTTTCATTGTCCTCATTCTCCTTTAAATATATTTATAATTTCACTTGATGTTTGTGCATTTAATAAATGTTCTACTGTCTGTTGATTGCCTAAAGTTATAGCTAAATTTCTCAATACTTCTAAGTGTCCTTCATTATCTATAGCACTTAATACAAACACCAATGAAGCATAGTGTCCTTCTTCTGAAAAGTTAATGTGCTGATTTAGTTTTAACAAACTTAGACCTATCTTTTTTACATTATTATTCGGTCGAGCATGTGCAATCGCTATTTCTGGAGCAATAACTATATAAGGGCCTAATTTTTCTACACTATGAATCATGTCATCAATGTAATCTTGCTGAAAATAGCCTTGTTCTTTCAAAGGATTTGCAGCTATACTAATTGCTTCACGCCAACTTTTAACCTGTTCAAGTACTTGCACTTTATCTGATGATAAAATTTCCAAAGTCATTTTCCCCTCCTTAATGTTGACTCACTTCATTTATGCAGTGCATAATTGCTTCAATATTTCCTGAAAGTAATATATTTCTAGTTTTATCATTCATAATCAGTTCACTAAGTTGTCTCAATGCATTTAAATGAATTTGCGGCTGAGCGGTTGCTAACGTCACAATGATATATACAGGATCATATTGTTCATGTCCAAAGCGAACACCTTTTTGATAGTGTGTCAAACTAAAACCTACTGTCCCTTTAACATGTGTTGGTTTAGCATGAATTAAAGCAATGTGCGGACTGATAACCATATATGGTCCAAATGCATTTAATTGTTCAATGATTTCATCGGCATAAATACAATCAACAACTTGAGCATCAATCAAAGTTTCAATACTTTGTCTAATTGCATCATTTCTACAAAGTGAAGGTTGTTGTGTTAAAATTCTATTTTTTGGTAAGACTTCTTTTAGAGTAGGCCCTAGTCCTTTGATATCATACACATATTGTTCTCTTGATTTATTAATAATTGTGTTAATTTGTTGACGGTCATTTTTATCTAAAAATGGAGAAACATTGAGTATAGGTATTGAAGCATGTTCAAACGGTACCGTTGATATGATATAGTCAACGCCTTCATGCTTTAATAACGTCTCATCAATTTCGTAGATTGAATAAGCATCTACAATTTCAAGTTCAGGGTAAATATGTCGAATTCTACTTCTCAATAATTGTGAAGTGCCGATGCCTGAGCCGCACAGTAAAACTACTTTTAGAGCATTTGTAGTAATTGCGGAAATACGTTCAATTGCTGAAGCAAAATGTAACGTAATGTATGCAAGTTCATCTTTGTCAAAGCAAATACGATAATTCTCTTCCACACCCCAAATATGATTGCGTAATCTTCCTACGATGTGATGGTACTGTTGAAATATTTCATCTGTCAGAGGATTATTATGCGTCATATTGAACTTCAACCGGTGAATTGCTGGTCTTAAATGAACAATTAAGCCATTTAATAATTTAGTATCGTTAATTAAATCTATGCCTAAGTCACCACTCATGCGTTCTATCAATTGTTCGGTTAGAATTTCTTAATCATCTATTGTTTCGTTTTTTTGATTCATCTCTGAAGTTTTAGCCCCTAGCAAATGTAATGTAATAAAGCCTGCTTCGCTTTTAGGGAATTGTATATCGAGTTTTTCTTCCAAAGATGCCTTTATAAGTAATGCCACGCGAAATTGGTCTGTTTCCGCTAATTTGTTATATTCCATATCTGGTATTTCAAAAACAAACTTTTCTTTCGTTCGGTGTATCGCAATTAAAATATGATAAATCAGACCATCAATTGCACTTTGGACTAACTGATAATCCGCTTCAAATAATACTGACACTACAGTTAATCGAATCGTTTCCAATGCTTTATTCGAAAATAGCTTATGCCCTATTTGATGTGTATGGTTTTGAAAATATTCATGGACACGTGTCGCATATGCTTTTCGATAATCTGTTTCTTCACCTTGTATGATAAATCCCTTGTTTTTAATATATTTTAAATTCAAATTATAAGAAGATAACCAAGTCTGTACATTTTTCAGATCTTCAACGATCGTTCTACGTGTCACAGAAACCATATCGGCCAACGTGTTAGAAGATGTTGGTGTATTAGATTCAAATAGCTTTAATATGATATATCGAATTCTTTCTTCTTTAGAATAATGTATTGAAGTCGCTATATATTGAGGAACAATATCATCCAAAGGTTTTTTAGATTCAATCTTTATACCTGCATTTTTATTTCTAAAAATCGTTAAATCCAATTGTTTTGCCATACTTTCTATATATTCTAAATCGTACTGTATCGTCCTTTCTGAAACATTGAATTGGTTAGCTAAGTGATGAATAGTTATAAAGGATTCACGTTCAAGTAAGAATGTTAAGATATGATGCTGTCTCTTGCTTAACACATGAGCAACCTCCTTATATTTATATTGTAACCGCTTACTTCCGTTTTTAGATGTGTAATCTCTTTCGTCTCATAATCCGAAAAGTTGCACATCTATCATAAACGATCACTTTTTAAAATTATAATTTATTTAATTATAATTTTATATAAATACTTCAATAAAATATTAAAAAGAGAATCCAACATTAATGTGTTGCATCCTCTTCTCCGTACCTATAATTTTTAATGTATTTAATCAAACTAAAATAAGCCAATGAATATTTGTAACCATGGATTTATGCATGGCGTTTTTATTAGCGATTTATGGAACGTGCAATCATCGATATCGTGTGTCTCTCTCCACGCAACGCCTTACTCAATTCAAATATATTTTCCACAGGAGCTAAACCACAATAACTCCCATCACCAATGTGTTGAATATCCACACCACATATTTTATTTCGAATGGCAAAATCTCTAATAGTGCTCGGATCAGCGCTCTCTTGACTCGTACCAATTGCTGACATGACAAGTCCCCCTTCACGATGAACTTCTTTGACAATGTCTTTAAGTTGCGCTTCATCGAAACCTGGCACTGTACCGACAGCAGGTACTAGTATAATATCAGCACCCGCTTCAATAAATTGCTTTACATATGCCCTGGTAATCACAGGCTCATCTACACCTGAACTATGCATTTTCCCAGCGATAATCAAACCTGAAAAATGATTTCTTGTATTTTGGATTGCTTCAACTATTTTCTTATTAGATACACCAGTTGCAGGATTTCCAGTCATACATATAAAATCCACCCCTAATGCTTCAAGTATTTGAACAGTTTCTGGACTTGCCTGACGTCCTTCTTCAATTTCTAAGTGTTGCTCATACATATTTGTTCCGTCATCAACAGGTTCTAAGTTCACACCAATGGGTCTACCCACGAGTCGTTTTAATGTTTCTATAACCTGTTCGTGTTCATCTATATTTTTCACTTTTGGATGAAACGCATCAAAGCCATTTAATAAAATCAAATCAGCACCAAACGCACGCGCTATTTCAGCATTGGTAATATCTGGCACGACAGGCGTTTCTGTAACTATATTTTCAGATAAAACTACACGCCCAGCACTCGCCTTAATGCTCTGTTTTAATTCTTCACCTGACATTGCTAGTAGTTCTGAAGCATTGTTACTCAGTATTCGCTTAACCATTTGTATTCCACTCCTTAATATATACTTTAGCTGTCATCTATTTATTATAACTACATGATATAGTAATGATGTTCTTTCTTCCGTAACGACGTCACTGAATCCCCCTATATTTCATTATACACAGTCTCTACTTATTATTATTATTTTTTAAATAAAATCTACTACTATATGCATTTACATTTTTTTGAATTTAAATTTAGTTAATTTTCAAAATAGTAGTGTAACACAAATATAAATGTGATAATATTATATTTTAATATACATATTACAAGGGGGAAGCTTTATGCAGTGTCCAAAATGTGGAAATCCTATTGAAGCATCAGATTTATTTTGTGGAGAGTGTGGTACAAAATTATCTCATCAAACAAATACAACAAACGAAACTAAAAACAAACCGAACCATGCATCCGAACATAATTTAACGGAATCTAATGCAACACAAATATCAACACAAGATTCAACACAGTCTAATCATAAAAATGAGCAGTTTTCAAAGCATACTTCAGATATTTTCAATGAAGCTAAAACGTTCTTTTCAACTGCTTTCAGACATCCTGATAAAGAACTTGTGAGTCCTCACTTTTTTTCTTACAAAACACTTTTCAGTTTAATCGTAGCAGGATTACTTTTATCCATTATATTACTGACGATATTGATACCTGCAGAAGTTGCATATTTCATGACAAGTAAAGCAAGCGTTGTGTTTAACATTTCACTTTTCTTATTAATAGCAATTACAGTACTATTTGGTATCACTTTTGCACTAATAAAAATATTAAATATTAATTCGACGTTACATAAAGTATTTTCAGATTTCGTTTTAGTCAACACCCTTTCTGTTATTACACTTTTGTTTGGTTTATTATTTTTAGCAATTCATGTTCCAAGTTTTGCAGTATTCCTTATCATTATTGCTATATTATTTACACTCATTGCACCAATATATTTAATTACGAAATACAGCCACAATCAACTTATACGTATGCCTGTCATTTATTCTATATTTATCTATATCATCATTTTAGGAATCATTTTACGTATTATAGTGGAAAGTACTGTTTCTAATACATTAAGTGATTTAAGTTCATTTTTTAATACAGGTTATTAAGGAGGATATTTCAAATGAAGTATTGTAGTAATTGTGGTGCTGAAATCAAGCCTGGTCAACGCGTTTGTACTCAATGTGGTACGCCTGTTCAACAACGAACAACGCATCAACCACCTAATCGTAAATCAAAATTACCTATATTTATTATTATTGCAGTGATATTAGTCATTATTATTGCTTTGTTTGTTACTTATAAAATAATTGACGCGCAACTATCACCTACAAAACAGGCAGAAACCATTTCTAAAGATTTAAAAAACAAAGATACAGATCGCCTAGCCAACCATTTAAAAGCAAATGGTGAAGCTATTTCTAAAGATGAAGCTAAAGCTATTTATAAATATATTGACGAAACTGATAGCATAGATCGTGTTGCTGATGAACTTCAAAGTAGTGCAAAAAATATTAAAGAAAATAAATCAAATGAACATGCTGTCACTGTTGGTGACACTGCTTTAATTAATATTACCGAAGATGGAAAAAAATGGGGCATATTCAAAAATTACATTTTTAATGTTAGTAAGGAGCCTGTTTCGATTACCTCAGAAGAAGACACAACGCTATCTTACAAACTTAATGACAAAACAACCCAAGTTAAATTAAAACAAGGTAAGACGAAGACACTCGATGATTTTCCAGTTGGCATATATGATTTAAAAGCAACACAAAAGGTTGATAATAAAAAATTCGACGGCGTTATTCATATCGATATGTCTGAAAGTAACAGTGCAGATTTACAATTCAAACAAAAACGTTTTACAGTTAGTATTGATTCAACTTATGCAGATTCTGATTCTCTTAAACTTTATATTAATGGGGATGAACAATCAGATTTTGACGAATATGAATCTGTCACTTACGGTCCTTATGCACCAGATGAAAAAATCGAAGTCTATGCTACAACTGAAGTTGAAGGCAAACAATTCAAATCAAGTGTAGAAAATGTTTCTAGTCCTAAAGATGATGAAGATGAAATAGACGTATCTTTATCATTTGACGATGATGCAATAAGCGATTATGAAGACAAAATGATCGAAAAAGAAGCAGATTCTGATGACGACGATAGTAGTAACGCCAGTTCTGACGAAAAAGTAACGCGTGATAATGTTATTGATAAAGTCGAATCTTATGAAGGTAGCACTTTGGATACAGATAATTATACTTATAAAGAACCAGAAAAAACTGGAGACAGTTGGGGATTTTCTTTCACAGATAAAGACGGAGACCTAGCAGGTTCTTATAAAATTGATGAGGATGGTTACGTAACTGAATATGACGAAGACGGTGAAGAAGTAGATTCAGGATACTAATAAACTACAAGTAGTAAATACAACATACTACTTGTAAAAGTCCATAACATTGCATTAATACTTAAACACACTATACAAGGGAGTGAGATAGAAATCTGATATTTTAAAAAAGATTTCTGTCCCGCCCCTTTTATTTTTATCTTTGTTAAAGCAAACTAACATTACACCAAATACATTAGCTCAGTCTAAATGATGATGTTTTATTAATGAGAAGTTAGTAATATATACTTAAGATTATTAAAACAAGCAATGTTTATACTACCAGAGTTGGGTAATTTAAAAGTAAGCACTTAATATCTAAATACAATTGAAGGTGAAAAAATGACTAACAACAACTCTTTCAATGATTATCCTAAAATTTTAAAAATTGAAGATGATGGAAAAATTATTGCGCTAGACAAATATGGAAACGTTAATACTGATTTAAATATTCACACTGTGAATGACCAACAACAACAAGATATCTACGGAAAGATCTTATACAATCCTTATCGTCGTACTGTGAAAAACAGTGAATCTTATAATGACCATAAGTACAATGATTACAAGTCGGAAACAAGCTACAATCAGCGAGATCGTGAACGAGAGTTGCAGTTATTAGAAGAAAATAAAAAATCAAAGCGCAAGCAATTTTGGCTTGGTTTAGGTCTGGTGGCTTTATTAGTCATCATTGTCATTTTTGCAGTTAGTACTTTTATGAATAATAACAATGATAATCAACAAACTGGTAATGAAACAAGTGAACAATCCACTGCCAATCAAAATCAATCGAATGATACGCAAGGTGATAATGTCAATTTCGAACGTCAGAACAATCAAGTCAAAGATGATATTCAATCGTTAAAGTCAGATATTTCAAATTCTAATGAAGCAACAGATTCTAAATTACAAGCATTACAAGATAAAATTAATAGCCTAAAACAAGAAGCTGATTCTAATAAAACAAATAAGTTAGCTGATAAATACCAAACTACAGTAGATGATTTAAAACAGGCAAAAAACGAAAAAGATAATGGTAATACTGATAAAATGCAAGAAGAATTAGATAAAGTAAATAGCAAACTAGATGATATAAAATCTAAATTTTCTTCGTTGTTTAGTAAAGATGAACAAACAAATAATGAGGATGTTGAAAGTTAACGCAAAAAATTAATATATGCTTTTAAAAATACGAGATATAGATTGTATTCGCTAAATAATAACTGTCGACTAAGGACGCACCTTGTCGGCAGTTTTTTTATTTAAGCTTACCTACTGTCTGATATGTTTATATAAGTGTGTACTCGCTTATTTTCCTAGTTATTTCCTTGTTACAAAATTATTGGATATATGCCTACTTGAAAAACAACTACACTTCTTTTCTATTTCATTAATATTTTGAATTATATTTTCAAAAATTTAAACATTAATTTATTGAACTTCAAATATTAATTTTAAATTTTTTCATACAAATCATTTTAATAAATTCCACAAATGATCAAACGCCATAAAACCCTTGATTTTTAGCGACATATAGCATATATAAATTTCTGTTTCGTGAATATATAGATTTTACAATTTTACGAACTATTATATGTAAGCGTATACATTTCAGAATATTCGTGCTATTATCTTATCAACTTAAACAAATGTTTAATTTGTAAACTTAAGTTTAATTTTGCATAAAGGAGGTTGCCATATGAATAAAAATGAACAGGAAGTTTTAAAGCGTATTCAAGAAAATCCATTCATTTCACAACAAGAATTAGCACAATCTATTGGATTATCTCGGCCAGCAGTTGCAAATATTATATCTGGACTTATCCGCAAAGAATATGTTTTAGGGAAAGCGTATGTTTTAAATGAAGATTATCCAATTGTCTGCATTGGTGCTGCGAACTTAGACAGAAAATTTTATGTTCATAACGATTTACAATTAGAAACGTCTAATCCTGTTACTTCAACGAGATCTATAGGTGGGGTTGCACGCAATATAGCAGAGAATTTAGGGCGTATGGGCGAAACAGTCGCATTTTTATCTGTGAGTGGTAATGACAGCGAATGGGATATGATTTATAAATTATCAACCCCATTCATGAACTTAGACCACGTCCAACAAATAGAAAACGCAAACACTGGTTCCTATACAGCATTAATCAATAACGACGGTAATATGGAATACGGTTTAGCAGATATGGAGGTCTATGATTATATTACTCCAGAATTTTTAATTAAACGTACACATTTATTAATAAAAGCAAAATGTATCATCGCAGACCTCAACATTTCAAAAAGTGCAATGGATTTTTTATGTGCTTATTCAGAAAAGCATAGCATTAAATTAATAGTTATTCCCGTTTCATCTCCAAAAATGAAAAACATGCCTGATTCATTACATGCTATCGATTGGCTTATTATTAATAGAGATGAAACCGAAACTTATTTAAATATGACTATACAAAACACTGATGATTTGCGTATAGCTGCACAAAAATGGAATAAGTTAGGCGTTTCAAATGTTGTGATTACAAATGGTGTAAAAGAACTTATTTTTAGAAATAGTAACGAAGAAGTCATTAAACCTGTGATACCTTCACAACATGTCGTAGACGTAACAGGAGCTGGTGATGCTTTCTCTAGTGCAGTCATTTTTAGTTGGTTAAATGAACTAGACACTGAAAGCATACTGACAACAGGCATGATGAATGCTCGAAAAACAATTGAAACTGAATACACCGTGAGGCAAAACTTAGATAAGAAACAATTATTTAGAGATTTGGAGGACTATAAAAATGAAGCAATATATTGAATTTTCTAAAGAAGTAGCACAAGCTAAAGCAGATAAAAAACCCATCGTAGCACTAGAATCAACAATCATTTCACATGGTATGCCTTACCCACAAAATGTGCAAATGGCTACGGCTGTTGAAAATATCATACGTGATTATGGTGCAATTCCAGCAACCATTGCATTAATTGATGGAAAAATCAAAATTGGACTGGAAAATGATGAACTAGAATTACTCGCTAAAAGTGATAATGTCGCAAAAGTTTCACGTCGTGATTTTGCAGAAGTAATCGCTACTAAACAGATTGGTGCAACTACAGTTGCATCAACAATGATGAGTGCAGAATTAGCAGAAATTCAATTCTTTGTAACTGGTGGTATTGGTGGTGTACATAAAGGTGCCGAAAACACAATGGATATCTCAGCGGACTTAGAAGAGTTAGGTAAAACAAATGTAACAGTAATATGTGCTGGCGCTAAATCTATACTAGATTTACCAAAAACAATGGAATATCTTGAAACAAAAGGCGTACCCGTAATAGGTTACCAAACAGATGAATTACCAGCATTTTTCACACGACAAAGCGGTATTAAACTAAACAGTTTTTCTGAAACTCCAGATGATATCGCACATATTTGTAAAGTTAAAAATGATTTGAATATTGAAGGTGGCGTTGTTATCGCTAACCCAGTTCCTAAAGAACATGAATTACCTAAATCTTATATTGACGATATTATTGAAGAAGCAGTTAAAGAAGCAGAAACGCAAGGTATTAGTGGAAAAGATTCTACGCCATTTTTACTTGGTAAAATTGTCGAAAAATCTGAAGGCAAGAGTTTAAATACAAATATCAAACTAGTTGAGAACAATGCGGTACTTGGCGCAAAAATTGCAGTTGCTTTCAATACATTGTAGGTGATACTTATGTCAATCATATTTGCCATTACTGGTATATTTTTTGCATTATTCATCGCTTTTTTATTTAGCTATAACAGAAAGGCGATTGATTTCAAAAAACCAGTCATTATGTTAATCGTTCAAATCATCATTGTAGTATTCATGATGAATACGACTATTGGTTTAACGATATTAACCACATTAGGTTCATTTTTTGAAGAATTAATCAATATTAGTAAAGCTGGTATCGAGTTTGTTTTTGGTGGTTTACAAAACAAAGGTGCTTCAACGTTTTTTATTACCGTTTTACTACCTTTAGTATTTATCTCTGTATTAATCGGTGTGTTAAACTATTTTAAAATTCTTCCGTTTATCATTAAATATGTTGGTATTATTATCAATAAAATCACACGTATGGGTCGTCTCGAAAGTTACTTTGCTATCTCAACTTCTATGTTAGGACAGCCAGAAGTTTATTTAACTATTAAAGAAATGATTCCTAAATTATCTAAAGAGAAATTATATACGATTACTACTTCTGGTATGAGTGCTGTCAGTATGGCTATGTTAGGTTCATATATGCAAATGATCGAACCTAAATATGTAGTTACTGCCGTTATGCTCAATATTTTCAGTGCTTTAATTATCGCAAGTGTCATCAATCCATATCAATCAGATGATAGTGACGTGGAAATTTCCAACTTATCCTCAGATAAAAGCAATTCAAATAGTGATGAAACAAAGTCGAAAAACGTTCCATTTTTCCAAATGATTGGCGATAGTGCTACGGACGGCTTTAAAATTGCCGTAAGTGTCGCCATTATGCTCCTTGCATTCATCTCTTTGATGGAAGCAGTCACAGTATTATTTAATTTTGTCGGTTTAGATTTCAAACAATTAATCGGTTTTATTTTTGCACCGATTGCTTTCATCATAGGTGTACCTTGGAACGAAGCAGTTCAAGCTGGATCACTCATGGCAACTAAATTAATCACTAACGAATTTGTTGCTATGTTAGACTATCAAAAATTAGCTGGAGATTTAACACTACGTACACAAGGTATCATTTCTGTATATCTCGTTAGTTTTGCTAATTTTGGTACTGTAGGCATTATCGTTGGTGCTATCAAAGGATTTAGTGATGTACAAGGCAATAAGGTGGCTTCGTTTGCCCTACGCTTGCTACTAGGTTCAACACTTGCTTCAATTATTTCAGCATCAATCGTTGGTTTAGTATTATAGTCTTTAAAAAATGACTACATAAATCCAAATAACTTTAAATGATATTGTAATCTATAGCTAGCATTGAATAATAAAAGGCTGAGACAATTCAATTTGTCTCAGCCTTTTACATTATTTATTAGTTAAAGAAACCTAAGATGAAGTCAGCGCCTTTAGCTAATGCGTCAGCAATGCTAGTTCCCATTGTTACCCAGTCAGCACTTAAACCTGCTTTTACAGCTTCACTGATTGCGTTTACGAAATCAGACATTTAACACACCTCATTTCTCAATATATGATTTGTTAAAGGTTGATTACCTTTAACTAAATTATAATAATAAATATTAATATTGTTGTAAATATTTCCTAATTTGTATGTTTTTGTGCCTAAGTGTTATTACAATACTTAATTTTTACAATTAATGTTTCCTAGTTGTCATTCAGTGATAAAGTTTTATATTATTTTTATAATGACAGAAATAATGCATCTGGGACATAAATCCTAAAAAAATAGCACTCAGATGATTTAATTCAATTCATCTGAGTGCTTCCTTTTTATTCAATACTTCGTATTGTTGGTTCGCTTTCTTAAGGGACGACTTCATCCTATACTCAAGCGTCTAGCCAAAACACAACGTATTCAAATATCTTTATGACAAATGCCTTTCTAATCGCTGAACTTTATCTTGATCTAATGTGTCGAATATTTCATTATCTACAATTACTTCAACATGAGGATGTTGATGTAATATAGATGCAGGTAACGTTTCGGAAATTTCTCCCTCTATTAATTGTGAGACGGCTTCTTTTTTATTTCTACCCATCGCTAACAAAATAATACGTTTCGCACGTATAATAGATGCCAGTCCCATAGAAATTGCTTGCTTAGGAACATCTTCTATTGAATCAAAATAACGACTATTTGCTTTCATCGTTGAAGAAGATAAATCTACAACTCTTGTAATACTTTCAAACGACGAACCAGGCTCATTAAATCCTATATGCCCGTTTTCACCTATACCTAAAATTTGTATATCTGTAGGTCCTTTATCTTTTAAATATTGTTCATACATTAAGCATTCTTGTTCTAAATTATTGGTATCTCCTTGTGGTATAAATATATTTTCTTTATGCCACGTTTGATGATGTTTAAATAACTGTCGATACATATATGCGTGATAACTTTGTTCATTGTCTGCGCTTAAACCCACATATTCATCCAAATTAAATGTCACTATTTGATCTAGTTGCAAATGATTATGATTAATCAATGTTTTTAAATACTTGTAAACATCTGTCATAGTATTTCCTGTAGCAAGACCCAATACTGAATCCGGTTTCATTTTTATTTGCTTTAACAGTTCAGTCGCAACATATTGACTTGCAAGTTGTCTATTCTCTAAATTTAAAATATACATATACTCACCAATCACTTTCTAATTTCTGTATATTACCTTTGTTTAATGATAAATTGAATATTTTATAAATTACGCTTGTTCACTGTCTAGTAACTCTTCTACTTCATTTTTTATCGTTGTGACATGTGGTCCATAAACAATTTGTACACCATTACCTTTTTGGATGATACCTCTAGCTTCGGTAGAATTCAGCAGTTGCTTATTGACTGTAGCGTCTGACTTTAATGTCACTCTTAGCCTTGTAGCACAACAATCGACAATTTCTATATTTTCTTTACCACCTAAACCCTCGATAATTGTTTTAGCACGTTCTGTCGTTTCAACAGTTTCTGTAGTTGTTTCCGCTTCTCTACCAGGTGTTTTAAAGTTGAATTTGTTAATTAAAAATCTGAAAATAATATAATATAAAATAAACCAAACGATGCCAATCGGTATTACCCATAAAAAGTTCGTCTTAGCATTACCTTGCAAAACGCCGAATAATAAAAAGTCTATAAAGCCACCACTAAATGTTTGACCTATCGTAATATTAAATACGTCTGCCATCATAAACGCTAAACCATCTAAAAATGCATGTATCACATATAAAATTGGTGCAACAAATAAAAAACTGAACTCTAACGGTTCTGTAATACCTGTTAAAAATGAAGTTAATGCTGCAGATAGCATTAGCCCACCCACGACTTTTTTATGTTGCGGTTTCGCAGTATGATAAATTGCTAAAGCTGCACCACATAGTCCAAACATCATTGTAATAAAACGACCTGACATATAACGCGAAACACCTGAATAGTATTTCGTTACGTCTGGATCACCAAGTTGAGCAAAGAAAATATTTTGAGTGCCTTGAACAAGATGACCCTTAACTTCTAACGAGCCACCTAATGCAGTTTGCCAAAACGGTAAATAGAAAATGTGATGTAAACCAAATGGCCCCAATAGCCTTAATATAAATCCAAAGAAAAAAGTACCAATGACACCAGTTTTATCTACGATACCTCCTACACCAAATATCCACCCCTGTACTGTTGGCCAAATAAAGAACATGATAACCCCGAGTATGATTGCAGAGATTGCTGTAATAATTGGAACAAAACGAGATCCTCCAAAAAATCCTAAATATGATGGAAGAGAAATCTTGTGATATTTATTATGTAAAAGCGCCGTCATAACTCCTGTGATAATCCCACCAAACACGCCCGTTTCTACTGTTTGAATTCCTAGAACCATACTTTGTCCTTCTTCTGCTAAATTGCCTTTTGCTAACGTATCTGTAATGATTAGCAATCCATTCATCGAAGCATTCATAATAAGGAATCCTAACATTGCTGCTAATCCTGCAGTACCTTTATCACTTCTAGCTAATCCAATTGCAACACCTATGGCAAAAATTACTGGTAAATTTTGAAATACAATATTACCAGCTGATGACATAAGAACAAATATATTTTGCAATAAGTTAATATCCAACACGGGATATGCTTTGATTGTATTCGGATTACTTAATGCGCCACCGATTCCCAACAACAATCCAGCTGCCGGTAATATAGCGATAGGTAACATAAATGATTTACCAAATTGTTGTGCCTTTTCAAACAATTTACTCATAGTCATTAACCTCCTAATTATCATAAATATACAATCAAAGAAAATATTAATCAATATAAAATACCATTATGAAAAACTTTTTCATAATGGTGATATATGCCTTCTTTTTTAATGAAAAAAACTCACAAAGCACGTTACTTTGTGAGTTTCTTTATTTATTCAATTAAGATATGTGTTAAAAAATATCCCCTAATGTTCCTGCCATAATTGCTTTAATTGAATGTAATCTATTTTCCGCTTGCTCAAATATAACAGCATGTTCACCTTTAAATACATCATCTGTTATCTCCATTTCAGTTAAACCATGAGTCTTATAGATTTGTTGTCCCACCTTTGTATGCACATCATGGAAGGCGGGCAAACAATGTAATACAATAACATCTGGATTCATTGTATTGACAAGCATAGCTTCATTAATTTGATATGGAAGTAATTTTTCAATACGTTGTGTTTGAACTGATTCATCTTCTCCCATTGAAAACCAGACATCTGTATATATTGCATCTGCTTTATAAACTGCTTGTTGAATATTATCTGTAATTAAAATATTACTGTGCGATTGTGTTGCATAATTTTTAGCAAGTTGCTGAATATCTTGATCAGGCTGTAGCGATTGAGGGGCTGCAATATGAATATTCATACCTAATATTGCGCCGGTAACCAATAAATCATGTGCTACGTTATTTCTTGCATCACCAACATAAGTCAATGTTTTGCCTTGTAATGTGCCTAGGTGTTCTTTTAAAGTATAAAAATCTGCAATCATTTGAGTAGGATGCCATTCGTTTGTTAAACCATTCCATACTGGAACTTCGGCATGTTGCGCTATACTTTCCACATCTTTTTGATAAAAACCTCTAAATTCAATACCATCATACATACTCCCTAATACTTTTGCTGTATCTTCTGTCGATTCTTTGACACCTAGATGAATTTCACCTTGACCAAAATAATCTGGAAAGGCACCTAAATCGTTTGCTGCTACACTGAATGCTGAACGTGTTCTTGTAGATGGTTTTTCAAATAATAAAGCAATATTCTTACCTTTAAGATAAGGGTGAGGAATGCCTCGCTTTTTCTTTTCTTTTAATTCTCCGGTAAAGTCAATCAAAGTGACTAATTCATCTGCAGTAAAGTCACTCGTTTTCAAAAAGCTCTTACCTTTTAACAATGCTAGTTTTTTTAAATCTGTTGTGTACGCCCCAATTTCATCACTCCAATATATTTATAAGATTTATATACATATTAAACTTAAATAGAGTTATTTTCAAGTATAAATATACTATTTATTGTATATTTTTAAATCGTTTAATTATTTTACTAGTTTTGAAGTATAACCTACGCTAAATGTATATTTCCATACAATCACGATCTTATTTGCAACAGTCAAGCAAGTAAGATGTCTGACAATAAACACCGTGGCAATGATTTAACTAAGTTGTGCTTTCCTACACAATATTTTAATAATATATAGTAAATTGAACATGTAACCACTAGCTCATGGAGGTGAACATACATGTTAGATTTACTATTTGCCACTATTAAGCAAATTGCTGCTCATTTTGTTTCAGGTGGTTTCCAAGAAAAATAATTATATTTATCCCACGTCATCTCAAAATCATTGCATAATCATCCCTTAAAATGAATACAAAAACGGGCAAACAATATCAAAACCCCTCATTTTGAAACTGTTCGCCCGTTTACTATTATTTATTAATCGTTAGCTGAAGCTATTAAAAAATCATCCATTAAGCCATATCCTAACTTTTTTATAGCTACTATAATAGATTATTTACTGTATGATGCAAAATTTTTAGACTTTCTACGTTCCCTTTCCTCAGGTGTCTTTAAGAAACGTGTCATAATTGCACTAGCAACATATAATCCAAATATTAAGTACATCATGCCTTTAACACCAATACTATCATAAAACAATGCCACTAATCCTGGTCCTGCAAATACACAAAGATCAGCGCCTAAATTTTATATTGCCATTGCTGGTCCTTTATCACCATCATGAACTAAAGAAGGGACAAGTGCAGAAATAGGGACAAAGCCTGCTAAACACATCCCCCATAGAAATCCTACCGTACCCACAATAAAAACATTACCTGTAAATAACTCTGGCACAAAATATAGTCCTAACGTAAATATCGCACATCCAACACCACCAATATAAGAAATCGTATTTTTCCAGCCAATTTTATCGCTCAACGCACCAAATATTAGATTGAATATAATATTAGCAATAAAAATTGTTCCCCAAATATTTAACCAAGTTGTAGTAGCAATACCTTTGGAAGCTAAATAAATCGGCAGAAATAATGGAAAAGCATATTGTGCCGCCTGGTTTATGATTCTAACAACACATGCCACTGCCACACGCGGTTCCCTTTTTAGTATCGTTATACCTGCAAGTACCTCACTAAAGTGTTCTTTAAATCCGTGCCCTTTTTCTTCAATCATAAACTGGTCTCTATTTACAAATACTGCTAAAAATGTTCCTATTAACACCCAAATAATCGCTGTCCACAATGTAAAGAAGTGTCCAAATAGTTGAATCGCAAAAGAAGAATAAAATGATCCTAGGACACTAAGCCCTCCTGTAAACACAAACCAAAACCATCCTACTGCAGCACCTAAACGCTTTTGCGGAGAACGATAAGCAACCCAAACCAAAAAAGAATAAGCAAACAAAGGATAGCCAAACCCTCTTATTGCATATGACGGAATCATGATATTATAGTTCATCGTTGGGATTGCCAAACCAACAAATATTGCATGACCGATGATATATAACCCTGTTCCTAACAGCATCACTTTTCTTGGACCGATAATTTCTACCAAGACACCTGATAACCAAGAACCAATAGCTATCGTTACACCATAGCAAGTGGTCAAAATCGCAGTTTGTTGCACGGATAGACCATGATCATGTAAATAAGGACTAATCCATGCTAGCTCTAAACCGTCTCCCATCATAAATATTAATACACCAACATATCCCCAAAATAACGTTGGAGGCATTCCCATTTTAGTTAATTTATCACTCATATTACGCACCCCTTATAAATCAATCGTTGATATTAAGATTAATTTAAATATTTTCTTGCAATTTTTGTAATCACTTTTGTAAACGCTTTCAAATATTATCATTATATTATTATATTTTTTCTAATAACGCAAATTTATTTTCATTTATTTTCGTTTTAAGATATAAATAAGTAAAACCGAAAATACAGCTTATTAAAATCAACGAAAAATATTTGTATACGATTTAAATTGTATATATGAAAAATTCATTTTTTATACATGATTGAAAATTTATTTGTAAACGTTTACAATGAGAGTTATTTAAACATCATATGACTAGATGATTATTAAATTTTTATGAGGGAGTTTTATATAAAATGATGTTATTAGTCGCTTTCAGTGCAGTAATCGTACCTTTTTTATTTCTTGTACTCTTACGTATGTCAGCTTTAAAAGGGATGATTATTAGCGCTATCGTTGTAACAGTTTTAGGGATTTTTGTATGGGGGATGCAAGGTAATGTCGTTATAGCTTCAATACTTCAAGGTACGCACAAAACATTAACGATACTTTATATTTTATTCGGTGCGCTCGTGTTACTTAATACATTACGCCAAACGGGTGCAGTAAACCGTATCAATGCAGGATTTAAGAAAATTTCACCAGATATGCGTGTCCAAGTCATCATTGTCGCTTTCTTATTTGGTTCACTTATTGAAGGCGCTTCAGGATTTGGTACACCTGCAATGGTTACAGCACCTTTACTAGTTGCATTAGGTTTTAGACCTATGATAGCTGTTGTTACAGCTTTAATTGCCGATAGTATTGCAGTGTCTTTCGGAGCAGTGGGCACGCCAGTTATTGTTGGATTAAGTACTTTAAAAGAAGCAAATCAATCCTTTTTCCATTCGACAGCTGAGCAAATAACTATATTAGACTTATTGAGTGGTATTTTCATACCTATCATCGTTATCTCTACGATGATTGTTTTCTTTGGGAAAAATAAAAAGTTAAAATCTATTATTGAAATGCTACCATGGCTAGCATTAATAGGAATTGTATATGCAGTATCTGCCTTTGTATATGCACATGTTTTCGGCGCAGAATTTGTTGCTATATTAGGCTCATTAACTGGTTTAGTAGTTGCCGTCTTAACTGCAAGTAAGGGTTGGTTGTTACCTAAAACAGTGTGGACAGATGGCTTAGATAAAACATACGAGGCAGATAGTACAGAACATTCTATGAGTTTACTAACTGCTTGGGCACCTTATGTAATGGTTGTTATCTTACTTTTATTAACGAGAACGGTTCCAAGTGTTGAATATTTCACCACACATGTTCTTGATTTTTCTTGGAATAATATTTTAAATTTCTCTGAAATATCATCTGAATGGCAATTTCTTTATTCACCTGGGACAATTTTATTATTATCAGCAATTTTCGCCATTATAATTCAAAGAAAATCTATTAAGGATTTAGGTAATGCAAGTATCACATCCTTATCAACAATAAAAATTACTGGCATTACACTAATTGCCACACTCGCAATGGTGCATGTTTTTATCAACTCAGGTATCAATGCGCATGATTTAATAAGTATGCCAGAATATATCGCCAAAAATATGGCTAATACTTTAGGTCCTGTATGGCTATTCGTTGCACCATTCTTAGGTGCTTTAGGTTCGTTTATTACAGGTAGTGCTACTGTATCAACGTTGACTTTCTCACCTATTCAATTAAACATTGCTAACTCTATTGGTGCAGATCCATTTATTGTATTAGCTGCACAAATCATTGGTGCAGCTGCCGGTAACATGATCTGTGTGCATAATGTGGTCGCAGTTTGTGCGGTAGTTAATATGCCTGGTAAAGAAGGTAGTGTCATAAGAAAAACATTAGGCCCTGCACTTCTGTATTGTATTCTAGTTGGGATTAGCGCGTATATTATCTCATTATTTTTCGCTTAGTCTATGCAAGTCTGAGATACAAATATCTTGAACTTAAAAATGAAGTGAGATATTCAAATTTAATTGATTTAAAATCACTTCTTCATCGCACGGCGATAAGAAAAAAAGCTGAGACAAATTGAATTGTCTCAGCCTTTTTATGAAGTTTTATAAATCACTATATTATCATACCAATATATTAACTCCGTTCTGTTTTGCTGTAATATAACTTTTATGATTAAAAAGCAATCATGACTTTTGAAGATAATTTTGAATTTGCTGCTATTGCAAAGGCTTCTTTATATTTTTCAACATTATATATTTGTGTTACAACATTACCTAAACTGTCATTTTTTTCTAATACTTTTAATGCCTCTTCTATTTCACTATTAAACCTATAACAACCACGATAAGTAGCTTGTTTAATATTAATAGGACTTAAATTTATCGGCGCATCCTTATCTTGTAAATTGCCAACTTGAATAATAATTCCACCAATATTTACTGCTTTAAATGCGGTTGATATCGCTGGTGTTGCACCTGAACATTCTAAAACAACATCAAATTGATCTTCAGGCACTTCATGTTCCATTATATTTAATACTTGTATATCTCCCATATCTTTCGCACGCGATAATGGTTCTGCTAACATATCTGTAATTGTGACACTATCAGCACCTAGTGTATACGCAGCCCCTGCAGCAAGTAAGCCAATGGGACCTGCCCCAGAAACAAGTACAGATTTACCTTTGACTCCGCCAGCTAAATTAATTGCATGCATTCCCACACTAAGTGGTTCAGCTAATGCACCTAGCTTTAGAGATACATTTTTCGGTA
Organism: Staphylococcus sp. GDY8P196P; assembly: GCF_017891705.1. Lineage (NCBI taxonomy): Bacteria > Bacillati > Bacillota > Bacilli > Caryophanales > Staphylococcaceae > Staphylococcus > Staphylococcus sp. GDY8P196P. The sequence continues at coordinate 86,249 of NZ_JAESJS010000003.1, read as the reverse complement.
AGGTTATAATTTGAGATTTATCTACTAACATTTTTTCAACCATAGCTCCCTGTTTATGAGGTAAATACCTAGCTGATCCTAAATATGAACCATCTGGCCAAATTTCAGGGTTGTTAGGCAATCTATCAATTTTCTCACCATATGTGGCAGGGTGCACAGTTACTTCGGTTCCTTTTGGTAAGGTTGCACCTTGATACACCATCTCTTCAAGTAATATACCACTGAGTTCATGGCCTGGTATTAATGGCTCACGTATCACTGCAGCTCCACTAGTACCATCTGCTAAATAATGTAAGTCAGATCCACAAATACCTACATATTTTACTTCAATTAACACTTTAAATTCATCATTATGACTTTGAATATTTTCAACTTCTTTTAATTCGATATCTTCTTTACCATTAATAAATACTGCTTTCATAATTAATGATACTCCTTCCATCTTATACAATTATATTTAATATTAATACAAATGCTAACCCACAAACGGAAATCGCAGTTTCTAATACTGACCATGTTAAAAATGTTTCTTTCACTGTTAATCCAAAATATTCTTTAAAAATCCAAAATCCTGTATCGTTAACATGTGAAAAGATAATACTTCCTGAACCAATTGCAAGTGTTACTAATGCTAAATTTGTATCTGTTGCTTGTAGTAGTGGCAGCACTATACCAGTTGTAGAAATGGCTGCTACTGTAGCTGAACCTTGTGCAATACGTAGCAAAGATGAAACAATCCAAGCTAATAATATTGGAGACATACTTGAACCAACAAACATATGCTCAATTGTCTTGCCGACACCACCATCTATTAAGATTTCTTTAAATGAACCACCTGCACCTAAAATCAGTATCATCATACCTATCGGAATAATTGCAGAAGAAGCACTGTCCATTACTTGCTTCATTGTTCTTCTTCGACGCATACCCATAGAATATATTGCGAATAATAGTGAGATTAACATTGCTACAGGTGCATTACCTATAAAATACACAATACTTTCAAATTGATTTGTAGCACCATCTTGATGTCCGGTAATCATTTGTACAATTGTCGAAAGCAACATTAATATTACGGGTAATAAAGCAGTAAAAACACTAATACCAAAACCCGGTTTATACTTATCGTTAATCGCAACTTCAGAAATGATATTTGACATGTCCACTTTTTTTGAAAAAGCACTTGGTGATAATTTAGGTAACAAATGCACTAAAAGACCACCTACAATCAAAACTGTAGGAATAGCAATAATAATTCCATATAATAATACTTCTCCTAAATTCGCGTTCAATTCTTTAGCAATAACCACTGGTCCTGGATGTGGTGGTAAAAACCCATGCGTTACTGATAATGCAATTGCCATTGGAATACCTATCTTCATATGTGATACGCCTAAACGCTTCGCAATCGTAAATGCTAATGGAATCAACAATACTAATCCCACTTCAAAAAACAATGCAATACCAATAATAAATGATGCTAAAATCATTGCCCATTTGATATATTTTTCCCCAAACTTATCAATAAGTGTGTCAGCAATACGATTCGCACCTCCACCATCAGCAATTAGTTTTCCTAAAATGGCACCTAAGCCAAATATAATAGCAACACTACCTAAAGTATTACCCATCCCTTTTTCTACTGTTTCAATAATATTATCTAGTGGCATTCCCAAAATAATACCTGTAAAAATAGATGTAACGATTAAGGAAATAAATGCATTTATTTTGAATTGAATAATTAAAAATAAAAGTACAATAATACCTAATACAACACCTATTAGTGGCCATAATTCCCCAAACACTGAAACACTTCCCTTCTTTTATTGACAATTTGTAAGCAATTCAACTTGTATTTTTATGTTTATTCCATATTGTGAGATAATATATTGCATTAAGGAATTAACTTATATTATAATAATGTTATGAAAGCGTTGTCAATAAAATAAAGAAAACGTTGTTATTTTAGGAGGAAGATTATGTCAAATGTTCAATCACTTGATCGTGCACTAAATTTATTAGAGTTAATCTCAAAACATAGCCCAATATCATTAAATCAACTTGTGTCATTGAGTGGTCTTTCCAAGACAACGATACACCGTTTAGTACAATCTTTAATCGAAAATGACTATGTAAAGAAAGACCATTTAACACATCAATATGAGCTCTCCTATAAATTATTTCAACTTGGATACGCTAGTATACAAAATATTGATTATTTAAATATCGCTAAAAGTTTAATAAGTAAACTTGCAATTAATGTTGGCGAAACATGTCATTTAGTGTTAGAGGATAAAAATGAAGTTTTATATATTGAAAAATTCATACCTAATGAATCTCAACAGTCTATGTCTTCGAAAATTGGATTACGCTCGCCCATGTATTGTACAGCAGTAGGTAAAGTAATATTATCTACTTATAGCGATGATGCAATACACCAAATATGGCAAGCAACAACTGTTAAAGCTTACACAGAAAATACCATCACAAATTTTGATGATTTAATGGATGAAATAAAAGTAATTCGTCAAAAAGGCTATGCTGAGGATAAAGAAGAAAATGAGAAAGGGATATTTTGTGTTGGTGCTTATTTTGTGAACTTTAGAAATGAAGTTCAAGGTGCCATAAGTTTGTCTGTACCAACTTCCAAATTAGATAAAAAAGAATTTTTTATAGAACAATTAAAAGCAACTACTCATTCTATTTCTAAACATTTGGGCCATATTGTTACTTAATGCGTATTATTTCATATAAAATTCTTATTATTATCATATTGATTATTATTTTGATAAAGTACAAGTAAATTATTTCTTATATTTATATGATAAACATGAGGATTAGGTGGGGTTTGTTTATGAAAATTGAAAACATTAAATTATTCACTTCAGAATTTGAAAAGACATTCCAATTTTATGAAGAAATTTTAGAATGTCCAGTTTGGATGATTGGCCAAGAGGCTTTTACAGTTAAAATTGGAGAGACGCATCTGTGTTTTCAACAAGCAAACGACGATGTCCAACCATTTTATCACTTTGCGATTGACATTCCTTACAACCATTTCTTCGACATGAAACAACATTATCAAAATATTTTATTTCTATTGATGGAGGATGGTCAGCATACGACGTATTTCGAATCTTTTGTTGCACATTCTTTTTACTTTCAAGATCCTTCAGGGAACGTCGTGGAACTCATTGCACGCATTTCTAATATAACTGATGAACCTGAATTTTCAAGAATTAGTGAAATTGGATTCGTATGTAATGAAACGAAGGCAGTCTTTGAAGCATTGTCGAAATTTCATTTAAATACATATGAAAAGCAACCCTTTGCACCACATGATTTAAACTTTATCGGCGATCATTATGATGACAGTTTTATTTTACTGACACCGGAAGATAATAAATGGCTGTTCTCTGACCAGTTTTCCGAATCTCATCCCATGTGCATTCAAACAAATGAATTTAAGTTAAGCATGGATAACCAAGCTCAATGGCACTTAAATAAACTTTAAATCTAAAAATAATGAGCACACAATATCAATTTAGCAAGTTTTGATACTGTGTGCTCATTTTTTATTAACACCGTCTTATAACGTCATATTCTAAGTTTATCGTATATTTTGATTTTAACAGTTTTACAATCAAATTTACTCTTTAACTTGTGACTTGTCACTGACAAATTTCTTTAAAGTTTTATTTAAACCATCTTTCGCTTCTTGGTCATAACCATAACTACCATCTTCATTTTGTGTGATGTGCTTATCTAATATAAATCTGCCTTTATGAATAGTATCTGCACCTAGTTCTTTAATAACTGGATCAAGACTATATTGGATTGCTAGCACATGTGCAAACGTGCCTCCTAAGGCTAATGGTAGTACCGTTTTACCTGTAAATGCCCCTCGTGGTAACAAGTCTAAGTATGTTTTCACGATACCTGAGTAGGCAGCTTTAAATACTGGAGATACTATAATAACACCATCCGCATCTTCAATCGTTTTATGCGTAGCATTTATCGATTCATTAGAAAAATCTGCAGTAATTAAAGCCTCAGCATCTAATTGATGTACGTGGATGACATTTGTCTCGATGCCCTCAGCATTCAAATACGATTCCGCGTAATCTATAATACCTGTGAGTCTTGATTTTAGTTTATTGCCTCCAGCAATAATTGCTACTTTTGCCAAAATGATAATCCCCTTTCTATATAAAATTTTTCATATATACCTTCGACATTTACACGCTTATCTATTAATAAATATATGAAAAAATAGAATCCATTGGAAACAAATTCCACTTCTTTAGCGTATCATCAAATATAGGTAAAATCATAGGAAATGATTTGAATTATCGCAATTATTATTGTATCAATAAGTTTATATATTAAATTTATGACATTGATTAGGCTTTTCTTTGGAAATAATTATATTGTCATTTAGCACTTTATATTGATTATTATCTAAACCCATTGATAACTTATCACTTATGTTATTGCTTCAAAAGCTATGACCTTTAATTCTCCTGTTGATGCATTTTTTTATTTCTTAACACATTATTAATTCTAAACATCATACACGGTTGAGTGTAATAGTACAAAATCAGTTTTTTTGTTTCAACTTTAAAAAATTTTACAATATAAATAATTTTATTATATTCTTTTTTTAAAAATCGTTTCGCTTTAAAAACCTTTTTTTCTAGATGTATACTTAATTTAGACATACAAAGGAGTGATACACAATGAGTACATTTTCTAATAAAGAAAAAGTACAAATCTTATCAGATATTGTAGCGATTGAAACAGTAAATGATAATGAGCTTGAAGTTTGTAATTATTTACAGAAACTATTTTCTAACTACGGAATTGAATCAAAAATTCAAAAAATTGATGAACGACGTGCTAACCTCATTGCTGAAATCGGTGAAGGCAAGCCGGTAATCGGTATTTCAGGTCATATGGACGTTGTTTCTGCTGGTAATAAATCTCAATGGACATACGATCCATTTTCGCTTACTGAGGATGATGGATTTTTATATGGTCGTGGCGCAGCAGATATGAAGTCAGGACTTGCTGCGTTAGCAATTGCACTTATTGATATTAAATCTTCTCAAGCACTGCAACATGGTCGTATTAGATTTTTAGCAACTAGTGGTGAGGAAATGGAGCAACTTGGTTCTCAAACTTTGTACGAACAGGGTTATATGGATGACGTTGATGCATTACTTATAGCAGAACCTTGCCAAGATATCATGGTGTATGCACATAAAGGTTCAATGGATTATCGTATTACTTCCTACGGTAAATCAGCACATAGCTCTATGCCAGTAATGGGCACTAATGCCATAAAACCATTAATCTCATTTATACAAGATATTGATGACGCCTATGCTAGAATTTCAAAAGAAGTTCAGGGAAAAGCGCTAGATTTCACAAAATTCATTGAAAGAATTAAGCCATCATTGCCTGCAACAACAGCACTTGAAGACGTAGAATCTGCACTTCAAGGTTTAGTTTTTAGCAATACATTAATTAACGGTGGGGTACAGGTGAACTCTGTTCCTGAAGAGGCAGATGCAGATTTTAATATTCGTACAATTCCAGAATATGATAATGAACAAGTAAAAACGTTATTCTCAAACACAATTCAAAACCATAATGATAAAGGTGCAAATTTATCAAGCGACCTATACTTAGACCTAGATCCAGTACTCACTACTGGTGATAACAGCTTAATTAATACTGCTCAGAACATAGCTCAATCTCTATTTGACAAGGACTTTATCGCTTCTCCAATCGGTGGCGTTACTGATGCTTCAAACTTATTAAAAAATAAAGATGAAACTTTCCCATTCTTAGTATTTGGTCCAGGTATTAAACCACATCAAATTGATGAATGTGTAGAAAAAGACATGTATTTAAAATTCATTGATTTTTACAGTGAACTTTTAACAACTTATTCTAAAAAGCTTTAGTTTTAATTAAATTAACTTCAGCCATTTAAAAAAGCTCAGACACACTATGTTCTGAGCTTTTTTTTATAACATCGTGATAAGGTAAACGTGTGTACATACTGTTAAAACCTTGTCCTGACAATAGTGGAACAAAACAACACATTTAAAAATTTGTTATTTACGCTTTTGTACATTGCTACTTGCAAATTGTAGTACCTACATTATGGCCATGTTGCAATTTTTGAATAATGTGCGCTTCATTTCCTGCTGCAATAACTACTTTTTGACATCCCTTTTCTATTGCTTTAACAGCATCTTGGACTTTAGGTATCATACCACCATATATTAATTTTTGTTCAATATAGGTGGCTATATTTTTCGCATTTAATGACGGTTGTACTTTTTCATTGATTAAAACACCCGGAATGTCGCTTAATAAATAAATTGGTGCATGTAAAGCTTGCGCAATTTTATACGCTAGCGTATCGGCATTAATATTATATACCTGGTGCGTCATTTGATTTACACCTATAGATGCGATGACTGGTAGAAAAGATTGTGTTAAAGTCGCGATAACGCTTGTATCTATATGAATAGGTTCGCCAACAAAACCATATTTTAAATCTAATGGTTTAATATCAAATAATTGCGCATCTATGCCATTCATGCCAATACTTTGAATACCAAATTGATTGATTTTATTGACTAAACTAGGATTCACTTGTCCAATTAATGTTTGAGTCGTAACAGAAAGTACTTCATGGGTAGTAACTCTCAAACCATCTTTAAATTCTGTTGCTACTTCTTGTAATTCCAAAGATTGATTTATAAAAGGCCCACCTCCGTGGACGATTAATGGTTTATAACCTTGCTTTTTTAATGCAACAATATCTTCAATTATCGAATCATGCATATTCGTCAAAGTGCTCCCGCCTATTTTAATTACAATGTAATCCATATCAAACACCTCTTAAGTTCTATACGACGCATTTATGCGCACGTATTCATATGATAAGTCGCAGCCATAAGCGGTAGCTTCCCCATATCCATCACCTACAGTAGCTTCTATAATGATATTGTCTGCTTCCAATTGTTTTTTTAAATAAGCTTCATCAAATGCCACTGACATGCCTGCTTTAACCACATCAACTTGGCATAATGATACGTTTGTCGCATGAGGATTTATATGTTTTGATGCGTAACCCATCGCTGTTACAATTCTTCCAAAATTTGCATCTTCACCATGAATTGCTGTTTTAACTAAATTGGATGAAACAATACTTTTCGCCATTTTTCTTGCCTCATGGATATCTATTGCCCCTTTAACTCTAGCTGTCACCAATTTAGTCGCACCTTCGCCGTCTTTTGCAATCGACTGAGCCAAATAACGTGCAACATAATTGATGGCGTAAACAAATTTTTGCCATTCAGGATGATTTTCATCTAGCCAATGATGATTAACTTGACCATTTGCCATACATAGAACCATGTCATTCGTGCTAGAGTCACCATCTACGGTTATCATATTAAATGAGTGATCTGTAATTTGTTTTAAACATTCATTCAATGGCTCACTACCAACTTTTGCATCTGTCGTTATAAAACCAAGCATGGTTGCCATATTGGGATGTATCATCCCAGAGCCTTTTGCTGTACCACCTATTGTCACTATTTGGTTGTCTATATTTACTTTTACAGACACATGTTTCGTTGTCGTATCTGTCGTTAAAATCGATTGATTAAAATAGTCACTCTGGTTAAACGCATCGTGTAAAATATGATCGACGCCACGTTTCATTTTATCCATAGGCAAAAATGAGCCAATGACACCTGTCGAAGCAATACCAACATGATGTGGTTCTATGTTTAATCGTTCAGCCACCCAACTTTGTGTATCTTTCGCATCTTGTATACCTCTATCTCCAGTACATGAATTCGCATTTGCTGAATTAACTACAATTGCCTGCAATGTTTGATCGATGTTGATACTATCTTCAGTTACTTTAAGTGGTGCTGCTTTAAAACGATTAAGCGTATATACACCTGCTGCAGTCGCTTTTGTAGTAGAGTAAATCCATCCAAAGTCTTTTTTCTTTCTTCTTAGGCCAGCATGAAATCCACCAGCCATATACCCCAATGGCGATCCAACGTCACCATTGATATCTACAGTGATTTGATTGAATGTATCTATCGTTTCAATATCTTTCATCTCATCTCTCCTTTCGCATTTCATTACGGATAAATTGGTAGCTGATTCAGACCAGTTGTCTCGTCTAAGTCATAAAGTAAATTTAAATTTTGGATTGCTTGACCACTCGCACCTTTAACTAAGTTATCTATAACTGATACGATAATAGCCCTTTGATTTTTTTCATCTACATACAGACCTATATCGCAAAAATTACTACCATACACTTCTTTTGTTTTGGGGTATTCTCCCAAGTCTCTAATTCTTATAAATGGTTTCTGTTCATAATTATTTTTATAAATATCATGTAAATGCTCTGCTGTCATATACTCGTTTAACTTCACATAAATTGTAGATAAAATACCTCTTGTCATCGGTATTAAATGTGGTGTGAACATCACATCGCACTTTGTCCCAGCAATATTAGATACATATTGTTCTATCTCTGGTTTATGTTTATGGTTTCCAATTGCATAGGCACTAAAATTTTCATTCATTTCAGCGTAATGGAGGTGTTGTGCTAATGCACGTCCTGCTCCTGAAACACCTGTTTTTGAATCAATAATAATTGAATGAACATCGATTGCATTTTGAGCAATCAGAGGATGTAACGCCAATAAAATAGAAGTGGGAAAACAACCAGGATTCGCTATCAACTTTGTGCGTTGTGAATCTATTTCACTCCACTCCGCAATACTATAAAGGGCCGAATCTAAAAAATCTTGTTCTGCTGCTGCTTCACCATAATATGTTTGATATAGGTTTCTATCTGTCAGTCTAAAATCTCCTGATAAATCAATCACTTTAACACCATTATTAATTAAATTTGGCACTAAATGTTTGCTGACATTTGAAGGTGTTGCAAAAAATATAACATCACAAGACGTCGCTTGTTCATTTAATTCAGTATAATTAAGTGCGATATGGTTTAAATGTGGAAATGTTTTACTGATTGGTTCATCAATCTTAGAATGCGAAAATACATATTTAATTATGACGTTAGGATGATGTTGTAATAAACGTATAAGTTCTACAGCACCATAACCACTTCCACCTACTATTCCAACTGTAATCATCTTCCTCATTCCTTTCTGAATATTCGGAATTTTTAATGTGCTTTTTTATTTTTTTCAAGTACTTCTTTAATCACATCAGCAATTTGATTAATCTCATTTTCATTAATGACTAACGGTGGTGCAATTCTAATAACATTGCCCTGTGTTTCCTTACACAACACGCCTTTTTCTATCATTTCTAAACAATATGGCTGTGCTTGTTCTGTTAATTCAATACCAATAAATAACCCTCTCCCTCTGACATCATCAATAATTGGACTATCGATAAGTTGTAATTGATTCAACAGTGTTTGGCCTAACTCAGCTGAATGTTCAATTAAATTTTCATCTAATAAAACATCTATGGCTGCTATCGATACTGCACAAGCAAGTGGATTACCACCAAATGTAGAACCATGCGTGCCTGGTGTTAAAACATTCATGATTGTTTCATTTGCTAATATAGCTGAAATAGGGTAAAGTCCACCCCCCAATGATTTGCCTAGTAAATAAATATCAGGCTCTACGCCCTCCCATTCCATGGCAAACATCTTGCCTGTCCTACCTAGTCCAACCTGGATTTCATCAGCAATGAATAAAATATTATGTTGATTACATAAATGACGTACTTCTTGAATAAAATAGTCTGGGGGGATATTCACGCCACCTTCACCTTGTATTGGCTCTAAAATAATGGCCGATGTATTATCATTAATCAATACTTTTAAATGTTCAATATCTCCAAATTCTATATAATTAATATTTTCTAACAATGGACCAAATCCTTTTTTGTAACTATCTTGTGCAGATAAAGATAAAGACCCTAACGTACGACCGTGAAAGTTACCATTCATAGCAATGATTTCACTTTCATTTTCTTTAATACCTTTGACATCAGCGCCCCATTTACGTGCAATTTTAATTGCTGTTTCCACAGCTTCAGTACCAGTATTCATGGGTAGCACTTTGTCTTTATTTGCTAATTTACAAATTTTTTCTTCCCATTGTCCCAAGTTATCACTATATAAGGCACGCGATACCATAGTTATTTGCTCGCTTTGCGCTTGAAATGCTTCAATAATTTTCGGGTGACAATGTCCTTGATTGACCACTGAAAAGCCTGCTATACAATCAATATAACGCTTACCTTCAACATCCCATACATGAGCACCTTTACCTTTTGTTAATGCTAATTTCAAGGGACTGTAATTATTTGAACTATATTGATCTGTTAATTCGAATAACGTATTCATTAAATACACCAACCTTATTATTATTCTATTATTTGTATTAATATTCATGAATATTACACTTTTAAATATAATAAGTCAAAGGTTTATTTAAATATTTTTTTATAAAAATATTTAAAAAGGCTTTAAAATAAGCAAAAAGCATCTATCAAAATTATAAAAATTTCAATAGATGCACATAAATCATTGTATACAATTTGCATATCATCATTTAATATTTAAGATAATATCCGTACCTACCATTCAAATTATACATTCAATCGTTTTAACAATTGTGGTAAAAGATATATTTAAGTAAAATGCCATATTAAATAACTAAAAAGAAATATAGAGTAGAAAAAAATCACCATTTTTCATTCCGCTCATACTATCGTTACTTTACATAAACAGATCCATGATTAATACAATAACCAAACCAACAATAGAAGATGTAAATAACAAAAGACCCCAGGTTTTAAATGTATCTTTAATCGTTATATTAAAATATTCTTTAAATAACCAAAATGATGCGTCATTCACATGTGTAATTGTATTACTACCAGCAGCAGTTGCTAGAACCATCAATACTGGATTAACATTAAATGTAGGAATTAAAGGCCCTACAATTCCAGCTGCAGTTATTGCTGACACCACCCCTTGTCCTGTAGCAATACGTATAAGTGCTGTAATTAACCACGCCATGATTAGAGGTGAAATATTTGTATTTTGCATAATTCCCGCAATATAATCGCCTACATTTGCTTTTAAAATAATTTCTTTAAATGCACCACCAGCACCTACGATAAATATAATCGTTGCCACACCTTTCAAGCCACTTTCGAAAGATTTCATCAACTCATCCATCTTTTTACCTTTTCTCAATCCAAAGACAATAATTGATGTAAGAATTGCGATTATAAGACTAATTTCTGCACTCCCAAAAAATGATACAATTTCATGCCATAAAGTGTCTTTCGTTAGAAACATACTTAATATTGTTGAAAGTGAAATTAAAATCGCAGGAATGAGTGGTATTAATAAACTCATCCCAAAATTAGGCATTTCTCTTTCACTAAACGTTTTATTTTTCTGCAACAACGGTGGCACAGGGTAATTCAAATTTTTCATAACTTTCGGTAAAAGGATACCAGCAATCATTACACCAGGTATAAAGACGATGATTCCCAAGATATATACCATCCCCATATCAGCATGATAGGCGTCTACCAATGCAGTCGGACCTGCCTGAGGTGGAAATAAACTATGAGATAGTGTTGTTGCAGCTACCATAGTAATAGCCAATTTCATAAATGGTGTTTTAGCTTCTATAGCAATACTAATTACTAAAGGAGCTAAAATCATAAAAGCCACTTCGTAAAATACAGAAATACCAAAGACAGCACCAATAATAATCAATGCCCAATGCACATGCTTTGCACCGAATTTATCAATTAGCGTGGTAGCTATTCGTTGAGCTGCTCCAAAATCAACCATTAACTTACCTAAAATTGCACCAAATCCTATAATTAGTGCAAGACTACCTAACGTTGAACCTAATCCATCTTTAATTGTATCTAAGATTACCATTGGCTTCATACCGTTCAGTAAGCCAACAGCAATAGCTGCAAAAATCAAAGAAAAAATACTGTTAATCTTTAATTTAATATTTAAAAATAATAGCAATGCTACGCCAATAATAAGTGATATTATCGGTAAATTTTCACTCACAAATGACAATTTAAGTCCCCCAGTCAAAATCGATTTTATGAAAGCGAATTCACAAACTAACATTATACACCTTTTCGCCTTTAATAACAACGTTGTTATTTTGTGGTTTTAAGATTTCTTAAAAATAAAAAAGCACAGACAAAATAAATGATTGACATTCACTTTGTAAGTACTTTTTTAAATATAAGTAAACAAATGATTTAGAAATTTAAAGTTAATTATGATAACGCTCAAATTGCCATTGTTTGTCTGATAATACTTTTTTATAAAACGGATCGACGCCTATGACTTTAATACAATCAGCCAATGCCTCTACCTCATCTAAATGATGTGTTGTCAATATGATCAAACAATTTTGCTTCATTTGATTGAGTAAGTGATGGATATCAAACCTTGATTTTAAATCTATGCCTACCGTTGGTTCATCTAGTATCAGAACTCGTGGATGATTCAGTAAACCTATTAATACATTCACTTTACGCTTCGTCCCCCCAGATAGACGAGAAACAGTAACATCTAAATCTTTGATGTTTAATTGTTCCATGTATTTTGTAATTAACGCATCAGATATTGGATGTTTACATAATGCTTTAAAACAATTAACGTTTTCAGCAACAGTCATATGCTCAAATAATGCAATATCTTGTGGTACATATCCAATCATTGCTTGTAATTGTTTTTTAGACAATTTTTTTCCAAAGTACGTAATTTCCCCTTGATTAGGTTGTTCTAACCCCGCAAGCATTCTTAATAGTGTCGACTTTCCAGCACCATTTTCACCTAATAGCACAGTTAATTGTTGGTTTTCAAAAGTCATATTCAGAGATTGAAAAATTGTTTTATTATGATATCGTTTCTGCACATGTTTTAAAGTTATCATCCCATCCCTCCTAAATTTGTATAAGGATATAAATCACGCTCATGACAAGCGCATATATAAACGTCATAAATAACCTATGACTAAGTGTATTAATTTTAAATAATAAAAAAGCAACACCGGCTTCAAATAATACAATGATAAACAGTGATTTCAAATAAAATATCCATGTTAACGATTGATGAAACAATAATGCACTTATGATTAATATCATTAACAATAGCATCGTATGTATCAGTATGTAAGTAAGATACAATTTCACCTGACTATATTGAACTAAAAAAATTCTTCTCAAAGGCCCATTCTGTTTTAATCTTTGGTGCAAAATAATTTGCACACTGCTCATACTCAACAATATCGCAAAAACAACACTCAATGAAATAGAAGTATCTGAATGTGACTTTACAAAATAATGTACAATTTGAGATTGAGGTGTCTTATCATTCAATATTTTATTTACTGTGTTCAAAGATGTACGATCACCATTATCATCTAAATGACTTTTAACGATATTAGGTATCTGTTGTTCATATAATGACATGCTTATGATTTCTAAGGTAATATCACCAATAAAATCATCTCTTCCATATAATAAAATTGTTTCTTTTAAACGGTTATCATGCAACTTTTGACTGTAATTTTTAGGTATTTGTAAACTTACTACCGCTTCTTTTCTTTCTATATATTCATCCAAATACGTTTCTTCAGTTGGCACTTTTATTTGAGTAATGAATTCGTTACTTGTGATGTTTTTGATTAAATTTTTAGACGCTGCAGATTGATCTAAATCTTGTATTGCTACAGGAATTTGAAATGATTTATTTAGTGTTTTATATATCCCCCAAATAGCAATTAAAGAGAATAATAAGATACACATAAAGACTAAATGTTGTTTCCACTGTTTTTTTATAATTATGAAGAAATAGGGTTGAATCATAAGCGATACCTCCCAATCAATATCAAGACTAAGATGAAAATTGATATAAATAAACTGCTATAAAAAGTTATTGGTACATCTAAAATATAATTATTCAATACAATTTCCAGCATTTGATTTGTTACAAAACTAAATGGTAAGTAATCAACCATCCCTAATATAGAATGTTTAAAATAAATGGTTGGTATCGTCATCCCTGACAATAGAACAATCAATATACTCAATATACTTTTCAGTACATAGTTCATCCATTTAAAAGCAATTAAATCAATAATGGTTAACCAAATGATAATCATCAAGACATAATAGCTCAGTTGAATTACAATCGTTAACCAATTATAGCTTTCAAACTGATTTGGCAAGGATTTAATCAACCAAAGCACACCAAAAATCGTCCATAATCCTGTATAAAAAAGTGTAAATAAACTTCTTATCAGTGTTAATTTTTCAAAAGAAAAATGGTGCATGCTTAATCTTGACCACAATGCAGTCGTTTGATTCATTTTCAAAATAGTAAATATTGACAAAGCAAAAATATAAATAGATGTTAAATACGTTGTAATTACATAATAACTTGCACTGTCATATATATGTATAGATTCATATTCAAATGCGCCAGCACGATTTAGTCCTGTAAACAATAAATCCGTTAGCAGCATTAATGTATGATCTTTATCATTATGTGAGGACAACGTTGTATAGGCTAGACCTCCACCCATCGATAACATAAGCCTTTGATATACTGAGTCTGTTAACTGATTAATGACTAAACTTTTGGTAGACTGTTGATCATATGTATGTACTGAAATAGGCAAACTTCCATTTTTATAAAAATCCTGTGTCATACCTTTTTCAAACACGTAATAACCCTCTAATGCTTTATTCTCTAACTTTTTTTCAGCTACTTTTTGGTCATATTTTTTTATGCTAATATCTTTCCCCAAATTCGCACCATCACCTAGTGATTTCAATATGATTTGCGTCTCTGGAGATCGATCTTTATCCACAACACCAATTCTAAATTTCTCATTATCTTGATTTAATTGTTGAATCACTATTAAAGTAGTAAACAACCCTATAACTATAATCAATAAATATAGTAGTAAATACCATTTTTTTAATAAAAAAGAGTGGTAAATGCGAAACAATTGTAATGTTTTCATTTTACCACTCTCCTTTTAGTTATTTTTTTAAATCTTTTGCTAAATCTTTAATGATACCTTCTGTTTTTTTAGAAATTTCCTTTTGTAATTTTTTCAAATCATCATCGGACAATCCATTTAAATCTTTGGCACCTGATTTTTCGAATTTAATATCTTCTTTAAGTTTTATTTCACCTTTGATATTAAATGTTACTGGTTGATATCGAATATCTGTAGTCAATTTAAAATCTTGCTTTTGCGTATTATTCTTCACATCGGTTTCTAAATGATTATTATATTCAAATTCAGTTTTGCGATAATTTGCATCAACGCTCACTTTACCTTTGTCTGTACGTTTGTCACCATCTTGAGTCTCATTGTTTGATAACTTAATCGTAGATTTTTTGTAACGCTCATTAGCCCCAATTGTATAATTGTCTTTATACTTATCATCGTCTTTTGTAGATTTACCTTTTAATGATAACTCAGTATCATCTGCAGCAATTTTATAATTCACTGCTAGTTTATCATCATCAATTTGATTCGTTCCTGTTAATTTTACTTCTGAATCATTTTTATCTTTAGCAGTTAATTCACGTTTTAAAATTAAATTATCTTCTTCCCAAATTACAGATTTAATACTTGGAAAATCATTTTTATCTTTATCTTTCACTTCTTGTATCGCTTCATCAATTTTATCTTCATAATCCTCTGCTTTGAATTGATCTTCGGCTATTTTTTTAATATCTTTATCCTTCTTAGCTTTTTCCAAAACTGATTTCACAATCGCTTTTGTTTCGCCTTTGCTAAGTTTCAATGTTACTTTCTTAACATCTTGTTCATCGCCATCTACATCAATCGTAGCATTTTCTTTTTCAAAATTATCTTTGTCTAATTTATCAATGATTACATCTGTATATTTACTACTTATTTTTTCTATATCTTTTTGTGAAATTTGTGACCCCGATAATAATGAATTTAAGTTTAATGTATCATTTGTCACTACATTCTCTTTACCTGTAGTACTTGATGTATCTCCAGTTATTTTTTCAAAAGCATCTACTAGTTCATCATTTTTAGCTTTATAAACATCGTTAAATAATGGTGATGCATAATATTGATTGTCTTTGTCTGCAGCCCATTGAAACTTACCGATTTCATTATCTGCTATCGTTGGGTTTAAAGCCAAAATTGATTTTTCTTTTTTAGGATCGTGTCCCACTGTCAATCCCACTTCAGAAGCATCTGCGACAGATTTAGGAACACCTGATGATTCTAATAAATTTTTAGGCACATCGGCGTCTCCTTTTAAATTGATCAGATATGATTCATCTTTCATCTTATCTTGAAATTTAAATTCATTTTCAAATCGATCTTTAGCATATTCTTGAAATTGATTAGCTGTTTCCTTTTCGCTCAATAAATATGTGTTTTTAGGTGTGTTTTTGATAAAAAAGTAATAAGCAGCTCCCCCAATACCGGCAATTAAAAGCACACCAATCACAACTGCGACAATTATTTTTACTGTTTTAGACATACCCCTCAACCTCCCATTAAGTTTGATTGTTTTAATAATACCATAAAAGACTTAATATTAATTTATTTATTTGATTTTTCTTTTATTTTTCACTTGTTATTTAAATTAATTATCAAACATTTTTAATATTTGTAATATATCATTACATCCAATCAATTGTGCACTCAATACATATGTAGTCACCTTTATATTTCCTCTTAATTTGTAAAATAATTATTATCAATGAAATTCAATACGAATATAAAATGAGCCCCAAAAGATTACTTTTATTAGCAACCTTTTGAGGCTCAATCTTAAAACCAAAATTCTAAAATATTTTGTTAAAAAACTGTGATTTCAATCATGCTATGTTGTGCTACGTTTTTCGTGTTTAACTTCTTTTTCCCACCACAATGCATCTTTTGGATTTTGAATCACATCTTCGTAATCTTCTTGGGATTCTACATTTGGATATGATCCTCTTAAAGATTTATTAGATGTTGATTTGAACATTGTTACAAAGATTATTAAGCCAACAATATTTATAAACATCAAATAATATGAAGGTGCAATTTGTTGGCCAGTTGTTTCTACAAGTGTAGAAAGGATAAATGGTGTTAAACCACCAAAAATAGCAGCACCTATATTATATACAAGCGATAGCGTACGCAATCTGACTTTAGTGTGGAACATACTTGGTAACACTGAAGGCATAACACCTTCAAATGTTGACATAAATAATGCAATGATAAATAAACCTAAGATAACTAAAGGCAACATCGGTATGCTCATTAACCAAAATGCTAACACTGAGAATAAGCTGAAACCTGCTAAACCAAATATAATCGTACGTTTATTTCCAATTTTATCACTATACCACCCAAAGAAAAATACAGCTGGAATCATGAGCAACATAGTGATTGTACTTAATATTGAACCCATTGTCCCACCTAAATTAATCGTCGTATTCAAGAACGAAGGCATATATGACAATACCATGTAATTGGCTACATTCAAGAAAGCTACGCCTGTAAAACAAACTACAACGTCTTTCCAATAATATTTAAAAATATCTAAATATGAATATTCTAATTCTTTTTGTTCTTCTAATGTGGACTCATAAGCTGGACTTTCATCAAGACTCGAACGAAGTATAATACCAACAATACCTAATGGCGCTGCTATAATAAATGGAATTCTCCAACCCCATTCAGCCATTTGCTGGTCATTCAACAAACTATACATTGTACCAGCAAGTATTGCAGCTAATATATTTCCTGCAAGTGTTCCTATTTCTAGTCCACTGCCTAATTTACCTCGTGTTTTATCTGGAGATGTCTCAGCAATATAAGTCATCGCTCCTGCATACTCCCCACCAGTGGAGAATGATTGAATCATTCGAACTACTAATAATAGTATGGGTGCCCAAATACCAATTTGTTCCTGCGTTGGTAACAAACCGAGCATTAATGTAGAGGCAGCCATCAATAAAATGGTAGTAGATAAAACTATTTTTCTACCATATTTATCTCCCAAATGACTGAAAAATATTCCTCCAATTGGTCTTACAATAAATGCAAAAGCAAAAACTGCAAAGGTTGACACAATTTGCATTTCTTGTGGCAAATTACCGAAAAAATTCGCACTGATCACCACTGCTAATTGTGCATACAATCCAAAATCAAACCATTCGATTGCATTACCTATCCCCGTTGCTACTACACCTTTTTTAGCTTGATTTGAATCTACATGATTCACTTTTTCTTTTTTAAACTTCACAAATAAAAACACCCCTTATTTACTTCCATAGATATAACATAACCTTTACGCATATATATAAACACTTACATTTTTTATTTTCAGAATTTTCCCACCCTGTGGCTTTTAATATCACGTGCTAAAGATTTATGAACTTTTGTTTAAATTGCTTATACTAATAACTGAGTTTGGTATAATGATTTAAAATCATTGAATTCGGAGGATTATATTTATGAAAAAAGTTTATTTTAATCATGATGGTGGTGTAGATGATTTAATCTCACTTTTCTTATTACTTCAAATGGAAGAAGTCGATTTGATTGGTGTCAGTGCAATCGGTGCTGACAGTTACATAGAACCAGCTGTGAGTGCATCACAAAAAATAATAAATCGTTTTTCATTAACGCCTGTCCATGTAGCAGCATCAAAAGCACGCGGCAAAAATCCTTTCCCAAAAGATTGGCGTATGCATGCTTTCTTTATGGATGCATTACCTATACTGAATGAGCCTACTTCGCAACATTCTAAAATATTAACACATGAGGCATATGAAGATATTATCGAAAAAGTAAACGCGAGCGATGAAAAAGTTACATTATTATTTACTGGGCCGCTTACGGATCTAGCTAAAGCTATCTCCGTTGAACCAAAACTCGTAAATAATATTGAACGGTTAGTATGGATGGGAGGCACATTTTTAGAAAAAGGGAATGTAGAAGAACCCGAACATGACGGCACAGCTGAATGGAATGCATTTTGGGACCCTGAAGCTGTTAAAACCATTTTTGATACAGAACTAAAGATTGATATGGTCGCTTTAGAAAGTACGAATCAAGTACCTATGACTTGGGACATTAGACAAATGTGGGCCAACGAACGCGCTTATACTGGTGTTGATTTTTTAGGTGTAAGTTATGCTGCTGTGCCACCGCTCACACATTTCCAAACAAATTCTACATATTTCTTATGGGATGTTTTAACAACTGCTTATGTCGGTAAACCAGACTTAGTAAAACAACACGATGTAAAAACTTCTGTTCATGTTAATGGTCCTAGTCAAGGATGTACATATATCGATGAAGCAAATGGCCGGTTAGTTTCTGTGGTACATCATGTTGAACATGATAGCTTTTTTAATTACATTACAAGTTTAGCTAAGCAAGTAAAATAAATACACATAACTCAAAGAAGAAGCACAATCAAAACATGTGAATTGATTACGCTTCTTCTTTTTATACTATTAAATAAGCATATTCATTTTATAAATAAATAATAATCAGAAACTTTCGTTAGTCACAAATTCAGAATCAATGTTTGCTTTAGTGATTTCCTCTAAACGTTCCACGTTAACATTACCTTGATTTTTTTGATTTAAACCATGCTTACGTGCTAACTCATTATTATATTGATTTAAAGGATACATTTTAAAATTTTGTTCCTTATTGCTATATAAAGTCGGTTCCAGCTCATAATGTGTTACTAGTGATTTCCATCTGACTTGCTTGATTTTAGTTTGCTTCGGTGTTTTTTCAATATCGAACGCTAAATTACCTCCCAGTACATTGTTTTCATCACCTGTTTTTTGACCATTCAAAAAATTTCCCAGGGAATAAGCCACTAATGTTTTATGATTATCTTTACCCTTAATCCACTTCACAGGCTGAATGACATGGGGATGCGTTCCAATCACTACATCTACCCCAGCATCAGCAAACACTTTCGCATATTTCTGTTGTGTTTTATTTGGTTTATGTTTACCTTCATTACCCCAATGTGCTGAAACGATAACAACATCACTTTGTTTTTTTGCCTTAGCCACGTCTCTTTTTATTTGCTTTTCTTCAAAGTAATTTATGTAATATGGTTTATCCGATCGAATACCATTCGTGCCATATGTATAACTCAATAAAGCTATATTAATATCGTTTTTATTCATAATTTGAACTGTATCTCTATTGTTTTGTGAATTATATGTTCCAAAATATTCAATATCATCAAATTGCTTCCAAAGTGCAATTTCATTCATAAGTCCACTCGCCCCTTGATCTAATGCATGATTATTAGCACCGTTCACTAAATTGAACCCTGAGTCAGATAAATCTTTTGCTATAGCTTCTGGCGTATTAAAGCGCTTAAACCCAGACAATCCTTTGCTATCTCCACCAATGGGAGATTCTTGATTTATATAAGCTATATCCGAAGCTTCAATATCTTTTTTCAAATGACTATACATTGGTTTAAAATCAAAACTTCCGTTATTCACTGAAGCATCATGATAAACTGCTGGATGAATTAAATTATCCCCCACCGCATAAAATGAAACGTTCTGACTCAAATGCTTAATATTTAATAAGCAACATGCACCAACTATGATAAAACACAAAAACAATAAAGGAAGTAAAATTTTATATTTCAACACACAAACACCTCTACTATACAATATAAATTGTTAGCTTGTTTTTTTAATTACGAATCCTACCGTTTCCTACATTTATAAACTATTTATAACATAATAAAGTTCAAAAAGTTAAGCTTTTATTACACATATTTATAGAAATGTACTTTTTGGTTATGTAATAAATACTATAAAAATAAGCACGCAAACCTTATTTAGATTCACCTGCTTATTTTTGAGTATCAACTTTTTATGTTCAAGCATTTATTGCTTTTTGCTAATTTATCATTTTAGTCATCTTAGAAATGACATTCATAGCTAGCTAACGATAAATTATTAACATTCTTCAGCCATTTAATATTCAAGTCGTTAATACTATTTAACTTAGCTTCCTTAAAATTATAAATTTTAAACATATTTTGTAACAGTCTCCGCTGACAATCTATAAGAGTCATGACCCGGATTTTTAGCTTTTCCTATAGCAACAATCATTACTGGTTCAAAGCGTTCTGGATCTAAATCAAATGCTTCAGCAATTTGATCTTTTTCAAAACCACCAATAGGATTTGTATCATAACCATAAGACCTAGCAACGAGCATAAATTGCATTGCTGCTAAGCTACTATCAATTTTAATAATATCATTCATTTCTGCACGATTTAAACTTTTATATAAAGGCAATATTTTGCCTAACATTTCAACCTTTACTTCTTCAGGCATATAACCATTTAAAACTGCATTATGATAGATGTCTTCTCCATATTCATAATTTTGCATATCGCCAAATATAATAACCATAGCTGCGGATGTATCATTTTGACGGGTATTAAAACGAACAAGTGGCTTCAATTTTTCTTTTCCTGCTTCACTTTCAACCACTAAAAATCTCCACGGTTGCATATTCACAGACGATGGCGCTTTTGTTGCTTTTTGTATCATCTCATCCATTTCAGTTCTAGGAATTTTAACTTGTTCATCAAACACTTTTACAGATTTCCTATTTAACACAACATCTTCAAAATCATTATTCTTCATTCCAAAATTCTCCTTAATCTTTTTTTACAAAATCAAATTATACGCAATTTGTTATATTTTACAAATCATCTGTTTAAATATTTAATGATTTCTAGTTTGGAAATATTTTATTTTGCCTCTAGAATTCCCTATAATGAAGTTATTAATTTATCAAAATAATTAAGATTTAAGTAAAACGTTTATTTCAATAATTTTTATAAAAGTGTAATTGAAAATAAACAATAGTTGATGTTTTGAATATATATTTATATTGTAGTAAAATAAATAAATCCGTTTTAACTCCTAAACGGTGAAGTTATTTTAAAAAAACACCCTATTATTTTGAATATTATCAGCACAAGTATGCTATTCAAATAATAAATAGAGTTAATGGAAAAAGAGGTAAAATAATGAAATCTGTATCAGTAATTGTAACTTATTACAACTCCGAAGATTATATTGAAAATTGCTTAAACAGTTTAAAAAATCAAAGGTTCCAAGATTTTGAATTAATATTAGTGAACGATGGTTCAACTGATAGTTCAAAAGCTATTGCAACTGAAACAATCAAAGATTGGAACATCTCAATTAAAGAAATTGATTTAACTCAAAATTTCGGACATGCTTATGCAAGAAATATTGCGCTAGATTCAGTAACATCACCTTATTTTATATTTATAGATTCTGATGATTATCTTGCGTCTTATGCGTTAGCTTTCTATATGAAACATTTAAATCAATACGATGCTTTAATTGCACCTATTCATTCTTTCACTTTAGATGTGCCACAATACGTCGATCAAAATTTAGTGAAAGTGCAATATTTAAACACTAAAACAAAATCAAATCAATTTCTACGTAAACATTCTGTTTGTAATATCGTTTTTAAAACAGCAATTATGCGTGGACATAATATTAAATTCAATGAAGATTTAGATATCTTTATCGACTGGTCTTTCGTCTTAGAATTCATTAAATATTCAAACGGTTTTGTAAGAATCAGTAGATTCCCTTTCTATATTAAAGGAGAAATTTATGATCCGTTTGAAAAACCGACGTTGTCAACTCAAGATTTCAATATTATTTTTAATGACTACGTTTATAGTTTTTCAGACGCTGTAAAACGTGCGCCTTTAAAAGAAAACAAAAAATTCATTAAAACTAAGATGAAAAATTTATATAGAGATTCGTTTGAGCCATCATTAAGAAAAACACCTGAAAGATATAAATCAAATAGTGAGCTTTTACCAAAAGTCACAAGACAGTTAATGACTACAATATTCAAAAGCGAGAAACCATTATTTATTTTAGAATCATTAATGCTTATGTTTAATAAGAAAAAGCCGGCATTTAAAGTAAATCGATTTAGAAAGCATGCACGTTTAGCTAAAAATGTTGTTTTACGTCGAAAAAATAAAAACCGTTCATTATATCAACTTACAGATAGCGAAAACAAAGTTAAGCCGAATACAATCGTTTTCGAAGCTTTTGGTGGTAAAAATTATAGTGACAGTCCAAAGTATATCTATGAGTATATGATGAAATACCATCCAAACTATGAATTTATTTGGGTATTCAGAAAACCTGATCAAGTCTATTTACCAGGACCTGCCAAAAAAGTTAAAAAGGGTTCTAACGCATACTATGAAGCTTACGCTAGTGCAAAATACTGGGTAACAAATGCAAGACTCCCATTATACCTAAATAAAAAAGCTAACCAAGTTTATATTCAAACATGGCACGGCACGCCTTTAAAACGCTTAGCAAATGATATGAAAGTTATCCGTATGCCTGGAACAACAACTGATAACTATAAGCGTAATTTCAAAGAAGAAACAAGCAGATGGGATTACCTTGTCTCTCCAAATGCTTATTCATCTAAGATATTTGAAACAGCTTTTTGGATGCCACCAGAGAAAATACTTGAAATTGGTTATCCTAGAAATGATGTCTTAGTTAATCGTGCAAATGATCAAGCTTACATTCAAGAAATTAAAGAAAACTTAAATTTACCTAAAGACAAAAAAGTAATTATGTATGCACCAACTTGGCGTGATGATGAATTTGTCAAAAAAGGAAAATATTTATTCGACTTAAAAATCGATTTAAATAATTTACAGCAAAAAATTGGTGATGACTATGTTATTCTATTAAGAATGCATTATCTTATTGCTAACGCATTAGACTTAAGAGGTTATGAAGATTTTGCAATCGATGTATCAAACTATAGTGACATCTCAGAATTATATCTCATTTCTGATTGCTTAATCACAGATTATTCTTCTGTAATGTTTGACTATGGCGTATTAAAAAGACCTCAAATTTTCTTTGCTTATGATCTAGATAAATATGCTAAAGATTTAAGAGGCTTCTATTTAGACTATCACAAAGATTTACCAGGACCTATTTATCAAGATGCATATCAACTAGCTGAAGATTTACAACATTTAAATCAAATTGAAACTGATTATAAACCTAAAATTGATAAATTTTATAATGATTTTTGCTCAATTGAAAATGGTAATGCTGCTAAAGCAATCGCTGATTTAATTACCAAAAATCAATAAATATTAAAAGATATCATGCGCATAGCTTATATATGGCTATGTACAAACAAGCGCGCTAATCCATGATGGATTAGCGCGCTATTATTTTTAAAATCCTACATCTTTGACCCACTGAAGTACAATATGTGTAAGTAGTTTAAACTAGTAGTCTTGCACGCAGACTATACTTGGAGAAAAATACGTTCTTAAATCACTGTCACTGAAGTACTATAGTTTAAAGGAAACACACCTTCAACTTAGCGTATTCAGCTTCATAAATTAAAGAGGTTGTTATTTCATAACCAATGGTTTCAATCCATTAAAATAAACCTCCCGTTTTCATTTATTACGAATGAAAATAGGAGGTTCTTATATATTAATAGCATGTACTTTATTTTACTGTACCTGCGTCTTTATCATGTACACCATGACGATAAAAATCAATATATTCAGGTTCTAATGGTTTTTTACCTCTAATTACATCAGCAGCTCTTTCAGCTATCATCAATACTGGAGAATGGATATTACCATTTGTCGTACGTGGCATAACTGAAGCATCTACGACACGTAAATTTTCCATACCATGTACTTTAAATGTCTCAGGATCTACTACTGACATTTCATCAGATTTTGGTCCCATTCTACAACTACAAGATGGATGTAATGCTGTTTCTCCATCACGTTTTACCCATTCGATAATTTCTTCATCTGTTTGAACCTCAGGTCCTGGTGAAATCTCTCCACCATTGAATGGATCTAAAGCTTTTTGAGACAAGATATTTCTAGCTACTTTAATTGCTTCTACCCACTCACGTTTATCTTCTTCAGTAGACAAATAATTGAAGACGAAATCCGGTTTTTCAAATGGATCCTTAGATTTAATCTTCAAGTGGCCACGTGAATTAGAATACATTGGACCAACGTGAACTTGATAACCATGTGCAGTTGGCGCTTTAGTACCATCATATCTTACTGCAATCGGTAGGAAGTGGAACATTAGGTTTGGATAATCTACTTCATTGTTAGAACGAACAAAGCCGCCACCTTCAAAATGATTGGATGCTGCAGCACCTTTACGACCTAATATCCATTGCAAACCAATAAATGGCATTTTCAATTTATTCAAACTTGGTTGCATTGATACAGGTTGTTTACATGCATGTTGCACATATACCTCTAAATGGTCTTCAAAGTTTTCACCAACACCTGGTAAGTGTAAACGTGGCTCAATACCTACAGAACGTAAATGTTCTGAATCACCAATACCAGATAATTGTAATAATTGTGGTGAATTTATCGCACCACCTGATAAAATGACTTCTTTAGCATGAACTGTATGTTCTTTACCATTTTTCTTAAATGTAACACCAGTTACTTTATTTCCTTCAAAATTTAGTTTAGTAACAAAAGCACGTGTTTGTACGTCTAAATTTTTACGTTTCATTGCTGGATGTAAATATGCTCTTGAAGCTGAAACACGACGACCATTATGAACTTGGCTATCAAAAGGACCAAATCCTTCTTGTCGGAAACCATTAACATCTGGTGTTTTGTTATATCCCGCTTCTACACCTGCATTAAAAAACGCTTGGAATAATGGATTCGATGCAGGACCTCTTCTTAATTTAATCGGACCATGATGGCCACGGTATGGATCATCTTTACTTGAACCAAATGTTGTTTCTAAACGTTTAAAGTATGGTAAACAATGTGCAAAATCCCAATTATCCATGCCTTCAGGTTTTGCCCATTTTTCATAGTCCATTGGGTTACCTCTTTGATAAATCATGCCGTTAATAGAACTTGAACCACCAAGCACTTTACCACGGGCATGACCGACTTTTCTACCGTCCATATGTGGTTCTTCGTTAGTTTCATAAATCCAATCATACAGTTTATTGCCTGCTGGATACATTAAAGCAGCTGGCATTTGGATTAATAAATCCCAAGGATAGTCACTACGCCCTGCCTCAAGTACAAGTACGTTATTAGATACATCTTCACTAATTCTCGCACCTAATACTGATCCGGCACTACCGCCTCCGATAATAATATAATCATATGCTTCTCTCATTTTTATATAGCCTCCTGATATACATATTTATAAGCTTCATCGTAAATTTTGTGATTAACGTTACGCTTTACCGAACCAATTTACAGGCTCTGGATTTGTGTTACGAAGGATATGTTTCTCAACTTGGTACTCTGCTAGACCTTCTTTTCCAAGTTCTCTACCAATACCTGACTGTTTATATCCGCCCCATGGTGCTTGCGCAAAATATGGATGGAAATCATTGATCCAAACTGTGCCCATTCTCAATTGGTTAACGACACGTTCTGCTTTACCAACATCGTTAGTAAATACACCGCCAGCTAGTCCATAAATAGAATCGTTAGCTAGTGTGATTGCCTGTGCTTCTGTATCAAAACCTTCGATTGTTACTACAGGTCCAAACACTTCTTCTTGAACGATACGCATTGAAGTATCACAATCAGTAATCACTGTTGGTTCAAAGAATAAGCCGTCTTGTAAGTCCTCACGTTCTGGACGTTTACCACCGATAGCAATAGTGGCATTTTCTGATTTAGCTATTTCTATATATTTCTCTATTTTTTCTCTATGTTCTGCAGAGATTACTGGACCCATTTCAGTTTCTGGGTTAAAGCCGTCGCCCAATTTAATATTTTTAATTCTTTCAATTAACGCTTGTTCAAATTGTTTTTTTATTTTGTTATCTACTATGATTCTTGCACCAGCTGAACATACTTGACCTGCATGGAAAAAGCCACCATTTAGCGCTTGATCAACTGCAAGTTCAAAGTCTGCATCTTCGAATATAATATTAGGGTTTTTACCACCGAGTTCTAAAGCAACATTTGTTACATGATCTGCCGCTTGTTTCATGATATGTTTACCTGTTTGAATGCCGCCTGTAAATGAAACTAAATCGACATCTTTATGTGCTGATAGTGGTTCTCCAACTTCAGAACCTTTACCTAATACTAGGTTAATGACACCTTTAGGGAAGCCTACTTCTTCCATCAATTCAAACACACGGATTGTTGTTAATGGTGTAATTTCACTTGGTTTCATTACTAAAGAACAACCAGTCGCTAATGCTGGCGCAATTTTCCAAGATGCTTGAAGTAAAGGATAATTCCAAGGTGTGATTTGTGTTACAACACCTACTGGCTCTTTAACAACTTTACTTTCTGTATTCGGAATAGGAGAATCAATAATCTCTCCTCCATCTTTATCTGCTAACCCAGCGAAAAAGTTAAATACATTTGCGATATCGTCCATATCAGCATAAGATTCTTCTAATGTCTTACCTGTATCTAACGTTTCAAGTTTCGCTAATTCTTCACGGTGTTTTTCAATCATATTAGCTATTGCTCTAACTTTCTTACCTCTATTTTCACTTGTTTCATTAGCCCATGTGCCTGCTTCGAAAGCACGTCTTGCTGCTAAAATTGCACGTTCACTATCTTCCGCAGTTCCTTCTGCTACTTCTAGAATAACTGCTTGATTATATGGATTAATAATCTCTCTTGTTTGCTTATTTGAGCTTTCCACCCATGCTCCATCAATATATTGAAGACGAGATAAATGATCTACAAGTTCCATTAAAATTACCTCCGTTAAGTTTGTTAAATTTTTATTTAACGAATTTTATGAACTTTATGTTATCATAGTAGTTGAAAAAGTGTCAAATGTGTTTAAATATGATAGGGGTTTATGCATGCATCTTTTTTATATGGAAGGTAAACTATAGAAACTCACTATTTATTTTTCACTTAACGCTATAAGGACTTGAACGGAGGTGGACAATTGGTACATTCGACCAACCCTGATTATCAATTAGAGGAAGCTAAGGATATCGTTATTAATGCTATTGGCGAAACCATGGATTTGTACGGCATCAATAGAAGTGTAGGTAACTTATTTGGAACAATGCTCTTTGAAGACAGTATGACACTTGATGAAATGAGAGAACAATTACAAATGAGCAAGCCCAGCATGAGTGCTGGTGTTAAAAGATTGCAAGAATTTGATATTGTTAAGCAACAATTCACACGTGGAAGTAGAAAACAACATTTTGTCGCTGAAAAAGATTTCTTTAATTTCTTTAGTAATTTCTTTTCACGCAAATGGCGTCGTGAAATTGTTATTAATTCAGAAGGTGTTCATGATGCAGTAGCCATCCTTGATAAGATTATTGATAACAGCAAAGCAGATGAAGCTACAAAATCGGAAGCAGAGGAAGTTAAACAACAATTACTAGATACTTTACCTTATTATGAATGGCTAGATAATTTAAGCAATGCATTAGAATCTGGTGAAATATTTAAATATTTCCCAATTCCAGAAAAAAAAGAGTCATAGTCATGTTGGAAGCTTGCTTTTAACATTTTTAGTTAAAAAGCTGAGACAGTTTATAATGTCTCAGCTTTAAGTATGTGTTCATAGTGATTGAATACTATACACGCTACTCGCTTTACAAAGTAATCCGAATCACTGTCTCTATACAAAATAAGCGCACCACTATCTCACCGTAAAATAAGATAGTGGTGCGCTTGTTTTATATTACTTATCATTTTCTTTCCGTTCTCTTACTTGTGTTATACGTAACGAACGTCTTTCTACTTCCCTATATTTTTCGGCTCTATCTTCTAGTTTCAATCTATCTTCGGACAATGTCCTTAAGAATGAAATCATCATCATGACAAATATAGCCAACAGCGGGACACTAGCTAATAAAGAAGCTGTTTTCAAGACTTCTAACGCTCGTTCACCACCTACTAACATCAGTCCAAATGGTAATAGACATAATGCAAAAGCCCAGTACAATCTATTTGCTTTTAATGGCTCGCCGATGACTTTCTTTTGAGAAGCTGCAGCCAAGATATATGAACCTGAATCAAATGTAGTCGCTAAGAATAAGAATGCAGATAACAAGAATAGTACAATGATTAAATTAGGGAATGGTAATTGATGCATAACTTCTATAATAGTAGCCTCTGTACCATGCGTATTTAAGAAATGGATCACATCGAATGAACCAGTGATTTGTAAATAAACTGCATAGTTTCCAAAAATACCAAAGAACAGTGCACATCCTAACGTCCCATAAACAATTGTTCCAAGCACAATTTCTTTAAGTGTACGTCCTTTAGAAATACGCGCAATAAACAATCCTATAAATGGCGCATATACAATCCACCATGACCAATAGAAAATCGTCCATTGTTGTGGGAAATTCGTTTCTTTACGACCACCTATACCGCCAAATGGTTCAATCCATGTAGCCATTTGGAAGAAATTTTTAATCATGTTACCCATACCAGTGATGGACGTTTCCATAATAAATACAGTCGGTCCAACAATAAATACAAATCCTAGTAATACAAAAGATAAAATAACATTCGCATCACTTAAAACTTTAATTCCTTTTTTCAAACCAGAATAAGAACTATATGCGAAGACAGCTGTAATTGTGAAGAGAATAATGCTACGCATCAACATACTGTCTCCAATACCTGTTAATTTTTCTATGCCTGCAGAAATCATTGGCACACCCAGTGCTAATGAAGTAGCTGCGCCACCAAGCAGACCAAAAATAAATAGAATATCAACTATTTTTCCTATAATACCATCTGTCTGACTTCTTAAAATCGGACGCATTGTTTGACTAATTTTATAAACTGGTTTTTTCTTAATAAAAACAAGATAACCAATTGCTAGTGCTGGCAATACAAATGTGGCCCAAGCAATTGGTCCCCAATGGAACATGCCATACATAGTAGCGTAATTCAATGCACTATCCGTCATTCCTTTACCGCCATGTGGAGGATCTTGATAATAGAATGCCCATTCAATAACGCCCCAATATAAAATATCTGAAGCAATTCCGGCACAAAATAGCATAGCTGCCCAACTAAAATTATTAAATTCAGGCTTGTCTGTCGCTTTACCAAGCGTCACATTACCATATTTACCAAATGCAATATAAAGTACAAATATTAACGTTGCAAGTCCAATCAATAAATATATTGAGCCGAGTGTACTCGACACGACATCATTTAAATGCGTAATTATGTCCTGACTGGCCTTAGGAAAAACCATCATCGGAATAACTGCAATCAGTAATATCAATGAAGACCCTATAAAGGTCGTCCAATCCATTACTTTTACTCTTTCTTTTTTCACAATAGACACCCCTTATTGTTAGTAAAATATGTAAAAAATTTGCTAATCACTATAATTTTTTAGCAAAACCATTTATTAAATTACAAACATGAGCCTAACGAACTTTTAATAATAATGCAAAT
The DNA here is from genome assembly GCF_017891705.1 of Staphylococcus sp. GDY8P196P. Lineage (NCBI taxonomy): Bacteria > Bacillati > Bacillota > Bacilli > Caryophanales > Staphylococcaceae > Staphylococcus > Staphylococcus sp. GDY8P196P. The sequence goes on along the minus strand of NZ_JAESJS010000003.1, from coordinate 55,580 downwards.
TGCATTCAAAAAACACAAACACAAAAGATGAATAAATATATAATATTTCTATTAGTCACAGTCTCTAAAATCGTTACAATCACAGTGTTAAGTTTAAATTTAACGAAATTAACGAACGGAACAAACTTTCTTTTTGTATTATTATGCGTTATTTATGTATTAATATTATTTTTTATATTTTTTCGAACAGTTGCTATTTTCCTTTTTCTATAGTAAATTCAACACACAATTAAGTTTCAATATACTTTATTTTTTAAAAAATAATATTGGTAATTCTCAATATTTAACAAAGGGAGTTTATATCATGTGGCATTATTATAAATTGTATTGGAAAAATGCGCTTGATTTTAAAGGGCGTGCTAGAAGAAAAGAATTGTGGTTTCCATTTTTAGTCAATATATTAATCACTATTCTATTGGCTATACTATTAGACTATATTTTCAAAATACCAACGTCGATAAGTGACGCAATTAGCGCTTTATTTACAATTATTATCTTTATTCCTGATTTTTCAGTGGCTACAAGACGCATGCATGATATTGGTCGGACGATGACTTTTCCAATTATATTTGGCGTCTTTTCCGTGTTATTTTTAATTGCCTCATTTATCCCATCTGGTGACGGCTTATTTTTCAATATTTTAGCAGTTATTTTCGGCATTAGTAGCATTATTTTCTTCATTTTAAATATTGTCGCTTTCTTTTACATGATTACCGATAGTGATAAAGTAGTTAATCAATACGGATTACCACGTAAGTAATTAGAAAAACGCACATAAAGAACGGGACAGAAATCATGCTTTACAAGCGATTCCTGTCCCGTTTTTCTTTTTGCAAAACTATTAATCCCATACTTTTCAACTAAAATAGCTTATAATTCATATATAATGTATTTATAATAAATGAGGTATTTAACATGAACAAAAATAAAATCATTAATTATTGGAATAAGCGTGCGACTTCTTTTAGCAAAGACAAGCAAGCAGAACTTAAAAGTGTGCACGCAGAAAGATGGCTATCTGAAATAAACCAAATTAAAACAATCGAACCCGGTATGAAAATCTTAGACATTGGCACAGGCGCAGGTTTTCTAGCAATTCTATGTCAACAACAAGGTGCACAAGTTACTGGTATTGACCTTTCCCCTGAAATGATTCAATCTGCTAAGCAAAATGCATTACGTTTTAATATAAATGTCAACTTTCAAGTCATGGATGCTGAACATTTACATTTTGACGATGCGTATTTTGATCTAGTCATTTCTAGAAATGTTACATGGTTATTACCAGATACAAAAGCTGCCTACCAAGAATGGTTACGCGTTTTAAAACCAAATGCTACACTCATTAATATCGATGGAGATTATGGCAACGATGCTTTTACAGATTATAGTGATATACCTAATCACCACGCGCATCATACTTTAGGAGACACGATGTTAGCAGAGAGTGAAAATATAAAGCAAAGTATTTCAATTAATCACTACGACCGCCCTCAATACGATTTAAATATCCTTAAGCAAATAAATACGAAACCCATCCATGTAGATACGACCATTCATAAACGCATTTATCAATCACATGATGAATTTTATAATCCAACACCTATATTTTTAATAGCATTAACGAAGTAATAAATGATTATGAAACATACAACATTGCTAACCATATTAAAATATGAATAATTCGTTTCACATAGAGCCTACAACTTGCGTTGACACCTAATTTTTATCATACTATATATGAATAAAAGCAAAAGGAGTGGTAAGAATGAATAAAGAACAATTTGATAAAGTGAAAAACGGCAAAGGATTCATTGCTGCATTAGACCAAAGTGGTGGCAGTACACCTAAAGCATTAAGTGACTATGGTGTAACTGAAGATCAATATAACAGTGAAGATGAAATGTTTAAACTTGTACATGATATGCGTACACGAATTGTTTCATCACCTGCATTCAGTTCAGATAAAATCATTGGTGCAATTCTTTTCGAACAAACGATGGACCGTGAGGTAGAAGGTAAACATACTGGTGACTATTTAGCTGATAAAGGTGTCGTTCCTTTCTTAAAAGTTGATAAAGGCTTAGCTGAAGAACAAAACGGCGTGCAATTAATGAAGCCAATTCCAGATTTAGATAAATTATTAAACCGTGCAAATGATCATAAAATTTTCGGTACAAAAATGCGTTCTAATATTTTAGAATTTAATAAAACTGGTATTGACCAAGTTGTACAACAACAATTCGAAATTGGAAAACAAATCATCTCTGCTGGATTGGTCCCAATTATCGAACCAGAGGTAAATATCAATGCTGATAACAAAGCAGAGATTGAATCATACTTATCAAGTGCAATATTAGCTGAGCTAAATAAATTAAATGACGATGAACTCGTAATGTTAAAATTAACAATCCCAACTAAAGCTAACCAATATCAAGAATTAATCGCACACCCTAATGTGGTTCGTGTCGTTGCTTTATCCGGTGGTTATAGTAGAGAACATGCTAACGAAGTTTTAAAACAAAACAAAGACTTAATTGCTAGTTTCTCTCGTGCATTAATCAATGACTTAAATGTCAATCAATCAGATGAAGAATTTGATAAAATTTTAGCAGATACAATCGATTCTATCTATGATGCATCAGTAAACAAAGCTTAATAACCATTCAGCAATAGCTTTATATTTCCCAGGAAACTTGACAAAAATAAAGCTTAACACACACCCTGATTTTTAATGTCAGGGTGTGTTTTTATATAACAATGTTTAAATGCAATTTGTAATAACGTCTTACACACCTCAGTCAATATTACTTATCTTGCTATACTCAATCTAACTAACGCATTTTTTTATCATAAAAAATCGAATACTGCATTTGAAATAACATGTGCTTACTGAGACTATTCCTTAATGTTTTCAATATTTTTTAGCAAGCATGTTTAATGTAAGTTTTTAAGAAATCCTTAAATAGACTAGCTATAAACCACGACAAACTATATAATTATATTAATTTGCTAATTATCAATGGTTTTAAGGGGAGGAAGTATGAAAAATTATCTACATAGATGGATCATTGAAGCGTTAAGTTATATGGCTTTAGGGTTATTTGGCTCTTTGATTATCGGATTGATTTTAGAAACGCTTGGAGAACAAACATTATTACCACAATTAAATCTGACATTTTTATCAGCAATCGGTAAAGTAGCAATGTCCATGACTGGTGCCGCTATTGGTGTGGCGATAGCTTACGGTTTAGGCGCAAAACCACTCGTTACATTTTCTAGTGTTATCGTAGGTACATTAGGTTATACAACTTTTGATGGTGGTCCAGTGGGCGCTTATATCGCTACAGTCATCGTTGTTGAACTGAGTAGATTATATGCTGGCAAAACAAAAATCGACATCATTTTATCTCCACTACTAACGATATTAATTGGTGGTTTTATTGCAAAGGCTTTTGGACCAGCATTAAATCAATTTATGACAGGCTTAGGCAAAATTATCATTGCATCCACGGATCAACAACCGTTCATCATGGGTATCTTAGTCTCTGTTATCTTTGGTTTAGCTTTAACTGCACCGATCTCAAGTGCAGCTTTAGCGTTGATGTTAGATTTGAATGGCCTCGCTGCAGGCGCAGCAACAATTGGTTGTGCATCACAAATGGTTGGTTTTGCAGTTACTGGCTATAAAGATAATGGTTGGGGTGGTGTGCTTTCTGTAGGTATTGGTACAAGTATGTTGCAAGTCCCAAATATCATTAAACATCCAATGATTTTACTACCACCTACTCTTACAAGCGCTATTGTTGCACCTATTATGACAACGTGCTTCCCTATGACAAATAATGCTGCAGGTGCTGGTATGGGCACAAGCGGCTTCATCGGTCAAATTATGACTATCAATACAATGGGTGGCTCTATACAGACTTGGTCCTTAATTCTTACTTTCCACATTTTATTGCCAGCCATTATCAGTTTCTTTCTTTATAGAATTTGTTTAAAAAAACAATGGATACGTCCTGGTGACCAACTGATTCACATTGCAAAATAGCAACGACATACAATTTAAAACAAATCCTGAGACAATTTACATGTCTCAGGATTTATTTATGTTCATCTAAATCAATGTAATGATAAATATATTTTCAATCTCACTCTACTCTTTATCCACACGTGCGTTTACAGGGACATTTGCAGTAGCTTTTCTTGTTTGTGTTACATATAAAATTGCTGCGATTGCATACCAAGCCAATACGATAAGCCATTCGGAAGGCCATGCTAACGATGATGGCATACCTGGTAAATAAATGACTATAAACAAAACGCTTAAAACAATAGCGATAGTACCAACGAGTTTTCCATTCTTTATACGATAGGGTCTAGCTAAATCAGGTTGCACTTTGCGTAACTTCATAAAAGAAATCGCTACAAGTAAATACCCTAATACCACACCAATACCACCAGCATTAACAATCCATACAAGTGCTGCTCTACCTAAAAGTGGTGCAACAAACGCTAAGATACCAAGAAACAAAATACCATGTGTAGGTGTCTTATATTTAGGATGAATAAATGCAAACCATTTAGGAATCATGTGATTTTTCGCCATAGCATACAGAATTCTACTACCACCAATAATAAAAGCATTCCAACTTGTAATAATGCCAGCTACACCACCTAATACTAGCAAGACGCCAAATCCACTATGACCAAATAAGTTAGCCATTGCATCTGCTGTCGCCAAATTACTGTTGCTTAGAGCTTTAGGTGATAAACCTGTTGCTACACCAAATACAATGAGCAAATAAAAAATCACAGAAGCGATAATTGATAATATTAAAATACCGCCAATTTTTTTCGCAGGTGCTTTAACTTCTTCTGCAATTTGTGGGATGACATCAAAGCCCACAAACAGAAATGGAATCATCATTAATACAGACATCGTTCCACCAATACCATTTTCAAATGGCTGTAAATTATTGAAATTACCATTAAATCCTGCACCAAATACAAGTAATAAGCCAACGCCTACAATAAAAATTGTGAAAACTGTTTGCATGATTGCTGCTGGCTTTACACCAAAATAATTAAGTGAAGTTAAAATGACACTTCCAATTGAGCCAATGATAACCCATGTGAAGTATACATCCCACCCCGCGATATTCCACATCAATCCTTGATGTTGAAATGGAATAACATAGTCGATCACTGTGGGCAATGCGACCGCTTCAAATGTAATAACTGAAACATAGCCAAATAATACGGACCAACCTGATATAAAGGCAACGCCTGGTGAAAAAGCTTTTTTAACAAATACAAAACCGCCGCCAGTTTCTGGAATTGCTGCAGCTAATTCTGCATATGTAAGTCCGATGACAATGACTAAAAATCCACCGAGTAAAAATGCCACAACACTTCCTACAAAACCAGCTGTTGATACCCATTCTCCTGATAATACGACCCAGCCCCATCCAAGCATTGCGCCGATTGCCAGAAATAAGACATCAACAATATTCATCGTCTTATTAAATTGAGATTTCATTTTACATACCCCATAACATTCATTGAATTAAAAGTGAATGAGCTTAAATTTTCTATATTAGTTTCAATCTAATCATCACTTTCTTGTTCGTTTAGATTCATACGTTTTGCTTTATTTACAACCAGTGCTTTCTAACTGACACTTTAAATACCTATGGATAAATATTTTGTTTCTAAATATGGCTCTATACCTTCAGTGCCACCTTCTCTGCCATAACCACTTTCTTTCAAACCACCAAATGGTGCATGAGCAGCTGAAGGACCACCATCATTCCACCCAACAACACCATACTCTAACTCATTATAAAGCTTTAATCCTGTACGATAATCATTTGTGAAGAAGTAAGAAGCTAAGCCAAATTCTGTATCGTTTGCCATTTTTATTACTTCATCTAAATCTTCATAAACCATAACCGGTGCAACTGGACCGAAAGTTTCTTCATGCATTACTTTCATATCTAAATTCACATTAGAGATAACCACTGGTTTTAGGAAATTTCCTTTTAACGCTTGTATTTCATCTACTGACCGTGATAATTTCCCACCTTTAGCTTGTGCATCTGTAATATGTGTCATCACTTTTTCAACTGCAGCTTTATCAATGAGTGGTCCTATGTTTACATCCTTTTGCAGACCATCACCAACAGAAAGTTCGTTGACTTTCTCAATCAAACGGTTTGTGTATTGATCAGCAATATCTCGATGTACAAAAATACGATTCGCGCAGATACATGTTTGCCCTGCATTTCTAAACTTAGAAGCAATCGTACCTTCTACAGCTGCTTCAATATCAGCATCTTTATGCACAATTAAAGGGGCTAAACCACCTAGCTCCATCGTTACATTTTTCACAGTTTGCGCTGACTGTTCAATCAGTGATTTTCCAACAGCAGTCGAACCAGTAAATGTCACTTTATTAATCAGTTTATGTGTGGTGAAGATATCACCTGCATCTTTACCAGACGCAATAATATAGGATATCGCATCTTTGGGTATGCCGGCTTCATGTGCTAGTGCAACTAGTTTAATGGTTGTTAAAGGTGTTTTGACAGCAGGTTTACAAATGATTGTGCATCCAGCAGCTAATGCAGGCGCCATTTTACGCGTTATCATCGCTGCCGGGAAATTCCAAGGTGTTATCGCCCCTACTACACCTACCGGAAATTTATCAATCACTATTTTCTTAGATGACGTATTTGCAGGTATCGTACGTCCATATACTCTCTTAGCCTCTTCCGCATACCATTTTACATAAGCATTCGCATATATGACTTCCCCTTTAGCTTCTGCTAAAGGTTTTCCACCTTCAAGTGTAATAAGCTTCGCAAGTTCATCCTGATGTTCATCAATGAGTTTCCCCCATTGATATAACTTTGCTGAACGTTCGTGTGCATCAACTAATTTCCATTCTTCAAATGCTGTACGTGCACGTTCAATTTGTGAATGGATTTCATCATGACTTGTGTAGTTTAAACGTTCTATAATTTCATTGGTAGAAGGATTATAAACTTCTAATTGACTCATTATTGTTCTCTCCTTTACATTTATTTTTGTTATGAGGTATGACTTAACTATACCCGTTATTTAAAAATAAAATTTTAAGCGTCCAGATGTGCTTCCGCTATACTCACTTTTTCAAATGTTTCAGACAATATTTCTAATCCTTGTTGTAATTCATCGTCTGTAATAACAAGCGGTGTTAAGAATCGTAAAACATTACCTTTAATACCAGCAGATAATAATAACAAACCATTTGCATTCGCTGTTTGAATAATTTTTCCAGTCAATGCTTTATTGGGCTGACCGGTTTGATCATCGATGATTTCACAGGCAACCATAGCACCAAGTCTACGAATGTTTGTGATAAATGAATATTGTTCTGCACTGCGATATAAGAAACTTTCAAGTTGTTTTCCAATTTGTTCTGCTTTATTGTTTAAGTCTTCTTCTTCAATGATTTCAATGACTTTTAAAGCAGCTTCACAAGCTAAGGGATTTCCAGCATATGTGCCACCTAGTTCTCCAGGAGATGCACTGTCTATAATTTCCGATTTTCCAACTACACCGCTTAATGGAAATCCTGCAGCCAATGATTTAGACACAGTTATTAAATCGGGTTCTATATCAAAATGTTCAATCGCAAATGTTTTACCTGTTCGTGCAAAACCTGTTTGAATTTCATCTGCTACAAAAATAATGTCATGCGCTTCACATATTTTTTTAACTGCTTTCACGAATTTTTTATCCGGAATAATAAATCCGCCTTCTCCTTGGACTGGTTCCATCACGATACAAGCTACTTCACTAGGATCTACAGTCTCTATGAAAAAATCATGTAACTTATCAATCATTTGATCAATATAGGCTGCTTCAGATAAGTATTCGGATTTTTCTGAAATATTAGGGTATGGCGCTTGGTAAACCTCTGGTGCAAATGGGCCAAATCCAAGTTTATAAGGCCTTACTTTACTTGTCATAGACATTGTTAAATTTGTACGTCCATGAAAACCTCTTACAAAGGAAACAACTGATTGCCTTCCAGTGTGTTTCCTAGCAATTTTCACTGCATTCTCTACAGCTTCTGCACCTGAATTAAGTAAAATCACTTTTTTATCAAAATCACCAGGTGTAATCTCTGTTAATTTTTGAGCTAAGTTGAGATAGCTTTTATACATAATGACATTGAAGCCAGGATGTATAAAGTTGTCTAGTTGTTCTTTTAAATGTTTGGTTATCTTAGGGTGTGTGTGTCCAACGTTTAATGTACCAATTGCTCCCGCAAAATCTATGAAACGTTCACCTTCTATATCTGTGATCGTAGCACCTTGTGCATGATCTGCAACATGCAGATTACCATTCCCAACACCACGTGCTACATACTTATCACGTTGTCTCTTATAGCTTTCAAATTGATTTGTCATCAATAACCCCTCCTCTTTGCTTCTACATAAGACCTGTAGTTTTCTAAAATTTAAGGGATTATTGGTACAGTGTAAAGTACCAGTTATGACAATTTAATGGAACCAGATTATTCCCAAATGACTTCTTTTAATCTCTGTACTGCCTGAGGAATCTGCTCTTGCTTGATTTTTGAAAATCCTATAATCAGTGTTTTATATGAACTATTTTTTTCAAGCGCTTTCACAGAAAATCGATTTAGTGTATAAAGCTCAAGTTTCATTTCTTTAGCTCTTGATTCAATTTCTTGGTAGGAAAAGGGTGTGATAACTTCTACAATAAAATGTAAACCTGCTCGCGTATCTTTGATTCGAATATTATTTGTAAAGGTATTGGATAGATGTGTGATGAGTGTTTCTCGTTTCTTTCCATATATTTGATGCATCTTTTTCACGTATTTTTCATAGTAGCCTTCTTTGATCATTAAATTTAATGTAAGTGCGTGAATCGTTGAAAAGTCAGGAATCATATTTAAATTATAGTGATCAAATTGTTTTACTAAATTAATTGGCAAAATCATATAACTCATGCGCAATCCCGGCATTAGCGTTTTCGAAAAAGTACCTAAGTATATCACGCGTTCATTTTTATCAAAACTAAACAGTGAGGGGATATTATCAGTTTCATATTTAAACTCACTATCATAGTCATCTTCTATGATGTAACTTTGTGTTTGACTTGCCCAGTTCAAAAGATCAATACGACGCGACACAGGCATGATGATTCCCATTGGAAATTGATGCGATGGTGTCACTATCGTAGCATCAGGTTGAGCTTGTTTAATTGCTTCAATAGATATCCCCTTATGGTCTAAAGCAATCGGTTTTAACTGTGCAGTTGTTTGACGGATTAGTGTTCTAAACCTTGAGTACCCTGGATTTTCCACTGCGATCTTGATTTCATCTGGTAATAATTGAATCAATTTGGTTAACAGTATATTAGTGCCTGATCCAATGACAATTTGTTCCGGATGACATTGGATACCTCTTTGATAAGACACTAATTTGGCAATCGATTGTCTTAATTCTATTGGTCCTTTAATTTGAGGTATTGAAGATAATTCATGATCATAATTTTCAAATACACGTTTAACGAGTTTAGTCCATACCTCTACTGGAAACGCTGATATATCGGTACTCATATGAGAAAATGAATAATCGTATGCATCTTCAATTTGCTGTTCTTGAACATTCAAAGATATTTGTGCATTTGGATCAATGATCAATTTTTCTAATGGCTCAATAAAATAACCCTTCCGCTCTTCAGTATAAATATATCCCTCAGCCAGTAGCTGTTCATATGCTGCTTTTACACTATTCACACTAATATTTAAATGTTGTGACATATCTCTTTTGGAAGGTAACTTTTCATGACTTTCATATTTGAATGCGAGAATATCTTCTTTTAATTGGCTATATAATTGACGATAAATGAATTGACCGCTTTCCCGTTGCATTCAATCCCCCCTTTTTTCACATCATCTGTTCTCCAGTTTTCTCATATCACTCATTATAATGAAAATGAGGACGGTATAGAAATCAAAACGTAAATTTGATTCCATGTCACCGTCCTCATCAGACCAATCTTATGGTTGGAAAATTATAATATGTTATTGGAACTCCAGTGGCACCACGATCGATAGTTGCATTGATAAATACATACAGTCTTAGAACTTGCCACTTCAATATGCTTTATATTTTATAGAATTGGTGACGCTAATTTAGCGATCGATTGTTTGAACTTAATCCAATTTGATCGCTGTTCATAGCGTTCTTCTGTTAATTCCTTAGATACTTTCATATCTTCTATAAATGCTGCTTTAAGTTCTTTGACAATGTTTGCATCATACATAAATGCATTAATTTCAAAATTTAATTCAAAACTACGTATGTCCATATTTGATGAGCCTACACTTGCTACTTCATCATCAATAATCATCATTTTTGAATGAATAAATCCATTTTCATACGTATAAACTTTGACACCATCTCTAATCAACTGCGCGACACTTGTAATTGTGGCCCAATATACAAAAATATGGTCTGGTTTATTAGGAATAATTAACCGCACGTCTACCCCAGCTTTTGCAGCTATACGCAATGCATTGATATAACCTTTATCTGGTATAAAATACGGACTGTGCATATAAATTGATTCTTTAGCGTTCATGATCATTTTCATATAGCCAAACTCTATCTGATGCCAGTTATCACTTGGGGCACCAAGTGCAATTTGCATCGGCACATCTCCACCTTGATTTGCATTGTCTGGGAAATACTTATCATTATATTCCAATTGTTCACGGTGTGATTGAGAATTCCAATCGTGGATAAAACTGAGCTGTAACGCGTCAACGCCATCACCTTTAACTCTTAAATGTGTGTCACGCCAATAGCCAAATTTTTCATCTAAACCTAAATATTCATCACCAATATTAAATCCACCCACATAACCAGTCATACCATCAATCACTAAAATTTTACGGTGATTTCTATTGTTTAGTCTGAAATTTATTAATGGAATTTTAGCTTGGAAGAAAGCCTCTACTTGTCCACCAGCTTCTTGGAAGTTTTTGAATTTTGATTTATGTACCGTTTTAGATCCTACTGCATCATAAAGTATTTTAACTTCCAATCCTTCTTCAGCCTTTTGTTGCAAAATATCGACAATTTCAGAGCCCAACTTATCTAATTTCAAAACATAATACTCTAAATGAATATACGATTTCGCATTGCGTAAATCTTCTTTCATTTGGTCAAATAGCGCATGACCATCAGTATAAATGTCGACATTATTATCGTAACTTAAAAATGTTGGTTCTTTCGTTAGCAATGTATTTACAATATCTGCATGTTTTTTAACTAATTGGTTATCTGAATGATTAATCTTGTTGGTAGCATCTGATAACTGTGTTTTCATTCGTTCTTTCATGTCATCTATCTGATTATGGTGAAAGCCTTGTTCACGTTTTTTTCGCACTGCTCGACCAAAGAATATATAAATAATAAAGCCTAAAATAGGTACTACAAATAGTAGAAATAACCATGCCCAAGTTGCTGTAGCATCTCTGCGATCTCTATCTAAGAATACAATAATAAAGGCAAGTGCTATATTAATAACAAAGAAAAACGCAAGTATACCTCGATAAATCGGGCTTACACTTGGATCAAAAATAAGTTGCATAATGACACCTCATCGTTTCTTTTAGATTTTAATGAAGACTACATAAGTCATCTATGTGACTATTAATGTAGCTCAACTTATCAAATCCAATTAATTTTAAAACTCATAGAAAAACAAAGCATGTTGTAAAATATCGTACAATATTTGAATGATACTGTCTATTGTTCTATTGTTTTTTCTATTGTTCGATTACGCCCTGCTTGTGAGCCGAATAATGTGATTAATAGTGCAGTGATTAATAAAATACTTAATGAACCGATCCATTGACCTGTAATATCGTGTAATATACCAAATAATAAAGGACCTATAGCTGCAAAAAGATAACCCACAGATTGAGCCATACCAGATAACTTTGCTGACGTTTGACTATGTTCTGTTCTTAAACTAAAGAATGTATTAACAAGTCCAAACGCTAAGCCACTTGCAACACCAATTAAAATCGTAGCAATTAAAGCAAGTTGTGGTGAAAATAACATTATTGAAACACCCACCACAAAACATAAACCAGTGATAAAAGTTAATAAAAACTGTGATTTCATTTTGGTAGCAAATATAGGTGTAATAAATGTTAATGGGATGATGGAGATTTGCATAATTGATAAATACATCCCGGCTTCACTGATAGACATACCACTTTGAGATAAATATGCTGGCAGCCAATTGATTAGAGAATAAAAAATAAGTGACTGTCCGCCCATCAATATCGTTATTTGCCATGATAATGGCGACTTCCAAACATTGACACTCTCTTTTGGTAATGAGGCCGTTGTTTCTTCCTTATGCTTCAATTGAAACGCCCATATTATAATGGTAATCAATGTAATGACACCAATCGCACTAATAGCAATATTATAATTAAATGCTTTGACGACTGGCGCCGTTCCATATGATGATAATCCTCCAAACACGTTCATAACGACAGTATAATAGCCTGTCATCACACCTATATGTAATGGGAATTTCGCTTTGATCACTGCTGGTGCAAGTACATTACCAAAACCTATACCGACACCGATAAGAATGGTACCTATATATAACCACGAAACACCTGTGATAGAACGTACGATTACACCAATCAGTATTAGCCATAAAGCCACAAAAATTGTACGCTCTAATCCAAAGCGATAACTGGTTTTTGCTGCAAATAGCGAAATAATTGCGAATGCAATCAACGGGACGACTGTAATTACACTAACTGCACTGTTAGACATCGTCAAATCATTTTTTATATCAGGCAACGCAACTCCGATTGAAGTAATTGGCGCCCTTAGATTTGCACCCACTAATAAGACACCGATAAATAAAAGCCAATTAAACGGTTTTACTTTTCTATAATTTTCCATTTTGCTCACCTTACATCATAAATTTTCTAAACAACATTACATATGGTACAATATGTACGTTATAATGTAAATAGGAGCGATTCACGTGTATCATATTCAAAATATTATTGCCAAAAATTTAGCAACTTATCGTAATAAACATCAGCTTAGTTTAGATAAAATGGCTAACCTAACTGGCGTTAGCAAAAACATGTTAAGTCAAATTGAAAAAGGCGCATCTAATCCAACAATTACAACATTATGGAAGATTGCCAATGGACTTCATTTACCTCTGTCACAACTGACCTCAACAAGACAGGAACATATAAACTTCGTGGATGAATCTGACATTATTCCTATTGTTGAAGATAAAGTTAAAATCTTTCCATATTTTCCTTACGATGATAGAAAGCACTTTGAAATGTTTAAAATGGAAATTCAACCAGGTGGTAAAATGATTTCTGATCCACATCATATACAATCTGAAGAGTTTATTATTGTTAACTCAGGCACTTTAAATATTGAAGTCGAACAAACGTCTTATACAATTAGCAGTAACCAAGCTTTTCGTTTTAATAGTGATGTAGCTCATGGTTACTATAACCCAAATAATGAAGTTGTTATACTTACCGCCACAATACATTATCAAGTATAATAGCAATCGTAGTAAATTTGCGCTCAACATTATTTAATAATCTCACTGCGATAAACAAAAAATAAATAAAAACCATCATCAAAATGGTCATTAACCTTCTTAAAAATAACGCCAAATGAATACGGTGTGATGTTGTTGCCAAGGTATGACACATTCAACGCTGAACTATCACATACAATCCCAAACGGGGTAGAAATCAAATGTTATCAAATGATTTCTACCCCGCTTGTTTTTAGAAACATTTTATATATCGCGCTTTATTTAATATATAAAGATTTATTATTTTTTATATTATCTTGACGAAAAAAGTTATGTCATATATATTTGACACATCAGAAAGAAGTGATGATTTAAATTGAATAAAGTTAAATACTTTCGCAGTCAACAACAAATATCTCAACTTGCGCTTGCACGTTCCGTAGGCGTTTCACGACAAACGATTAATATGATTGAAAATGATAAATACAATCCATCATTAAATTTATGTATCAATATTGCACAATCATTAAATGTTACATTAAACGATTTATTTTGGGAGGATCATAACGATGAAGAAAAGAGATAAATGGTTATATCAAAACTTCGCCGGTTTAATTGATACACCTGATGAATATCAACGACATGAAATTGATAAAACATTAGCAAAAATTTCAATTATTGCTTTATATACGTTACTTGCCCTTGTTTATTTATCTATTTTCCTTGATATAGAGCGAGAATTTTTATCACCATTTACCGTTGGTGGTGCCCTGTTAATTATTATTCTATTCTGTAGAATGAGCATGAATCGTCTCGGTGCAGATGCTATTGAAATTGAAGTACATCAGCGACATACATATTATAAACTACTAAAAGAAACACGAAATAAAAGGATTATTTTCTTGGTTATAGCCCTAATTTATATGTTAGGGACTGCAACAATCACCGCACCACTACTTGCAGGAAATCCAATGAATTTTAGTTATTTATTAAATATAAGTACCTATATACCCTTTATATTCATTGTCATCTTTACAGTTAACAAAGATTCGCGCATAAAATTAATAGAATAGGAGGCCAATCATCTTGAATAATGAAAAAACACTTCGCTTAATTCCAAACTATAGATTTACTGATGAATATGAACGGCAAGTATTATTAAATCTCTATGCCAAACTATATGTCTGGATATTTTGGGGAACATTGATGATTTCCGCACTAGATTGTTTTATCTCTATGTATTTTCAACAAATACCATTTGTTAGTATCATTGCATTGATTGGATTGATGGTGGCTTCAATCATACTCACATGCGCACTTCACAATAAAAAAGTAGACCTATTTGATGTCGATTCTAAAGATGAATACCAAAAATATATCAAAAAAGCACGTAACGGCAGTATCCTATTTGCATTTATTATGTTTATAATTTTCAACATCAATAATTACCTTATTCCCTTTGTGACACACCAAGAACTTCCTAAAATCACAGCTTTAAGTTCTCAAATCCCAACGACTGCAACCATTGCCATGATTACAGGATTGATCATATATATGATAGCCAAATCCAAAATCATTCGTACTTATAAAAAATGAAGGCCTAATTTTATGTTGAAAGCAGCGTGAAAAACGCTGCTTTCAATTTTTAGTTATTTTAATAGATAAAGTACGACGTGCCATTTAAAATAAAAAATGCAAATCCATTCGAAAGTACAGCCCTCAAGTTATCGCAGTAAATAGCAATGCAACTTGAGGTGCTATCTTCAAAAATGAAAATGCATTTATTTTAATTATATACTGTTATACCTTAATAAACATCTTTTTATGTTTGAACAGATTAAGATACATGTGCGTGAATATTTCTATTCCAATTGCAGTTTAAGTTATTGTGGATATGTGTAACTTAAATCCCAACCGATATCATATTTATCAATCAACTTGGCATATTTCGCTCCCCAAAACATAGTATCTAGCTCCATTTGAACATTGCCTTCATCTTTCAATTGTTCATAAGCTTCTTCGACTGCCGCTTCACTATCAAATTCTAAAACAATATATACATTTCTATCTTGTAGCATTGTATCATCATCTTTGGGTATATCTGACAGCATGAATAAGTTACCATCAACTTCTAATTGGGCATGAATGATACGATTAGGATCATCTGCAACACTTTCATTCGCTTCACCGTATGTCATTGTATCTTTAATCTCTCCGTTCAACACCTTACTATAAAATGCCAAAGCGTCTTTACATTGACCGTTAAAAAACAAATACGGTACTGTCGATTTCAACATAGTATCCCCTCTTTTTAAATATCGTTTTCTATTATCAAACATACCCTTTTAACATAAATTTAGACAATTCAAGTTTGATATCTAGATTTGAAACACACATACGTAATTACAATTTTTCATCTTTATAAAAACTTTTCAATATAAAATGCTGATTCTTCAATCGATTTGAATTCCGTATTAATAACTGTAGCATTTAATTTAGCAAATATTTCTTCGGCATACATTAGTTCTTCTTTAATTCTATCGACACTATTATAATCTGTAGGTCCATGTAAACCTAATACTTTCACGCGTTCAGTACGAATATTTAAGATATAGGTAGGACTCGCAGTCAAACCAAATACCTTTAAATTTTTATTTCTAAAAACCTCATCTGGAATATCCACTTCTGGAACTAAAGGGATATTAGCGATTTTATAACCTTTGTTTGCTAAATACATACTTAAAGGCGTCTTTGACGTTCGTGAAACACCTAAAATCAAAGCATCAGCTTCTCCTATATCCGTAAAATGTTTACCGTCATCATATTTTACAGAATATTCCATTGCCTCAATTCTTTTAAAATAGTTGTCATCTAACTTGCGCAAAGCACCACTTTCTAAGATGGGTGAACAATTCGTATGTTCTTGAATAATACTAATTAAATCAGACATATAATCAACATATGGAATTTGTTGCGCTTGAGCATATGCCTGACCTTTTATGTTAAATTCTGGATTAACTAAAGTCGTTATAACGACTGCACCACGCGCCTTAGCCAAAGAAAGCACATTGAGTAATTCATCTTGATTTTTGATAAAAGGAAATTTTTTAATTTCTATACGCGTGACATCTGGAAATTGTGTTAAGGTCGCATGAATCATTCGCTGTGCTGTCTCACCTATAGAATCAGATACAACGAATAGCGTTAACTGTGGTCTATCATTATCATTTAACACGTAATCTACCGCCTTCGACTTCACTTTGAGCCGTTGATAATAAGGCTCCTGGCACTCTAAATGGAGAACATGATACATAATCCAAATCTAGTTGATTAAAGTATTGAATTGATTTGTGGTCACCGCCTAATTCTCCACATACGCCAATTTTTATCGTTGGATTTGTGGCTTTTGCTTGCTCTGTCGCTTGCTTAATTAATTGTCCAACGCCATCTATATCAAGTGTTTGGAATGGGTCTATTGTTAATATGCCTTGCTCTGAATAAGCGCTAATAAATTTACCAGCATCATCACGTGAGAAACCAAACGTTAATTGTGTTAAATCATTTGTGCCAAAACTAAAGAAATCACATTCTCGTGCTAAATCTCCAGCGATTAGACATGCTCTTGGTGTTTCAATCATCGTTCCAATCATATAGTGAACACTTACTCCCATTTCAGCTTGTAAGGCTTCAATGCATTCAACAACTTGTGTCTTTAAAGTTGTGAATTCTGAAACAGTTGATACGAGCGGAATCATAATCTCAGGTTGACAATCAATGCCCTGTTTTTTAAGTTTCAATGCACTTTCCATAATAGCTTCTGCTTGCATAATATAAAGTTCAGGGTAAGTAATCGCCAAGCGACACCCACGATGCCCTAACATTGGATTAACTTCATTTAAATTTTCCATATAATGGTCTAACTCTGCAACAGACACGTTGAGTTGGCTTGCCACACTATTTTTTTCCTCTGTTGAGTTAGGTAAAAATTCATGTAAAGGTGGATCTAATAAACGGATAATCGTCGGACGTTCTCCAGATAACTTTAATATCGTTTCAAAATCTTCTTTTTGATATTGTTTAATTTTATTTAAAGCATTCACTCTTTTATCTTGTGTATCAGATAAAATGAAACGTCTCATTTCAATCAAACGTTCAGGGCCAAAAAACATATGCTCAGTACGAACTAAACCAATACCTTTCGCACCAAATTGGTAGCCAGCTTGAATATCTTGTGATGTTTCTGCATTCATGCGAACATCTAATCTTGCAATTTCTTCTGACCATTGCATAAATTGTTCAAAAGCCTTACTTCTCTCAGCTTTAATCGTTTCAACTTCTCCTAAATAAATATCACCTTTAGCGCCATCAACTGAGATAATGTCCCCTTCGTTTAATGTTCCGTTAGGATATGTTACTTTTTTATCCTTAACATTAATTTCAACGTCTGAACATCCTGTCACACAACATTTACCCATTCCTCTAGCTACAACTGCAGCATGGGAAGTCATACCACCATGTGTGGTAACTATCGCTTCACTTGCAACCATACCTTCAATATCTTCAGGTGAGGTTTCAGGTCTCATCAATATTACTTTATATCCCTGTTCAGCTTTGAATTTTGCAGTTTCAGCAGAAAACACGATTTCACCACTCGCTGCACCCGGACTAGCAGGAAGTCCCATTTTCGAAACAGCTGTAGCTCTCTCAAGTGCTTTATCATCAAAATTAGGATGTAATAATTGCTCAATTGATTTTACTTCTACATTCATAACTGCTTCATTTTTAGAAATAATACCTTCTTCGACTAAATCTACTGCAATATGAATGGCTGCATTCGCAGTTCGTTTACCACTGCGCGTTTGTAAGACATATAGTTGTTCATTTTCAATAGTAAATTCAATATCTTGCATATCTTTATAGTGTTTTTCTAATTGTTGAGAAACTTCTAAAAACTGTTGATGAACATGAGGCATTTGTGCTTTTAATGTGCTGATATCTTTTGGCGTTCTAATACCAGCGACAACATCTTCTCCTTGAGCATTCAACAAATATTCACCAAACAATTTTGCTTCACCAGTTACTGGATTACGCGTAAATGCAACACCTGTCCCACTTTGTGCACCACTATTACCAAAAACCATCTCCTGAATATTAACTGCAGTGCCAATATCGTGTGGTATTTCATTTAATTGACGATATACACGTGCGCGATCATTGTCCCATGATTTAAAAACTGCTTCAATTGCTTCTGTTAATTGTACAATTGGCTCCTGTGGGAATGGTTTATAAACTTCTTCCAAATAAACACTTTTAAAATGATCACATATTTCTTCTAAACCTTCAGCTGGAATATCTGCATCATTTTGGTAATTGTGTTGTGCTTTATATTGATTAAAATATGTATCGAATGAAGTCATCGGTATGCCGTATACGACTTCGCCAAACATTTGTAATAATCTACGGTAACAGTCATATGCAAAACGTGCATCATCTGTTTTTTCTGCTAATGTTTTAACATTAAAATCATTCAACCCCAAGTTTAAAATGGTATCCATCATGCCTGGCATGGAAATTTTTGCGCCACTTCTTACAGAAACTAATAATAAGGATTCTTTAGAAGAAAATGATTTTTGAGTGCGTTGTGAAAATGCTTCTAATTGTTCATATAATTGTCCAACTAATTCATCTGAAAGGTGAGCGCCTTGCTTTAAATACTCAATACACGCCTTTGTAGTAAGCGTAAAACCGTCCGGCACAGGTAACCCTAACCGTTTCATTTCAGCTAAATTAGCTCCCTTACCTCCTAATAAATCTTTCATGGCTTTATTGCCTTCATCAAATGCATAAATATATTTTGTCATACTGATTCACCTCAAATTTTTAATATGTCATACTAATTATTATAGAGTATGTCATATTACTTTATAAAAAACAACCAAAATTTTAACGGTTGCTCTTTATCATTCACTTTCGTAACCTACTGAGCTAAAAAAAAGCATATAAAAAGCCTTAAGCAACACGAGTTCATCGTATTGCTTAAGACTTTTTATTTTTTATCGTATGACATAATTAAAATATTAAAATGATTATCCGTTTAGACTGCTATTATTTTTAAAATTTGTATGTCGTTGCATGCTAGCAGCTCATCTATTACATGTATGATTGATCTTTGATTGCTTCAAAGTGTTTTTTTATGTGTCTAACCTTTTTATTATTCTTACTAAACTTTCTAATGAAGTGATTTTATTGCTTTCGTCGCTAACACCATATTGCAATCTGTAATTTAACAGCATCAGAGTATTTTTTTGGGTTTAATCCTGTTTCTTTTTCACATTTTTCTAACCTATACAATAAAGTATTTCTATGGATATACAATTTTTTAGCAGTTTGCGTTATATTTAAATCATTTTCAAAGAAACTTTTTAGTGTATCGATACTCTGTTGACCCACATCACTTAATATTCTTTTTTTAAATCGTTCTCTTATGTTCTTATCAATTTGATATAAAAGTGTTTTTTCTTCTATATCTTCAAATGAGGTTACAACCTTTCCATTTTCAGCCAACATAAACACTAACTCACACTCTTCATATGCATTTTTAAAATCTTTTAATCTTTTAAACATAAGACTTGAAGCCATTTGAACGTTAAGCTCTAAGTTTTGAAATATTTGATATATATGATTGATTTTATTATCTAAAGCTTGTACTGACTGAGCAGTAGCAAGAATAACAATACGGTTATAATTCGTAAATGCAATTGTAAATGAACGGGCGTCTATCCTACTCGTTAATGAACGTACAATGCTATTTCTAGAAAAAATCTGCTTTTCAATATCGATAATAATACATTTTCTATAGGTTAATAAATCGATATTGAGTTGTTTCATTAAATATTGAATAAAGGATTTTGATGATTCACTTTTTAACAACTCCTCTATAAATAATTCTTGACTCCGTATTTGCCCTTCCAATTCATATGTAAAATAATTCTGATAAAGTAACAATTCTGTAGACATTTTAACTAAATCTGCTACATGCGTAATTTGACTAGGATTACCTGTAATACCTATAACACCTACTATATTATCTTGAAAAATAATAGGTAAGTTAATACCTGCCTGCGTACCTTTAAGATGTAAACTGTCTTTCTGGTTAATTACCACGGTTTTTTCTTGTTTCAACACTTCTATAGCACCTTCGTGTAGCGTACCGATACGTCTTTTATCGAAAGACGCAATAATTACTCCATTAAAATTCATAATATTAATGTTAGTTTTGGTTCTTTTAGCTGTTTCATTAACGATTAACGTTGCCATTTCTTCAGTCAATATATCCATTTATCTCACCACTTGTTATTTATATACAAATTTAAAATATTATTTTTGTATAGTTTAACCCTTTTTCCAAAATAGTAAAATCGTTAAACTTAGAACAATACATTTTAGAAAGCGCTTTCTTAAAAAGGAGAAATTCACAATGGAAATCATATTAGCACCTGATTCATTTAAAGGAAGTATGAAGGCAAGCGAAGTAACCAAGTATATGAAAGATTCTATATTAGAAGTTTTCCCTGAATCTACCATTCATGATTTACCCATCGGTGATGGTGGCGAAGGAACAATGGAAGCATTAATAAATGCAACAAATGGTTCGTTTACTACAGTCAGTGTAACCGGACCACTTGGTGACAAAGTAACAGCTCAATACGGTATTTTAGATAATCATACTTGTGTCATTGAAATGGCAGAAGCTTCAGGATTAAAGCATTTAGATCAAGACGAATTAAACCCTTTATATACGACAACGTATGGTACAGGCGAACTAATTTTACATGCTTTAAATCACGGATATCAAAATTTCATCCTGGCGATTGGTGGTTCAGCTACAAATGACGCTGGCGCAGGTATGTTGCAAGCTTTAGGAGCAGATTTAAAGAATAACCAAAATCATTCAATACATTTTGGAGGTGGAGAACTACAAAATTTAGCTCAAATTGACTTATCGAATTTTGATCCTCGAATCGCTTATTGTAATTTTATTATAGCGACTGATGTTCAAAATCCATTAGTAGGACCTAATGGCGCATCATTTATTTTTGGGAAACAAAAAGGTGCATCTGCACAAAATATGCATCAACTCGATGATAACCTCACTCATTGGGCTGATCTAGTTGAACACACTACAGGCATAAGGCTACACGATTTACCTGGTGCTGGCGCAGCAGGTGGTTTAGGAGGTGCTTTCAAAGCATTTTTCCCAAGTTACTTTAAAGAAGGTATCCAGGTAGTTATGGAATATATACAATTTGAGAAATACTTAAAGCAAGCAGACTTAATCCTTACTGGAGAAGGTAAAATCGATCAGCAATCTTTTTATGGTAAAGCACCAATTGGCATTGCAAAATGTGCTGAAAAGTATAATGTACCAGTTATTTTTATAGGAGGATCAGTAGAAGTAGATGAAAAAGACTTAAAAGACAGTGGTATACTCAGCGCATTTAGTTTAAGTAATGGACCTATGTCATTAGAAGAAACATTTTCAAAGTCGGAAAAATTGATAAAACAAACAACCAAGAATATTGTAAAAACATTTTTCCATAACCAATAACATATTAAGGGGATGTTAGTTATGAGAATTAAAGATACAATAGAAAAAATTCCTGGAGGATTGATGGTAGTCCCGTTGCTTTTAGGCGCTACAATAAACACCGTTGACCAATTACATTTAACTCCTATAATGAACCTACTTAAGTCACTGGGCGCACCTAAAACTGAACAAGGATATTACGAAATGCTTCAAATTGGGGGTTTTTCACAAGAACTATTCAAAGATAGTGCTCTTGTCTTAATTGCACTTTTTATATTTTGTGTAGGAAGTCAAATGAATTTAAAAATTGGCGGTAAGGCCTTAAAAAAAGGTATGCTATTAACAACAACGAAATATTTTTCTGGGTTAGCAGTAGGACTCCTATTAGGCTCATTATTTGACCCTTGGAGTGGACTATTCGGTTTGTCTACAATAGCTGTCATCGCAGCAATGACAAATAGTAATAGTGGCATGTATGCTGCTTTAACAAGTACTTATGGGAATCGTTCAGATGTTGGTGGCCTGTCCATACTTGCTATTAATGACGGACCATTGTTAACTTTGATTTCATTGGGATTTATTGGTACAAGCTTTCCAATCATTTCATTTATTTCTGTGCTTTTACCTTTAAGTATAGGCATGATATTAGGCAATCTTGACCCTAAAATATCAGAGTTTTTACGTCCAGGTGAAACCATACTCATCCCCTTTTTCGCCTTTTCTTTAGGTGCTGGTATGAATTTAGCTGAATTCTTTAATTTTTCCGTATTATCAGGAGGCTTAACGTTAGCAGTATTAACCTTTATTTGTACCGCATTTACTGGTATCATTGCCTTTAAAATATTTAAAGAAAAGAGTGTAATTGCACCAATTTCTGAATCATCTACAGCAGGTAACGCAGTATCTACACCTGCTGCAGTAGTTGCTGCTGCTTCTACGGCGCTCGCAAATGGTAATCTGAGTCAAAGTGAGTATGCTATGATTGAGAAAGTAGCACCTATCGCCACAGCACAAATTTCAATTCCGGCTATTACTACAGCAATATTATGTCCAATAGCAGTCATATTGATTGATAGGTATCAAAAAAGTAAAGGAATATATGGAACAAAGGAATATGTTACTCAATCGACTCAAACACATTCTAATGCGGAAATAAAATCACATTTTTATGAAAGCGCTTCATATAAGGAGGAAGATCGACCTTGAATACAGAAATATTATATGGAAAGTCAAACCTTAATATAGAATTACCTGAAAACTGCGTCTTAATAGAGCCAACACCTATACCTGCACTCGAAAATGATAAACAAGCCATACGTGATGCATTAAAGAATCCTATAAATTCGGATCCGCTGGAAGATTTAGTAAAATCCAATCAGACTGTTTCAATCGTTATTAGTGATATCACGCGCCCTACACCCAATCATATACTTGTACCTCTTATTATAGAATGCCTTGCACATGTACCTTTAGAAAATATTGTTATCATTAATGGTACTGGTACACATCGAGATCAAACTAAAGATGAATTGATACAAATGTTAGGTGAAGATATCGTAAACAATATTAGAATTGTACATAATCATTGTAATGATAAGCAAACTTTAAAAAAAGTTGGCCATAGTAAATACGGCTGTGATGTTTATTTAAACAAAGATTATGTAGATTCTGATTTCAAAATTGTAACTGGCTTTATAGAACCACATTTCTTTGCTGGATTTTCAGGAGGACCAAAAGGAATCATGCCTGGTATTGCAGGTATAGAAACGATTATGACATTTCACAATGCCAAAATGATCGGTGATATTCGTTCTACTTGGGGGAATATGACAGACAATCCAGTACAAGATATGACTCGAGAAATTAATGCCATGTGCAAACCTGACTTTATGCTCAATGTAACATTGAACAAAGAAAAAGAAATTACAGAAGTCTTTGCTGGAGAACTGTATAAAGCACATGATTTGGGATGTGCTTATGCTAAAAAACACGCTATGTTCAAATGTGACCATCGCTTTGACGTCGTTATCGCATCTAATTCTGGTTATCCACTTGACCAAAATTTATATCAAACAGTTAAAGGAATGAGTGCTGCTCATAAAGTGGTTAAAGAAGGCGGCAGTATTATCATGTTATCTGAATGCAGCGATGGTTTTCCAAATCATGGTAATTATGCAGAAATACTGAAAATGGCAGACACCCCAGAAGCACTTGTCAAAATGATTAATGATCCAAACTTCGCCATGCTAGATCAGTGGCAAGTTCAAAAACAAGCTGTGATTCAAACTTTTGCCAATGTGTATTTATATTCCAAATTAACTGATCAACAAGCAAAAGATGCTATGTTACATCCTGTTTCAAATATTGAAGCAACATTAAAAACTTTAGAACGACAATATGGGAAAGACATGACTATTGGCGTTATGCCACTCGGCCCACTTACCATACCGTATGTAGAATCATAATTTTCAATACGTCCAAAAATATTTAAGGAGGAAATTTAAATGATGACTAAATTACAGAATAAAGAATTTAAACTTGAAATGCTTTTAAAAGAAATGGAGACAGTAGTTATTGCTTTTTCAGGCGGTGTCGATAGTAGCTTAGTTCTGAAAAAAGCAATTGATGTATTAGGTACCAATAATGTAAAAGCAGTGATAGTTAAATCAGAATTATTTAGAAACGAAGAATTTAATCAGGCTATAGAACTTGGAAACACGTTAAATGCAGATATCGTAGAGACGGAAATAGCAGAATTAAAAGACCCACACATCATAAAAAACACACCCGACAGTTGGTATTACAGCAAATGTTTATTATACGCAAAACTAGAAGCATTAAGAAAAACATTTGGATTCAATTATGTGTTAGACGGCATGATTATGGACGATATTTCAGATTTCCGACCAGGTCTTAAAGCGAGATCTGAATACGGGGTGAGAAGCGTTTTACAAGAAGTTGAACTTTATAAAGATGAAGTACGAGAACTAAGCAAATCAAATGGCTTACCGGTTTGGGATAAGCCTGCACTTTGTAGCTTAGCTTCTCGTATCCCTTATGGTGAACCACTTAGTTTCAACAAAGTTAATAAAGTTAATGAAGCTGAAAAATTCATTTTAGATTTAGATATTAATAACGTGAGAGTACGTTATCACGACAACATAGCACGTATCGAAGTTGATGAAACAGATATTGTTACGATAATTCAACATAAAGACCAAATTTCACTACGACTTAAAGAGCTTGGCTTTGACTATGTCACAATTGATTTAGAAGGCTATCGCACTGGTAGTATGAATGAGGTCATACAATCTTAATTTTAACGCTATAGTATAAAGGTGGTTTAACTATGACAGATAAATATGATTCCATCGAATCATTATTGCAAGCAGTAAAATCAGATCAATTATCAATATCTGAGGCTAAATCAGAATTAAGTCAATATGATGAATTAGGTTTTGCAAAAATCGACCTACATCGTAGAAAGCGACAAGGATTTCCAGAAGTAATATTTGGCGAAGGTAAAACTGAGCAACAACTAGTGAAAATCATTCACTCATTAATATTACACGAAGAAACAATTTTAATTACTCGTGTTAATAATGAAAAAGCCCATTTTATTTGTGAAACATATCCTCAATTGGTACATCATGCAACAGCACAAATCGTTTGTACATCTTTAGAGCATATTACCAAGACACAACGTCAAGCTGCTATTATTTGTGCAGGTACGTCTGACCTTCCTGTAGCGGAAGAAGCTGCTATAACAGCAGAAGTAATGGGAATCTCAGTAAAAAGATTTTACGATGTTGGAGTTTCTGGTATCCACCGTCTTTTCACTCATATTGATGATATTCGCAATTGCAATGTATCTGTAGTAATAGCTGGCATGGAAGGCGCGTTAGCAAGTGTAGTTGCTGGCTTGGTTGACCATCCTGTCTATGCGGTACCAACAAGTATTGGTTATGGTGCAAATCTAGATGGTATCACTACATTATTATCAATGATCAATTCATGTGCACCTGGTTCTAGTGTACTTAATATTGATAATGGCTTTGGCGGTGGTTATAACGCTGCTATGATTGTCAATATGTTGGAACAACATTAAGGGATGGAGTGAATGATATGACGAATACAATATATTTAGATTGCCATGCGGGTATTGCAGGTGACATGTTGCTATCTTCTCTAGTAGACTTAGGTGCAAATATAGCTTACATTGAATCTCATTTACAAAAGTTGCCACTTAATGATTTTAAATTGCACTTTTCTAATCAAACCAAGCAAGGTATTCAAGCCAAACAACTAGATATTGATTTTAGTGAAACAACACACCATAGAACAGCTTCTGATATTACAAAAATGATACAGGATAGTGATTTACCCGCAAGAGTTAAAGTACGAAGCCAAAAAGTCTTTGATACGATTGCTCACGCAGAAGCTAAAATTCATGGGATGTCCGTTGAAGAAGTACATTTTCATGAAGTAGGCGCTATGGATTCCATTATCGATATTATCGGCGGTTGCCTTGCTTTAGAAAATTTGAAAATTGATGAGTTACACGCTTCCCCAATTCCAACAGGTGGAGGTAAAATAAATATCGCTCATGGATTATATCCTGTGCCTGCACCAGCAACGGCAGAAATTTTAAAAGGTATACCGCTTGCTTCTTTTGATATTAATAGCGAATTAACGACGCCAACCGGAGCAGCTTTTATTAAAGCATTAGCATCTAAAATTGGTCCTTTACCTTCTGTCACAATAGAAGAAATTGGTTATGGAAGTGGCACCAAAGACTTTGATTTTCCAAACATTTTAAGAGCAATTCAATTTAAAACTAAAGACAATACACCAACACAAGTCCAAGTAATAGAAAGTCAGATAGATGACATGTCTGCTGAGATGTTAAGTTACTTTCTTGAACAAGTTTTAGAAGACAGTGCATTAGATGCATACTTCACACCTATCACCATGAAAAAAAGCAGACCAGCCACTCAAATCACAGTCATTTGTAAATTAGAAAATGCACAATTTTTCGAAGACTATGTTTTAAAAAATACATCTACATTAGGAATTAGAAGTTACACGGTTAATCGTAAAGTACTCCATAGACAATTCGAAACAATTCATACAAATTATGGAGCGATTTTAGTAAAAACAGCCATGTTAAATGGAAAAATAATTAAAGCAAAACCAGAATTTGAAGATGTGAGAAACGCTGCAATTCAAGCAAATAAACCATTCTTACATGTATACAATCATATTAATCAAGAGATTCAAAAACATATACAATTTGACTGAATTTCTTAAACTTTATGCCACATAAGTCCTAATAGAATAAGCCTATAACTGAAATTTATAGAATTTCAGTTATAGGCTTACTTCATCTTAGTAGTTAATATGTTTAATTACTTTTAGCGTTTTCTGGCTTTTGAGCATCTGGATTGGTGTATTTTGATGGATTGTAATCGGCGCCTTTCGTATAGTCAGCAGAAGCATCCCATAATAAAAATTCATGAATATTATGATCTTTTAACGCTTGTACTTGTGCAGTTACTTCCGCTTTGTCATAGGATTTATACTGCCCTTCTCCTAAATAAGAGGCTGTAAAATCTTGAAGCCATGGACGAGATTTAACCTTTTTAGGGTCGATACCTTGCAGTGCTTCTTTTTCTTTATCAAGATAACGATCCACTGTTTTATATGGTTCTGTATCTGGCGCTTCTAATCCAAAATCTCCTGGGCTCCAATGAGAAGGATAAATCATCGATGAAATGACATCTACATTTTTGGCGATTTTAGGGAAGCTTTGCCCAATACCTGGTGTTTCTTTAACCGTAGCTGCGTAACCAAAAACATCCGCAGATGTTTGAACATCATATGATTTTAAATCTTTACGTGCAGTTTTCAAAAAATTAGTAATCGTATCTACACGTTGCTCAACATGGTTTAAATCACTATTTTTATACTTTCCATTTGAATATTGTAGTGATTTATCTTTGTTTTCAAATCCTTCAGGAAATCGAACATAGTCAAATTGAACTTCTTTAAATCCTGCTTTAGCCGCTTCTTTTGCAACTGCAATATTATATTTCCACACTTTATCATTAAAAGGATTTAAAAAACTATCCCCACCTTCACTTTCCCAAACATTACCATCAGACGTTTTAAATGACCAATCAGGTTTTTCTTCAGACAATCTAGAATCTTTAAATGTAACAATACGTGCAATTGGATAAATATTGTTTTTTTCCATTGCTTTTATGATTTTTTTTACGTCAACACGATTCACTGTATTGCTACTAATCAATTTATTGTCACTTTTAAAGTCCATCGTTATATTTCCTTCATCATCTTTAACGTCAATTACCATGGCATTTAATTCTGTTTCATTTATAAATTGTATAAGTTCTTCAAAATTTTCCCCTTTTGCTGAATCCGGTGTTACATAGATACCTTTCACACCATCTTTTGGATAATCAATATCACTATATGTATGCTTTTTTGATTTGTTTGAACTTTCTTTACCTTCATTTGTTTCTTTCTCATTGTTAGAACCACTGTTACAAGCTGACATCATTAATACAGTCACAATTACTATCACTATAAATCTCCATACCTTCATTGAATTATCTCCCTCTCCCTTAATCAATTCAAAGACAAAAACATTTAAATCAAAAATAAGTATTACACTACACATATTATATCATTTTAATATTTTAAACAACGTAAATTCCGAACTTTTATTTATAAAAAAAGACAGAAATAGTTATCAATTACAGGATTGACGACTTATTTCTGTCTTTTAAGCTATTATTTTTAATTTTATCAATTCAGTTGTGCTCAACTTTTACTTAATTGAAGGCCCAATACTTAAATTGGCACTCGCTAATGCTTGCTCTAACACATCTAGTACATGAATACTATGCTCTAATTGTCTTGTTGCAAATATAATGTTTTGTTCCCGAATTACTTTTTCAATTTTCACAAATTCTTCGTACATTCGATGCTTGTGTGCGTTCACCTGATAATACTGTGTACCACCAGTGTGATATTTTAATTCGAATGCATTCAACTCATTTGTAGGACCTTTAAGATTGATTGTTGCTTTATCTCCTTGAATATAAGATTGATTATCAGAACTAGAATCTTTAGCCCCAATACAAACTACTTTCATCTCTTCATATTCTAATTGTAAGATACCAGAAGTATCGATATTTTTTTCAATATTTGCAAAGTATGTCACTTTATTAGGTTTACCAAATAAGCCTACTGCTAAATGAACATTGTAAACATTAATATCCATTAATGCACCGCCACCCTTACTCGGATCAAATGCGGGTTGAATAATGTCATTTTTAAAATCATCAAATCTTGAGGAATACTGTGAATAGTTGAACTGAGCAATTTTCCAATTTCCAATTTCTGGTATACTTTGCTTAAGTACATCATAATTACTTAAATACAAATTGGTAATCGCTTCAATAATAATCACCTTTTGTTGCTCTGCTAAATCTTTAAGTATGATAAGCTCCTCTGTGGTTAATGTAAAAGGTTTTTCACAAATCACATGCTTATTTTTTGCTATAGCTTTACGTGCGTAATCAAAATGAAGATGATTGGGAACAGCCAAATAAACAGTGTCTATCTTTTCATCTTCTATAAACGCTTGAAAATCTTCAAAGACTTGCTTAATATCAAATTGCTTTTGCAATTGAGCTACATTCTCAGGATTACGTCCAGTAGTCACTATGCTTTGTATATGAATTTCTGGTATCTCTGACATCACTGGCAATGCTTCTTTTACAATTTTTCCGGCTCCAACTATACCTATATTCATAAATTTCCCCTTTTTTATCATAAAAATTTATTGTCTATAATGAAATATCTACAATTTTTGAATCATAAAATTAAATCATCTATAACGATATTAATGGCTGTGGCATTTACCTGTCCAACCTTATAAAACATAATACGTCACAGTTTATTTGTTCATTTCATCATCTTTTCTATCGTTACATTTGAATATTTCACGACAATTTTATATGTTTAGCTAACAACTCTTTAATCCTTTTTTTTGCTATTTCCCAAGAAATAACTGCTCGTATATAAGTCATGTACTGCTACATTGCTTTCAGCTAATGTTTCCTTTTAGTATTAACTTAAAATTAAATCAACAAGTTCTTCTGCTGACGTTTTACCGAAATAGTAAGGAATATCCATTTTACTTAAAGCATCAAACAAATCTGCTTTAACAACTCGAACACCGATAAGTTGCTTTTCAACTTCTCTAATATCACCTTGACCAAAAAAATCACCATAAATACGACATGCCTTGATGCGACCATGTTCAACAGCTAGTGTAATATCAATGGTACCTGCCGCTAATTTCGCATCTCTATTATATTCATAGCGCGGGGAACGTCCATAGTTCCATTCCCAATTCTTATATTTATTTGTCACCATTTCATCTATCGCACGCCAGTCCGCTTCACTTAATTCATAACGTTTAACGTCATTGATATCGTCTAAGCCCAATAATTGTTTAATCATTAAGTCTTTAAACTCATGTATTGTAATATTTTGATATTCATTTGCTAAATGTTCGCGAATAGCTCCAACTCTCGATCTAACAGATTTAATTCCTTTAGATTCAATTTTTTTACGATTCGGCTTTAAAACTTTAATCATTGCTTCGTAATCAACATCTAATAAAAGTGAGTAACCTCCATAGATACGTCCATTGATTAAAGTCATAGCAGCGCCAGAAATTTTCTTTCCATTAATCTCTAAATCATTACGTCCACTTTGAATGACTTCGGTAGCACCTAAATTATGTAACGCCATAATTGCTGGCTCATAAAACTTTTGAAAATCACCATATATCGAATGATCATTCTGTAAAAGACAGCACATATTCACAGCACCACGATCCACATAAACTGCGCCACCTCCTGTTTCACGACGCATCACTTGTATACCATGTTCATCTACATAATCTTGGTTAATCTCTACTGCTGTGTTTTGAAAACGACCTATTTCCACTTTTGGATCACAATAATAAGGTAATAAAATATCATCATCTAAAAATATATTTTGACTAACATAGACTTGCATTGCAGTATTAACTGCACCATCTGTTATATATTCACCGTTACGAATCGGTTCAATTAAATACATAGTTTTCTCCTACTTTGTTAATTTATTATTTGCTTCTAAAATTAATGTCGAAATATCGTCCGTTAAATGTATCGTTCTTTCGCGTATATTTTGAGGAATTCTATATGCTTTTTTATTTAATGTCATAAATAATGCATCAGGATTTTGCCTTGTCATACGTTGAAAAGGATGCTTCACAAATTGCGGTGTAGTATAACCAATACCAATTTCTAAATATAAGACTTTGCCTGTCTTATGATTTTCAAGAAACTGATTGTAACGAGATAATTGTGCCTCAAAATCTGCATCTTCTACCATACCGACTTGTGCTTTTCGCTTATTAATTTCCATAGGTGCATCACACTTAGGGCAGTGTGGCACGAGTTCACGCGGTACTTCCATATTTGATTGCGCTTGAATCATTTGACGGATTGCCTCATCGTCTCGGTAGGTTTGGGGATGACAATGTTGACTACACTGCCATAGGATATATTCACCTTGAATATGAAACACTTTGTTCAAATCATATCCTGCTACTGCAAACGCATTATCTGCATTAGTAGTAATAATATGATGCGCTTTGTTTTTTAGTATTTCTTTTAGCGCAACATAAGATGCACCTACTGGTTGATCTAAATAATTCAATGCAACAAATCTACTTTGAAATGCCCAGTATTCTTGCCAACTTTCAAATGTATGCAGACTTGCTTGTAACATATCAAAAAATCCGTATTTTTCTATGAAATCCGGAAAATTTTGAGTAAATCTTTTTCCTATATACGTAAACCCATCTGATGCAGACATACCTGCCCCTATGCCAACAACTATTGCATCCGCTTCATCTATAGCTTGTGCTAATACGTCAGATTGGCAACTTTGATTTGCTGACATGACACGCCATGTTGGTTCAGTCATAACGTTTTAGCTCCTCCTTGTATAATTGTGCATCGGTATCAGTGAACACATTAAAAACTATCTTTATATCATCCAAATGATACTCTTTTTTATAATTTAATACGGTGTTAATGGCTATTTTTGCAGCTTCTGCTTGTGGGAAGCCAAACACACCTGTAGAAATACAGCAAAACGCTATACTTTTTAGTGAATGTTGTTTTGCAATTTCTAAACAACTTCGATATGCGCGCGCCAACAAATCTTTATTCATCTCAGATACTGGCAATTTGCGAACTTGCGGCCCTACTGTATGAATTACATATTGGGCTGGCAAATTATATCCTGATGTTATTTTAGCTTTTCCTATACCTTCTTTTTTCCCTTGTGCTTCCATGATTTCATGACATGCCAAACGTAGCTGTACCCCGGCTTTAGTATGAATGATGTTATCAATACAATTATGATTGGCTTCAAAACAACCTAGTAATTGGCTGTTTGCTGCATTCACAATCCCATCTACTTTGAGTTGAGTGATATCTCCTTGCCATAAAAATACATCGTCACCAATCATTGGCGACAATGTATCAATAT
Organism: Staphylococcus sp. GDY8P196P; assembly: GCF_017891705.1. Lineage (NCBI taxonomy): Bacteria > Bacillati > Bacillota > Bacilli > Caryophanales > Staphylococcaceae > Staphylococcus > Staphylococcus sp. GDY8P196P. The sequence goes on along the minus strand of NZ_JAESJS010000003.1, from coordinate 22,711 downwards.
GCGTAACATGTTGACGATTCATCGCTTGTAAATATGCATCTTGCACGTCTAAATAAGTGTCAGCAATGGGTTGGGGTGCTCTTACATTTGTTAGCCCTCTATACATTTCCCAACGCGTTGCTTCATCTTCTGGCAAATTTAAAGTTGCTTCACCGTGTGCTTCACGCCATAAATATTCAATTAAATAAGCTAAGCGTTCTTGTTGTTGCATAAATTATGCCTCTGGTAGAGCGTTAAATGCTGCTTCATCAACATTTTCTAATTTAACTAACCAGTTCTCTTCAGGTTTTTCTGAATTCAAAATTGTTGGTTCATCTTCTGCTTTTGTATTTCGTTCTACAATTGTACCAGCTAATGGAGATTGAACATCTAAGACTGTTTTAGAAGCTTCAATACTTACGATTTCATCATCTACTTTTACTTCATCGTCCCCTATAAATTCCACGTAACCAACGGTACCTATATCGTCTTGTAACTCTGGTGTCATACTATAAACATATTGTGCTCCTACTTTTTCTACCCATAAATAATTCGCTAATTTTTTCATCATAAATACTTCCCTTCATTAATATTTTATAAATATATTTCTGCAAGCAATTCAACAGCTCGACAACGTGCTTCAATACTCGGTATCAAAGGTACCACCATGACTTCATCTGCATTAAAATCTTGAATCATACGATCGATTTGTGGCTTCGCACTTTCTTTTGTGCCTACAATGATACGTGCACGACTTTGAGCGATTTGTCGCTCATCTTTCTCTGTACAATGATAAGATTGTGCTGTTTCAGGAGAGGGCATACGCTCAAACTCAGCAAATTGTTCTTTGCCTAATAACCATATATCTAAACTTTGGGCTAAAGTTTCCGCTTCTTCTGCTGAATCAGCCAATGCAATAAAGACAGTAATCATCACAGATGGCACCATATTTAATGACGATGGTTGAAATGCGTCTCTATACATTTTCACACTATCTTTTGCTTTATCTATTGCTTTCGCATTAGGTAATAGAAAAGTACCTAATGTGTACCCCATACCTTGAGCACCTGCCTTTTTAGCTGATGCTACACTGGTACTGAGCAACCACATACTTGGAATAAATGTCGTACTTGGTTGTGCTACAACGCGATGATGCCGTTGCTGCGTCTGTTGCTCTGTTAAATAATGTCTCACATCTTCAATAGACTGCCCGTAGTCTAAAAAATGTGATTTTGTTTCATTCATCGCTGCTTTCACTTGAGCAGTACCTGCATTATTGCCTATACCTAAATCGACACGTTCAGGATGAAGTGCTGCTAACATACGAAAGTTTTCGGCAACTTTATACGGGCTGTAATGAGGTAACATTACCCCACCAGACCCCAGAGCAATGTTCTGTGTTTTATTCAGTATTTGCATCATTAATAATTCAGGACTACTACATGCAAATGCTGGTACATTATGATGTTCTGTTAGCCAAAATCGTTTATAGCCGAGTTTGTCAGCTAATTGTGCTAAATGAACAGTATCTTGTAAAGCTTCTTCGGCAGATTTGCCTTCATCAATCACAGCGTAATCTAACACATTAAATTGAACCACGTGAACTACCACCTCCACCAATCATACATCATACAATATGCTTTGTTAACGATTGCACTTAAAGCGAGTATATTTGAGTATCTTATAACTTTCAGTTAAGATAAATGCAACGCAGTACTACTATACACTTTGCATCATTCAACATACGATACGTCCACTTTAAATTGTCTACACCTTATAGGATAACGGATATAGAGAATTTTTGTTAGATTTTGCTTAAAAATTTTTTTACTTTTCCTAGTTTTGACCCTTTTATATTTAAGTGTTACTTTAAAATTAATAATAACAACGAAGATAGAGGTTATAATTATGAATATGAATTACAATACTTTATTAAAGCCACTCACTTTGCCAAATGGTATTGTCTTAAACAACCGTTTTGTTTTATCTCCAATGACAACTAATTCTTCTACACAGGACGGACATATCACAGAGGCAGATATTAACTATGCACGACGTCGTGCACATTCAGCACCACTTCAAGTTACTGGCGCCGCTTATATTGAACCTTATGGACAATTATTTGAATATGGTTTTAGCATTACTGATGATAGTTGTATTCCTGGCTTAACTACTTTAGCCAAAGCCATGAAACAAGACGGAAACAAAGCAATACTACAACTTACGCATGCTGGCCGTTTTTCAAATCAAGCAATTTTAAACTTTGGTCAGGTGTACGGACCAAGTGCAATGACCTTAAATTCACCAATTAAGCATGAAGTTTTATCTATGACTACAGACAAAATCAAATCCGTAATACAACAATACGCAGATGCAACCTCACGCGCAATTAAAGCTGGATTTGACGGTGTTGAAATTTCAGCTGCACAACGCCTATTAATTCAAACATTTTTCTCAACTTTCTCAAATTTAAGGACTGATGCATACGGAAGTCAAAATTTAGAGAATAGATCACGCTTTGAATTAGAAATATTAAAAGCTGTTCAGAATGTTATTAATCAAGAAGCACCCCCACAATTTATTTTAGGTTACCGTGCCACGCCCGAAGAAACACGAGGTAGTGATGTAGGTTACACTGTTGATGAGTTTAACCGTCACTTAGACTGGGTGCTAGAAACTGCCAATATTCAATATTTAGCGATTGCAAGTTGGGGACGTCAAATCTATCAAAACAAAGTACGTTCTGAAGGAAAATATAACGGAGAATATGTCAATGCAGTCGTTTATCAATATCTTAACGGACGCATTCCGCTCATTGCTAGTGGTGGGATTAATTCTCCGGATAGCGCTTTAGACGCCTTACAAAATGCAGATATGGTGGGCATGTCATCACCATTTGTAACTGAACCAGACTTTGTTACCAAATTAAAAGAACAAAGACCAGAAGACATTGATTTGCATATAACCTTGGAAGATATAGATGAATTGGCAATTCCTTATGCTGCTTTTAAAGATATTGTAAAAATGATGGATTACGGTGAAGGATTAAAGAAAGAAACTCGAGATGAATTGCGTAAACTTGAAACAAATTATGATGCAGTAAATTATAAGGAAGTAGATCATGAAAATGAGACTTAAGACTTCCACGATATAAGAACCATGATTCTTAAAGCATATGTACCGTTTTAAAAAGCAGCCGCGAAAATTAGAGTTCTAATTTTTGCGGCTGCTTTTTATCATCATTTTCACAAAATTTATAGAAAAACACTTAATATAAGCCTTTTAATTCATTACTTGTATCGATAAATATATTTTTAACTTGTTGATAATTACTCAATGCTTCTTTATACGTTTCACGACCAATACCAGATTTTTTATAACCACCAAATGGTGCACCTTCTGGCACTTGGTTATACGTATTTATCCAAATTCTTCCTGTTCTGACTGCTTTAGCAATATTCAGTGCGCGTGTAATATCTTGTGAGAATACGCCACCCGCTAAGCCATAGTCAGAATCATTAGCAATTTTAATCGCTTCTTGATCATCTTTTACTTTGATTACTGTTAAAACAGGACCAAAGATTTCTTCTTGGGCCAACTTATTATTATTATCGCTAACCGCAATAAGTGTTGGTTCTATAAAGTAACCTTTATCTAATCCATTTGCGACAATACGTTTACCTCCAGTTAGTACCTCAGCATTAGATTGTTCAGCATAATCAATATAAGACAATATTTTATTCATCTGCTCATCGCTCGTTTGGCTACCCATTTGCGTGTGCGCATCTAATGGATCTCCAACCTTAATATTTGAAAATGCCTCTTTTAATCTAGAAATTAACGCGTCGTATATACCTTCTTGGACTAATAAACGTGAGCCTGCACTACATACTTCACCTTGATTAAATAATATACCGAGTTGGATACCTTCAACAGCTAAGTCTAAATTTGCATCATCTAGAATAATATTTGCACTTTTACCACCAAGTTCTAAAGTAGCAGGGACAATACGTTTTGCACCTGCATCAGCAACTTGATAGCCGACATCTGTTGAACCTGTAAATGATAATTTATCTACACCTTCATGATTAAAAATAGCATTACCTGATTCTGAACCTTTACCAGTTACGATATTAACCACACCTTGTGGCAATACTTCTTGAAAAATCTTACCTGCTTCTAATAAGCTTAACGGCGTTGAAGATGATGGTTGAATAACAATTGTATTCCCTGCCGCAATGGCTGGTGCAATTTTCCATGCTGCTAAGAGCATTGGGAAATTCCAAGCTACTACAGCACCTACAACGCCAATAGGTTCATGCCGTACGATACTCATAGTATCTTTATCAATATCATTCACTGAACCTTCATGTGTTTCAATAACACTTGCAAAATAGTTAAAATGTCTTGCAGCGTACGGTATATCAATTGTTGAGGTTTCACGAATCGGTTTACCATTATTCAACGTTTCCACTGTTGCAAGCTTATCTTTATTTGCCATCAATTTTTCACTAATTTTTCTTAATAAATCCGCACGCTCCGTTTTAGAAGTTAAACTCCATGATTCGAAGGCGCTTTGGGCTGATGATACAGCTTTGTCGATATCCGTTTCGTCAGCTTTGGAAATATTTGAGAGTATCTCCCCTGTGGCTGGGTTAACAACTTCTAATGTTTCTCCACTATTACTTTTTACAAATTCACCATCAATTAACAATCCGTAATTCTCATCAACATAATCTTTTATATTTACTGTCATGACAATCTCTCCTTTGCTTTGACGTTATTGATAATAACTTTATTTGAGTCAATAGTTAACCTAACTTCTCAATTTCATTGTAAACGAATATCGCTGTTTTTTAAAAAATTCCAATCATCACCCATTTTGTTGGGCAAAAGCCTTACCTATAGCATCTAATTTTTCTGGTGCATCATGTACATCCATGTGAACTTCTACAAAATGCATTATGTTAGGGTTTTGATTAATTTCGTCTAATGCCGTTGCCAACGTATTACTTGTTGTAACATCATGTATTTGAACGTCTGTTTCCTTCATACCAAACACGAACGGTAACTGCTTGTAGTTCCACATTTTAATATCGTTGTACAGTGCAGTTTCACCGTGAATTTTACGTTCCACTGTATATCCATCGTTATTGATGACAAAAATAACCGGTTTTAATGCCTCACGTATGATTGTTGATAATGCTTGAACAGTTAGTTGAAGTGAACCATCACCAATCAACAGCACGTTTCTACGTTGTTTGTCCGCAATTTGTGTTCCTAAAGTCGCAGGTAAAGTATAACCGATTGATCCCCATAATGGTTGTCCTATAAATGTATTATCTTTAGAGAAAAGTAAATCATAAGCACCAAAGAATGACGTGCCTTGTTCAGCAAGTATAACGTCTTGAGGCTGAATAAATTGCTGCATTAATTTGAAATATGTTGACTGTTTTAATGGTTCATCACTTAATTCAACCGTTTCGTTAGTTACTTGATAACGTGGATAATTCACATCAGCTGTATAATCAATATTCAACAAACTATCTAGTAAATCTACGAGTTTTACTTCTTCATCACGTAATTCGTCAACTTTAAAATAATGATGATTCATCATGATTACATTTTCTAAATTAAATCCATAAGAAAATCCAGCAGTAGCAGAATCTGTAAGTTTTGCTCCGATATTTAAAATGACATCACTTTGATCTACATAAGCTTTAATTTGTTCATCTGCAATCTTTCCATCATAAATACCCATATAATATTGATTCTCTTCATTGAAAGCCCCTTTACCTAAGGACAATTGAGCAACTGGTATATGTGTTTGGTTAACAAATTGTTCTAGTTTATCATGCAACGCAAAACTATTGATTTCATGTCCAGCTATAATTAAAGGTTGCTTTGCATTTTTTAATTTGTTTTCTATTATTTCTATATAACTGTCAACATCTTGTTTGGCTGGTGCAGTATATTGGTATGGTGTTTCTACTTCAATATCTACAGCAGCTACATCTATAGGTAAATGTATATGAACGGGACGTTTTTCATTAATTGCTGCATTGATTAATCGAGGAATTTCAGTTTGTGCATTTTCTGGAGTGATATATCCTTGTGCTGTTGTGATATGTTTGTACATTTTACGATAATCATCAAATGTGCCTTCACCTAATGAATGATGTACATATTTACCAGCACGTTCAACTTCACGTGTTGGTGCGCCTGTGATTGCTATGACTGGTACACGTTCTGCATATGCACCTGCAATACCGTTAACCGCACTTAGCTCTCCCACACCAAATGTTGTTACCATTGCACTAATGCCTTTGATTCTTGCATAACCATCTGCTGCGTAACTTGCGTTAAGTTCATTTGTGTTACCAATCCATTCCATATCTTCTCGATTGATAATATCGTCTAAGAATGTAAGATTAAAGTCACCAGGTACACCAAATACTTTATCAACACCAACTGAGCGAATTGCATCCATTAAATATTGTCCTACTCTTTTTTGCATACATCATTTCTCCTTTAATGTGTTTCGTTTTCATTACACATTAAATATAACTTGTTAAATAAATTAGGTCAAGTTTATTGACTTATTTACATAACCAAACAAAGAGGCTTTTTCTAACATCTAGAAAACAAGCCTCTGATATAAACGATTGTATTAAGTAGGTACAATTTTGCTATTCTATTGACATACACATACTTTAAAAATTATTCTTCTCATCTTTCAAATATTTTACTGATTGGAATCCTTCTCTATATGAAGCAAATTCTTCCATAATCGCATACCAATCATTGCCAACTTTTTCTTGAATTTCTTTAAACATATCATTTTGTGCTTTATTTAATTTACGCACTAAGTTGCGGCCTTTTTCTGTTGGATATAACGTTTTAATACGCTTATCTTCTGGTGCCTGTTTTTCTACAATGAATGCTTCATCTCTTAGTTTTTTTAAAGTTGCATGGCTACCTTGCTTAGAAATTTCTAACTTTTTCAATAAATCTTTAATCGAGATGCCAGGGACTTTTTCAATAAAAAATAAAAATCTATGGTGTTGACGATTCAAACCATAATCTTTAATGATTTCATCCGCTGTCGTAATAAATGTTTTATATGCGAAGTAAAATAGCAAATTTTCATAGTCATTATTTTTTATTTCCATAAGTCACTGTCCTTTTAAAATTTTTGGGGAACCTTTAACTCAAAGCTTTAATAAAACGTTGAACACCATCTTTGGCAGTTTGAGGCGCACAAGCTACATTCATTCTTAAAAAGCCTCTGCCTTCTTCACCATACTTTGTACCAGGTTCAAGCGCAACTTTGCCTTGTTCTAGTAACTTTCTCATCATTTCTTCTTCAGTTAAACCCGTTTCTCTATAGTCAATCCATAACAAATAGGTTGCTTGAGGCTTTTTAATTTTTATTTGTGGGATGGCTTTAGTAATTTCTGAAATAGCATAATCCATATTTGAAGACACAATATCTATGAGTTCATCAAGCCAATCTTCCCCGTGAGTATAGGCAGATTCTAGTGCAGCTGCACCAAATGGACTAATACGGTTAACGCCTAAACCATGTGCCGCAAAATTTGACTCTAATGCTTGTCTAATATCTTTATTGGGTGAAATAATCAAAGCAGCATGAATACCTGCTAGATTAAATGTTTTTGTAGGTGCAGTGCACGTAATGATTTTTTGTGCTTCTTTTTCAGATGCTAATTTATCAAGCGGGATATGTTGATAATCAGAAAATACCAAATCAGCATGAATTTCATCTGATAGTATTAACACATCATATTTCACACATAATTCAATCACTTTTTCCAAAGTGTCTTTAGACCAAACAATGCCGCCTGGATTATGTGGGTTACATAAGATAAACATTTTTACGCCTTGCTTTAACTTTTCTTCAAAGTCTTCAAAGTCGATTGAGTAATTTCTCTCATCTTCTATCAAAGCACACGTTATTAATTGTCGATTCATACCTGAAGGCAAATTGGAAAAAGGTGGATAAACCGGAGGCGTGATTAAAACACTATCTTTTGGAGTCGTAAATGTTTCAATAATTGATGCTATCGCAGGAACTACACCTGAATGCGCAAGAATCCAATCTTTCTCAATATGCCAATCATGACGTTTATGAAACCAAGATTGAATCGCTTTTTTGCAGTCTTCATCTAAATAAGAATAGCCAAACACACCGTGATCGACACATTTCTGTAACGCTTCAATCACTGGTTGTGGCGCTTTAAAATCCATATCCGCAATCCACATTGGCAGTACATCTGAAGCATCATCAATATGATACACATCCTCCATCGTATCCCATTTAACTGATCGCGTCTGCTTTCTATTAACAACTTCATTAAAATGATAAATCATTACAACCACTCCTTTACCTTAAAACACATTATTGTTGATTCTTTTTCTCAAAAAAACAATATAACCCAAAATGACATACACAACAGCTAATAACGCAAATATAATTTCACATATCAACATGAATTGTAATAAATTTTGTAATAAGCTCGGAAAACGCACATGAATCATAAAATTAAAATAAGCAGTCGCTGTTGTTACCCACGGAAATGTTAAAGCGGCAAATGAAAATTTAAAATTTATAGCCACTAACTTAGGAATAAACATTAATGAGACCATAAAAAGTAGTTGGGATATTATAAAACCACTTACCATTATAATGATGTCATTCGATTTTGCACTGATTAAAAACCCATTAAGACAAAGTGCTGCAGGAGCCGCTATAATGATTGACATTGGAAATTGATTTTCATTATATAAGCGCCAAGTTTTTTTGATTAAAATAATCGCTATTAGTATTATAAAACAAAAGGTTGCTATATATACCGTGAATTCACCTAGGACTGGATTAAATTCTTTTGCAGTTTCAGCTATTACACCTATCCCTACAAATGTTACAAACCAACTCGTATTCGGCAAAACAGTACCTTTGTTATGTAATATTAGATGATAGTAAATAAAACCTGCAATAATGATAAATTGGATGATAATCGTTAACCACCATAACCATAATAGTAAACCAAGATTGACATTCAAGTGATGCTTTATGATGTAAATGATTGTCATTAAAGCCATTGGAAACGTTGGGAAGGTAGCGCAGATATGACGATCACTCAATTCATTATATACTGTATGAGGATACAATATACACTTTTTAATAAATAATACTAAAATGATGCAACTCAATATAAAAAATAACACTGCTAAACCATACCAAGACATATTAAACAGTAAATTACTAAGCGAAGCGATACCTAATGCTAATCCACAAATAGCCGTTGGTAATACTTTAATCAATTTATAAAACATAATTTTAATCCTTTTACAATATTTAGTTATATCATTACTATACTATGCTTAAACTATTTATGTGTAAAATAAGATTATTATTTCGTTACCTTTTTATCATCTTGCCTAATCTTCTGTGCCTTTATTTTTGTATTAATTCAATATATGCACATATTTGAATGTGACATTCATATCGATATATTAATCTTCAATAATATCTAATCCTTTGTCCCTCAACTGCTTTAAACCCTTGAGCATTTGGTTAATATCGTCATCCGAATGTCTTTCCCATACGCTTAATTCCGCGACAATTTTTAGTGGTTCAGTAGAGCGATAAGAAAGCGTTGGATTGCCAGGTAATTTTTTATCTGTGACGTTCGGATCGTCTTCAAATTCTCCCAATGGTTCAACAACATAAATATGCTCTTCTGCCCTATCCTTAGATAAAGCAACTGCAAGTTCAGCTCCCCATTTTGCGGCTTCTAATGTACCTGTGAAATATATATGGTTCATAATTCGATCTTGATAATTCGATTTATATAATGGATGCAGTAAATCACCTATCTCTAATTTAGCTTTTGTACCATGTAAATATAAGTTTTGTCCAAATTGAGCTGTTTCACTGTTCATCGCTTAAGTCCCCCTCATAATCAGTAAGCTGTTCAATTATTATATGCAATATCTATTGGAAAATATAGACTATAATATCTGACACTCGCATCGTATAATTAAAGCAAAGGAGGTTTTATATTTATATTATTTTTTTAACAATTGTTGATTATAAAAATAATGTACGACATAGCGCTTGCTTAAACGAAACTTCTGTTACATCTAAATTAAAAACGGAGCTAATCAACTTCAAAAAGTTTTGCAGCACCGTTTTATATATGATAATTATATTAATTTAATCAGCAATAAACCCACTATTTAAATGGACTAACTCATCAGCTTTATCTGTAAACACGCCGTCTACGCCCCAATTGGACAATTGATTTGCCCTCACTTTACTATTCACCGTCCATACATTTAATTCGTAACCAGCATTTTTAATTGAACGCACGCGTGCTTGAGACAGTTTTGCATCTTCAATATTGACAATCGTTGATTCACAATAGTCTAAAAGTGTTCTCCAATCACCTGTAAATGCTGCTGCTTTAAAAAGAACTGCTCGCTTATATTGTGGCATTAGCTGCTGTGCTAATTTCAATAAAACAATATTAAAACTAGATAATAAAATATCTAAATTTGAATTTAATGTGTTTAATTTTTCAGCAACTTGTTTAATCATACTTTCTGATAACACACTACCATCTTTACCTGTTACACCTTTTAATTCAATATTTAAATTCATTTTATATTTATTAGCTAATGCAACCACCTCATCAAAAGTCGGCAGTTTTTCCTCTGCATATTTAGCATTAAACCAATTGCCAGCAGATGCTTGTTTGATTTCATCATAATTCAATTGTGTAATTTCGCCAATCATATCTGTTGTTCTATCTAAAAAATCATCATGAATAATGACGAGTTGTTCATCTTTTGTTATTGCAACATCAAGCTCAATCCATTTTAATCCAGGCACATGCGCAGCTGCTTCAAATGCTGCCATTGTATTTTCAGGTGCTTTACTTGATAATCCTCTATGAGCATAAACTGTAAACATATCATCTTCCCCTTCAATGTCATTTTAGTGTAATTATGATATGTCATGAACCATAATTCAAATTATCTAAGCTATTATCAGAAAAAACATTTTATAGTCGAAAATCAAACAAAAAAGTCGCCTTCTGTATCCTTAATAGGAGTTCAAAGGCGACCAATAGGTGTCATATATTATGATTTTGAATTTACATATGAAGTTGGATCAACAGAATATCCGTTCCCCACGCCACCTGACATACGTTGGAAATGTAAATGAGGTGCAGTAGAATTTCCTGTACTTCCTGATAAACCAATTTGTTGTCCTTCTTTAACTTCTTGGCCAGATTTAACATTTAAAGAATTCATATGCATATACCATTGATAGTTATCACTGTTTTTCTCTTGGATTGTAACTTGGTTACCACCACCATAGTTACTCCAACCACTTTGAATTACTGTACCATCTGCTAATGAATAAACTGGTGTGTTTTCATCCATTGCGTAGTCAACGCCATAGTGTGCACCACCGCCATGGTAACTACCATAAGGTTGTAATTGACGATTTTTAGTTAACCAATTTGATGAATGTGTACTATTATTACTACTGTTTGATGCTACTTCTGATTGTGTAGCTTTTTGTTGTGGTGCAGCTTGTTGTTGTGGTGTTGAATCATTACTTGATGTAGTGTTTTGTTGCACATTATTCGTACCATTATTTTGTGTGTAACTTGTTTCATAATTGTTATTTGTTGATGCGTTATTTTGTGTATGATTTACATTATTAGAATTACTTTGTGCTGTTTGTCCAGATTCAGTGCCATGGTTCGTTGTTGCACTATTATCAACATCATCGTTTTCTGATGTTTGGTTGATGTCATAACCTTCTGATTGTACTTCTTCATGACTTTGGTCATCAGTGTAGTTATTATCATCTGAGACATTTACATTATCTACGTTTGAAGTGTTATTAGCACTTTGATTATTCATTGGGAAATAATAGTAATGATAATTCCCCTCATCGTCTATTAAATAGAAATAATATTGTTGTTGATCAAACATAGATTGATCCCAATTTCCATCTAATGTGTGATGATAGTTCCCATTATCATCTTGATCAATATATCCATAATTAAAAATATCACTATAAGACTGATTGCTTGTGTACTGTGTATTAGATTGATTATTTTCTGAAGCGTGTGCTTCACCTTGTGCGATACCAATTGCACCTAAAGATAATGTAGCAATTGTTGCTGTAACCATTTTTTTCATAATTAATAAGTCCTCCCAAAATTTTTACATACATAATAGTATCAGAGAAACTGTATAAAAAGAATAGCAGAAACTGTTTTTTAATTTGTTAGTAATTTATTTGTGATGTAACGTAAATTTTTTGAAAATTCCTAATATGTATTACGATTGTACCTTCAAAATTTCAAAAAAAATAGCGTGTTATGGTATTTCATTTTCTAAAAAGCTTTCCTTATTCTATTACAAAGTTAACAATCGAATAAATACATTTTTAAGTACATTTATATACAATGCTAATAATTATCTAATTAACATTAGCTTGATACAAAAAAACCGAGACATCATTATCTATGTCTCGGATGGTTTAATACTATTTTTTGTCTACTGTATTACTTTCTTATTAATGCTAATATACCGGCTACTAATATTAATATACCTGATAAAATACCAAAAAAGCTTATAAAAATTATATTTAAAATACCACCTATGATTAATAATATTCCTATTAAGACTCTTTTTTTGTTTATAATACAACTAAGAACCAGTGTTATTATACAAGTTATTATAACCGCTACGCCTAATCCAGTTATACTGCCACTATCTGTTGCTCCAAATTCTTTGCCAATACCGTCGACCATTATAGCGAATAAGCCACCTATAATACCAAATATACTTCCTAATATTCCTAAAATCATTTCTGCTACTCTATTTGTTTGTTTTTTTCCAATATACTCATTCATATAAATTACTCCTTTTCTTTTTACTACGCTGCTTCATCTTCAGCAGTTTCATCTTCTTCGCTTTGTTTCATATCTTCTTCATACTCTTTATCTATTTCATCCATTTCTTCTTCATATTCTTTATCTATCTCATCCATTTCCTTTTCGTATGCTTCATCTTGCTTTTTCATTTCTTCTTCAAATGCTTGATCTTCTTCTTCCATCTTTTTATTGTATAATTCATCAACACGTGCTTCTAATTGATCATATTCTATCTCTAATACCTCATGATCAACATGGTCCATTTTTTCACCATCCGTGAGTTCATTATATTCATCAACTAATGTGTTATACATTTCTGCTGGATATGTTATTTCATCGCTTTCATCATCTTCTTTTTCGGTATCAGTTTTTTCAGCATCCGCTGTTTCACTTGTACTTTCATTATCATTACTTGCTGATACAGAATTACTAGTTTGTTGATTACTCGCTTCTTTAATATCTTCTTTCTTTATGTTCCATTTTGCTTTAATATTTTCAAAATTTGGCGTAGCATCCATTTCTAAAGTATATGTATCATTTTCAGGAACGTCATAAGTAATCATACCTGATCCAGTATTTCCTTTGTTCAATTGATGTGAAAACCCTGAGTCTCCTTCACTCTCCCCGTACCATTCTTGATAATTTTCACCGTTCACTTTCATGCTAAAATCAGTCGAATCAACTAATACTTGATCTTCATTATTATTTTTAAATTTCAAATATACTTTTATAACTCTGCCATTTTCAGGTTCACTATATTCATCATAATTATTTACATATTCTACTTTTGCTAATTTCACATCTACACCATCAGCGTCCACTACTTGTCCAATTTTAAAATTCTTCATAGTATTCGTAGCTTTTGACTTATTATCTTCTTTTCTGTCAGATTTTGTTTCCTTACCTTCCGTATTACAACCAGCTAAGATACATATGATTAAAACAGCCAAAAACAATAGTTTTTTCATTTTACCACTTCCTCATTTTACATTTACAGTTAATTTGAATTTTGTTCAACTTTAAAATTATTTTAAACCATACTACATAATCTTATAACATATTTAGTTAAAATCAATAATTTTTTTGAAATTTATGTTAATTTAAAATTTTATTAATGTGCTATCTTAGAAAAACCTATTTTTGTTACAAAAATGACTGTAGAAATAATTATCTTAGAAACGAAATTTCATAAATAATTAGTCCTACAGTCATATTAAAATTTTTCTTTTTATATGATTTATTCAAATCTCTGTTCAAATTGTTACAAAGCTGTAAGTGTTCTATTAAGTGATATGTCATAAAAATGTACTTTATGTTTTTAACAAAAAATTCAAGTATAAATAATATATTTTTTATATTATTAATTACATGCTACCATAAAAATATCAACTAATAAGCGGGGCATGACATTGAATAATTTAAAAAAACATTATGTGACAAAAGGTTCGAAAGACTATTTAAAAATCATTATTGCACTTTTCATTTCCGGTTTTACTATCTTTTCTATCTTATATAGTGTTCAACCTTTGATTCCACATTTCACAAAGTCATTTAATATTAGTGAAACTGTTTCAAGTTTAGCTTTATCAGCAGCAACCATTACCTTAGCGATTGCTATGCTATTTTTCGGGGCACTATCCGAAGTGTTAGGTCGTAAACCTATAATGATTTTTTCTGTTCTTTCTGTATCCTTACTCGCCTTAATACAACCATTTTTAACAGATTTCAATACTTTTTTAATTGTGCGATTAATCCAAGGCATATGTCTAGCTGGTTTACCATCAATCGCAATGGCTTATATTGGTGAAGAAATTTCATCACAAAATTTACCTGAGGCGATGGGCATTTATATTAGTGGAAATGCTTTTGGCGGTGCCTTTGGAAGAATATTCACCGGTTTTATTTCAAGTATATATGGATATCAAACTGGCCTAATTTCTATAGGTATAATCAGTCTTATTGCAGCCATTTTATTTACATTTTTATTACCGTCATCTAAACATTTTGAAAAACAGCGTTTTTCTGTAAAAACATTATTAATGAGTTATTATAAGCATCTAACAAATATCAGATTGCTCAAACCATTTATGATTGGCTTTCTGCTACTTGGGTGTAACATCGCAGCATTTAACTATATTGGTTTCGTGTTATCAGAAAAACCATATAATTTACATGATAGTATCATTAGTTTTATTTACTTATTATTTTTAATAGGTATGATTTCCTCAATACTAAACGCAAAATTACGTATGAAATTAGGTACTTTAAATGCCTTGAAATTCAGTGTTTTATTGTTAATTTTCGGTATTAACATCACTTTATTGCCACCGCTAACATTTAAAATTATTGGCTTAGCCTTTAGTGTTTATGCTTTTTTTAGTGGGCATGCAATTGCAAGTGCAGTAGTTACCAGTCGTGCAGAAGACCATAAAGCACAGGCCTCTAGCCTATACTTATTATTTTATTATATGGGTTCTTCTGTAGGTGGTACTTTAGCCGGTGTGTTTTATAACTATATTCAATGGCCTGGCGTAGTTTTAATGATTACTAGTTTTATGGTCATAGCATTCGTTATTGCTCTTACCATTAAGCAAAAATAGGCTTGAAAATCTAAAATATTAAGATTTCCAAGCCTATTTATATATTCAAATTTTTACTATTGTATTGTTGTTTCCATATTTGCTTCAAATTCATCTAGTAATTCACGTGCTTCATCAGTCGTATTTGTACTCATCAGTTGATGTCTTAACTCACTTGCACCTCTGATGCCACGCACATATATTTTAAAGAATCTGCGCAACGGTTTAAATAAGCGTGTTTCTTCTTGTGAATATTTGTCGAACAAATCAAGATGAAGTCTCAACAAGTCTAAAAGTTCTGCACTCGTATGTTCTCTTGGTTCTTTTTCAAAAGCATAAGGATTATGGAAAATCCCACGTCCAATCATGATACCATCGATACCATACTTTTCTGCCAGTTCAAGCCCAGTTTTTCTATCTGGAATATCACCATTTATCGTCAATAATGTATTTGGTGCAATTTCATCACGTAGTTTTTTAATTTCACCGATTAATTCCCAATGGGCGTCTACTTTACTCATCTCTCTACGTGTACGCAGGTGAATTGATAAATTCGCAATATCTTGTTGAAAAACATGTTTCAACCACTTTCTCCATTCATCAATTTCAGAATAACCCAAACGTGTTTTAACACTTACAGGTAACCCTCCTGCTTTAGATGCTTGAATAATTTCAGCTGCAGTTTCAGGACGTAATATTAGTCCTGAACCCTTACCTTTTGTTGCAACATTCGCAACTGGACACCCCATATTCAAATCAATGCCTTTAAATCCCATCTCTGCCATGCCAATACTCATTTCACGAAAATGTTCAGGTTTATCACCCCAAATATGTGCAACGATGGGTTGTTCATCTTCTGTAAAAGTTAAACGGCCACGTACGCTATGTACGCCTTCAGGATGGCAAAAACTTTCCGTATTTGTAAACTCAGTGAAAAAGACATCAGGTCTTCCCGCTTCGCTGACTACATGACGAAAGACTACATCTGTTACATCTTCCATAGGCGCCAAAACAAAAAATGGACGCGGTAATTCACGCCAAAAATTTTCTTTCATATATATTTTAACCTTCTTATCTATTATTATCTCGAATTTTTATCCATGACGATATTACCACAAAAATTGGACTTATACAAAAAGATTATAAACTTCCAAAAGCAACTCGAAAACAGCTTATCTAAAAACTTATTACCTAAATAATCGAATAGTTACGCATTCGAAATAAATCTATTGTCACCTTAAATATTTTCGAAAGCAGTTCAAGTTATACATGCAGAAGGCGATCTATCTCATGATTTTTCTTCACTTTTTAACAAAATTATCAAAGTTATAAGAAAATATTCATTTAATACCTAGTCCGGTAACTATACATACTACTAAATAACCCTACACATAAAATAGCAGCAGCAAAAATCAAGGCTGCATTGAAGTTCCCTGCGCTTCCAATTAATAATCCTGACAATGCAGGTGCAATCATTTGCCCCAAACTGTATATAACAGTCAATATCGCAACTAAGTTCAGCTTACTATTATTTTGATACATTAAAGCTTGTGCTTTGGACATAAATAATGTAGTAAGCCCTAAAAACGTTGAACCAAATAATAATGAACTTAGAATCAAACTCAACATACTTTCTGATAGTATTGGCAAAGTAACACTTATTATTTGTAAAATAAAAGCTAAATAGGTCGCCTTACCATGGCCTAACATATCAGCCAACATAGACCAAAGAATGGTCGATGGTATCGCGCCTAACCCAACAAACATCCAACTTAATGCTGCATAGTCTGATAACGAGGGTATCGATTTAACAATGGCAACCAAAAATGTGCCCGTAATAATATATCCAGCACCTTCGCAAAAATATGCAATGGAAAATCCCCAAATAAATTTTTTCTTCAACTTACTTGATACATTAGATTGACTTTCGTTTGTTTTATGGCTTTCGTGATCAGTACGATCATTTTCACGCATACCAAATATAATAAAAATAGCCATGATTAATGAAAAAATACCGAGCAAAACCCAAGTCGTTTTCCATGTATTCACTGAAGTAAATAAAAAAATAAAGATACTACTTGAAAAAATACCTAAACCTACACCACTATAAAGCAGACCTGATATACGTTCTATTCGAACCATTTTTAATGCTTCTAACGCAACATTTGATGCTAATACAAAAACAGTACCACTAGACACACCAGAAACAAATCTAAAAATAGCCCATAAGATATAACTATCAAAAATACCCATGAATAGTGTTGAAATAATATTAATCATTAAATATATTTTAAGATCGACTACCTTATTAAATACAATAATCCAAATTGGAATTATTGCGCCAATAAGATACCCTAAATAATTATATGTAGCCAACATACCAGCACTCGGATTGTCCATACTGGTATTAAGCTGCATAAAAGGCATGATGGGCGTATATGCAAAACGTCCAATTGCCATAACAATAAACAAACACAACATACCTAAAACAAGTTGCTTATACGCTTCTTTCATACTTTACACACCTTTCAACAAATTAATTACATTATACACTTTTCATGATATTTACAAATACTTTTTCATTAGCAATCAATAATATTATCTTCAACCCCTTTTAATTTTGAAATAGTAAGTATAGAATAGGCATTATTATTATTTTGAATTTTCAGATTTTTATTAGGGGGATTGTTATGCAACAACAAAATATACTTTGGAAAGATTGGAGATTACATGGCATTGTCCTAATCATTATGATCATTTCTGAAGTGATTGGCGCACATAAAATTCCATTAGGTATAACTTCAATCCTATTGTTACCAGTAGTTTACGCAGTATTACTTGGTTTGGGAGTATATTTCACACCTATTATAGGTAAAAGACAAGCTAAGCACTCTGAACCAATGGTCTTTATTTCTGTAGCATTACTCATAGCAAAATTCGGGGTAGAGGCTGGACCTGCCCTTCCTAAAATTATTGCAGCTGGACCCGCTTTAATACTTCAAGAAGCCGGAAATTTAGCTACTATTATTATTTCATTACCGCTAGCTATACTTTTAGGTTTACGTAGAGAATCTATAGGCATGACACATTCAATAGGTAGAGAACCAAATTTAGCACTTATTACTGAAAAATATGGTATTACCTCTCCTGAATGGCGAGGAGTCATGTCCATGTATATATTTGGAACGATATTTGGGGCAATATTTTTTAGCATTTTCTCCGGCATACTAATCTCTATTTTACCTTTTAGCCCATTAGCATTTGCAATGGCGACAGGTGTAGGAAGTGGTGTGATGACTGCTGCTGCACTAGGTCCCTTAGTTGAAATGTATCCTGACCAAGCTAGTACAATTACAGCATTCTCTGGTGTGAGTAATTTACTTACATCTGTCACAGGGCTTTATGTGGGTATATTAATTGCTTTGCCATTAACTCGAAAATATTACAGCTTTATTATGCATATTAAATCAAAATTCACAAAAGATAAGGAGCAATGAGTATGAATTCAAAAGTTACAAACTGGATACTCACATTATGTGTGGTAGGCATTATTTCACTTTTTAGTAATTGGATTGGTTACAGTGTTATGCCAATAGAAGCTTTACCAGGCATTCTTACATTAATGGGCATTGCATTAATCGGTTTAATCTTACGTGATATTGTTCCTTTAAATATACCTAGTATTGCTTATATTGGTATAATCGGACTCATCATTACAATACCAGGCATCCCTGGATCATCACACATTGTTGAATGGACTGAAAAAGTAGATCTATTGTCATTAGCTACACCAGTGGTTGCATATGCAGGTGTTTCTATAGGAAATTCGTGGGCCGATTTTGCTAAGTTAGGTTGGAAAACAATTGTCGTAGGAACTGTAATATTGCTCAGTACATACGTAGGTTCTGCCCTTGTAGCAGAAATTGTTTTAAGCATTCAAGGTTTAGCATAATCTACACATAATTATCCCCGTACAAACAATTCAATCTATCGTTTGTACGGGGACAATTAAAGTCAGAAAATACTTTAAATATAATAAATGAATACTATAAAGTTCAATAAAAAAAGTACAATAGCTGGAATCGCTTTTTTAACTGGATCCTTGCCTAAGAAAATCAATGAAATTGCACCAACAAACATCGTTGCACCTAGTAATATACTTGATAATAAAGCAATTACATTATACAACACACCTATCAACATCCCCAGACCACCTACAAATTCAAAAATTCCTGTAATTTGATTAAAAATAGGTGGGTAACCAAGACGCGCAAAATCTTGTTTCATTGCACCAGATAGAATTTTTGATCCTGTCATGATAAAAAATATCCCCAAAATTATTTGCAATATAATGATAATAATACTCATTTTAACGACCCCTTTTCATTTTTATCTTAGTCATACGCTAGCAAACCAGAAATCATATAAGGCGTAATGCGTTTAATATAATTTTCAGGTAACATCTCACTATCCTTTTGGTACCATGTTTCAGCTGCTTTATAGATACTTGCACTTATCATGTTTGCAGCCAATTGTCGTGTACTATCTTCTTCAAAGTCAATATCATTCAACAATTTATACAATACATTTGCAATATGTTCTTGAACAATATGGTCTATTGTCTCAGGATAACTCCTATGACATCTTCTATTTAAAGACAATTGAAACTCTGCCACTACTTTAAAGATGTCGATAATTGTATTTTCACTCAATGGTTTATATTCAAAATATTCATAATTTAAATTAATTAATAGTTCCTCAGCAAGCGCTTTTTCTAACAAATCATAGATATCACTGAAATGATAATAAAACGTAGCTCTATTGATAAGTGCCTCTTGTGTAATATCTTTTACAGTTATACTTTTAAAATCTTTAACACCAGACAATTTGATAAAAGCTTGCATGATAGATTTTCTCGTTTTAATGACGCGCAAGTCTGATTTTGATTGTACCATTCGACTCCCTCATTTTCTCCCAACATTTAATTCTGGATGTTGAATATTCAACATTTTCTACAATTTGTTGGTACTTATTATTCATATTACTACTTATCATAAGAGTATATCAATTTAATTAAACTACGGAGGTACAATTATGGAAAAAAATATGGTATGTGATATGTATTCGGGTGTTTGCAAACCGAGTGAAGAAAATGAAGTAGAAAACATAAACTTGAACAACCAAAGTCCTAATTTAACTTTATATTATATAACTGATCCTATGTGTTCACATTGTTGGGCTTTCGAACCAATTTTAAATAAACTGTTAGTTCAGTACGGTCATTTGTTTAATTTTCAAATGATTATGGGTGGTCTTTTAGAAGCTTGGGGGGATGGTCCTATTGATCCTGCTAATGGCATTTATAAACCAGCTGATGTGACACCACATTGGCAAGAAGTAGGTCAATATTCACGCATGCCTATCGATGGTACAGTTATGGAATTAGATCCTGTGCAATCTTCATACCCAGCATCTCGATTGTATAAAGCGATTCAGCAATTAGATTCCCCGACTTCTGCTATTGAATTTATTAGATTAGTGAGGGAAGCTGTTTTCGTCTTTAACCAAAATATTTCTGATAACAAAATACTTAAATCAATTGTACAAACTTTATATAAAAACAATAAAACAATAAATATTGAAACTATTTTTGATTTAGCAAATAGTACGCAAGGCCAGCAACTACTTTCAAACGATTTTAACTTAGTACGAGAATTAGGTGTCAGAGGTTTCCCTACAGTTGTCATAGTAAATCATGATAACCAAGGTACCAAAATTGTAGGTGCTAGAGATTTAAATGTTTATATAGATACACTTAAAAAACTTAACAATAATGGAAAAACCGTTTCAAAACCATTGCCAGATTTAGAATTATATTTAAAAAAACAACATCGTTTATTTTCTAAAGAAATTGAAATTATGTATGATATTGCGCAAGGCGAAGTACCAAATTTCGTTGAACAAAATTTGAGTCCTTCAGTTTACACAGCCAGAAATATCCTTGGTGAAAATTATTATGAATTTATTTTATCGTAATATATGACAATCTAACTGACATTGTGAGCGAAATGGCTTACGTTCATCAAACACTATATGTACTTGTTCAATGCAGGTGAAATTCAATCAATTTATCAAATATGTTTATATAAAGTGTCACTTTATTGCATTTATATTCTTACTCATGTCGTTTTATATTTTTTCAAATATTCATTGTAATTAAAAGTTTCTATACTATTAGTTACAATGATATTTTTATTTAGCTGCGCTTCTAAATACCTACTCACTTCACAAACTGCATTTATTTTTATTGATTCTATGTCATTCATTTCTATTACTACAAAGTCTATTTCTTTAACACTATGATTCGTTTGAGAAAGTATCCTATAGATGTGTTGTAACAATCCTTCATTATATTTGGTTTTAGAAATTGCTACTACTTTTGAATTGATTGGTTCTTGATTTCTATTACGCAAGTAAAATAGTGTGTTACCTCTGCTATATTGAATAATAATATACATATAATAACCCCGTTTTATTATTTAATAACCTGTAATTACTATATACACATTACGTACAATTAATAAACAATTTTTAATTAATCAAACTCAATTTATAATCAGTTTTATTTAAACAATAATTAGATAGTAAAAAAACCTGAGACTGCACATGTCTCAGGTTTCTTTATTTAATACTATTTTTATAATTTATTAATTATTTATCTTCTTCATTTTTTCTACGACGTTTGAAAACTAGTAATAACGCACCCAAACCTGCAAATAATGAACCAAATAAAGTACCTTTATTAATTTCATCTTTTCCTGTTTCAGGTAATTCAGATCTATTATCATTAATTTTTCTAGAGTTATCGGAACGATCATTTACTATTTTTGAAGTTTGATTTTGTTCTAACTCTGAAATATGATCGCGTTTAGATGGTTGGCTTATATCTGAACTTTCTCCTGATTTCGGTTCTTGAGTATTTGAGTTTCCTTCTGTACTTGGATTTTCTCCCGTACCTGGTTCTTCTCCTGTACCTGGTTCTTCTCCCGTACCTGGTTCTTCTCCTGAACCTGGTTCTGCTCCCGAACCTGGTTCTTCTCCTGTACCTGGTTCTTCTCATGTACCTGGTTCTTCTCCGGGACGTGGGTGGGGGGGGGTAGCGGGGGG
>NZ_JAESJS010000029.1:0-6642 GCF_017891705.1 Staphylococcus sp. GDY8P196P | reverse complement strand
ATTAAACATAGTATCCTAAACTAGAGTACTCTAAGTACTCGAAGTTTAGGATTTTTTAATTACAGTGCTTTAACTATTAAATATATAAGGGTATTATTAATAGTAGTTAAAGTATTTAAAGGTGGTGGAAAGATGAAGGTTCAGAAAGTAATTGTGGAGGAAAAATCATATCCGTTATACATACTGCTAGATAAAGAATTTGAAGTGATAGAACCGGTTAAGCGATTTATAAAGTACTTGGATAATACGGGCAAAGCTCCAAATACCATTAAAACATATTGTTATCATCTCAAGCTGTTTTATGAATTTATGAGCCAAAGTAGAATCGAATTAGGAGATTTACAATTTGAGGATTTAGCAAACTTTGTAGGATGGTTAAGAAATCCAGCAGGGCATTTAAAGGTAATAGATATACAACCAAAGAAGGCTAAAAGAGAGGAAACATCAGTTAATTCCATACTTAACGCTGTAACTAGTTTCTTAGAGTATTTAAATCGCACAGAAAATTTTAAAGCTATAGATATGTCTAAAGAAGCAAGAGGAAGAAACTTTAAGGGGTTTCTTCACCATATTTCTAAAGGTAGATCCTATAAAAAAAATATTTTAAAGCTTAGGGTCAAAAAGAAACTTGTACAAGTATTAGAACATGGACAAGTCAAAGCAATAATTGAGGCATGTCATACCAAAAGAGATAAGTTACTTATTATGCTTATGTATGAAGGGGGACTTCGGATAGGAGAAGCATTATCCCTTCGTATTGAAGATATTTCAACATGGGATAACCAGATTAACATCAGGCCAAGAGATCATAATGAAAATGGAGCTTATATTAAACTTAAAAAAGAAAGAACTATTGATGTAAGTAAGGAATTAATGGCATTATATACCGATTACTTAGTACATGAATATGGGGAAGATTTAGATCATGATTATATATTTATTAATCTTAAAGATTCTTATTTTGGCCACCCTCTAAAATATCAAAGTGTATTAGACTTAATAAGAAGACTAGGAAAACGGACAGGGATTACTTTCACTGCCCATATATTACGTCATACGCATGCCACAGAGCTTATTAGAAGTGGATGGGATGCTGCATATGTACAAAAAAGATTAGGGCATGCCCATGTACAAACAACACTTGATACGTATGTTCATCTTTCTGATCAAGATATGAAGAATGAATATAAAAAGTATCTTCAAGGGAGAGAAACATGACAATGAAATTTCCAAGTGTAGCAACTAATCGAAAGCTTATCGCTAGTACAGAGATTAATAAAAAAATAGCTAATATGACAAGTGTTTTAAAAGGTTATTGGGCAGCAGATAGATGGGATATAAGAATTTGTCCGCATCCTAGTGCAATTGAGTTAAGTAAGAATCCGTCACTAAGAAATCGTTGGGTAAATTTCGATAAGGTGGAAAATGTCTGGTTGAAAACAGAATTAAAATATTTTTATTACCTTCACTTGAATAATGGAGCTTGGAATGCAAAATCCGTTTGGATTAGAAAGGGAACAGTGATAAGCCGGATGATGGGATTTTTAAATTTAAAATATCCTAATATTACATCGATAACCGAAGTGCCTATAAAAAAAGCTTTGACAGAATACCGGACCTACTTAACAGAACAAAAAGTAAAAACTACGACTACTAATTACAAACTTGATGTAAATCAGCAGAAAGTTACTGTACATGCGAATTCCTATTACGTTACTCATCTTAAGCAGTTTATGGAATTCTATGAGGACTTCTATTTTGATGGGGAAGAATGGGAAAAAGATGTTTGGAATCGAAGAAAATTATCATTACCGGAAGATAAGGTAAACCCAACATCCTACGAATATACGATCAACTTTAAGGGTTTTAAGAATAATTATTTTAAAGAAATAGTTAAGCGATATTGTAAACTAATGTTAAACACAGCTAGCTTTTCTCACGTAGTAGATATAGCTTCAAAATTAAAAGAATTTTTTAATTTCATGAACAAAAATTGTGAAGGTATACAAAGGATTCATCAATTAACTAGAAATGAAATTGAGCAATATTTTAATTATATTAATTTAAAAGGTTTAAAACCCAGTACTGTAACTGGACGAATATCTACTTTAGACGTTTTTTTTACTACAATTCAAAGATATGACTGGAAGGATACACCTTCTAAGATCCTTATCTTTCAAGAAGATTACCCTAAAGTGCCGAAGGCACTACCACGTTATATTGATGAACATATACTTGAACAATTAAATGGGAAATTAGATAAATTGGAACCTTATATTGCTACAATGGTTATGGTACTTCAAGAATGCGGGATGCGTATCAGTGAACTTTGTACATTGAAAAAAGGGAGCGTCATAACCGATAAAGAAGGGGATTGCTTTTTAAAGTATTATCAGTGGAAAATGAAGAAAGAGCATATCATTCCTATTTCTAAAGAAATTGCTGCATTGATATTAGTTCAAGAGCAAAGGGTGGCTGATGAACTCGATGATGGATGTGTATATGTGTTTCCCCGAAAAGATTGCTCACCATTGAAACAAGATACCTTTAGGGTTAAATTAAATGAACTAGCTTATGAAGAAAAGATAACGGACAGCAACGGAGAAATTTTTCGTTTTCATGCTCATGCCTTTCGGCATACAGTTGGCACTAGAATGATAAATAACGGAGTGCCACAACATATTGTCCAGAAGTTCTTGGGTCACGAATCACCGGAAATGACGGCAAGATATGCACATATTTTTGATGAAACCCTAAAGAAGGAATTTACGAAATTTAAGGAAACCTTAGTAACGAATAACGGTAGCATTCTGGATTTAAGTGAGGAAAATACTGAAGCTGACAATACAGATCTTCAATGGTTTAAAAAGAATATCAATGCACAGGCACTTCCTAATGGCTATTGTCGGTTACCAGTAATTGCAGGACCATGTCCTCACGCAAATGCATGTTTAGATTGTACGAATTTCTGTACAAGTAAACAATTTCTTACTGAACATGAAGAGCACTTAGAGCGAACTAAAGAAATACTAAATAGGGCTAAACAAAACCAATGGCAGCGTCAGGTTGAAACCAATGAACGTGTTAAAAATAGATTAGAACAGATTATTCATTCGTTAAAGGAGACGAATTAAAATGATTAGAAAAGGTAACACAACTGCCATAGTTCAGCTAGCTAAAGACAAGTCGGAGAAAACAAGAATTAGGGTTGAAAAGACAATTTCAGAGATGGCATTGAAAGAAGAGAAGATTAATTTTAATTCCGTTGCACAAAAAGCAAATGTTTCAAAGTCATGGCTTTACAAACAAAAAGATATTAGAACTAGAGTGGAGACATTAAGAGGGATGCAGATAAGTGAGTTAACCCCCCGTAAACCTAGTAAAAGCCCTCGTTCAGAGGACGTATTAATAAAAACCTTAAAAAGCCGTATAAAGGCGTTAGAAGAAGAGAATGAACGGTTAAAGGATCAAGTTCAAAAATTACATGGCAAGCTGTTTTAGCAGATTTGTGTTTCTTGGAATTTATTGGGCACTTTGAATTGGCTACCTAAAATGAAATCGCTAAAACCTTCAATAACTTCAATAGCCCATTTCCCTAAATGTGTTAAGGGGAAATGGGCTTTCTTCTAGTATTGTTGGCATGATCGCAGAAGTGTTTTATGCTCTTAAATAATACTTTTTAATATATTGCAAATACTCATTAGCACTTTTCTGTATCTCTTCGCCCTTCATATCCGAATTAGCACCGTAAAGTACAAACTCTGGTACATATTCAGCATGAATCTATGCACATAAAGATTTGAATGGTGTTAACATCTGGGTTAATGTATGCTTGTTTTTACCCATACTTGTAAATTCACCTTTTTTTACGCCAGCTGATATAGCTAATCCTAATTTTCGATTATAAAATATTCTTTTACCCTTTGATCCGTAAGCCCATCCATATATAATCACTTCATCGATCCATTTTTTTAATAATGAAGGAGAACTATACCAATATAATGGAAATTGAAAAATAATATTATCATGATTTTCAACTAATTCCTGCTCTCTTTTTACATTTATAATAAAATCAGGATACTCTCTATAAAGATCATGAATGGTAATTTCGTTTGAATAAGACGCTGCTTTTTCTACCCAAACTTTATTGATTCGAGAATTTGGCATATCTGGGTGAGAAACGATCACCAATGTTTTCATTGTTTCATCCTTAACATACTCAACTTTCGCACCAATAAAACAGTGTACGAAAGTTGAGTTACTTAAAAGTATTCTATTCTAAGAAATTCAAATTTGCGTGATTCCTAAGCTATTTATTTACAGCTTAAACTATAGAAGATGAACTAAACAATAACTAATCTTTACATAACTAAGTTATTACCCACGCTTTTTTAAACCTAATCCAGCTATTAAGGCAATGAGTATTGCCCCTGTAGCTGCAAGGAACGCATCTGAGTAGGACATAGCGTCCAATATATATAATGGATTTATCGGCTCAGTAGCATCACGTCGAGCGGATAATAATGCTCCAATCATACCTGCTCCAGTTCCTGCTCCAAGGTACAAAGCACCTTGGAAAATCCCCATTCCGACACCAACCTTGTCTGCATCGAGTGCACTTACTGCGGCGTTATTTGCGGGAGAATTCGTGAATGCAAAAGCAATCCCTACTCCGAGGACCCCCACGGAAACTAACAGAGGTGAAGCACCAGATGCATAGGTGGACAAGAATAAGGTAGACAGCCCCATCAGAGTCATCCCAGTAATTATCAGACGTTTATCCCCAAATCGATCAGAAAGACGGCCAACGAAGGGAGATAAGATTGCAACAGCCACACCACCTGGCAACAATATCATTCCAGCCTGTCCAGAAGAGAGTCCATTCACCTCAACGACTAGTAATGGGACGAACACAAGAACAGCGAAATAAGCAAACATCGAAAAAAATGCAATTATGACCGTATTGACATAATCCTTGTTATTGAACAGGACAGGTGGTACAAATGGATTTTCTGCGGTAACAATTCTCCAAATAAATCCCACCAAAGCTACAACAGAACCAATTAGGCTAGTTAACGATGAGAACGAAGAAAAACCAGAAGTTTCTCCTTGAGTGATGCCAAAAAGGAGTAATCCTACTGTGAGGCCGAGGAATAAACCACCAATGAAATCAAAGTTCTTATTGCTTCCTACGGATTCTGCCGGTTTAATTGTCGGTAACGCGTAGTAGGCACCAATAACAATCATAATGGCTAACAAAAATGTGAACCAAAACAAGGCATTCCACCCTAAATATTGACCAACTACTCCACCAAATATTGGACCAGCAGCAGTTCCAACACCAATACTTCCTGCGATAATTCCCAAAGCTCCCCCACGTTTTCCTTGTGGGAAAACCTTCGAAATTGCAATGACTGATAGAACTGGAATTGCGGACATCCCAGCACCCTGAACCATTCTTCCCAAAACCAACAATGGGAGGTTCGGGGCAATTGCACATAAAAGACTACCACTTGCCAGAATCATAATGGCAAAGATATATAGCTTTCGTAACTCAAAAAAGTCTGAGATTCGACCATAAATCGGAACTCCAATCGCAAGAACAAGTGCAATACCACTAACTATCCAACTCACTTGAGATTTCGAAGCTTCTAAATCTTTGCTTATTAGTGGAAGTACGGGATTGACTATATCACTCGTAATTGCACCTACAAGTACAGATAGGGAGAGTACCATCATTAAAAGCCTAGTAGAACCCCTTTTTTCAGATTGAATCATTTCTTTAGATTTACTATCCTTTTTCATTTTATTTCCTCCTAAAATATATTGTGATTTTAGGAGGCTAAATCCACTGCTTTCACCATAAACCTCACCTCATATCTATTTATATTGTAAAACCAAATCAACGAACTCACCATATTTCTACAGCATGATTAAAGATTCGGTTCTCCAAACTAACTGAACTGATCAAACAAAAAAAAGGCACCAGTTTAACAACCGGTGCCTAATCATTCGTATGCATTTTTACAAATGCAATAGATTCATAAATTTTTGCCCATTATATAAAAGGAGGCAAAAAGTTTTCCGGTAGTGTTTCCATTTTTTGTTTTTGTGAAAAAGGACATACTGATCCCGTTGTACCTAAATCCCCTGAAACTTTTACATGCTTTCTAAACTCGACATTAATGAAATCAATTCCCATTACTTTTTGCCTCCTTTCTCATATTGTGATAATAACACAATAATAATTGATGAAAAAGAAATAATCAACCCTACTTTTTTGAAAACCAATTTAAAGCTTTACTACTTTTACTTACATAATAAAGGCAGGTGCAGTATAAACTTTTTTAAATAGGTCTTCTTTAACGAGCAGGTAGCGTCAGTTAAAGTAGATAATTTAAGATCGAAATCATATTATAGATATTCCGAAATTGGGCGTGATTGTTGCAGGTCAAAAGCTTAATTCCTCGATAAAATAAAAAGGAATTAGTTTTTTTATTTGTGGTACATTCTTCTGACCGTAATCAATTGTCATCTAATAATTACATTGTATTTTTTCATTTGATTTAACACGTTAAATATATGTTCTTAAAGTAAAAACATTGATGTTAATGGATTTTTAGTAATTTACTCTTGATAAGA
>NZ_JAESJS010000028.1:375-752 GCF_017891705.1 Staphylococcus sp. GDY8P196P | reverse complement strand
TTTGCTTTTGGAAATAGCATATATTTATTTGGCTCATATTTGCGTTTTAAGAGCTTATATAAGTTTTTAGGCATAAAAACTATATGAAGTACCCCTAAATCTTTAAAATGCCCCATTAAAATTCAAAATAAAGGTATTTAAAATTTTAAAAATAAAAAAGCTACTAGCAAAAAACTAGTAGCTTAAATCTTAGTTAAATTTTGATGTAGTATTAATTTTTATATCTACGCTACAACGTCGATTCAAATTCGTGCAGTATTAATTTTTGTATCTGCGCCACAACGCCGATTACTAATAATGCAGTATTAATTTTTATATCTGTGCTGCAACACCGATTACTTAAAACTAAGATTAAAAAAATCGACGAAGGTCGATTA
>NZ_JAESJS010000028.1:0-355 GCF_017891705.1 Staphylococcus sp. GDY8P196P | reverse complement strand
TGAAAAATAGACCTGTAAAGCGATAACTATTGCGATAAAGTTTGCTAAAAAGGAGTGTTTTATTTTTATGACTATCAAACAAATTGTAAATGATTTATTAAATAAAAAATGGTCTTTAGAAGATTTGTTTTGGTTAATTTTCATGTGTGTAATATTTAGTACTTTTACTACACCGTTTTTTGGTATTCCGATTGGAGTTATTGTTTATTTTTTATTTTTCTATAAAGATGATGATTTTGATGAGATGGCAGAAAAATATGATTATCAAGACAATAATAAAAAATAGAACACGCATTTATGCCGAGAACATTTATTGATGTTGAGAAGAACCCTTAACTAAACTTGTAGACGAATG
>NZ_JAESJS010000027.1:0-1391 GCF_017891705.1 Staphylococcus sp. GDY8P196P | reverse complement strand
ATCTGCTGAATTTCCTGCTGCAATTCCTGTTACGCCAAGTCCTACTGCTAACGTTGAAGCTAATACTGTTTTTTTCATTATTAATAAATCCTCCCAAGAGATAATACTTTTAAATTTGTGTTTAAATTTGTGTTTCGTTTTTTGCAAAATTACTTTTATCAAATTTGCTAGTTCCCACTGTAACATCTAGAAAAAGCTTGTGGGTTACAGTGAAGTTAAAAAAACATCTAGATTTTTTACGTCCTAATGACATAAAAGTTAAATATTACACTCATCAAAAAACCTTAGAACGCCATCATCATCGTTTTAAGGTTAGTTATATTTTCAATTTTATTGTAATGATGTTGTAATAAAAGCACTTTTTATTCTATTATTGCGAGATTTAGTTCATTAATTAATAAGTCAGCAGTTTTAAATTAAGTATTATTTTTAGTATATTATTTAAATATCTTTTTTAAAATTAACTTTTCTATTAATTTTCTACAATTAATTCTATAACTTTCGAAAATATATGTCTTTCCCTCAATGTAAAAAGGACTAATCCATGTTGTTGCTAACGGATTAGTCCTTTATTTTTAGCATGAGCTTTATATGTCACTCACTCTATACATTTATATTCATATTTTAAAATTGCATATTATCTTATTATGCAGTAACCCACTGTGAAGCACCTTCAGATTCATATAAATCCATTGCTGCTTGGTCTTGTACTGATTCTGGTGCTTCTGTTGGTGATTGACCTTTATATTCATCTGGCGCTACTGAATCCCATGTACTTTGTAGGAATTGATATTTACCTGCTGCACCTGAAGATGGATTAACTGCTTTTAAGTCGCCACCTGATTCACGTTGCGCGATTTGTTTCAAGTGATCGTTTACTTCTACTGATGAACCACTTGATGCTTCACTTGAATTATCTGTTGATTGTTGTGATGAAGCTGCTTCTTGTTGTGGTTGTTGCGTTTGCTCAGTTTGAGGTGCTTGCTCTTGTGCTGGTTGTTCTGATGAAGCTTGTTGTGGTTGTGTTTGGTCTTGAGTTTGCGGTGCTTGTTCTTGTTGTCCTACATTAGTTGTTGATTGTGTTGATGCATCGCTTGATCCGTTTGAACCTTCACCATAGCTCCATGACCAATATGTGCCATCAGATTCAAAGTTATAGTTTAAATTATCTTGATTAAAGTTATAGTTATAAGCACCTTCATGTACTGGCTTAGCATTTAATTGTTCAGGGTTGTTTTGTGCTTGTTGAGCTAGTTGTGCTTGATCGATACCTTGTTCAGACGCATCTGCTGAATTTCCTGCTGCGATCACTGTTACGCCAAGTCCAACTGCTAACGTTGAAGCTAATACTGTTTTTTTCATTATTAATAAATCCTCCTAAGAGATAATAC
>NZ_JAESJS010000026.1:0-10716 GCF_017891705.1 Staphylococcus sp. GDY8P196P | reverse complement strand
TTCAACTTTGCAACAGAACCGAAGGCATCGTATTAGGGGGCTCACGTGCAAGAGGCACCCATACAGAAAATTCTGATATAGATATCGGAATCTATTACAATTCAGACTCATTTGACCTGACAGCGATTAATCAAATTGCTACAGAATTGGATGATAAAAATAGAAACAACCTTGTTGTGCCTCCCGGAGCGTGGGGTGATTGGATTAATGGCGGCGGATGGTTATTTATAAATGGGTATCATGTTGACTTGATTTTACGTGATATAAAACGGGTAGAACAAATAATCAAAGATACGGAGCAAGGAATTGTTACTGCCAATTATCAGACCGGGCATCCCCATGGTTATATAAGTGCAATGTATCGTGGAGAATTAGCGATTAGTAAAATACTATATGCTAAGAACGAAAGCTTATGCGAATTAAAAAAGCAGGCAGAAATTTACCCTACTGCTCTAAAGAAAAGCTTGATGAACTTTTTTATATTTGAAGCTGAATTCTCTTTAATGTTTGTAAAAGCAAATGCGGGGGTAGAGGATAAATATTATATTGCAGGCCATGTTTTTCGTATTATTTCATGCTTAAATCAAGTACTATTTGCATGTAATAATGCTTATTGTATCAACGAAAAGAAAGCTATAAAACTGCTTGAAACTTTTGAACATAAACCTGAAAAATATACCGAGAAGGTAAATCATATTTTTGAAGTACTCGGTATCTCACTTTTTGAATGCTACGATATGACCGAGAAACTTTATAAAGAAGTGAATGAAATTGTATCGGAGATAAATAACTTTTTAAACGAGGAGAGTTCAGATGAAAGAAAACAAATATGATGATAATATATTTTTTCAAAAATACAGTCAAATGAGTCGCTCGCAGAAAGGACTGGCTGGTGCGGGAGAATGGGAGACTTTGAAAAAGATGCTACCTGATTTTAAGGGTAAGCGTGTGCTTGATTTAGGATGCGGCTATGGATGGCACTGTATATATGCGATGGAAAACGGTGCTTCCTCTGTAGTAGGTGTTGATATTTCTCATAAAATGCTCGAAGTAGCAAAAGGAAAAACCCATTTTCCACAGATTGAATATGAATGCTGTGCCATAGAAGATGTGGATTTCCCAGAGGAGAGCTTTGATGTAATACTAAGTTCGCTTGCGTTTCATTATGTAGCAGACTATGAGAATTTAATAAAAAAGATATATAGGATGCTGAAGGCTGGTGGCAATTTAGTTTTTACAGTTGAACATCCTGTTTTTACTGCTCATGGAACACAAGACTGGTATTATAACGAAAAAGGAGAAATACTGCATTTCCCGGTGGACAATTATTATTATGAGGGCAAACGGACAGCTATGTTTTTGGAAGAAAAGGTTACAAAATATCATAGAACACTGACCACATATCTAAATACACTGCTTTCAAATAGTTTTATAATAAATCAGATTGTGGAGCCACAGCCGCCAGAGAACATGATGGATATTCCGGGGATGGCGGATGAAATGCGACGCCCAATGATGCTGATTGTATCGGCAAAAAAGAAGATGTAATAATATAGAAAAAATAAACGAGGAGTATGTAAATGAGATCAGAAAAAGAAATGATGGATTTAGTACTTTCTTTAGCAGAACAGGATGAACGTATTCGAATTGTGACCCTTGAGGGGTCACGCGCAAATATTAATATACCTAAAGATGAATTTCAGGATTATGATATTACATATTTTGTAAGTGATATAGAACCGTTTATATCTAATGATGACTGGCTTAATCAATTTGGGAATATAATAATGATGCAAAAGCCGGAGGATATGGAATTATTCCCACCTGAAGAAAAGGGATTTTCCTATCTTATGCTATTTGATGATTACAATAAAATTGATCTTACCTTATTGCCCTTGGAAGAGTTAGATAATTACCTAAAGGGCGATAAATTAATAAAGGTTCTAATTGATAAAGATTGTAGAATTAAAAGGGACATAGTTCCGACTGATATAGATTATCATGTAAGAAAGCCAAGCGCAAGGGAGTATGATGATTGCTGCAATGAATTTTGGAATGTAACACCTTATGTTATTAAAGGATTGTGCCGCAAAGAGATACTGTTTGCAATCGATCATCTGAACCAGATTCTACGGTTTGAACTACTTAGGATGATGTCGTGGAAGGTTGGGATAAAGACAGAATTTTCATTAAGTGTTGGGAAAAATTATAAGTATATTAACAAATACATTGATGAAGATCTATGGAATAGATTATTATCTACATATCGCATGGATTCCTATGAAAATATTTGGAAGTCATTATTTATATGCCACCAATTGTTCAGGGAAGTGTCCAAAGAGGTAGCAGAACTACTGGGGTTTGATTATCCAGAGTATGGTAAGAACATAACAAGATATACCGAGGACATGTATAAAAAATATGTTGAAAATGACTATTTTTAAAGATTAGCAAAGATTATTAACCATAAGCAAGGGGTGTAAATGTATGGAAAGTACTGATGTTATAAATGAAATTAGAGGTATATTACCTCGTAACTCAATTGGAAAATATGATTTACTAACTATTTTTACACATAAAACCGTTTTTGATAAAATTGTAAAAGTACTATCATTGGATTTTCAAAATAAAGTAGATTATGTGGCTGCCCCAGAAGCAATTGGATGGATACTAGGCACTGCCATAGCCAAAGAACTTGGAGTGGGGTTTATTGGAGTAAGAAAAGGTGATAAGCTGCCATACGCAAAAGAAGAGATTATTTCGACACATTTTACCGACTATTCAGGTCAAGATAAAAGCTTTGAAATATCTAAGAGTTCTATTGTGAGGAACAAAAGAGTTTTGATTGTAGATGATTGGATAGAGACAGGTTCTCAAATGAAGGCTTTAATAGCTTTGTTAGAGAAATTGGATTGCAGCATTATTGGGTTGGCTACTATTGGGATTGATATAAATGAGGTTACTCAAAAATGGATAGACAGCAGTTTTGTAGCTTATATTGGCTCAAACATATAATAAACCGAAAGAAAATCTTGAATCAAAATTTTGGATGGCGTTAATTTACAATACAACGAAAGATGTTTACTCTTTTTTTATAAATTTTAAGAGGCGTTAAAAAACAGTTTTCAGACGAAAGGAGATCGAAGTTGAGTATAGATTTAAGTAACAAAAAAATTCCGAAAGAAGCAATTCAAGCATTAAAAACTATAGCGGAACTACTTGATAATATGTTAATTGGGGTGTATTTGTATGGTTCGGCAGTAATGGGTGGTTTACGTATGAATAGCGATGTAGATATTTTGGTAATAACAAATCAAAGTTTATCTGAAAAAACTCGAAGGAATCTTACAAATAGGTTAATGCTTATATCTGGGAAAATAGGAAACATAAAAGATATGAGGCCTCTTGAAGTTACGGTCATAAATCAAAAGGATATTGTCCCTTGGCATTTCCCCCCCAAATATGAATTTATGTATGGCGAGTGGCTAAGAGAGCAGTTTGAAAAGGGAGAAATTCCTGAGTCGACTTATGATCCGGATTTAGCAATACTTTTAGCACAACTAAGAAAAAATAGTATTAACCTTTTGGGACCAAAGGCAACAGAAGTAATTGAGCCTGTGCCAATGACAGATATTCGAAAAGCAATTAAAGAATCGTTGCCCGGGTTGATAGCTAGCATTAACGGTGACGAACGCAATGTGATTTTAACTTTAGCCAGAATGTGGCTGACAGCATCTACTGGTGAAATTCGCTCAAAAGATCTGGCAGCTGAATGGGCGATACCTCAATTACCCGATGAGCATGCTACTTTACTCAACAAAGCGAGAGAGGCTTATTTAGGAGAGTGTGTTGACAAGTGGGAAGGAATGGAATCTGAGGTGGCTGAACTCGTTAATCATATGAAAAAGTCTATAGAGTCTTCCCTTAATATCCAATTACCTTTTCGAATAGTTTAAATATAACAAAGACTAGTTGTTAATGTGCATTATTGATTGCTTCGATATGTTCCCCCATATATCAGTTTCTTAAAAAATAATCAAAATACCGTTGATACGTTCCCGCGAACGAAAGGGTTAAAAATCAGCTTAAGACATCAATGCCATCAACTAGAGCCACGTTGAGACGTGTGTTTTATTGTCCCACAAAAGTGCAGACGATTTTATCAGTGTAAAAATGGAGTACGCAGACGACCGAAAAATCCAGCCAGATCGTATCACCTACAGGCTTATTCAGGAGTATATCGAAGAAAAGTACGGCTTCAAAGTTCACACTGCAAACATTGCAGAGGTCAAAAGAAACTTAGGCCTGCCGATGTACGACGCACCAAACGCAGTTGAAGAACTAAAACGCCCATATAAACCAGCACCAGAATATAAAGTAGAAGCTATTAAAGACGCATTAAGGCACTTCAAGGTCATAGATTAAAGTAAAGTACCCTTTCAGCAGATCATTACTGTTGAGAGGGTCTTACTTTTTCAGAAGCCGGCCAATGTAAGGATAGCCCTACAAGATTGCGGGTCTTTCTCTTCGAGCCATGTTTCCAGATTGCTTATAGCGATATCCTTTTGAATATGGATGCTCTCTTCAAATCGATATTCGATTGCACATGTAAGGATATCAACAGGTTCATCAAGAACCTTACCGCCAAGAACTGGGTATTCGTCAATTACAATCCAGTCAGGTGGGAGACCATCAAAGAGAGCCTGCGGATACAATTCCCTAAAGTGAATCTCAATTTCCATAGCTTCGATCTCACCTTGTTCTTTATCTGGGTAACAAGTGGCATAAGATACATCGAAGCCTCTAGTGAGCAGCATCTGAACGACATTGATGAGTTCAATATCAACAGGAATGGTCTTATCGGCGCATTTACAACAAGGCTTCGACCAAATTTCACTGTATAGCTCTAAACATCGTGGACACATCGTCATCATACAATCACTTCCTTCACCAGTTTATAGAAAGTAGTTCTTTTAAGATTAAGTGCCTGCATAGTTGCAGTTGCAGTTTGCTCGCCAGTGCGGTGATATTTACCGCCGGGTACACTGGAATAACCGAGGTTACAAGTCTATTGTTTGGAGATGCGTCAGCCGTTTGGAGGAAAAAGGATCTGAATGTACTGCCCCTACCATAAACGAGGAAACATTGCAGACAGCAGTGGTCAAGGCTATTAACGAACTTTTGGCTAACAAAGAACCCTTCCTCCAGGCGTTGCAGAAAAACATAGCTACTATACTTAATGAAGAAAATGATAATGCCACCAATGATATTGATAGCAAATTGGAAGAATTACAACAACAGCTTCTTATCCAAGCAAAATCCAAGAATGACTATGAAGATGTGGCTGATGAAATCTACCACCTTCGAGAATTGAAGCAAAATGCACTTGTTGAAAATGCAGAGCGTGAAGGAAAAAGGCAACGAATCGCTGAAATGACTGATTTCTTTAATGAACAATCCTGTGAGTTAGAGGAATATGATGAGCAGTTAGTAAGGAGGCTTATAGAAAAAGTTACGGTATTTCATGATAAGTTCGCCGTTGAATTCAAATCAGGAGTCGAGATTGATGTAGAAGGGTAATCTTTAGAAAGAGAACAGAAGAATTATATTGGATTTTTAAAGATAATATGATATAATAAAACGACTTGGAGGTGGAAGAATGTATAACTTTTCTTGCTAATTATATGATGCATAATAAGATATTTAAAGAAACGGCTATAGAACCGTTTGTTTTGTTATGCAAATTGCAAGAAAGTTAAGTATTCTACACTCAATAATACATTACAGTAACCTTATGTTATGTATAACAAAAGGTAATAATAGTATTTGTTTTTGAGCCGTAAGAATTTACTTTCTTGCGGCTTTTAATATTTGTAAAAGAAAGGAAGATAAACGTGATAGACAATGATACTATGTCATTCATGACAAAATCCTTGCAGAGTTGGATAACATTATAGAGTAATTAATGCCGAAAACCGACTTTGCTTATAAAATTTTTATAATGTAAAGGAGGAAGAAATATATGTCCTTAATAAATGTTTCAAATCTAACTTTTTCATATGAAGGAAGTTATGACAATATTTTTGAAAATGTAAGTTTTCAGATAGATACAGATTGGAAACTCGGTTTTATTGGAAGAAACGGACGCGGTAAAACTACTTTCTTAAATTTACTGCTTGGCAAATATGCGTATTCCGGCAATATAAGTTCTACAGTTAAGTTTGAGTATTTTCCTTATGATGTGGAAGATAAGAGTCTATATACAATTGAAGTAATGAAGAGTATTTGTACGGAATGTATGGATTGGGAGATTTTTCGTGAAATATCATTGCTTGATGTTCAAGAAGATGCTTTATATCGTCCGTTTAATACATTGTCAAATGGTGAGCAAACGAAGGTCCTTCTTGCAGCTTTATTCCTTACAGCGAGTTGTTTCCTGCTTATTGATGAACCTACAAACCATCTTGACATCGATGCACGTAATGTAGTGCAAAACTATTTGAAACGCAAGAAGGGGTTTATTTTGGTATCTCATGATAGAAGCTTACTTGATCAATGTGTTGACCATATACTATCTATCAATAAAACGAATATCGAAATCCAAAAGGGAAATTTTACTTCTTGGTGGGAGAACAAAACGTTACAAGATAATTTTGAACTGGCAGAAAACAAGAAACTCCTTAAAGAAATAGGAAGGTTGTCTTATGCAGCAAAACGTAGTTCAAACTGGTCAAATAAAGTAGAAAAAAGTAAATATGGAACAACAAATTCTGGTTCAAAACTGGATAAGGGTTATGTTGGACATAAGGCTGCAAAAGCGATGAAACGTGCCAAAAATATTGAGTCAAGACATCAGGAAGCCGTTTTACAAAAATCAGAACTGCTCCACAACATTGAACAATATGATGACTTAAAAATTTCACCACTTGAATTTCACAAAGAGTGCTTAATAGAAGCGAATGATTTATCATTGTCTTATGGAGATAAAGAAGTATGCAGTAATCTTAATTTCAGAGTCAATATTGGTGATAGAGTTGCCATTATCGGAAAAAATGGGAGTGGTAAGTCTAGTATCCTAAAATTGATTAATGGAGATGATATTAAATTTACCGGAAATTTTATGCTAGCAAGTGGACTAAAAATTTCTTATATTTCGCAAGATACTTCATATTTAAAAGGTAATCTATCTGAATTTGCCTATAATAATAAGATCGATGAAACTCTATTTAAAACGATTCTTCGTAAACTGGATTTTAATAGAGAGCAGTTTGATAAGAACATGGTGGATTTTAGTGCTGGTCAGAAAAAGAAAGTACTAATTGCTAAAAGCCTTTGTGAAAGTGCACATTTGTATATATGGGATGAGCCATTGAACTATATTGATATTTTTTCACGTATCCAAATTGAAAAAATGATTTTGGAATATTGTCCTACACTATTGTTTGTGGAGCATGATGATGCTTTTTGCAATAACATTTGTACGAAAAATATTAATTTAGGTTTGTAGAGATTTTGAGTTGCCACAATAACTAAAAGATATTTACATGAAAGGGTGAAGAAATGTTAAAACAAAAAGAATTAATTGCAAACGTTAAGAATCTTACTGAGTCAGATGAACGAATTACAGCTTGTATGATGTATGGATCGTTTACCAAAGGAGAAGGTGACCAATACTCTGATATAGAGTTCTATATATTTTTGAAAGATAGTATAACCTCGAACTTTGATTCATCCAACTGGTTGTTTGACGTAGCTCCGTACTTGATGCTTTATAAAAATGAGTACGGAACAGAGGTAGTTATTTTTGATAATCTTATACGTGGGGAATTTCATTTCCTTTCTGAAAAAGATATGAACATAATCCCCTCGTTTAAAGATTCAGGTTATATTCCTGATACGAAGGCTATGCTTATTTACGATGAAACAGGGCAATTAGAAAATTATTTATCAGAGATAAGTGGTGCAAGACCAAATAGACTTACTGAAGAAAATGCTAATTTTTTGTTGTGTAATTTCTCTAATCTATGGTTGATGGGAATCAACGTTCTAAAAAGAGGAGAATATGCTCGTTCATTAGAACTCTTATCACAACTTCAAAAAAATACACTACAACTTATACGTATGGCAGAAAAAAATGCTGATAATTGGCTAAACATGAGTAAAAACCTTGAAAAAGAAATTAGCCTTGAAAATTATAAAAAATTTGCAAAGACCACTGCTCGATTAGATAAGGTAGAATTATTTGA
The DNA here is from genome assembly GCF_017891705.1 of Staphylococcus sp. GDY8P196P. Lineage (NCBI taxonomy): Bacteria > Bacillati > Bacillota > Bacilli > Caryophanales > Staphylococcaceae > Staphylococcus > Staphylococcus sp. GDY8P196P. Next base: position 2,470 of record NZ_JAESJS010000026.1, on the reverse strand, counting down.
AGCCTATAAAAATTCTTTGCTATTAGTTATGGATTTGCAAAGTCACCTTATTGAACAATACAACTTAAAAGTTACACATGACATTTTAGAAAGATTGTTGAATTACATTAGTGAATAGGAGAGTAACGTTATTCACAGTATTGGGTACTGAAAATTAACAGCATACCTCAGTTTTTCAAAAAACAGCGAAGCCTATGGATATGTTCCCGTCTACCGATAGTGCAAAAAGTGTCGTGGATATGTTTCCGAGAACGGACATACACAAATGACATTCATTCTGTCCTCTCAATCCATATTGAATGTGTGACTGTTTTAAGTAAGTAAGGAAAACATAAAAAAACGGGCTCTTTGTCAAATCGGACTGATGAGACAAATATTGAAGATGATGAATTTGAGAATTTTCTCAAATTCATCATCTTTTTTTAGTTATTCAATTGTGACAAGGTCGTTTATCATAAAAATTCTTATCTTCATATTACTAAAAGATTTGAAGCCATAAGATACTCTTTTTAATATCTTAATATGAGTATTTTTAGCTTCTATTTTTCCGTTAGAATACTTATACGTTAAGCATTACGAATCCCTTCTTCATAATTAATCAGATTTTCAATCTTCTGTTTAAATAGTGGATCTAAGGTAGTCGGTAAGTTCTTTAATAAATCAAAAAATGAGTCTGGATCTTTATTTCTAAAGTGATAGGTTAATAATTGAAACACGCCATAGGCTTCTTTTAAGTCTGTAGAAAATGATAAAAGACGATCAATCATCATTGATTCTGTTAGAGGGGGAAACTTAGGTGAAGGAAAGCTTCTCCAATTTTTATATTCTGAACTAGAAACAGTCATTTGATTCTTTAATAGGTATTTCCAATTTACTTTTAGCTTATTGGCTTCAGAACGCTGGTGATTCTTTATTAATGCTTTCATTTCCCTGACTCTAAAGTCATTAAAAGCTTGGTTTAAGTGTTTAACGATATGAAACCTATCAATGACTAAAGCTGCACAAGGAAAGATTTTTTTAGTTAACTGAAAATAAGCCGCATTCATATCTGTCACTAGAAATTTTACCTGTTCTCGTTTCTCCTTGGGAGAACGATTGAAGTAATTCATTAGTTTATCAAGTCTACGACTAGGAAGAACATCAACCAGTTCACCGGTTTCACCATTGGCACAAATAAAACTCATTTTATCTTCATAGGTGGCATGAGATCTGAATTCATCAACCATTAGAACTTTTGGAAAAGAGCGTGGTTTAAGCGTTTCAGGTAAATGTTTTTCAACAGATTTAAGGACCCTTATAACGGTTGTGAGTGATACATGACATATCTTAGCGATAACGGTCATTGATATTTTTTGAGTTAATAATTCTAGTATTCTAAATGTCATGAATCGACTAATAAAACAATTTTCTTCAACGATAGAACATTGAGTTGTCCAATGTTGATGGCAGTTTTTACAAAAATATCGTTGTTTTTTTAGCTTTAAAATAGTTGGAATATTTTGATATGATTCCAAACGAATTGTCACTTCTTTTTTCCCATTTTTTACAATGGTTTTCTTTTCATCTGCATCGTTCGCATGAGACTGACAATACTTACAGGCCGTAAGCTTAGGTGAGTAGGTACCAGTGATAATTAATGTGTTCACACCTTTGTATTTTCCTTCTTCAACACAAGTTAAATTTAAATCTTTCTTTAATTCGCAACATTTTTTTGATATGATTAGTCATGACATGTCGTCCTTTCTATTTAAGATTTTGGTTGGTACTTTAATTTTACTAGATAGACGACATGCTTTTCTACTTAAATAAACTAAAATAGAACTGATGAATCAAAAAATGATTCATCAGTTCTATAAATTATAGAGCCTGAATTTATCCGCAAAAACAAATTCCGCACCTTAGAATATGATGATAAGCTTGTAAGGAAGATAATCCAGAGCGTTACAGTGTATGAAGACCACTTCGTCATAGTCTTCAAATCTGGCATCGAAATGGAAATATAAAAACCCAAAGTAAATAGCCCATGACTCTACAGTAGAGTTGTGGGTTTTCTTTTGCTTGCTGATTATAATAATATTTTAATAACTATTGTGTTTATCAATCAAATGGTTTACAATATTCTTAGCGTAAACTTGGAGGTGCTGTATGACTACGGCAGAAATGATTAAAGAACTGTGTGAGCAAATGAATATAAGTGTTTCCGAACTTGCTAGACGTATTGGCCAGACTCCACAGAATTTCAATAAAAAATTACAACGAGAAACAGTAACCTTGGATGAGTTGAAGGCCATTGCTGATGTGCTAGGTGTCAAGTTTGTGCAGGCATTTATTTTACCAGATGGAGAAGAAATAAAAATATCTAACGAATAAAGGAGGATGTTTATATGGTAGGTAATGTTATTCAAATAGTAACAGAGAAATTATCATCTTTGCCTTTTATAGAAGGCATGGTTCTGTTGCAAAGTAAAAA
>NZ_JAESJS010000025.1:0-7939 GCF_017891705.1 Staphylococcus sp. GDY8P196P | reverse complement strand
AAGAGGTAGCCGATGCTATCCCTACGCCTGTAACTGAAAAGGACAGTACGCCTACAGATTTACAAGAATTGCAAAACAACATGGTTAAGCAAATCAATTCAAACTTTGAGTACAAGTTAGAGAGTAATAAAAACGAATTGCTCGATGCACTTAGGGACGTTGTAGGGAACACAAATGATAGCGAAGATATAAACACTCTCAAGGAAGAAAACGAACGTCTGAGAGCTTTATATGACGAAATAAAACGTACTTCTGATGAATTGAAACAAGAAAACGAAAAACTTCGTTCTGATATGGATCAGTTCCATAAAATGAGTATGTGGGAATTTAGAAAGTGGAAGAAAGATAAATAAGCTTAATTTTGAGCGCATTACGTTTTGAAGAAAATAACGATTTTATAACTATTAGTCAAAAAAGACTAACAGCTCAACCGAAATACTGGCTCAGTCTGAATATTTTCATAGTGAAGTACGTAGTCAAAAATGACCATATACACATAATTGTGTATGTGCTTTGCAAATAGCCTGACAACTGCATATATGCTATAATTCACTTGTATATAAAACGCATACAAGTTAGGAGTATTCACATGTTCTATGTATCTATCGCACGCATTGAACGTCTGCAATATGAAATGCATAACCGTATCACTCAAATAAGAAAGGTTACACAACCTAAATAAACGTTGCTATGACAATGTTTGTAGTGATTAATAAAATCATTATTAGCATTATCTACTTGCAACTATGTAAATCACACTATACAATAGGACTTGTATATACGGAAACGTATCTAATAAAAAAGCAACCACCTTTTACAGTGATTGCTTGAATTTATCAAATTGTCGTCTAGGTAATTGCTTGATTTCGTCAATGCCAATGACGTTATCGCGATATGCCTTAATTAAAATATCGTTTATATTGACGCTTGTCACGTCTGCTTTAACTAAAACTTTTTGTCGGGAGTTTTGGTTAAAGCTTTTTTTTATGTGATAAACGTTAGGTTTTTTGTAACTATATCCCTCTACTTCACTACGTATCGGGTCAATAACATTACTAGCAACAACGCCAATTCGTCCCAATTCCTCTAATTGATGAATGTATTTACGTAATGTACTTCTGTTTGCTGGGTTGCCATAATCTGCCATTGTCGAATACGCCATATAAAAGCTGTTTGAACCAATAGGTTGATGCCTTTTAGCATGTATTAGCATTGATAAATACAATTGCATTAACCTCATATTCTTTAGTGCCAATACGTCTTTAATCTCATCAGCATATAGCTCAATAGTTGTGTTACCATTTTTAAGTCCAATTGATGTATTGAATACATACTTAACAATTTTCTTTGTTTCACGCTCTATGTGACGTTCTGATGAGCTAACAAGTCTATTATAATTACGTTTACTATTTAGCATGATTTCATTAATGATTTGCTCAACGTAATATGGCTCATTACCTTGCCCTTTTAAATAAATAGCAATTAGTAGTGTGTACTTATTGCGTGTGTCGGGATATATCAACGTTTTATCTTGTAACATTTTGATAATATCTGTTTCAGCATGTTCTATTTGTTTTTCTGTTAAATCAAGCATATTAACTACGCCCGTAAATGTACGTGCCTCATCTTTAGTTAAGAATTTGCACAACTGATGATATATTTCTTCTGCTTGTATCTCGTACAAGTCTTTAAGGTTGTTTTTAGTTTTAAATCTAACTGTATCAAGTTGTTTAATATTATGAATGTTATTATTATTAAGTGCTTTAAATTTAGGACTAAAATAATCAACAAAATAGCAACGTTTACTAGTCTTTTGATGTATACCCAATGGTAGCTTTACGCCCTGTGTTGCTGTAGGTCGAAACTCAATATCTGATGTGCTATAACCTGTTCTCTCTAATACTTCACGATAGAACGCACGTAAGTATTCAACGTGTATCACATCATCAAAGAATAAATAAACGTGATAACCTTTGTTGCCACTATCAGCAACGGTTATATACTCTTTTGAAATATCAAACTCACTAATTAACGACCAGACCAACACACGCACATCATTACGTGCTTGTGCTTTACTATATGATCCAGTATCAATATCAAAACATAAATACTTAGAATAGACATCGCCACTGAATATGCCAATAGTTTTAGTACCTTGTAAATGGCTAATCAAATGACTACGTGCTAAACCATTATGCTTAACATAATAACTGCCATCGCTTTGCTGTTCGATACGTTTCTGTTTACTACTAATAAACAACTTCTCAAAGGCTTGCACAAGTGTAATATCTGTAACCTGTGCCATAGAGAACTCCTTTGCTATAGTTGTAATAATCCCTAGAGGGATAAATAAATATAATACATAGTACTTTATGTTACGTTTTGTACATATGCATAAAAAAATTATATAATTGCGTTCTAACTAATAACCTTGTTTTATTAAAAACTTCTCAATCTTATCTAGGTTTTCTGTTCCAAAGTTGTGACGATTAACAGCGTAACGTCGTAAGTTTGTGTAATCTACTTCAATCTCTTCTGCAATGAGGCTGTATTTAGGTTGATAGTTATCATGCCAATACTTGACTAATCTCTTACGAATTTCAGTATTACGTTTTGCTCTTTCCTGTTTGGTTGCCACTGTCATATTTACCACCTCCAATAACTTAATATATTTCTATAATACATGAATTAAATGTGAATAACAACAGTTTAGGGGTAGGGGTATGGATATTGTTATACTATAAATGTTTTCTTACTGTCCGTTAAGCATACACATACAAGGCTTTGCCCTCTCTCAATCAATACATATCTTTCTATACTGTGCATTTGCATAAGATTTGTCCTCCTCTCATATTGGATTACATAACTAATATAGCATTGACTAACTCAAGTTACGTTTTTATGCACATCTGTCTGTATTTAATTTTAACGGGTCGAGATTTCGGCTCTATTCATTCCACATCAATATAAAGATAATATCTTAAAATCTCACGGCGCAGATTTGCGTAGTGATTAGAGATTTAGAACAAATTTTAGAAAGCTCAAATGTGAGTTCTCTGATTATCCCTAACATTTACAAAGCCAAAAACAGTTATACGTTTACTTTGCATTTAGAGAGCGTATATAAGTATTTATGCTATTTGTGATGTTTTATACCTAAACTTAAATTATTAACGAATATGAGTGTCTAATAAGCCAACACAAACACATATATACTTCTTAATGTGTTTGTTTCTAATAAATATGTGTTATATACTATACTTACGAATTTGCTAAACTGCTTACGTTTCAGATATTAAAAGTTAAGTCCCAGCTTATCTTTTCTTGCCTTGTATACAAAAAAGCACCCGACCAATTAAGGTTAGGTGCTTTTTGTTTGATGTGATTATCATTTATTTTACATTTCGTTAGCTTTGGGTTGTACATCAACATATATTATGTACTTTTCTAAATTATACTCTTCTACTATTCTTTTAGAGTATGGTATTTCTTTATGTTCTTTTATGTACTTATAAAACTCTATTTCATTATATGTTGGATCTTCTATAGATACTACATCTTCATGTCTGACGATACGTCCAATAGATTCAGAATAAATAAAACTCCCCGTTTTCCCATTAGTTTTTGTATTAACATGTACATATATAGATAACAGTAAGCTTTGCCCATAAATACAATCATCATTTCCATTTGATTCTACTTCATCAACTAAAAAAACATGTTTTTTCGTTATAACTTTTTTCATATTATTCTCCACTTTCCATTTCTTGATAAAATTCTAATTCACTAAGGATTTGAATAGGTAATCCCTTATCTGCATTTATCTTCGCTTTTTTTATCTTACTAGATTCTTTATATCCAGTTGCTTTTTCTAAATTTTCTAAGTTTCCTATAACTAAATAATCTACATTTTCTGTAACTCTATCCACCCAGTTTGCCCCAATATTTGTAACAACTTGCGCAACCTCTTTTCTAGTATATTTTTGTAGTTTCCCAGTAAAACAAATAGTCTTATCAAAAAAGATACTATCTTCTTGAGGATTAATATTACTATAGTCTAACGCTATTTCAGTTGCTTTTGAGTGTTTTCGTTTAACAAAACCATTCTTATTCAGTTTTCCCATTTTAAAATCATGAGTATCACAAAATAATTCTATTGATTCTAACTCGTTATTATGATTAAAGTAAGTAATTATATTTGCACTTGCTTTAGCATCTTCTAAGGCGTTGTGATGTTCAAATGAATTTAACTCAAATTGAAAAACTAAATCGTTCAAACGATAGCTTGCTAAACCTTTTCTTAACTCCTGACTAATACGGTGTGAGCAAAAATAGTTATTATCCCAAATTGGCAAATCATATTTTGCCATGCAATCAGCTAAAGCATACATATCAAATCTTGTTGAATGCGCAACAAGATTATAATCTTTAGCAAAATTAGTAATATCATTATAAATATTTTCAAAAGTTGGACTGTCTACTACATCATCTTCATCAATACCGTGAATCATAACGTTAAATCCATCAAAATAAGTTTCTGGATCCACTAATGTATAATATGTATCTACAATTTCATTACCTTTTACCTTAACCATTCCCATTGCACAAATAGAACTTCTATCATTATTTGCTGTTTCTAAATCAATAGCTACAAAATCCATAATATCCCCCTTAATAGATAATCACTAGTTTGTTTATATAATACTATGTTCAAACAAAAAAAAGGCAATTAATTTTTTATTAATTACCTTTACTATGAATTAACTCAACATTTCTAAAATAGATTAATATTGAAATTCTTACAATGTTATTCTATTGTATTTATAACTACTCAAGACGGTACTTGAAAATGAATAAATATTGAATACACAAGTGTATACCGAACATGAAAAACGGCGCTGTTATGCGATTGTATATTTTATGTATACGGGATTTTAGATACGAACACTTTAAAACCACTGATAGCAAAGGGTCATTTGTATAGTACAGTTTACATAATGTAGCTTATCGGAAGTTACTTATACAAAATCTATGCATTACTTAGCATTTCCCATTAAACGATTAATCTTCGCTATCTTAGTCAATAAACACTTAATATCGTCTTTCTCCATAACATCATAATGTTCAAGTATCTTGTCTAATTTATAACCTAAATCACGTTGTATCCACTGTACTTCCTGTTTGTCTTTCTCATCGTTACTATAATGCTTTTCAAAGTATGTTATGTGATTATTTAAACTATCTTTGTATGTTTCAAAATTAATCATGTTTATCTTCCTTTCTAATCTTTTCCTACATCTTGAATAGCTTTTTCTATTCCTGTTGGTCTGTCTGGATCTATTGAAATTCCAGCATTAAGAAAGCCGAAAAATAAATGCCACGATATATACACAAGGCACGCTACTAATATTACTTGTAAAGCTACTAGCCACCAATTTCTCATTGTTACGTTGTCATATAACTTACGTATGAGTATGTATAAGCCCCAAATTGCTAACGGAATTATAATAAACCACCCTGCCCAGTAAATTATAAAAGCAAAAAATTCTTTTATTGGGTTAAATATATAATCGTCTAAAAAATCACTTATCATATTTCTGCCCCCCCTTTATTTTAATTTTGATATTAATTATTGATGTGATAGTAACATAACCCAACTACCCAATCGAATTTTTTTATAAATGCATTTAAAAAAACACCAACCTAATTTAATAGATTGATGTTTTGCAATGACTTGTAACAGTGCATGATTTACGCAACTCAATGCTCATAAATCGTTCTGTCAGCGTCCTTGTTATTCAGCTTTTGCTAATGGCTCGTTATTCATACCTAAAACAAACTTAAACATATGAGTTTTGTTCTTAGAAGCACTTTGATTATTACCTAACTTTTCTTTTAAGTCTTGTAACTCGTTATATTCTTTCGGCAATATATTATTTTTAATATCAGTTAGTTTTCTGTTCACATGGTTTTTAAATACTTCTTTTTCTGTTACGTCCATGTTTTCATTATCATTTATGTTTCTAATTAATAAATTACGTGTTTGCAATAATGCATTTGCATATAGTTTATCATGTTGTGCTTGATTAATTACCTCGTCTAATTCCTGTGTGTGAGGATTTCTTCCTGTGAATGTATTTGATAATTCATTTTGTAATTTGTTCAATATGTAATTATGTTTTTCTAACTCATATTGTGATTGTGGATCAATCGACATTGATACTTCACTTTCGACACGGCTAACACGTTTATGAGCTTGTTCTAATAACTGTTTAGATTTTTCATCAAATTCATTAAGTTCTTTTATTGTTTCATCAAATTTTTTCTGCTTGTATTCGTTTATCATTTCATTCAATGCATCTGTTGTGTACGTACTTCCATAGGTAGATTTAATGTTCTCTATACCCTCTGTAAATTCTTTTTGTTTATCAAAAGCAATCATATTATCAGCACGCTCTGTGATAGTGTTTATATCTCTGCGTAAACCTTGAATATCTGCCATATTTAGCACTCCCTTTGTAATTCATTTGATTTAATAAAATCTCTGTAATTATCCATTGTGATAATGTATTTTCTTCCGACTTTACTCGCTTTGAGTTCTCCACGCTTTATATACTCTCTGATTGTTTCTATGTTCATACCCAGTGACTGTGCTACATCATTTACAGTGTAAACTTCAAGTTCCTTTTTCATTTGTACCACCACCATTAGCAATACGTTTCAGTTCATCGGTTGTGATGTTTGAAAAGTCCGGTCTGTAATTAATATTGCCAGTGTGATTGATATTGTGCCGTTCATTCCATTCATTAGGCTTACGGTTTTTCAACCAAAAAATCATAGCTGTTGGATCTGGTGGCACATGTTCCTTAGTGACTTCAATGTGCTTTGTCTTATGTCCTGTGCCGTCGTCCTTTAGATATGTACGTGTCTTTTCTCTCTCATATCCTAATGCACGTTTGAGCAATGCGTTTTCTACTTCGAAATCAACGACCTCTTTGCCCTTTTTTATAGCCTTGCAAATATCTTCATACTCAGACTTCCAACGATAAAATGTAGTTTCATGTATGCCCATGTTATTCGCTATTTGTGTATTACTTAGTCCTTGCCTTGCCCAACCATTAAGCAAAGTCAATCCGTTATCATTTAACCATTCATCTACTTTGGGTTTAGCCCCTCTTTTTTCTTTGTTATTTTCCATAAATACATACCTCCTAATGATTAACACACGTTACTGTATATGTATTTATTCCTAAATTATTGGTTCCTCTTTTTTCAGAAACCAAAAATGTAGCTGTAATTTCTTCTCTTTTATAAGTTACAGACAAAAGTGTCTGTGACTATAAGTTTGTTGCACTTTTGTTGCCTTATGATTTTTTGCTATTCATATATATATAATTCTCTCAATTTTTTTATCTTTTCAATCAATATAAAACCCTTAATAAATACCTTTATGCCAATACTTTTAGTGCTTTAATTATAACATATTCCACTACTAATATATAGGTATTAACTAGGTTTTATGGTACTATCTTAATAGCGATTATCGGCAATATTATTAGGGGCAACAAACCCAATATTGATGCATCTTACATAACATTAGACCTGCGCAATAACGCCTCAAAGTCAACAAACTATATCTTTGTCGATAAACATAAACAAACACTGTTATTAAAGGAATTGAGGTGCAATTAAATGCAACAGACCAACGAATTAAGTACAAAAAATGCAAGCCAACTCTTAAAAATCTCTGTATCGTCTATGAGATTGTATGCACAAACTATGGAAGCTATGGGATATGAGTTTAAAAAAGTAGATAACGCAAGAAGATTTACTAAATATGATTTACAACTAATTAGTGAGGCAATGGAACGCTTTAAGCTAGTAGGTGGCACAATGAAACAAGCATTGCATTATACTATTGTGAAGTTTGAACAAGGTA
>NZ_JAESJS010000024.1:0-1852 GCF_017891705.1 Staphylococcus sp. GDY8P196P | reverse complement strand
GGAATTTCGAAAAATATAAAAAATGGAATAGTGAATGTATTGAGCTTTATCATTTATCAAGAAAAGTTATTCTAAATTAGCAGGTAAAGTCACAATAGCGTTATAATGGGTTGACTGGTGTATTAAAATCTTGTATTATAATCATAGTAAGATAATTAACAAATAACATGGCAAATAATACAAATAGATTAGCTCTCATTTGCATTGAGAATTAATTTTATAGATAACTATACATTAAAAACAATATACAACGCTATTTTAGAAAGGATAATTACAATTATGGCCAATATTGGTTATGCTCGTGTATCTACCAGAGATCAAAGTTTAGATTTACAAATAGACGCTTTGAGTAATTTTGGTTGTGAGAAAATATTTAGCGAAAAAGTTAGTGGGCGTAAAGTAAATAGAACTGAACTAGATAAATGTTTAGATTATTTACGTGAAGGCGACACTTTAGTTATTTACAAGCTAGATAGATTAGGCAGGACTACTAAGCAACTGATAGATTTAGCCCAATGGTTAGAAAATAATAATATTGAATTACAAATTATTGATATGAATATCAATACAAAAGACCCAATGGGAAAGATGTTTTTTACAATGATGAGTGCTTTTGCTGAATTAGAGGCTAACTTATTAAGCGAAAGAACTAAAAAAGGTTTAGAATCAGCTAGAGCAAGAGGTAACATGGGAGGCAGAAAAGCAATGCCACAAGAAAAAAAAGAATACATTAAACATTTATACGATACCAAAGAATATACAGGACAAGAAATTGCTAAAAAAACGAATGTAAGTAGAGATACTGTATATCGCATTTTACGAGAGTTTAAAAAGTAATCCTAAACATTGCATAACATGACAGGTATTGATATAATATAAGTAAGAAAAGAATCGGCGTTGTGGCGCAGATATAAAAATTAATACTACACGAACTAGAATCGGCGTTGTGGCGCAGATATAAAAATTAATACTGCACGAACTAGAATCGGCGTTGTGGCGCAGATATAAAAATTAATACTGCACGGAAAGAAACAACTATAGAGATCAAAACACATTATATTGTTTTAAGGAGGCGTATATTACGCCTCTTTTTTATTAAATTTATGGAGTGAATAACAATGGAAGTTGTTCGTTTAAATCAAAACCTATTTAATAAACTACGAGGAAACGAAATATCAAGCAATAAAAATGGTTCAAGACCATATTATTATTCTTTCAAACGTAATAATAATAGAGTTTGTATACCTTTTAGAACAAATGCACAAAAGGTACCTAATAAATATAAAATTAATTTAGGAGGCGAACAGCCCGATAAACCTAATTCAGCTATTGATTTAACAAAGTCTATAGTAATTAGTAATGATGAATATCTTAATAACAGGTCAAAAGCTAAAATACCACAAAATGTTAATAATTTTTTAAAGCAACAAGCACCAGCTATTGAACAAAAATACGATACTATGTCTAATGATTACATAAAAGCAAAAGCTAGTTTAAGTAAGATACCTTTAGTTAAATATTCAACTATGCAATACTTCCACAAAGAATTGAATATTCAAGATAGTATTGATAATCAACAAACTAAAAATGCTATTAATGAATTAATATCTAATGGGAAATCAAATAAATATAATAAATTACAATCTTCTCTGCCTAATGAAAAATTAAATTTGCTAGATGATTATGAAACTCTATATGAGTTTAAAAGCCTAACAGACTACCCAGCTAAAATAAATTCTAATGATATTGATAATCCGGTTCTGTTGCAAAGTAGAATTTATAGTATAATTTGAACAACAAGGAGTCTTCTGTATGAACTATTTCAGATATAAACAATTTAACAATGATGTTA
>NZ_JAESJS010000023.1:0-10381 GCF_017891705.1 Staphylococcus sp. GDY8P196P | reverse complement strand
GGAATTTCGAAAAATATAAAATGGAATAGTGAATGTATTGAGCTTTATCATTTATCAAGAAAAGTTATTCTAAATTAGCAGGTAAAGTCACAAACCTCCTAATTTATAGTTAAGAGGTTTTGTGTCAAAAACGAACCTATTCTTTACTTATGATTTAGAACAGGATAGAAATAGTTTAAGAGAATTTTATTTTGATTTTGATAATGGGGCACCTAATCTTCTTATAAAAACGATGACTCGTTAATAAAGACTAGTAAAATACTAAACAACAATATAAAACGTCTTTGAGAACGGTTTATACTTTGTTATCTTTCCATTTCGTGGATATTACCTTCAGTATCTTTAAATAACCCCATTTTTTCTAATATGTCTTCTTCAGATTCAATGTCAATAGAATCATAATAATTAGCTTCTTTTAAACCCTTATATCTCATCAAATAATATGTCAACATTAAAAGAATTATTACTAGAACTCTTTTTTTCAATTGTGTCCCCCCCTAAAATCATGATTAACCTAAAACAATTATATAATCAGTTATATAATTTGTATACAACATTTCTATTATCCTTCCACAGTAGAATCAAAAATCAATAAGTTTTATGTGAAACACGAAAAAGGAAAACTCGCAAATGAATATAAAACACCTTTTGTAATTATCCAATGATAACGGCTTCTCAATAGAAGACAAAGTTCTCTATTATCGCGTTTTATTGCCTCTCGTTTAGTTTACAACTATATGAATTACTTTTGATATTCAATTTTTTCTTTGTTTTTGTCAATATTATGCAGTAAATAAAACTGATGCAGCTGTGCACTTACTAGTCCAATGCTGTTATTGACATTTTTTAAACTTCTTGTACTGTTTGATAATCTACTTGCAAAATATGCATATGAACTTCTTGCATCTTATCTGCTAGGTCAACAAGTAAAAGTTGCTTTAATTCATCGCTAATTTGATTATTGCCAGAAATATTACTTGTAAGCATCGATTGTAGATGTGTTAATGCTCGTGCGTACTCTTTATCATATTTAATCTATTTTAACACGCGCTCTAGCTCATTCACGCTTGGATTGGTAGCAGTAAATATTGAGAACAGTACATTTTTTAATTTATTAACTAAATAACTATGTTGTTTCGATTCATATTTTGTAGTCGGGTAACCTAATTTCTGTATACTGTCCTCTAGCTTGTTGATATACATTCTACCTTTGGCAACAAGTAATTGGGAATATTTATCGTATGCACCTAATAAAAGTTGTCTAGTTAAGTGTAGCAATCCACTTTTAACCGTTTCAAAATCAAATATTATCTCAATACTGATTATTTTAATTCATAATATCTGTAAGATTGTTCAGTTGAAAATTAAAATTTACAATACATTTTTATATATACTTTCATGTTTTGTATTTACTATATTGCCAACTAGATATTTTCCATATTTAGTTATGTTGACCAAGTATCCTACACATATAGATAGAGTTATAGTAATAATAAATTTAAACAATATATCTTCCCAGACATTATTACTCAACATAGTCATTTTATTTAAAAATACTAAATGTAATAAATAAATGCTAAATGAATAATTACTAATAAACAGTATGAATTTAGGTACATATTTAATATATGAATTTAGTAAGAAAAACATTAAAATAACAGATGTTGTATAAATAGGGGTATCAAGTCTTTTAGAACCAATGGCACTATTTATACCTAAATTATGCGTTATTAAAACTAAAACTATACTAAATATAAATAAACCAACTATATGATATTTATACTTTCTTATCGTTGACATAAAATTATGATAATTAATGCCAATATAATATCCAAGTAAAAAATAAGTTATCCAACCAATAAAAATTGTTTGACCTTCTTTACCCCAAACTAAGGATCCTAGCAGGTTATCCGGTGCAGGTAAAATAAGTCTCATCCCCCAATACGTACTCGTAAATATAATTGAAATAAAAATAATAGGAAGTGGATTTAATTTTTTTAACATTTTCCCTAAAATTAGATGAAGTATATAAAATTGGAATATAATTACAATGAAATATGTTACAGAATAACCTCTAATACTTACTAACAAGAAACCTTCTATAAGTTCTTTAATATTTGTTGGATTATGATGACTAAATGTCCAAAATATATTCATTGCTATATAAGGGGCTCCTAAATATAATAGTCTTTTTTTTAAGAAACCTTTTTTTAACGTTGCTCCATATATGTATGAATTTAGAAACTCAGTTATGAAAACAAAAGTAGGGGTACTAAACATTAAAAAAATTTGAACGTAAGTTGGCCACTCATTTTTTTCTAAATTTGGGTTCTGTCCTAAAGTTACAGAAATGGAATGAATTAAAACTATCCCCAAACAGGAAATAGCTCTCATCCAAAATATAACTGAAATGAACTTCTTCATTATGCCCCCCCTTGCTATCCTTTTAATATAATAATTTTTATACAGTACTATCTATACTCCTTGAGATACATAAAAAGACTCCTAACTAAAGGAGTCTTTTTATGTAAATTTCAAATTAAAAATTGTACTAGAGTACACTTATTATAATAACATGTTACTAAACAATTTAATATAATTTTTTAATTTCAAAGGAAATCTAATGTTTCTCTAATTTTTTCATTCGAATATAAATCTTCTTTTAATTCTTGAAAAATTTCTTTTTTGAAAAAGGTTCTGAGTAATATTGATATTAGTAAATTTAAAATAAGTGTTAAAAAAACAAATTTTAAAAATTTCATTAAATCCCCGCGTTTCTTTTAATTTTAGCGAAATAACTGTACGTTCTAGATTATTAATCTAGAACACCTTACATTTAAGAGTTTTCTTTTATTTTATTTAAAATTTCATAATAAACTCTTTCATTATTTTTATGATCAATAAAATCAAATACATGATTTAAATTTGGGATTGGAGTATGTTGGCTAGAACTTAGTATCTTTTCAACTTTATCTAAAACTTCTTTTTCATTATAAACTATATCTCCAATAAATGTTTCTTCTATAGGTCTAAAGATACCTTTTTTAAAAAATCTTTCAACATCAAAATGGAAAAATATCACTGGCTTTTTCATATAAGAAAAGTCAAAACTCACACTACTGTAATCTGTGATTAGAACATCATGTTCTATTAATAAATCCTGAACTGTTTGTTCACCTAAGCTCACATAATTTATTAAACTTTCAGTTTTATCCAAATGCTGTTTGAAAAAAGACTGAGATCTATAGTGTGGATAAAAATTCACTTCAATATTATAATCTCGAATTAATTGTACAAATTTTGGATGGTTGATTAAATTTATATATCGATTCATATATTCACTATTTTCAAAAGCATAATCGCTATTTAACCAATCTCGCCATGTAGGCATAATTAATATTTTTTTGGTTTTACTTTTAGGTTTTAAAGGTAAACTATCAAACCTTGGCAAACCTGTCACTGCCACTTCTTTTGGTTCATAGCCTAATTGATTAACCACAATATCATATTTTTCATTAGTGCTAGAAACATTGAATAAATGGAAAGGTAACTCATAATTATTTTTATCATACTCAACTTTTTTTCGACCTAAAACGCCATGTTGTAGAAAAATTCTCACACTATTCTCATAACCCCAAAAATTTTTAGCCGTTTTATAAGGAAGGATATTTTCTAAATCATGAGTAGATATTAATACATTTGCTTTAGAAGATACTTCAAAATGTTTCTTCGAACCAAATGTAATAATATTATTTAAGTTACTTACATTATCATAGTCATTTGAATCCTCATCGATAACGTAATAAGCATTTATATTTGTATACTTTTGTAGCCATTTAAAAAATTGTATACCATTATCTTGAGCAGTATCTGTCCTTTCTCCGATAAGCCATGTATCATTACTCTTATGGCCTTTTTCTAATATCTCATAGTTTTCTAAAGTTAATTCAAATGTTTCTATTTTTATATTTTTAAAGGGAGTTAAAGTAAACATATAGAATACTTTTTTATTATCCAACAATTTTTCTTGCAAAGTTATATAATTATCTTTTCTATATACTCCTTTTTTAAATTTAAGCTTTTCTTTACGAATTATATCTGATCCATCATATATAGAAATAAAAATATCAACAATATTTTTCGACGTAGTTTTCAATGATTCAATTTCCTCATAAGGAATATTAATACATTGTTCACCTTCTGAAATTTCAATTTCATATCTATTTTGAGAAGTTCTTTCTTCAAATGTTAGATAATATTGAAATGTTTTATAAATTGAATTGGGAAGAAAATAAATATTTAATTCTTTTTCTGATATTGAATTCACACCCATTTTTATTTTTGGTTTTGAATTAACAATAGTTATCTCGTTTTTATTTTTAAAATTAAAATTTAAAATTTGATTTTCAAAATAGTAAGACCCTGTAAATTTAACTTTTTCCTCACTATTTAAACAGAAAAAGATTTCATTGTTTGATTTCTTTTCTTGAAAAATAGCTATTATTTTTTTGTTTTTATCATTATGAAACTCACTTAATTTTAATTCAGAATTGATTTGTGATTGATAACGTTTTGTAGTTAAATATTTCACATCATTCAAGTCTGAGTCTATTATACCTAGTGATTTAAACTGATAATCATCGTTTAAATTTGTGTTTTCTATAAAAGTGCTCATTCTTAAAAAAGGTTCATTCATTACAGAAGTAATATTAAATTGCGGTACAGACATATTGTTTATCGAAACATGTAAATAGTTGTTTTTCCATTCATATTTCATAATTAAATAATTTGTTTCCTTAGTTTCTTTAATTTGAGCTGGGTAAATTGCTTGATTAGAAACCACATAAATCCTATAACTCCCCTTCTTTACAACGTCTTTTATATTGTCTAGATTCATTTTGTTATTATTTATAGGAACTTCTATTTGATTAGACTCATTCATTAATATTAAAGATTTTATTTTTTCCTTTGTACCTAAATCAATATAGTTATCTTTTAACTGCTGTATTTTTATTTCTTTCTCATAATCAATGAAGTTAAAATTAGTTTTATATTTACTGAGTAAAAGACTTTTATCTACTTTAAGTATATAAATATTATTATTTACTTCTAAAATATGATTTAAATTTTTTTCTGAAGTCGTCCATAATTTTTTATTTTTATAAAAAAATGAAAATGAAAGATCTTTATTAAGTATATGTTCTGAATTAACATCTATCTCAATATAATTATTAGATTTTTTCTTTACTTTGCAGTGTTTTTTTTCATTGTTTATTTTGATAAAGAAATCATTTGCATCAAACTTTATAAAGTTTTTTAATTCAAAATATAACTTTATATTTTGATTGCCTGCAGAAACTTTAAATAATTCAAATTTTCTTCTTAACCTACTTTTAATTCTTTTTATCATATAAACCTCACTTCTTACTATAATTTTTATATTTATAAAACGTTGTCGTTTAATAATTCATTAACAACACGTTTTGTATTGCAATTATCATCAAACTCATTTATTTTTTTATAATTTTCAATAATATTTTGTGGTATTTTATAATTATTTTTAATAATTTTATTCACTAATTTTATTAATTCTTCTTCTGAATACACAACTGATCCTGGAGCATTTTGTTCATTTACAGGAGTGCTTCCACCATGTTTTTCAATAATCATATCAAAATCTTTCCAGTAAAATATTGGATATGCACCACGATAAGTAGCATCTAATATAATGGAGGATATATCTGTAATATAGATAATTGAATTGGATAAAGTATCTGTAGGATCTTCTACAAAAATATTTTTATATTTTTTAAAGTGTTCTTTTGCAAATTCAGCAAATTTATTATGAGCAGCTATTTGTAAACGATCTAAAATCCCTGCTTTTTCAAATGCACTTATTATATTCATTAATGATTGGTAATATGTTGTTTCTTGAATTTTTCCATTAAATATTTGAGATTCTTCCCAAGGTCTCCATGTTGGCATATATGTTATTTTTTTAGCCTCTTTATCTAATTTAGCTTCATCAAGTTTAGGTAATCCTGTTTTCATAATTTCAAAATCATTATAGCCCATTATGTTAAATTCTTTTGCTTCTACTTCAGAACTCACAACAGATTTCACTATATTATTAGTCATATTTTGTTTATGAAATCCACTAAATTTAGGATTGTCATGAGGTTTCATAAATATAATACCATGTTGTAAAAAATATAATGGTGTAATCTTGATTTTTTCGTTTAATTTGTCATTAAAAATTCGTGTATTTATAACATGATTACTCAGCTCACTTGAAATAAAATAATCAGCTAAAAAAACATATAAATAATTTTTAAAACTGAATCTCTTTACTATCTTATTTTTCCACTTTTTTTTCATTTCAGGGTATTGTTCAGATTTCTTATCTAAAATAAAAATATTTTGGGATTTTAATTTTTTATTATCGGCTACTGCTTCAAAAACATATTTACCGGATTCTACAGCTTTAGAAGCTTCTTTCTCAAAATAAACATTAATTTTATTTTTTCTATAAAAGAATTTATAAATAGCTGCAATACATCTAGCAAATTCTATTTTAAATTTATGAAAAGTTTTGTAAATTTTTAGTCTTGTTAAATTACCTATAGATATATTATTAGCAGCATTTCTACGAATAATAACAGCATTTTTTTTAGTATTAAAAGACAATAAAACCTTTCTTTTATCTTTTAATGTTTTTGATTGGTGCAAAGGGTGTAATTTAATATTATTTATAGCTAAAAAAACGGTATTGTGGATTTCGTTTAAATTCATTAATTTTCTAATTTTAAATTCACCTATAAATTCTGTATCTGATATCCAATTTATATCAGATAAGAACACTCCATTTTTAGTAACTAAAGTGTTGGGCTTAAATTTAATATTATAAAGAATTTCGCCATTTATTTTTATGATATTTCCTTTCTTTTTGAATGAAATATTACTGTGTTTATATAAAAGTTGTTTCTCAGCGTCAGTTTTGATACTTAACTTGTCATTGTGTTCATTTATAATGTAAAGTTTTTTATTTACTTTTATAAGTATATCATTTCGAACGTAATTTTTTATTTTTTCTATTAATTTTGCATCTTTATTTTTATTTAGATCATTAATTCGCAAAATCTGCTTATATTCACCTGCTTGAACTATTAATTCATTCGCGCTCTTTAAATCAAATGTTAGTAATGAAGAAGTGAGAATGTTTAAATTAATAGTTTTAAATGCAAAGTCCTTTTTAGAATTTGTGAACTCTAAAAAAGTTATATATTTTAAGAAAGTAATTTTCAAATAAACAAACGGATCTTTATTTTTATTTACTGCATTAGTTATAAAAGTTTTTCTTCCTTCAATAAATATTCCCGCATCTAACTCTATTTTTTGGTTGGTATAATTATCAGTTATTAAGTAACTATATAGTGTTTTATCAATTGTAAATCTGTCATGATATATATCGATTGAAATATTTAAACTGCCCTCTGTTTGGCCATTTAAATAAGGAGTAACATACATTTTTCCTTTTTTTATATGTATATAATAATCTATTCCATTACTTTCAATAATCCCTATTAGAGCATCTTTCGTATGTATTGAGCCCATTTTATAATCTTTATTTTGTAAAACCGACTCATAAATACTATAATCTTTTTCATTGTTTATATTAAATACCAACTTATCAGGAAGTTCTTGTTTAATATATCCATAATCGTTATCAAATTTCTTAATTTTTAACATCAGTTTTGCAGTCTCCTTAACTAATAGAACATAAATATTTGCACTTTATTAGTTTATCATATTCTTGTTAAATACTTAGTAAAACAATTTCTAAATATTTATTTATAGAAGTTATATATTTATTAGAGTTTTATTGAAAAGTTTACAAATAAAGATGAACATTAAAAATTGTAGAAAAAGTCAATTTTAAGTTAACATAATCGATAATGGTCACAAGTTACGCTATAAAATCAGCACTAATTACCAAACAACCTACTCCAGAAACCTTTCTTAGGTGGTTTTTCTTCCTTACCTTCGTTTTCACTATCTATTTTTTCGAATTGTTTATCGTCTATTGTAGATGATTCTTCGTTGAGATTTTCATTCTCTTTTTCTTCAGATATATCTCTATGCTGCACTTCTGTAGACTGCTCCCATTCTTGTTGTTCAGTATCTTTAGACTCTCCAGTAAATGTTTCTTCTTGTACATTAACGTTTTGTCTATCATTAACAGGTTTATCAAAAGAATAATTAAGCTGTCTTTCTTCCTCTAATTGATTCTCTAACTTTTGAATTTTTTTATTACTTTCTAAAGCTAATATTTGTTGGTTTTCTAGAAGTCTATTCAGTGTGTTGATCTGTTCTTTATCTCTATTTGACTGTTCTTTGTATATATCTAATTGATTATATAAATGCTTAATTGTCTCATCTTTTACAAGATTATCATCGTTGGGTTTACTTTCTTTTTTTTTTTCATTATCAAAGTAATCATTTTTATTTTGGTTTTTTTTAATTCTATTTACTACTATAACTTCATCTTCACCTGATAAATAGTTTACATTATCAACCTTTTGAAAATTCACATTTGCTTTTTTCGCGTTATTGTAAACAGTCATTTTTGTTACATTTAATTCATCGGCGATTTGTTTCATACTCTTCATATAACGCCCTCCATATAATTATATATATAATGTTTATGCTCTTATATACCTATTATACTTATAAATTCAATACCGTATAAACCATTATATGTATAAAGATATATAGAGGCATATAACAATCCTTTCAAATGATTATACACCGTTTATACTTGATGTGAAAAGGGTTATATAGGGGTATATAATACCCGCATATAAACGATTATATAGGGATACACTATTTTGAAAAAGCTTACACTTAAATGCGTATAAACAATTTAACAAACCTTTCAAAAGTGTTAATATAAATATATATAAAGAAACCCGACTACGGGAATAGTCGGGCTTCTTCGGTAATAAAACAAGTGCTTTGTTTGTTTATATAGTTGTTATATTCTTATTATATATACTAAGAATTATTAGTGCAAGTCGAATACATATAAACATACTTATAACTTTTTATTACCTCTTTTTAAAATTTAAATGTGAAAGAGGTTTTTTATATGTCCAACTTTAATATTAAAGAAATCCAAAAAGAGAAGTTTTATCAATTACCTAAAGTATTTTTTACTAACCCTAAATACACTAAGTTATCTAACGATGCAAAAATAACTTGGTCAATACTAAGAGATCGTTTAGATTTATCTATAAGAAATAATTGGATAGACGAAAATGGAGATATATTCTTTATTTATACCAATGAAAAGCTTAAATCCATTCTAAATATCAGTAGTCCCAATAAATTATCTAAAATTAAAAAAGAATTAACTCAAGCTGATTTATTTAATCAAATAAGAGTAGGTTTGAACAAACCAAATAAACTATATATTAAAAAACCTGAAGTAACAGAGGCTGATATATATTACATATCACAACAAGAAAACGATGTAGAATCTCGAAATGACACGGACGTATCAAAATCATACGTCCAGAATTATGATAATAATACGTCTGGAAATATCAATATGATACATCAAGACGTATCAAAATCATACGCAAATGATACTGAACTTAATGATACTGAATATATAGAGACTGAGAATAATGATACGAATGATTTGAATGATATCATTAACAACATTTCTACAAATACGCATTCGAATCATACAAATCACCAACAAACTGAATTTAATAATGATGCCTTAAAATTCCAAGTGCTTGAAGAATTGCCCAAACAAATCAAAGATTACTTAAGTAATTTTGAAATTAGAGAAATTCGTATTATTAAAAGTGTTTTACTTAAAGGGAAAAAATCATTTAATAACGCCTATGATACATACTATCGTTTAGAAGACGTGGAATTCGAACTTGTCAGTGTCTTAAAACGGTTTAAAGCGATGTTACTACAGAAAAATGAAACAGTTGAAGCTATGCAGGGTTATTTGATGCAATCGATTAAAGCTGAACTTGAAGAAATACATGCACTCAATATGCGCCGTCAAAATATGCCTAAATACAATATATTTAATGAATAGTTCAAATGAGCTTACAACAATCAAAGAGACTTCAAAATACTCGGTTAAGTCATCTGATTTTTTAACTGATGATGACGAAAAAAATCAAGAAATCGTGAATGATTTGGAAAAAGGTTTATACCGAAAACGTATGTTGAGTTGGGGTGGATTGCTTAAAAAAAACATAAAATTTTAAATTTAGATGATTCTGAAGATGGCAATTTAATTAATACAAGTGACGAAGATAAAACAGCAGTCGAAGAAGAAAAAGCACATTCTATT
>NZ_JAESJS010000022.1:0-31427 GCF_017891705.1 Staphylococcus sp. GDY8P196P | reverse complement strand
GATAGTTAGGATCTACTGTTTTGGTCGTTCCCATCTCTACAGGTTTATCTGTCGTAAGTGCTTGTACTGTAATTCGATTCTTTTGTTTATTATATTTAACGTTATTATCTGATTGTTTGATTGTCGTTAGCATATACTCACATCCTTACCATTGTTTCTTGCCATAATGATATTTTTGGAACTCATCACGAGAAACGGTATCTAATGCTTTCTCCAGTTGCCATGCATAGCCTCTAGGAGTCGTTTGTTCGTCGTACTTGTTGCCATCACCTAAATTGATTTCATGGTCTAGCATTTGGCCTTTATACTGGTTGTGAATGTTACCAGGATTATTTTTCTCTTGCTTAACATAACGTTCACGAGATATACGACGACCAGCCTCATTTTTATTCTCAATCATTTTACGATACACTTTCACAACATCTTGCAGTTTATCCTGCATCTCTTTCGCTAGTTTTTGATGTTCATCCTTAAATCCTGTCATTTCTTTGTTGTATGCCTTATAGAACTGGTCAAATTCTTCTTCAGTTACTTTATAATCTGATGAGTTAAGTTGTTCGTCGACTTCGATTAATTCTTGTTCTAAATCTGATTGTAGACTTTTTAATTTTGTTGCTTCTGCAAATTCATCATTATTTTGATAATGTGTAATTTTACTATTAATCTGTTTAATACGATTTGTTAGCTGATGGTACTTCTGTTTAACCTCTTTTGCCTTAACACCCTTATCATAGATTTGATTATCAAAGATATTGGTTGTATTGTCTTGTACTGTTTTTACCATAATTAAATGCCTTCTTTCGTTTTTGATTTATTATTCGCTTTATTGCACTAAAATCTTTCTTATTTCTAGCATATTGCCTTACCAGTGAATCAATATACCTAACAGATACATTGTTCACATGGGTAGGTAAACGCGCTAGAATCTGATGTGCTATCCGTTTGTGATTCATGGAAACACTCCCCTAACTTATTTTCTGTGTATTACCTTTTATATGGTGGGTCGGCATAACATAGTGACTACTTCTATCAATTTCTAACATACGTTTACCATCTCTGTATTTCTGCCAATATTTAGCATCTACAGTGAGTTTATTAATTTCATCTAGTAAATAATTAATCGCTAAATGATCACCACGTAAATATATTGTCATATGCCCTACACTGTTATAGTTGAGTTTCAAATTGTACCCTCTTAACCACAAGAAAATTGATTCAGTATTTAACCTTGATTGCAGCTTTGCCTGTCCTAAACTCGACAAACACCAATCACATGTTATGAAATCAATTTCTAAATACTGATACTTGCCCTGTGTTTTATAGATGTGACAAATAGGTTTATTAGCAATTTCTAAATTCTTAATATCATTAAAATTGAGTTTCTTATTATTTAATTTGAATGATTTCTTATAGATCATTTTCTTCATCCTCTATTCTTTTTAATATATCCCAAGTAATTTTTAGTACGTGCCATTACTAATTCAAAACCACCATGAGCAATCAATTTATAACTGGTACGTCTATTAGTATTAGGTACATAACTTTCACGCCACACCACCCATTTTTCATCAATGTATTCAACATAAACTGCTGATACTCTACTGATTGTGCAAAAATACACTTCTTCTGGTATGCCAACGATTAACCCTATTTTTTTAGCTTGTTCATCATAATTTACTTCAATATTAGTAGCCTGCACTTCTTACAGTCGCCTCCCAACTTCTCTCATCAAAAACATCACCGTTTTTATTATCCCCAATCAATATACGCAATGGTTCAATGTCGATGTTACATTGCTTCGCATAGCTTGCTGCTTTATATAAATCATCATTCCTATATTCGCTTTCACCATTTACAATACGTTGATATGCTTGTTTACCTAATCCACCTTTGCCAGCACCTAAATGGTCAAAACTGTGGTCTGATAGCACTTGTTTCATGGAATATGGCTCTAATACTTGTTGTGTGTAATTACCACGTTTAGAAAATATACGATTTTCAAAATCTCCATTATATTCCGTTACATCTTTGTTATTGTGTTTATAAATTCCCTTACGTGTTTGACTATTCGCTAACACAAAATAGTTGTTATCATGTGCCTTTATATCTACTGATGGTAAGTAATCTATTTTTTGACCATATTCAACGTCATCACGTTTCTTGAATATTATGTGCTTTCCACCACTAGGCGTTGTTTGTACCAATGTATTTTGTGCATTAGCAACAATTTCTTCATAAAAAGGAATCATCTTTAAACTTTCAAAACCGTTTTTATCTTTACTATGATCTACATCAATATCGATACACCATAGACCACGTGTAAGTACACCTAATACATGCGTTTGATGATATAAACTTGAATGATATTCAATGAAATCATCTATAACATCTATATCTGCAAAAGTAACACTAGGTTTTTTATGCTGATTCAAAGGTATAACTTGAATATTCTTTTTTAATAAATATTTTGCTACATGGTAACCTGTCATTGAATACCTCCTAATTAAGAGTTACAGTAACGCTTGTAACCCTTATTTTCTCTATAGTAGTAAAAGATAATTTCATTTATAAAAAACGATATAGAAATTAGCGTTACAAGAGTTACCGACTGTTATTGCAACGTTTTAAGAGTTACTATAAGAGTTACCTAAGAGTTACGGTAACTCTTATTATTGATTAAATTTAACGCCATATTGAATAGTTCTGTGTTGCCTACTTCATGAATCCTTGTATTTACACCATCTATCTTTTTTTGATTATTAAGACTGATACCAATTTTTTTCATGTCATCTTTAGCTTGTTTGTAGCGTAAACTTTTATAATCTTGTTCAATTAACTTTTGTAATGTTTCATCACCAGCAAATATGAAATTTTGCCTAGATAATGCTTTCAATAAAGAAACTTGTGTTTCAGTCAATTCATCTTCACTAAAGTAGTGTTTAAGTGTCACATCATTAAAATTAAATTCTTGGCCAATTTCTTTCAGATATTCTAAACTTGCAATCAAGAATGAAACTGCAGCTGCTACTGACTTTTTACCGTTTGGTTGCACGAAATCCCAATATGGCTTGAATATTTGATAACGTTCTTCATCTGTTTCGTTAAGTGGTCTATCTTTAAGTGAAATCTTAATTGTACGTGTCGTGTTTGCTGTAATTTCCCCTGTATCAACACTTTCATTTGTATCTAGAACTAATAAGGATTTATTTTTGAATGTGAATGCGTTTCTACCAATGCCACGACCCGAAATCACTTCACCAGTCGCAATTTTTCTTAATATACGCATCATACTTTTTGTGATTTCACCTGTTTCGTTGGCATGTGCAATATCTGCACCGTAAAAATTCATCCATTCGTTAGATGCTTCAAATCCACCTGAAATTAAGCTGTCAAAGTTTACTTTATTAACTTGTAACAATTCATCAAATGTTGTCATGAATAACCCTTTACCTGAACGTCCGAAGTCTTTCATTAAAAACCATTTTTCTGCTTGTATGAGATTCATTTTGCGATACATAGCATAAGCATGTACTAACATTAAATTATTTTTACTCTTATCACTTTCGGTAACTAGATTATAGAAGCGTTTAGGTGTGTCTGTATCAATCTCTGACGCATTAACCTCGTATTTTTTAGCGTATAATTCATCTGAATTAAGTGTTTTCTTCCTAAACTCTAAGTTTTTACAATCGTATATCCAATCATTACCTGCGATGGTATAAGGGAGGATATTGTAACCATGTTCTACATTTAGGTGTTCACGGTACATTTCAAGCATCACATCTAAAAAATCGTTTATCTGATGCTTATTATCGACTGGATAATTTAAGGCAAAATTTGTGTCGTCTATTACTTCATATGTGTTACTTTTGACTATTAAAAATGCATCTAATTCATCTGAATAAATCACTTTATCTGATATGAGATCTGCAATAAATCTCGCATAATTGTTGAACGCATCTGCTTTGAAACTTGCCTTCTTTTCCTCTTCACCATTATCATTTTCTGTAATTTTAGTATTTACAATTCCATAAATAACTCCAATTTCTTTAGGAATTATGATATAATCTAAAGTAAGGTTATTAATGTAATCACCGATATCATGCTTTTCACGATGATATAAATTACCTTTATTATTAAAGACTTGTTTATCACTAGAGATAGAAGCGAAATTTATTCGCTTACTAATCTCCTTGATTCTTGATAAACTTGTTGTATTGATATAATCTAAATTTGAATGAAATTCAAAATGTTGTTTATAAAGTGTTGTTTCGTCCATACAATCAACCTTTCATATATGTTAGTATTTTAAGTAGATATTTTTTGTTAAATATCCGTTCTATGCGTTTCGTGATTCCTCGTCAAAGTTCTCACGGGACGCTTTTTCTATGTCTAATACTTTAAAATCTTCGATTAGTTTATCGAATTGTTTTAAATATGCCAGCATCAACTCAGTTGTATGTTCATGTTGTATGCGAGATTCGTTATAACCTATTGCATAACGCATTCTTTCATCTTTAGTTGTTAAATCTCTTTTAGTGAACATTTCATCACCATGCCACACGTGTGCTGTTACAACATCAGCCATTTTATCCTTCAATAATTCAAATTCACATATTAAATCTTTCTCATTCCAGTTCATTTTACTTAACCTCCATACTCCCTAGTTTTTGCATTGCCCATTCCATCATTGCTTCCAAATGTTCTTCACGATTTTTTATTTCAACCCATTCATGCTTACCTTCTTTTACCTTATGCTTGTATTCTGTTTGCTTATTATCAATGACTGCTTCAAATGTGTTTAGAATATCGCATAATACCTCTAATTGTGTTTGATTCATTTTATAACTCCCTCTCTAATTTGTTTCATTTGCATTTTTAAATCATTTAAATCAATAAATAACTTGTTATTTAAATTGAATAGTAGTTCTCCCAAATCTTCGCTGATTTCTTCATCAAGTGGTTTTGAATTGCAGTAATCTACTAACCATTTCATCAATTCATTTGCATAGTCACTTTGACCTAAAATATGATGCATTTTTTCTGTTTGCCCAATATATTCATCTTTCGTCATATTACTCAACCTCCAACAATTGTTTTCTAATTTTTCTATCGTTAAACCATTCTGATAATGCCCATGACAAAACAGCTAGTGGCGTGTATAAAGCAAAACTATTAAATATATCTTGCGTTACTAGACCTATCACTGATGATGTCAATGAGCTTGCTGTGATAAGTGTTGCGAATAATTTCATATTTGTATTCACCTCCTATTGTCCTACTTTGATTGAATTACTGAATAATTCATCGATAGGCATGTCGTATAGATCACTTAATATCTTTGCTTCTGGTAATGTAAAGTTTGCCTTTCCCGATTCTTTGAGCTGATAGCGTTGTGGCGAAATGCTAAGTTTCTTCGCAACTGCTTTTTGAGTATCACCTTTCTCACGTCTTGCGATGTATAACATCGGATATGCTAAATTTGTCATTTTGTTTTCCTCCTTAATTTTTAACATGTTTATATGTTATTTTTAATTATAATTGTATTATATACTTGTTATTAAAGTTTTGTCAACGTTATATTATGTTTATTATTCTAAATAACACGTATACATGTTATTATTTTGAAAGAGGTGTTAATAATGATTAAATTCGAATTAAAAAAAGTAATGAAGCAAAAAAAAATAAATATTAGCCAATTGCACGAGATGACGGGAATATCTAGAAACTCACTAAGCCTTCTAATCAATGGCAAAAGTCAAGGTATACAATTTGAAACAATAGAAAAAATTACAAAAGCACTTAATGTTGATATTAATAACTTATTTAAAAACATATTCGACTATGTATCAATAAATGTAACTGGTATTAAAACTGCCAAAGGTCATTTTCCTTCTATGCAGGACAACGTAAAAATAAAAAGAGAAATTGAAATAATGAACGATAATAATCACTCACAACATTCATTTAAAGTGTTAGATTGTTCTTTTATAGAAGATGGAATTGAAAAGAGAGAATATATTCCTTATAGAATCTTGACTGATATAACTGGAAGCAACAATATTTTTGTTGATGTAAATATAGAAAAAAGTGCATTATCAAACGAATTCAAACGTGTTTTTGATGTTGCCTTTGATGAAATCATAATAAGAAAAATTGTAAATTTTTATTTTATAGATAAAATTCTACAATATGAAAATTCACTCTTTAAAGAATTATTAAATACTCATTCTTTTCCTCTAAATACTTTACGGCTATCATCTTATTTAAAAGGTTTAGAGATATCTCCAAACTTTTTCATGTCAATTTTCGTAGATTTACCAAATGATTTAAAAATTAACTTAAACAAAGAACTGTTAGAAGATTTGGAAAGATTAAATAATAAAAGTGATTACAATTATGAATACGGAGAACATATAATTATATCTAATAGAAATAAGTAGGTGAATAACCATGCAACACGATTTAAAACTGTCACACAACATTTATAAAGATGCTAAACGTGACACATATTACTTTCGTATCAAATACTATGAAAAAACGGGAGAACGCAAAGAAATTAAACGCACTGGATATAAACAACGTAAAGAAGCTGTGAAGGCATGTAACGCTTATATGGACGAAATAGAAGGTATCGGCAAGATTAATCAATTGCCTTTTGATAAGCTAGTGGAAGAATATATTGAATGGTATTCTGCACGTCGTAAGGCATCAAGTGTGAAAGCATTAAAGACACATGCAAATAATCATTTAGTACCCTATTTTAAAGCAATGGACGTATTCAACATGACCACACAAGATGTGATGAAATTTCAGAATAAGAAGATGAAAGAAGCTCATTCAGGAGAATATTTGAAAAAGATGCATGTGTTCTTGGTATCTATACTTAACCATGCTATGAAGTATCATAATCTAAAGCAAAATGTTGCATCATTAGTCGGTAATTTTGAAATAGAGACACAGAAACGGTTAAATTATTGGACGTTAGATCAATTCAATCAATTCTACGATGCATTATCTACAATCCAACAAAAACTATTTTTCAAGTTATTATTCTATAGTGGCGCACGTAAAGGCGAAATTAGAGCGCTCACATGGGACGATATTAACTTTGATGATGCATTTATCCATATAAACAAAACGGACTATCATGGTATCGTGACAGCCCCTAAAACAAAAGCGTCCATACGTGATATTTATATGCCAACTCACATGATGGACGAATTACAAGAATATTTAAATTGGTATAAAGATAATAATGTTTACAAATCTAATTATGTACTATTTGGAACATTTTTTAAAGCGTTTAGTGAAGGTACGATTGATAGATGGTTCAATAACACTCTTAAAATATTAGATGATGAATTGCCTGAAGGTGAAACATTCCCACGTATTGTGATTCACGAGTTGAGACATTCTCATGCATCAATGCTCATTAATCATGGTGCAAGTCCTATGATAGTAGCACAACGTTTAGGTCATACCTCTACTGAAGAAGTCACATCACGTTATGGTCATTTGTACCCTTCTACTCAAAAAGAAATTATAAAATATTTATGAGGTTGTCCTGATTTCGGGACAACCTTTTTATATGCTTGGGGCAAAACTGGGGCAATATTGGGGCAACAAAAACAAAAAGCCTACAACCACATGGGTTGAAGGCTCAAATATGGAGACGGCGGGATTCGAACCCGCGTCCAGAGGTCCTGATACTAATCTTTCTACGTGTGTAGTCTATCAAGGTATTTCGCATAATGTTAGGTGATAGACAGCCGACATTATGCTAGTTCGATTAATCTCTTCTAGGCAGACTTCGAACGGCAGTGCCTAGCGTATCCTATTAAGGTTGAATCGCGTTAACTGCACATAGGAAATGCAGTTAGGCGATGCAGAGTGCTATTAGGCAGCTACTGCGAAATTATTGTTTGATTTGTCAGTTAATTTTTAACTGTGTGTGTTGGTGCGGAGACAACCCTCCGACACGCTTAACTAGCTCGGGGACCCCTGTCGAATCCAAAAACGTCCCCTTAATAATATAATGTACTTTCTGCAGATTTAATCATCTATCTTTTTCAGAAAGCACATATTATATTACCAAAGATCGAAGTCTTTGGCAATATTTTCGCTTAATAACGCGCTTTAAGCGCTCTATCTACGTCACGTTTCATTGCTTTTTCTTTCAATGCCTGACGTTTATCATGTTTTTTCTTACCTCTTGCAACACCAAGTAAAACTTTGCATTGACCGTGTTTTAAATAGAGTTTTAAAGGAATGATGGAATAACCAATTTCTCTAGTACGTTCTCCTAATTTTGCTATTTCACGTTTGTGTAATAGTAATTTGCGTGAACGACGTGGGTCATGGTTAAATCGATTTCCTTCTTCATATGGGGCAATGTGCATATTATTTAAAAACATTTCGCCACGATTTACTTGCGCATAGCTATCTTTAAGGTTTGCACTGCCACGACGAATGGACTTAATTTCTGTCCCTTTCAACACAATGCCCGCTTCAATCGTATCTTCTATATTAAAATCATGTCTTGCCTTACGATTTTCAGCTAATGTTCCTGGTGATTTTTTCTTTGGCATTGAGTTTCACCTCTTTGTTGAATTATTTTTTCTTCTTACGAGCTTTATTTTTCACTTTTTTATCTTTGTAAAATGGCTTGTGTTTGGTATTACCACTTGCTTGTTTGTTTTTATTGCGTTGGTTTTTACCTTTTCGTTGTTTCTTCTTGCCTTTTTTATCATTATTTGAGTTATCTAATGATTGACCGCGTGGCTTCGCTTGAATCGTCTTACCACGTGAAGGTCTTGGACTACGCTCTTTTTTCGGTAATGGCATACCGACAATTTGGAAATCGATCATACGCTCATCAACATCTACGTTAACAACTTTGATTTTAACTGGATCACCAATGCGGAAGACTTTAGCTTGGCGTTCTCCAATCATTGCCATTTGACGTTCATCGAAGTGATAATAATCGTCGGTCATCTCTGATACATGTACCATACCTTCGATTGTATTTGGCAATTCGATAAACATACCAAAATTAGCTACAGAGCTGATGATACCTTCATATTCTTCTCCGATATGTTGAACCATATATTCTGCTTTCTTCAATTCATCGGTGTCACGTTCTGCTTCGATCGCTCTACGTTCTCTTTGAGATGTATGATCAGCAATTTCTGGTAATGCTTCTTCCCATTTATTAAGTGTTTTATCATCCATTGTTTTATCAATAAGATATTTACGAATAAGTCTATGCACGATTAAATCTGGATATCTCCGAATCGGTGATGTGAAGTGTGTATAGTGTTCTGCTGACAGGCCGAAGTGACCTAGATTCACATCATCGTAACGTGCTTGTTGCATTGAACGTAACATCATAGTAGAAATGACCATTTGCTCTGGTTGACCTTCTACTTCTTGTTGAATTTTTTGTAAAGTTGATGGATGTACTTCTTCGCCAGTACCTTTAATCATTAAACCAAAGTTAGTAATAAAATCAAAGAATTGGCGTAAACGTTCTGATTTTGGTTGCTCGTGTACACGATATATAAATGGTACATTTAATCGATCGAAATGTTCTGCTATCGTTTCGTTGGCTGCTAACATAAACGATTCGATGAGACGTTCACCTTCACCGCGTTTTCTTAATTCTACGTCTGTTGGAATGCCTTCATCATTGACAAGTACTTTGGCTTCACTGATATCGAAGTCAATTTCACCACGGCGTTTACGCATGTTGATTAAACGTTCAGACAAGTCTTTAGCTAAATCAAGCATTGGTGTAACTTCGTTATATTGTTTGCGCGTATCTTCATTTTGATCTGTAATAATTTCATTCACTTCATCGTATGTCATACGATAATTTGAATGAATCACACTATCAAAGATTTCATGATTAACCACATGACCACGTTCATCTAATTCCATCTGGCAACTTAAAGTTAGCCTATCTACTTGTGGATTCAATGAACAAATACCGTTACTAAGTCGATGAGGTATCATTGGAATTACTCGGTCAACTAAATATACACTTGTTGCACGGTCGTATGCTTCTTCATTTAGTGCTGATCCTTCCGTTACATAATAACTGACATCAGCGATACTCACTGTCAATTGTGTATGACCATTATCTAACTTCTTGACACTAATTGCGTCATCTAAGTCTTTAGCGTCTGCGCCATCAATTGTAATAGTTAGCTCATTTCTTAAATCACGACGTCCTTCGATTTCAGATGGTTTGATTTCATCTGGTACAGCTTCAGCTTCTTCTAATACCTTATCTGGAAATTCTATTTCAATACCATGTTGATAGATAATCGACAAAATGTCGACACCTGGATCATTTTTATGACCTAAAATTGCTGAAACTTGGCCTTCTGGGTTATCGGTACCGTCCGCATATTTCGTGATTTGTACTAATACTTTATGCCCATCTATCGCACCTAAATTATGACCTTTAGGTATAAACACATCTTGCATAATGCGTTTATCATCTGGTAAGACAAATCCAAAATGTCGAGCTTCACTGTACGTGCCCACCACTTGGGTAACGGAGTGTTTTTCGATTGATTTTACTTCACCTTCCAGCTTACCTTTATGTTCACCTTTAGAGTTTTGTAATTCGACAAGTACAGTATCTCCATCCATTGCACGATTAATCTTTGTAGGTGGGATAAAGACATCATCCATCTCATCGTCTTCAGGACGTAAGAATGCAAAGCCTTTTTTATTTTGACTAAGCGTACCTTGTATTAATTTCGATTGTTTTGATTTTTTAGATTCCTTACGTTGGTATCTGTCTGTCTTCGTACGTTGAATTAATCCTGTTTGTTCTAATTCAACAAGTACCTTGATTAAGTCTCTAAATGAGTCGGCACTATTTAAACCTAATGCATCTTGAAAATCTGATACAGACATGGGTTCATAATCTGGTTGCTTAATAATTTCTTCTATGGATTGCTTTAAATTCATTATGCCCCTCCTTTCTATAATTAAATACTAAAAATTTATTTGGACCAATCTAATGATTCTAAGAATTGGTATATATCTTCAAAAACTTTTTCTTTTTCTTTATCAATTGTAATGACATGTCCTGAATTCGCATACCATTTAATTTCTTTATCATCAGACTCGCTGTCATTGTATATAATATTAGCAGAGTCGGTATTAATCATTTGATCTTGCTCACCTTGGATAACAAGTAGCGGATCCATTACCTCGTCTACTTGATTACGTATACTTTGAATCTGACCTTGTAGATCTTTTAACGTATCTGTTGGATGAAACGCATCCATTTCTTTTTCTATTGTCGCTTCATCTTTGCCTTCGTATTTTTTGAAATTACGCGCATACGTTAAGACACCATCAAACATTGCACCTTCAGTCTTTATATGCATAGGTGAACACATTGTTATAATACCCTTTACATCTCTATCTAAGCTTATTTTTAATGCATAACAACCACCCAGTGATAAGCCAGCAACCACAATTTCATCATATCCTTTATCAACAAGGAATTCGTATCCATCTATTGCATCTTTATACCATGCAAATGGACTAGATTGCAGTATCTCTTCTGGTGGTGCTGCATGACCATCATATTGTGGTGCATAAGAAGTGTAACCCTTTTTTTGTAAGAATCTACCTAACTGTCTTACATCTGAAGAATTCCCTGTAAAACCATGTAAAAGTAATACGGCACGATTACCTTCTTCAAAAAAGAATGGTTCTGGTAATCTAATTTGCATTGTGACTCAATCCCTTCATCCAAGCTATTAAAATAATTATGATATCAGTTGTACTCAAAATATATTCCCTACTTCGAATCATTTAAAAGTCGAATACTTCCATTATAAATAAAAAAGCCCGACTTTTACATTGTCGGACCTTATAAACCAAAATAACTTATGCCTAACATTAACAAGAAGAAAATGACAGACAATACAATTGTTAATCTATGCAAGAATAAATCAACGCCACGTTGTTTTTGTTTACCAAATAACTGTTCAGCGCCACCGCTTATCGCACCTGATAGTCCATTACTTTTACCTTCTTGGAGTAATACAACAGTCACTAATGCAATACAATCTAAAATTAAAATGATCATGAAAAATGTATGCATAAAAATTGTCCTCCATTCATTATATACGAACCGCATTATATCACACGTTTATCTTATTTAGCAAACTTCTATCTATTAAAAGTGCTTTTACGTTTAATTGAAACAACCAACATATATATCGCTAAAATAAGTGACATGATCAATACAATTGTTAACGGTAAGATATTAATCATTGATTTTGTATCTAATATCGCTTCATAAACCGCATTGATATTAACTAAATTATATAAAATTTGTGAAGTGAATACTGCAAACATAAACCACCACAAATAAGTATGCCTATTCCAAATCGCAATAATCCCTGTTAAATTAGCAATCACATACATGATACCTGTAAATTGGAAACTGTTTTTTATCACACCAATTGCGTTTTCAGAAGGCTTTTGTCTACTATTTATTAACATTTGTTTTATTACACTATCGTCTAAAATAACGAATAAATGAATCGCATAAAGTATTGCTATAATTAGTGAAGTGTATGCAAGAAAATGACCTGTTCGAATTTCTTTTGTTTTAGGTTGTGCCTTCATAATCAGTCAATGCTCCTTCTATAATTTACACTATTAATTATATCAGTTTCACAAACAAAGATGAACAAATTAAACAATGTAAATCTTGTATTTCATTAATATGTATGTTTCTCTGACACAATTGGTCATCATAACTGAAATCGACAGGTATCGCAATAACCTAACTGCACCATACGCATAGCGTATGGTTTTTTTATCCAATCAAAAAACACGCAAACCCATAGGGTTTACGTGTTAGCGCGTGAACTCATTTTTAGATAAACATTATTTATCTAAATTGTAGAATGATTTAATACCATCGAATTTGCCTGTTTCAAATAATTCATCTTCGATGCGTAATAATTGATTGTATTTAGCAATACGGTCAGTTCTTGATAATGAACCAGTTTTAATTTGACCTGCATTTGTAGCAACTGCGATATCAGCAATAGTTGTATCTTCTGTTTCACCAGAACGGTGTGATACTACTGCTGTATAACCAGCTTTTTGAGCCATTTCAATAGCATCAAATGTTTCAGTTAATGTACCAATTTGGTTAACTTTAATTAAGATTGAATTACCGATACCTTTTTCGATACCTTCTGATAATTTAACAGTGTTTGTAACGAATAAATCGTCACCAACTAATTGAACACGATCACCGATACGGTCAGTTAATACTTTCCAACCGTCCCAGTCATTTTCGTCCATACCATCTTCAATAGAAATAATTGGATATTTATTAACCAATTCTTCTAAATAGTCAACTTGTTCTTCTGCTGTAAGTTTTGAACCATTTTCGCCTTCGAATTTAGCATAGTTATAAACACCATCTTCGAAGAATTCTGATGAAGCACAGTCAAAGCCTAAGAACACATCTTTACCAGGTTCTAAACCTACTGCTTTAATCGCTTCTAAGATTGTTTCAACAGCATCCTCTGTACCTTCAAATTTAGGAGCGAAACCACCTTCGTCACCTACTGCTGTTTCTAAACCACGGTTTTTAAGGATTGATTTTAAGTTGTGGAAAATTTCTGCTCCCCAACGTAATGATTCTTTAAATGTTTCTGCACCAACTGGTAAGATCATGAACTCTTGGAATGCGATTGGCGCATCAGAGTGAGAACCACCATTTACAATGTTCATCATTGGAACTGGTAACTGTTTACCATTGAAGCCACCTAAATATTTATAAAGTGGTTGGCCTAATAAATCAGCTGCTGCACGTGCTACTGCAATAGAAACACCAAGAATAGCATTTGCGCCTAATTTACCTTTATTTTCAGTTCCGTCTAATTGAATCATCATTTTATCAATTGAAACTTGTTCTAATACTGAAAATTCACCTTCAACTAATTCAGGTGCAATAATTTCATTTACGTTTTCAACAGCTTTCGTTACACCTTTACCTAAATAACGTGATTTGTCTCCATCACGTAATTCAACTGCTTCGTGCTCACCAGTAGACGCACCTGATGGTACAAGTGTGCGACCAAATGCACCGCTTTCAGTTAATACTTCTACTTCCACTGTTGGGTTGCCGCGTGAGTCAAGGACTTCGCGAGCATAAACATCTGTAATAATTGGCATGTTTGTAATCTCCTTTATAAATAAGTAGTTTAGAAATATTAAATTTCATCTTTATTATAGCTATAAATACTATAAATACAAATAATTTAATTACTTCATTTTGATTATGCGTGCCATCAGTCATTTAAGCAAATCTTAAACAATGACACGCCCTTATATTTCTGGTTTTTAGACCATATTGTGTTTATATTATTTTAATGCTTGATAAGTGATTCACCAGTCATGTCTTCAGGTTGTTTTACTTGTAACAAATCTAATAGTGTAGGCGCTAAATCACCTAGTCGACCTGTTTCACGTAAAGTTTCACCCTCTTTAGTCACAATCACTGGTACAGGGTTAGTCGTATGTGTTGTCATTGGTTGCTCATCATCAGTGAGTACCATATCTGAGTTACCATGGTCAGCTGTAATGATGGCATGACCACCCATATCAATAATTTTATCTACGACTTCACCTAAACACTCATCAACTGCTTCAATCGCTTTGATTGTAGGTTCAAGCATACCGCTATGCCCCACCATATCAGGATTGGCAAAGTTTAATAAGATTAAGTCTAAGTCACCTTTATTCAACTCTTCAATCAGTGCGTCTTTGACTTCATAAGCACTCATTTCTGGTTTAAGATCATAAGTTGCAACTTTAGGTGAGTCAATCAATCTACGACGTTCACCTTCGAATTCATCATTGCGACCACCACTCATAAAATAAGTGACATGCGGGAATTTTTCAGTTTCCGCTATACGTAACTGTTTCAAGCCATTATCTTGTGCAACTTCACCAATTGTATTTGTTAAGTCGACTTTTTCAAAAACAATTTTTGCATCTACATTATCATTATATTTTGTAAATGTAGCGTAAAATAAGTCATTAACTTGGTCTACTTTAAAGCCTTCAAATGCTTTATCTGTAAAGATTTCAGACAGTTGACCAGCTCTATCAGGACGGAAGTTATAGAAGATGACTGCATCTCCATCATTCACGCCATTATTTTGATCTTTAATGATAAATGGTTCGACAAATTCATCAGTTAAATCTTTAGCATAGTTTGCTTCAACACCAGCTTTAGCTGATTCAAATGTTTCTCCGCCAAAGTTACGAATTGCATTATAAGCTTTTTCTTCTCTATCCCAGCGTTTATCACGATCCATTGCGTAATAACGACCTGAAACAGATGCGAATTGGCCAATGCCTAATTCTTTGAATTTAGCTTCTGTTTCTTCGATATATTTAAGTGCTGATTTTTGGTCAACATCACGTCCATCTAAGAACGCGTGTACATAAACGTTGTCAACGCCTTGCTTTTTGGCTAATTCTAATAAAGCAAATAGATGCTTGTAATGACTATGCACACCACCATCTGATAATAAACCAAAAATATGAAGTGCTGATTGATTGCCTTTTACGTGTTGAATCGCCTGGTTCAATGCATCATTTTCAAAGAAATCGCCATCTTCAATAGATTTATTGATACGTGTTAAACTTTGATAAACAATGCGTCCAGCGCCAATATTCATGTGTCCAACTTCTGAATTACCCATTTGACCTTCAGGAAGTCCAACATCCAAGCCACTCGCTTCGATTTGTGTTGTTGGATATTGATTATAATAACGGTCAAAATTAGGTTTATTAGCTAGTTTCACAGCATTACCATGCTCACTTTCTCTATTTGCAAAACCATCTAAAATAATTAATGCAGTTGGTTGTTTAGCCATATTATTTTGCACCTTCTAACAATTGTACAAAATCGTCCACTTTAAGAGATGCGCCACCTACTAATGCGCCATCGATGTCTGATTCTGCCATGTATTCTTTTATGTTGTTAGGTTTAACACTACCGCCATATTGAATACGTGTTGCTTCAGCAACTGATTGTCCTGATAAGTCTGCAATCGTTTCTCTTACAAATGCACACATTTCATTGGCATCTTTTGCAGTTGATGATTTGCCAGTACCGATTGCCCAAATTGGTTCATATGCAATGACAACTTGTTTCAATTGTGTTTCAGATAATCCTTCAACAGCTTTTTTCACTTGGTTACCAACAACTTCATTAGCTTTGCCACTTTCGCGTTCTTCGTCTGTTTCACCAACACAAATAATTGGAGTCATACCATGATTGAATACGGCATGTGCTTTTTTGTTAATATCTTCATCTGTTTCATGGAAGATTTCACGACGCTCAGAGTGTCCAATAACAACGTATTTTACACCTAAATCAGCTAATGCTACTGGTGATGTTTCACCTGTAAATGCACCATTATCTTCATAAAAAGCATTTTGTGCACCAATTTGTAAACCTTGTGCTTTACCTTCATTAACTGCTGTTACTAAGGCATCTAATTGAATTGTTGGAGCACAAATGACAGATTCTACCTCTTTAGTATCTGGTAATGCTGGTAATTCATTAATAAAATCTTTAGCCTCTTGAACTGTTTTGTTCATCTTCCAGTTACCCGCAATAATTGGTTTTCTCATTATATACACTCCTATTAGTAAATTATGATTAATGTTTAATCAAGTTTTGCTCGTAAATTAACGATTATTTATTAGCAATCGCAACGACACCTGGCAGTTCCTTACCTTCAAGATATTCTAATGAAGCACCGCCACCAGTTGAAATGTGACTAAAGTCATCAGCATATCCTAATGAAATCGCTGCTGCAGCTGAATCGCCACCACCGATAATTGTGTTTGCATCTTTCATTTCAGCAATTGCTTCACAAACCCCAATTGTACCTTTTGCGAAATTACTGAATTCAAATACACCCATAGGTCCATTCCAAACTACTGTATGAGCGCCTTGTAGTTTTTCTTTGAATAATTCTACAGTTTTCGGACCAACATCCATCGCTTCTTGGTCGGCAGGAATGTTATCAACAGAAACTTCTGTAATCTTCGCATCATTAGAAAATTCTTTTGCAACTTTACAGTCTACAGGTAATACAATTTGATCTCCTGCTTTTTCTAACAATTCTTTTGCAAAGTCTACTTTATCTTCTTCTAATAAAGATAAGCCGATTTCTTTACCTTGCGCTTTGAAGAATGTGTATGACATACCGCCACCAATAAGC
The DNA here is from genome assembly GCF_017891705.1 of Staphylococcus sp. GDY8P196P. NCBI lineage: Bacteria > Bacillati > Bacillota > Bacilli > Caryophanales > Staphylococcaceae > Staphylococcus > Staphylococcus sp. GDY8P196P. Next base: position 14,121 of record NZ_JAESJS010000022.1, on the reverse strand, counting down.
ACTTTATCTGCAATTTTCAATAAGTTAGTGATTACACCAATTTTATCTGAAACTTTAGCGCCACCAAGAATTGCAACTACAGGTTTATCTGGGTTTTCTACAACACCACCGATATATCTAATTTCTTTTTCCATTAGATAACCTGCTACAGTTTCTAAGTGAGCTGCAATACCTACGTTTGACGCATGTTTACGGTGTGCCGTTCCAAATGCATCATTTACAAATACATCACCTAATGATGCCCAGTATTCACCTAATTCAGGGTCATTTTTAGACTCTTTTTTACCTTCTAAATCTTCAAAACGTGTATTTTCAACTAATAGCACATCACCTTCATTTAAATCTTTAATTGAGTGCTCTAATTGTGTTCCACGTGTTTCAGGAACAAATGCCACGTCTTTATTTAATTTTTCAGCTAATGCATTAGCTACAGGTTTTAAAGTTAATTCTGCTTTATCACTTTCTTCTTTAACTTTTCCTAAGTGAGAGAATAAAACGACTTTACCACCTTGTTCAATAATATATTTTATAGTTGGTAAAGCTTGAACGATACGGTTGTCGTCCGTAATTTCACCGTCTTTCATAGGTACGTTAAAATCTGCACGTACAAGTACAGTTTTACCTTTTAACTCGATATCAGATACAATTTTTTTTGTCATGTAATCTTCCTCCTTTAGATGGATGAATAAAGTAAAATAAGCGGAGAAGCGTTGAGCTCCCCGCTTACTCCTAAGCTTATTGATTCAATTTCACAACGCTATACTTGTTAAACTAAAGTGAGCATCAAATTATTTAGCGTGACTTGCTAAATATTCTAATGTGCGTACTAATTGTGAAGTGTATGACATTTCGTTATCATACCAAGCTGCTACTTTAACTAATTGACGATCTCCAACAGTCATAACACGTGTTTGAGTTGCATCAAATAGTGAACCGTAAGTCATTCCGATTACATCAGAAGAAACGATTTCATCTTCAGTATAACCGAATGATTCGTTAGATGCATTTTTCATTGCGTTATTTACATCTTCGATACTTACATTTTTATCTAAAACTACTGTTAATTCAGTTAATGAACCAGTTGCAACTGGTACACGTTGTGCTCCACCGTCTAATTTACCATCAATTTCAGGAATTACTAGGCCGATAGCTTTAGCAGCACCTGTTGAGTTAGGGATAATGTTTTCAGCAGCTGCACGTGCACGACGTTTGTCACCTTTTCTATGAGGCGCATCTTGTGTGCTTTGGTCACCAGTGTAAGCATGAATTGTAGTCATGAAACCTTCGATTAAACCGAATTCATCATTCAACACTTTAGCAACTGGTGCTAATGAGTTAGTAGTACATGAAGCACCTGAAACAACGTCTTCTGAACCATCTAAAGTATCATGGTTAGTGTTGTAAACGATTGTTTTCAAGTCACCTTTAGCTGGTGCTGAAATCAATACTTTTTTAGCTCCTGCATTGATATGTGCTTCTGCTTTTTCTTTATCTGTAAATAAACCAGTACATTCTAATACTACATCGATATCTAAGTCTCCCCAAGGTAATTTGCTTGGATCTGGCTCAGAAAATGATTTAACTTCTAATCCGTTAACGCGGAAACCATTCTCTTCAACTTCAACTTCTCCTGTGAAGCGACCTTGTGTAGTGTCATATTTTAATAAATGAGCTAACATTTCATCATCTGTTAAGTCGTTTACTGCTACTACATCGATTCCTTCTACATCTTGAATTCTTCTGAATGCTAAACGACCAATTCTACCAAAACCATTAATTGCTACTTTAACTGCCATTATAATGGCCTCCTTTAAAATGATATTTAAAAAGTGGAATCACTTTTTATTACTATTATTCGCGATAATACTTGCCGCTCCTTCATCTGTGATTAACACAGTGTTTTTGGGGGCAATCGAAAGATAAGCTTTAATTGCCTCTCCTTTTGATTTACCCCCAGCAACGGCAAAGATAAACTTTTTCGATACAAGGTCTTCTAATTGAAGTCCGATTGTTTTTACTTTGTGAACGATCTGCCCTTGTTCATCGAAATAATATCCAAATGCTTCTCCCGAGGCATTGTGATGTTGAAGTTTTTCAATAACTTCACTAGGTGATTGACGTCTACGCGCCATCTTCAGCGCATCACCAATGCCGTGGATTGTAATATTTGCTTCTTTAATTTTTTCTAAAGTGTGTATCACTGAAGGCTCTAACATAAGTGTATTATACGTTGTTTCACTGACATTATCTGGTACATAGAGCGTTGTATAATCTCCATCTGTTTGCTGAGCCATACTGGCTGCAATCGTATTGGCTTGATATACAACGTTTTCACCAAGCCCACCTCTTGCAGGTACAAAAAATACGTCGTAAGGTTGCCGATGCATAGCTTCACTTACGTATGCCATCGTTGAGCCACCAGTAACTGCTACAGTTGCATGATCGTATAAAACATCTTCAACTAGCTGTCCGGCTTGTTTAGATAATTCAATTTTAACCGTTTTATCAGTGTCTGAATCACCAGGAATGACATAAACATCTTTAATGCCATATTTTTCTTTGATAATTTGAGCAAGGTGATGATCATCTGAATAAACGTTAAAATAACTATTGAGTTGGCGTACTGTCGTTTCACCAGCTTCAGTGATTTCCATACCTGTGGGTTTAACTTTGATAAGTGCTTGTTTCTTTAAAACATCTGTTTCAGAACGCAATACTCTTTCAGTTAAATCCATATATTCACTTAAACTACGTCTACCGACGGGTTGATACTGAGCGATAGTAGTGAGTATTGAAAAACGACGATACATCTTTTCAACAATTTCTGGGACAAGCTTTTGTTGAATTTTTATCAAGTTCTTCACTACTAACCTCCTCCGTTTCTATATACAAGGGTCAAGTTCTAACCATAGATTGACTTTTTACGTCCCTACTGGGACAAAAAAATATAACCTCTTATATTTGCTATAATACTACTATACATTTAAAAAAGCAAGAGAAATACTTCGTTCTTAAATAAAGTGAAATTTATACTTTTATAGTTCTATTCTCTGTATAAATATTTTACCCATTTTCTTTTTTTATTAATCATTTTCCACATGACATTTTTTAATTATATGTTAAACATAACATCATCAACATGCGTTTCTTTGAAACAATCTCCAATTATGCTTAAAATAAATATAAACTTAATGAGTTATTTTTCAGGAGGAATATACATGTCTAACAATAAACAACCAGAAGTTATAGACCCAGAAGATAAAAGATACAAAGATGACGATTACTTTAAACAAACGAAAGAACATTCTCAAAAAAATCCATATCAATCATTTAATTACAACAAACACATTGGTTGTCATTTAGGTCCATTTGGTTGTTTAGGTGGCTGCTTATCAATCATACTGCTTTTGTCACTCATTTCATATTTAGTGAGCTTATTATTTTAATCATTCTTTTTTTGTTTCATATGATTCTTACTACAAATGATAAGCTGCGTTTCATTCTAGTGCTTAATTCACATTAATATTTATAAAAAAACACGCACTGTATGTGACAGCGCGTGTTCTATAAATATAATTTTCTTTTTATATTTAATCTTCATCAGATGATTGTGAACTTTTTTCTGAGTTTGAATTATTATTTTGCGTTGAACGTTGTTGAGTATTTTGTTGCGTACTGCGTTGTTGTGTAGAAGGTTCATTCGTCTTCTCTTCTGTTGAAGGCTCAGATGTGCGCTCTTCAGTAGAAGGTTCACTCGTCTTTTCTTCTGTTGTTTTTTCTTCTGTTGAAGGTTCGCTTGTTTTTTCCTCTGTTGAGCGTTCTTCAGTAGTACGTTCTTCCTTCGTTTTTTCAGGTGAATCTTTTTCTTCCGTAGTTCTTCTTTCTTGTGTTCTAGGTTGCTGTGTCTGTTGGGTTTGTTGGGTTTGTTGGGTTTGTTGGGTTTGTTGGGTTTGTTGCGTCTGTTGTGTCTGAGGAACTTGTTGTGTTTGCTGTGTCTGTTGGGTTTGTTGTGTTTGGTTTGTTTCTTCAGTTGATTTTTCTTTTTTCTTGTCTTTTTGTTCCTTAGTTTTTTCTTTCTTTTTGTCTTTTTCTTCTTGTTTTTGGTCTGCCAAACGTTCATTGGCTTTATTTGAATGATCTACGAATGCAAAAATTGCAAAAACTAACCCACCTATAAGTAATAGGACAATCAATCCACTGATCAGTTTTGCGAAACCACTCATTTTTTTATTATCTTTGTCATCAAAATTGTTATTTTGATTATGCTTAGGCATATGCTCCCCTCACTTCAATTTATATCAAATCATCATTTTCAAATGGCATTTAACTTCATGTTAGAACTATATTTTACACTATTTCATTGATTAAACAACCTTATTAACCACATTTTAATGTAGATGTTACTTTGATTTCCAAACTATAGTAAAATAATCACATACAACACTTTTATTGTTGCTTCAACTTAATACTAATCTAATTTCGAATATTGTTTCAATACTTTTACTTAAATTATTCTTTTACTATCAATAATATCATAACAGGATGTGACTAGATTTTGAAAAAGTACGACTTATTTAATGAATCAAATCAATCACAAAAAAAGCCAACCCATTTGCGTCATATGATGAGCGAAAATGATAATGATGAATCAAAAATCCCAATTAAAACACGCTATAAACTTTTTATACTTGTGCTATTTTTGCTTTTAATCGCTTTTGGCATTATCGGCTTATTTATTTTATAATATGTAGTACTTCAATTACACTATTATAATGACATCAAAATAATTTCTACCGATTCAATGATGTATATTAAGAATCACAAAAAATTAGGCCTACACGATAATCGTATAGGCCTCTACTAAAGGGAGTCAAAATTTTACCTTCGCTAGTATATTATGGGGTATACTCGAAATAATTAAGAGATGATTAATTAATATCGAAGGTACCTTTATTATAACGACATATGATTTTATTTTAAATACATCTTTGACATAGTAAATGACATATTTTTGAACAAAATTCGAATAAATTTTGTCATACTCTTTATGAGATTTACTTGCATTTAAAGCCTGAACGATTCCATACTACAATTCTATGAGGTGATACTATGAAACACTATCTAATTACAGGCGGTACTGGTCTAGTAGGTACTCAGCTAATCGAGGCAATACAACAAAGTGATTCCAAAATCACGATATTAACAAGACAAAACAATGCTACATCACATCCTAAAATCACATATGTTAACTGGTCAGAACCGAATTGGGAAAGCCAAATTCCAGATATTGATATCGTGATCAATTTAGCCGGTGCTAGCTTAAATAATCGCTGGACCTCCTCACATAAACAAAATATTATGTTAAGTCGATTACAATCTACTCAGGCACTATACGACCTTTTTAAAAACAGAAAGCAAAAGCCAGCTGTATTCTTTAACGCCAGCGCAGTAGGTTATTACAAACCTGATTTAACACGTACATATACTGAGCTGTATCAAACATTACCATTTGATTTTTTATCTGAAGTGGTATATCAGTGGGAACGTTTAGCACGTCAATTTGAATCATTAGGCACACGAGTAATTATTGGCAGATTTGGAATGGTACTATCAAATCAAGGTGGTGCATTACCATTGATGAAATTACCTTATGATTTAAATGTCGGTGGTAAAATAGGTAGTGGTAGACAATGGTATTCTTGGATTCATATTGAAGATTTAACAAGAGCGATACTCTATACCATAAATAATGAAAAAGCACGCGGCGTATTTAATTTCACATCACCTATTGCAGAACATCAAAATATGTTTGGTTATACCATTGCAAGAGAAGTTCATCGCCCACACTATACATGGGTACCTTCATTTGCACTCAGACTTATCTTAGGTGAAATGTCGACAGTTGTACTTGATACTCAAAAAGTTTTACCTAATAAGTTGCAAGCACTAGATTTTGAATTCAAATACCCAAATCTGAAACTAGCACTAGAAAATTTAGTTCATTAAGAAAGGGACTATTTAAAAATGAAACAAGATAGTATTAGCCATATCTTATTATTCATTGCAGGTTTACTCCTCATCACCAATGGTATTTTGGTATTTGAAAAACCTGCTATTATGATCGTCATTTCTATGTCTTTAGTAATCATTGGATTATTGACGTTAGTCATTTCGATTATTTTAATTTATAAAAAGAAACAAAATCTCTTAAATAAACACTAATCATACTTTCAAAATATTATTAAAAAAACAAGCCACACATGTCAACCACATCGTATATGCATCATGCATTTTAGAAATGGTCGTACATTGTCGTGACTTGTTTTTTGTTACTTGTATGTCATTATTAGCTTACGCGATATATTATGATTCTGGCACCATAACATCATCGATTAAACCATATTCTTTAGCTTCTTCTGCTGATAAGAAGTTATCACGGTCAGTATCTTTTTCAATTTGTTCAATTGATTGACCTGTGCGCTCAGCTAAAATTTTATTTAATTTAGCACGTGTTTTCAGAATATGATTAGCGGCAATTTCAATTTCAGTTGCTTGACCTTGCGCACCACCAAGTGGTTGGTGAATCATTACTTCAGCATTTGGTAAAGCAAAGCGTTTACCTTTTGCTCCTGCTGCAAGTAAGAATGAACCCATAGATGCAGCCATACCAATACAAATCGTTTGCACATCTGGTTTAATGTGTTGAATTGTATCATAAATAGCAAATCCAGCAGTTACACTACCACCTGGTGAGTTAATGTAAAGATAGATATCTTTTTCAGCATCTTGTGCTTGTAAAAATAATAATTGTGATACGATAGAGTTGGCTACGTTGTCATCAATTTGTGAACCTAACATAATAATACGGTCTTTTAATAAACGTGAGTAAATATCATAAGCACGTTCCCCACGGTTTGTAGTTTCAATTACTGTAGGTATTAAATTCATTAATATTGCCTCCTTATTTCTAACTGATAAATTTATTTTAACCTAAAAGTCAAATATGGTCAAAAAATAACGCTTAGAATTTCATTAAACATTATAAATTATTGTTGACCAACACTTATAAGATTTGTACACTAATATTATTGTTATTTACCCCTCGTAGTGTAATGGATAACACATAAGATTCCGGTTCTTAGAATAGGGGTTCGATTCCCTTCGAGGGGATTAGTAAGTCATTTTCTCATTTTCACTCGATATCGCTAGTTGTCAAAAAGCTTGTGGTGTCGGCATTTTTTATATTTTATAGTGTCATTCGTTTTGATACGTTTTGAATTTCGCGTCCCCATTTAGTCCCCATTTTCATTTTAAGTCTAATATCTATTTCCAAAACCGGTTGCTTCTGCAACAATATCTCGAGTTTGCTTTCCTTTTTTTAGGTCAGGACCGGGGTCCTTACCTTGTTTTTTCACTGCCATTCTTTCTTTAGATTTTTTGGCTTCTATTCTTTCTAGCTGTTGTGCATAATCCATTCGTTCAGAATAAGTGAACTCTTTACGTTCTTCATTTTCACTTATATACAATCAGACTTTTTTGTCCGTTTGCTGTCGTCTTTTTTTTGGATAACAGTACGTGGTCATTTTTGACCGTGTACATTGCTTGCTCTTTTTTTGAGAAACCAAACCTCATACTCATTTTTGAGTAATAGCACATAAACTTTTTTGTGTGTGTACTTTTTACACACTCATTTTTGAGTACATACTTTTGGTTAAACATTTTTGTACGACCAATGTTACTGATTTTTTTACTTTCTTAGCTCTTTTTAATGTTGTTTCAGAAACGCCTGCTAATTTAGCCAATTCAGCGTTTTCTTTTACTGGTGTCTTGACTTTTTTACCGATAGGTTCAACTGGGCTTTTCGGTTTGTTTTGTTTCAAATTTGCTAATCTATTTTCTTTTGATTTCTCTTGCAATTCTTCTATTAAATCTTTGGTATTAAGAACAACATTTAACTTTTGATTTTTATTTAAAGTTCTTCTTTTAACAGCAGTGTCTCTTACGAATTTAAGTGCTTCGCTCTTTGTCATATCTTCCTTTATAGCTGATATTTCGTTTTGATTTAATTCCTGTAACGCCCTAACTCTGTAACGCTTTTTTATTACTTTTATCAAACCGTTTTAAAGCTAAACTTTCATCAATTTTCCAAACGTTTTCTACATACTCACGAAAAATGTACCGTCATTTAATTCTATTATAAAAAAACAAATCTCATTCATTTACAATTCATCCTATATAAGTATTGTATATATAATTATCCATCTTATAACTTCTTAATACAACACAAATCTTCTCTCAGAACGCAAAATACATCCCTACCTTTTATAAGATAGAGAAGTATGGGATTTACAAACTTATTATTACATTTATTACCATTTTTATATTGCTAAACATATATTCATATATATAGAAACATAAACAATATTAAAACTAGAGTTTTCATTAGTACATGCACTTTTTTGAGCTGTTACTCAATTTTAAGTAATAGTGTAATAAAGAACAGGTAAAAAAATCACCGAGTCTACAAATCTGGGGGGGCAAATTGGATTTTGGCCTGCCCTAATGATTCATTCACTCCTTATGGGTTAGCATTTTACGTCCTCTCTATTTTACAAGTATTGCTATAGTTATTACCAGTTGGATAATCTAAATCACTCAGATATGAGTAAATTTTTTACAGACTCTTCAATTTAGAGTTCTCTAATATATTCAAATCCAAATGTATAACATCACGCTTAAAATTTGCTCAAAGTTATCAAATAACCTTAATGTATAGTTTTAACATTTGGTCTGCGTTGCATCAACTAATTAAAATACATATATTAGGGGATATTTAATGCGTCAATTTTGTCTAACTCGAAAATTATTTTTGTTAATAGAATCCCTAAGTAAAATGACAATCAACGAACATGTAATGATAAATTTAGTTACTAACGCTCACCAACAGGTGAATGTTTTTATTTTGCTTGACCAAACTATGAGGAAATGATAATTTTTAAATAGACATACAATTCACATTCCTTTATTATTATTATTAAAACACACAAGTAAGAAAAGACAGGCTTTGTGCTTGTCTTTTCTTATTAAATTGCATAATTTAAAATAATGTGTCAAATTGTAAAAATGGCCATTAAACATATAATTATAATTAATATACTATAGATTATAAGGTCTTTCTGGTCTGGATTTTTTCTTGTAATAATATAATCAAATCAGTCAACACACTTAACAAATTTATATGAAATAAGCCTATAGGTTTTTTATTTATTTAAAAATTCATTTAGTGTAGAGTTATCACTTTCTTTTTCAATAAGATTCTCTATATTTTCATTGTCATTTTCTTTTGAACTTATAAATCCATCATCTATTAAACTTTCGATTCTATTTTCTACTTCTTTTGAGTTCCAACCTATTTTGTTGATTTCTTTTTTTGTAATCCATATATAATCTCCTTGGTTATTTATTTGTAATATAATCAAATGTATAACATAAATAGCAATAAAGATATTAAATTAATTTAAATATTAAAAAGTAGATCAAAGTTATAATAACTACCTATAAATTATACTCACCTATTTAGATTTGGATCACTTATAATAGAGGACTGTTTTAAATAAGAAACTTCATATAAATCTGCTAACCTCTTAATAAAATCAATTAAATTTCTTTCATTTATTAATTGATTTTCAAAATCTGTTTTTAATTGTATAAATTTATGTTTTTCTTGTTCGGTGCTTATCTTTTTGAAATACCCCCACATATGACAAAAGGCATTAATTATTGAACCTTTAGATGGTTTCTTACTTAATGCGTATTGAATTTTTTGCTGAACTAATTCGATTTCAGCATCGTTATTCATCAAATATCTAATGTCATTATAAGTATTGTGATCATGCCACAAAACTTCATATTTATATCTACTCCATAGTTTTTCTTTTTGAAGTCGTTTATTGATTTTAAATACCTACTTTCAATATTTAATTTAATAAAAAGGAATTCTTTTACTGGCTTCAATAATATCTTTAGTAAAGAAAAATTGTTTCCCTTGTCCAGTATATGCTGGATTAAGTATCAAATTTGCTTTAGCATTATATAACCATTCGGGATTTATTCCTGAATTCAAAATATCTTGAAACTCTTGAAACTCTTTATTCCAGTCTAAGTTGGGTTTCATTTATAATCACCTCGTAAATATAATAGAACTCTAGTTCGTATATGTAAATAAAAAAAGACAGACTAGACCATCTGCCTTATAAATTAAGAGTTATAATGCTAAAAACTGATAAATACATTTTAACATGACATTGAACTATCAAGCAAATAACCATCCCATAACATACTTGGGCAATTGTTATATGTAAAAATTAATAATTATAAAATAATATATATAGCTGTATGTAAGTTTACTATAGCATTAAATATTAGAATAAGCCTATTTTATAATCACTCTAATGTGATTAAAAGAAAAAATTTAGTTGTATAATAACCAAATAAAAAAGACGACTTTAAAAGTCGTCTAGTGTGTATTCGTTAGAAAGTGATAAGTGATTCCATTACCTATTATATACAATTTTAGTTATATTGCAAATATTCAATCATTTTAACTATTAACTTGTCTAACATCTGCTTAACTCTCTGCTCACCTACTTCGAATATACGAGCCATATCTTTGTAAGTTTTCCCCTCTACCATCAGTAAAAACAAATTAAACTCTTTGAATGTTCCTACTGTTTCGGCGGCCAATTCTAGTTCGTTTAAAAATATCGCATCTTCTGTATTTATTTGATCTATACGCTTATGGCCAACTTCTGCACCTAACTCAAAGAAATCATCTGTTTCAATGGGTTTGTCTTCATAATCATCGTTAATATGCTCGTGACAGCTCAATATAAACTGCTTAATCGTCTTTTTATCATACATAGCCGATTTCACTCGCCAATCGATCTAATATAGACGTTCTAGCACGCAACAATGCCCTTTGTTTAATACCGATAACGTCGCAAATAACGTCATCTGATAAGGTTTCCTTGTCCCACCACGTCAACTTGATAACTTGTTGCTTTAATAAAGAAGAATTATTATATACAGCAGTTATACCTTTAACCACATCACATATATTTCGGTACTGAAGGTCATTAACGCTATGAGGTCGGTTAATATACCAGTCACACAATCTGTGATAGTTCAGCATGTACTTAGATAACATTTTATAATTTACATCTTGATACTCAATAATCATATAGCAAGCACCTCACGTTCATTTTGTAGGCTTTTACGTTTAGATTCGATATAATCGTTGTAAATAACTTTATTGGCTTGTGTGCGCTTCTCATTGCGTTCTGAACGCGCTTTATGATGTATTTGGTATAAATCTCTTTGAAGTTTCTCTATGGCTTTGTGTGGCTTATATGAGCCGTTTGATTGCATGTATTGAATAACGGCCTTTTGTTCATGCGGTGGGTAGCGTTTAATCAACTTTTTAACTAGGTTCAGTCGCTTATTGGATTGCTTTTTATATCTATCCAGTTCTTCTTTTTTATCCACGATCCAACATACCAACTTTTCTAGTGGATACGAAGTGGTGATAACGCCCATTACATCATCACAGGTCATATGCGATGTATTAAGGCTATACATACATTCGATTTGTTCCTCTATTGCTTGTATTTTACGATTAATAAACATAGGATTATAAGCAGTTAGCAGTTCGTATTCAGTAATCTTTTCAACGGGATAATATCTTAATACTTGCTTACAGGGTTTTAGATGCATGTTATAACCTCATTTCTTTATATAGTTATATAAACGCTTATAAGTTTCTGCAACAGTTACAGAAAACCATCTCTTTCCAAAATTTGGAAGGCATTATTATATATTTAAGTTTGTACAACGAGATTTGCTATTTATTAGTTTATACATTCCAATTAATTGTTGTTATGACTCTTGCTAAAATTACGCATCATATTTTTTGAGATTAAAGGATATACCAAAAACGTCACAACCTAAGTAGATAACAAAAATAGTTATGTAGTAACGGACATTTTTGTCTATAGCTAGATAAGTATTTAAAAATGTTGATTACGTAGCTATTACTCAAAAAAGAGTAACAGCTCAATTCGCCAAAGTTTTTCTAAACTATCAATCATCTTTGCCTATGCCAAACTCTTCATATACTGATTTAGGCTTCTTACCTGTCACAAAATCACCTACGGGATCATACTCATTTTTTGTCTTAGGTTCCATAATCTTGAGACGTGCCTCAACAGTTAAGCCTAATTTGGGACAAATGGCGTTCATTGTATTCACGCTATCCCTTTGTATTGTGTAATGAGGTGAGAGTTTACTTCCACGTTCAGTCACAACCACCATTCCTTTTTCTTGAATTTTGAGTGTGGCATTTTTGTAGTTACTATATGTTTGGCAATAAGTAGCAAGCAGACCTTTGTCTAAATCTTTTATAGGTAATTCATTAATAAGTGGAAGTACTCTATACCATTCTTGAATAGCATCATCGTCTAAAAAATCGGGTGGTTCTTTTGATAAAGGTGTAAGCTCATTCATAGCTTTCTCAGTCGCATTTCTTTGTTCTTGTACATCTTTGGTACGATAAGCTTTTTGTTGTGATAATAGTTTTCTCTGTGACATTTATATCATCTCCTATAAATATTATGTATTTTTTAAGCGAGCGCTCGCTCGTATTCTTTAGTAATAAAGTCAGCGCTGTCTTATTGTCGGAAAATCTCGACGCTAATTCTAAAGAATTCATACACAAATGCGACCACGTGGTCGTTTTTTAGTTGGTCGCCGTCCAACTGTTGGACTTCGTTGTAATTTTGAACGGAATTATAAATATTCTTTTTCATAACTTCTTTTTGTAATGACTTTGGTGCATTTAAGAAATTGTCTTTTTGAACGTTGTCCAGATTTGTGGACAACTCATTTAAATTAATATAGTAATAAATTTTAAACTTATTTAAGTTATTGTTTACGTGCAATTGATTCAGAACGTTGTGCTTGTTCAAGTTGGGATTCGAGTTGAGTTTTTTCTTCGTCGCGTTGTTTGAGTTGTTTTTTGTATTCTTCTAATTCTCTAGTTGTTGCTTCATCGATTGACTTGTTACCGTTGTTTGTTTCAATACCATTTTCAATAACGTGATTGCGTTGTTCTTCAGGCATAGTCGCTAATTGATGCGTTTTATGCTGTCCATATGAACGGAGCGCTCCGTTATAATTTTCTCCAAATTCATTTGCAGAGCTTTTACTCAAACCAATTTTTTAACCCAATTTCTGAATTCTCCATGAACAAGGTCATTTTCTTTCACATGTTTCAATCTACGTCCAATCTCGAATATCGATTGACCTGCAATGTTTTGGTAACTAACACTCACAATTATTTGCTTGTGTTGTATATTGCGCCTATCCACGAAAAGATGAAAGAGAATAATACAAAGCTTAATATTGTAAGCATTAATAGAGACGTAGTTATTTCATCAAAAACTAGGCTCTGTGAGAAGCTCTATATTGCATTGAATGAATAGTTACATGGATTACAGGTCATTACGTGCCGTAAATCGCTTAAATTAGACTATTTCGTTAGTAATCATTGTGAAAAAATACACAATTTTAACTTTTCATTTCAAGATGCGGTTACGGATAAGGCGGGCTCGTTTAATTCGTTTTCAAAAAGGCTGGGCGCAAATTCAACGCCTCCCTTTAAATTTAGAAATAATTTTTTTCAAATTTCATTTTCTTTTTTATAATCTCCAGTATTATTTTCACTGCCCGATTAAATTATCTATCCGTTAAAATTTCCACCACTACTTTAATTATCTACTGGGCAAAATTAATTTACTTTCAATCTAAGTTTAGTTACTTTTTACTCTTTTCATACAACGTATTCTAAGCCCATTTAAGCCACATGTAAGATTGTTGAGTACCTAAATACATCTAAATAATAAATGTATGCTCTGTATAGCTCTCTAAATGGCTACAAACGGCATTGTATAATGCAAAGTATTCATGCTTAGTTATAACGTTTTGTATCTCGTAATTGCTTCTAACATTGTTCTTGCTTATCACTTTACGAACAACAATTATTATTTATATTTTTAAATCTCATTT